>JBASAM010000016.1:0-27814 GCA_049650605.1 Rhodococcus sp. (in: high G+C Gram-positive bacteria) | reverse complement strand
GTCCTGACCGCGATCGACACCGCCCGCGCCGCCGCCCGGTCGACGGCGTGGTCCCACGCGGGCGAGCACGCACCCGACCACGACATCGACGCCGACCACCCGATCGTGATCGACCTCGATGCGACGTTGGTCCGCGCCCATTCGGAGAAGGAACTCGCCGCGCCGACCTACAAACGAGGCTTCGGTTTCCACCCGCTGTTGGCGTTCGTCGATCACGGACAACCGGGTACCGGAGAGCCCGTCGCCGCGCTGCTCCGGGCGGGCAACACCGGCTCGAACACCGCCGCCGATCACATCGCGATCGCTCGGAAAGCATTGGCACAGTTGCCCTCCACCCACAGCGGCCGACCCGGCCGCAAAGTCCTGATCCGCACCGACGGTGCCGGTGCGAGCCACGCGTTCCTGGATTTTCTGCACCGCCGCCGAGTGTCTTACTCGGTCGGGTTCGGGCTCACCGACACCGTGGCTCTAGAACGCGGTGGTCCCACTATCGGGGACCTGCCAGCCGCGCTCGAGCAGATCCCCGATGCCGCGTGGGACGCCGCGATCGACTCCGAGCAGACGGTCCGCGCCGGTGCCTGGGTCACCGACGCCACCGGGATGCTCGACCTGAGCGCCTGGCCGGCTGGGATGCGCGTGATCGTCCGCAAGGAGCGACCCCACCCCGGTGCTCAGTTGCGGTTCACCGATTCGAACGGGATGCGCCTGACCGCGTTCGCCACCAACAGTATTCGAGGATCACTACAGCGTCTGGAGTTGCGGCACCGCCGCCGAGCCCGCTGCGAAGATCGCATCCGCATCGCCAAGGACACCGGGCTCGAGAACCTGCCGCTGCACGGGTTCGACCAGAACCGCATCTGGCTGATGATCGTTCAACTGGCGACCGAGCTGACCGCATGGACGCAGATGCTGGCCTTCACCGACCACGACGCCCGCAGGTGGGAACCCAAACGCATACGGCTGCGGATCTTTTCGATCGCCGGCCGCATTGCCGCCCACGCCCGCCGCATCCACCTTCGTCTCTCGAAGGATGCATCGTGGTCGGACCTGATCGTCACCGCACTGACCCGACTGGCGGCGCTCCCGGCGCCCGCCTGACCTCATCCACCCGCACCGACGACCGAAAGGACACACCACTCGGACCGTGGATCCGAGCGCTGACCGATCGCTATCGGCCGGATCCGACGTGGGGGTTCGGCGGGATCGTCACCGACAATCACAATCTCGAACCGCTCAGGCCACCGCACCAGTTCGACGAAAGATCGAGGCTAAAGCATTCCCCGACGAGTTTCGCCGCGACGTCATCGCCGTCGCCCGCAAGGGCGAGGCTCCGCTCCGTCAGATCGCGAAGGACTTCGGAATCTCCGAAGGCTGTCTGCATCGATGGCTCAAGATCGCCGACCGCGACGACGGAATCGGGCCAGGTTCGTCGTCGGCACCCGATGATTCGAGCGAGCTGCGAGAGGCGCGAAAACGCATCAAGTTGCTCGAGCAAGAAGCCGAGGTCATGCGCCGAGCCGTCGCCTACTTGTCGCGGGACGTCAACCCAAAATGATCTACCCGCTGGTCCTCGATCTTGCCGCCGACGGAGTTCCCGTCACGGTGACCTGCCGGGTGCTCGGATTCTCCACCCAAGCATTCTACAAACGGAAGAATCAACCAGTGACGCAACGTGATTGGGAGGATGCGCACTTGATCCACGCTGCCCGTTCCATCCATGCCGACGACCCCAGGTTCGGGTACCGCTTCATCGCCGACGAGCTACCCGATCACGGCATCACCGCCGGCGAGAACAGGGTCGCTCGGTTGTGCTCACAGGAGCGCATCTGGTCGGTGTTCTCCAAGAAGCGCGGCCTGAACAGAAAAGCGGGGCCGCCCGTCCACGATGACCTCGTGGATCGCCAGTTCACTGCACAGGCTGCGGACGAGTTGTGGCTGACGGACATCACCGAACACCGCACCGAGGAAGGCAAGCTGTACTTGTGTGCGATCAAGGACGTGTGGTCGAACAGGATCGTCGGGTACTCGATCGACCCCCGCATGAAGGCCTCGTTGGCGGTGTCCGCATTGAACAATGCTGTGGCGCAACGCGGCTCGGTGGGGACGACTGTCCACTCGGACCGCGGTAGTCAAGGTGGATTCAACTGGTCGTCGCAACACCCTGATCTCGGAGGTATGCGATATGGCTACAGCGGACTGGAGCAAGAAGACCAGCGATGTTCCAGAGGGGGCTCGTCGCCAGTGGCGTGCTGATCGTGCGCTTCGGCCGGCGATGCGTTCGCCCGGGAGGCCGGAGCCTTCGCGGGCGGTGCAACGTCAGTTCTGGCGGTTGATCGCAACCGGAATGAGTACTGCGGAGGCGTCTTTGGCGGTCGACGTGTCGGTCCCGGTTGGGTCGCGGTGGTTCCGCCACGCTGGCGGTATGACGCCACTGAGTCTGGATGAGCCCACCGTCCGCTACCTCTCGTTCGCCGAACGCGAGGAAATTACACTCCTACGTGCCCAGGACGTCGGTGTGCGTGAAATTGCTCGCAGGATCGGCCGCGACCCGGGCACGATCTCACGCGAACTGCGCCGTAACGCAGCGACCAGGGGTGGAAAACTGGTCTACCGTGCCCTGGTCGCGCAGTGGAAAGCGCAACAGGCCTCGAAACAACCAAAGTCCGCGAAACTGTTGGGCAACAAACAGTTGCGTGAATACGTACAGGAACGTTTGGCTGGCAGCGTTCGGCTACCCGACGGCACCGTCGTCGGTGGGCCGCAGACACCGGCATGGAAGGGGCTGAACAAGCCGCATCGCCAAGACCGAAAGTGGACGACGGCGTGGAGTCCGGAACAGATTTCGCATCGGTTGAGAATCGACTTCCCGGATGATGAGTCCATGCGCATCAGCCACGAGGCGATCTACCAGTCATTGTTCATCGAGGGCCGCGGAGCCCTCAAGCGGGAGCTGGTGACGTGTCTGCGCACTGGCCGCGCATTGAGGGAGCCACGCGCTCGGTCGCAGAACCAGCCGCAGGGGCATGTCACCGCGGATGTCGTTCTCTCCGAACGCCCAGCTGAAGCCGATGATCGCGCGTTCCCGGGGCATTGGGAGGGTGACCTGATCATCGGCACGGGCCGCTCCGCAATCGGCACACTCGTTGAGCGCAGCAGTCGATCAACAATCCTCGTCCACCTTCCTCGGCTGGATGGCTGGGGCGAGAACCCACTGGTGAAGAACGGTCCATCGCTGGGCGGTTACGGCGCCGTCGCGATGAACGCCGCTCTGAGGGAATCGATGGCCGAGCTCCCCGAGCAGCTTCGCAAGACCCTCACCTGGGATCGAGGCAAAGAACTGTCCGGGCATGCCCAGTTCGCGCTCGAAACAGGCACCAAAGTGTACTTCGCCGACCCCCACTCCCCTTGGCAACGACCGACGATTGAGAACACCAATGGTGTTCTGAGGCAATACTTCCCGAAAGGGACGGATCTGTCCCGATGGTCCGCCCGGGACCTCGAAGCCGTCGCACTCGCAGTCAACAACCGGCCACGGAAAGTTCTTGGATGGCAGACCCCAACCGAGGTCTTCACCGAGCAGCTAAGCTCACTCCAACAGCCCGGTGTTGCAACGACCGGTTGAACTTGCCCAATTTCGATCCAGGAAGTTCGTGCATGCGTTGTCCCACAGCGATTTACGCGGATCAATGGGTCGCGTCGGGGCGTGCGGCGACAACGCTGCGATGGAATCGTTCTTTGCTCTGCTGCAGAAGAACGTCCTAGACCGTCAACGCTGGTCCACGCGCGAGCAACTGCGGCTGGCGATCGTCACCTGGATTGAGCGGACGTACCACCGCAAGCGCCGCCAACGGCGCCTCGGCAAGCTCACGCCGATCGAGTTTGAGACAATCAATCAGTCCGCACACGCGGCCTGATTCACTCAACCCCACGAGTCAACCGAACTCGGGGCAGTCCCTTCTGCAAGAACGGCGGGTGTGTGAAACCACTGTGTGGGATCAGGGTGTGTTTGCCCCAGGCGGGTATGCAATCGACGCTCTAATCGACGTCGCACGGGGACACGATTTCGCGATTCTTGTTGCTTCTCCGGATGATACAACGACCAGCCGGGGCAGTACGTCACCTGCGGTGCGTGACAATGTCATCTTGGAGTTGGGCCTGTTCATAGGCGTACTCGGCAGGGAGCGTGCCTACCTGCTGCTCACAGGCGATGCGCGATTGCCGTCGGACGTCTTTGGCCTCACGACCCTTAAGTACCCCGAACGTGAGGACGGCAACGTGGAGGCGGCCGTCGGTCCGGCCGTTCTGCAGGTTCAGAAGCATGTGGACAAGTTGGGGCCGCGGCTGACGGCTCCTGCAGTCGTTGCTTCCGAGGTCGGCCGCTCTCTGGAAGCGGAACTGGAGCTGTTGTGCGCTAACGCCGAGGCCCAGGGATGGACCGTGAATAAGAACAGCAAGACCACGTTACGTCTGTTGTCTCCGAACGGATCCCGAGTCCATAGTCTGACCAAAGGCAACGCCCAGTTGACCCGCGATGAGTTACGGACCTTCGCTGCCGAGCTGAGAGCGGACGGTTTGAGAGTTAACCAAGCAGTCTTGAGGCCTGCTGCTCAGTCGCCCTTGTGAGTCGAGCATGCTTCCCTGCACGTTGTAGCTACCGTGGCGGCATAACGCTGTCGTGCAGGGAAGCGGCACTCCAACCTGGGCACTACCAGGAACGCCGTGAGGCGCCGCGCCTCGGCCAGCTTCTGCACATCACGTTTGCCCGCAGCGTCGCGCTGCGCGCCCGCCTCCTGGGCGGGCTGAACTCCGCTTTTGTGCGTCTACTGACGTTCTCACTCTAGTGCCGTGGGAACCGTCGATCGGCGCAAGGTAGGGGTCTTCGCGGCCGTCTTCCCGTCAGTGGTTTTCATTGAAGTGCCGGTACAGGGTTCGTTTGCTGACGCCGAGCACGTCGGCGATGTCACCGACTGTGCTGCCCTGGTTGCGCATTCGGGTGGCCTCACGCTTTCTGGCCGGTGAGAGTGCGGGTGGGCGGCCTCCGATCTTCCCGCGCTCGCGGGCTGCGGTGAGGCCGGCGTTGGTGCGCTCGCGGAGCAGTTGGCGTTCGAAGGCGGCGAGGGCACCGAAGATGTGGAAGATGAGCTCGCCGTTGGCGGTGCTGGTGTCGATTTGTTCGGTGACGGATGCGAACGCCACTCCCCTGGCTTTGAGTCCATCGACGAGCTCGATCAGGTGCGGGAGATTGCGGCCGAGTCGGTCGAGCCGCCAGACGCACAACGTGTCGCCAGGCAGAAGTGTGTCGAGGAGCTCGGTGAGCGCTGGCCGTGTCGTGGTGGATCCGCTGACGGTGTCGATGAAGAGTCGTTCGCACCCGAAGGCCGTCAGAGCGTCGCTCTGTAGAGCGGGGTTCTGTTCGGTCGTCGAGACCCTGGCGTAGCCGTATTTGTGTCCCACAGGGCCGAAGGCTGCCACAACTCACCGACACGAACTGTTTTGACACGATCGGTTCCGCTTACGTTTTTGGCACGCAGCCGCCCCTGGTCGATCGATCAGCGGAACTGTCAGTTTCAGAAGACGACTGCACTAGTTCAGAAGACGACTGCACTTACCCACCACACGGGAGCGCCGGTCAGTAGCATTCATCCCGCCGAGCTACGCGTACAACCACCATATAGAACAGCTTCTGTGATCGAAAAGTCCTCGATCTACCAGTGAACATGATTGCCCTCGACACGTCGTGTGTGTTCCCTTGGAGTCTTTGACTTTGACGTAGCTCGTCACCGGTATGTTGAGTGCGCTTGTGCGCCAGACGTTCTATGCGTTCGATTCGAAGTATCCCGATTCACTCTCGACCTACTGCAGTGGGGTTAAATTGGGTGGCGCAGTTCATGTTCGAGTGTGGTCTAGTCGACTGCGTGTCGATGCGGCGTGGCAATGAACCTCGGTTCCGAGCCTGGTGCCCGCTCTGAGTTCGACGACAATGCTGTGTTCGGCGAAATGTTCAGCGTCTTGGTGACGCCGTGTGCCACGTACCCGTGTTGAGAAGATCGCGGTGGTCGGCGGATCGGGAATACCGGGCTTGATACGCGAACACAGGTGTCCAATCCGACCCGTTGCACGGCCGGTGCCGTCGTGGCCGGTGCCGTCGTGGCCGTTAGTCGAGCTCAACAACCGGGTTCGGTTGTTGAGCTGCAGCGCTGGCACATAGACACCTCGGCCTGCTGACCGAGAATCTCGAACGTACATCGGATCTGCTTGGGTCGATCCCTGGTCAGGCTATAGTGGTGTCCGGCGATGGATCTCCGCCGAGACCGCCCCGTAGGGGGTTGTCTGAACCGCCCCAACCCTGGGGCTGATGGCTCCTTTCCCTGAGTGGAAGGAGTCTGTCCATGAACGGCCATCACGACCCGAATCCGACCCTACCGGTCGATCCCGACAGTGCGCCCCCAAGCCCGCTGCATGCGCGAGCGTCCGCGATCGCCGCCGTCGGTGTCGGTGGATTGGTCGGGGCCCCGCTCCGATACCAACTCGGACTGTGGTGTTCCTCTGCCGCGAGTGGCTGGCCGGTGACGACCTTCGCTATCAACATCGTCGGGGCGTTCCTGCTCGGAATGCTGCTGGAGGGATTGGCTCGCCTGGGCCCGGACACAGGGTGGCGGCAGCGGGTCCGGCTGTTGGTGGGCACCGGGATGCTCGGTTCGTTCACTACCTACAGCACACTGGCCGTCGATACCGATCTGTTTCTGCGCAGCCATCAGTGGTGGGCCGCCGGCAGCTACGCGGCCGGCACCGTACTGGTGGGTCTGGTCGCCACCACCGCCGGAATCGCGATCGCCGCGCGACTGCGGACACGGCCCGCGGAGGCAACACAATGACGACACTCTGGATCGCCTGCGCGGGCAGTGCAGGGGCGATCGTCCGTTTTGTGCTCGACGGGGCCATCAGGCACCGCCGGGCGTCGGATTTTCCCTGGGCGACAGCGATCATCAACGTGACCGGATCACTGCTCCTCGGATTCGTCACCGGACTGATCCTTTTCCACGGACTACCCCAGGAACTTCAGCTGATCGTGGGCATCGGTTTCTGCGGCGGGTACACCACCTTCAGCACCGCCAGTTTCGAGACGGTGCGGCTGATCCAACGTCAGAAGTACATCGCTGGCGTGTTGAACGCGGTCGGCACCCTGCTGGTGACTGTCGTCGCCGGCGGTGCCGGTCTCGTCCTGGCTTCCGTATGAGGAGAAAACAATATGAGGAGAAAACAATGACCGAGGACGATCCCAGCCACGCCTCCTGCGACGACCTAGGGGACTGGCGCGCTCCGCTACAGGTGGACGGCCCCGCCGCCTCGGTAGAACCGGTGTGCCACCTGGTCGTGGGGTTCGACCGGCACCCAGCAAGCCACGCTGCCTTGACCTACGCGATGGACCTTGCCGGTCGACTGAACGCGTTCCTGCATGTAGCGCACATCGTCGACACCGATGACCTGCCGATCGACCCGGACAGCGACGACTGGGAACAACGCATCGCCGACGCTGTCGAACAAGAGCGCCGCGAGGCATGCGCGATGCTGGCCGCCATCCCCGGGAACTGGGCGTTCTACTCGAGGCGGGGCAACCCGGCTCGACTGTTGACCACGATCGCCGACGCCAACGACGCCCTGATGATCATCATCGGTACCACCCGCGGCGGGATGATGTCACTGGTGGAGAGGGCCGTCGGCGAATCGGTGTCCGCGACACTCGCCCGCCACGCCCACCGCCCGGTCCTCCTCGTCCCCGCTACCGATAGGCAGCATAGTGACGCAGCCCAAACACGCCGGTGACCCATCCGCCGCACCGGGTTCCCGCCGCGCGCTTCCAGAAAGAAATCCACCGAACCGCCACGACCATCGATGGGGGGCGTGTCGGTTCGTTGTCGCGTTCGGGACGGTCAGCATGCTCGCGGACTTCGTCTACGAAGGTGCCCGCTCGATCACCGGCCCCCTCGCCTCGCGGGGGGCTACCGCCTTCGTCGTCGGGGTGTGGTCACCGCATCCGACGAGGTCGCAGCGCTGATGGTGCGCTCGGTCTCCGGCCCGGTGGCATACACCAAGCCGCCGCTTCTGGGCGTCGACGTTTCCGGTTACGCCCACCCCGTCATCGCCGTGCACTTCCTCTGGATCGCCGGCGCACTGGCGCGTCTGCGTTCTCGTGATCGACGAACGGAGCGGCAAAGCCATCCGTTCCCCAGCCGAAAACCGATCTGCTCTACGACATTCGATTCCCGCGTCGCTCACCGTCGTTCCCGCAATCCAGGTCATCGCAGTGGCCGCCCTACTCGCCACCGGTCGTCGCCGCACCTGGCACCCCACCGTCCATCCCACGCAACCCAACCAAGGAAAGTCACCTATGTTTCCTGCTCGTCCGTGGATTCGGCCGTTTGCCGCCGCTCTGCTCGCATTTGCCGCACTGCTCGCCGCCGGCACTCTCGCCTCCACCACTGCTGTGACAGAGGCGGGTCTGCGGTTCCACGACCGTATCGCCCTTCATCGCGCCGGCTGGGCCACTGCCCTCGCCGAATTTGTCACGGACTGCGCACAACCGGTCGTCGGAATCGTGGTGGCGATCGGTATCGCCGCATGGCTCACGTGGAGAGGCCGACGGGTCGACGCGGCATGGGCCCTGGCAGTGATGGCATCTACCCTCGTCGTGTCGACAATCGCGAAATACAGCATCCGCGAACCCCGTCCCCCGCAACGGTTCTGGCTGATTCCTCCCGACACCGTGTGGTCGTTCCCGTCTGGACATACAGCGGTGGCTGCGGCCATGATCGGGCTTGTGGTCCTGCTCACCGCTCGGGCGCACGTAATTGTCCGGCGGTTGGCCCGCACGACATCAGTGCTGTTCGCGCTCGCCGTCGCTGCCTCCCGGCTGTACCTCGGCGTACATTTCCCGCTCGACGTCGCCGCGAGCATTCTTGCCGCCAGCACTGCGCTCCTCGCACTGTGGACCATGTGGTCGATCCCTCCGGTCCGACACTGGGTCAATGTCCGGCTCGGACCGACCCCTCAGGCAGCCTCACCCGACTGATCGCGGACCCACTCCGACTCCGAGCACTACGTGACGGGAAGGTGAATACAAGTCCGCCGTCGACCGTCCGCGGCTGGTAGCGCAGGTGAGGATCGTTGCCCACAACTCGATACCCTCAGGTTGGTCAGCCGTTGAGAGCGTGCACGCCGACGGGGCCTTCATCTCGCTGAGAGGCGTCAGGTCTAGACGGATGAGCGCCCGGACGTCCGGGCGCGGTCTCGCTGGGAACATGGCCCGACGTTAGCCCCAGCACCTGCGTGGAAGGTCAAGGATTTGACCTTCCACCCGACTCGAAGGTTTATCCTCGTGCGCATGTCCGCTCTGCGCATTTCACAGCTGTCATCGGCGACCGGCGTCCCGGCGACCACGCTACGGTTCTACGAAAGCGAGGGCCTGCTCCCGGCGGACCGTTCGGCGAACGGTTACCGCGTTTACGACGACCGCGCTCGGCAACGCTTGGCGTTCATCACCGCCGCCAAGAGCCTGAACCTGTCGCTGCCGGAGATCAAACTTCTCCTTCGTGTCTGGGAGAAAGACTCCTGCGCAGCAGTCAAAGCCGAACTCGGCCCCGCCATCGAGTCCCACATCGCGCACGCCAACGAATCGATCGCTCAATTGACCGCTCTGCGTGAGAGTTTGACCGACGCGCTGGCCCGGCTCGGGGACACACCCGACGCGCCGACGCCATGCAATCCGGACTGCACCTGGCTGATCTCAGCGAACACCGCGGTGGGCACCGCATGAACATATCGAGCACCACCTCGGTGGTGGCGTGGCTGGAGAAGTTCCAGATCCCGCTCTACCTGCTGGCCCTGCTCATCGGTGGCGGTGTCGGTTTGGGTGCGCCGTCGTCGGCGCATGCGTTCGAGATTGCTATCAATCCGGTACTGATCGTGTTGCTCTACGCTACGTTCCTCGCGGTTCCGTTCTCCGCCATCGGCGCATCGCTGCGCGACGGCACATTCTTGCTCAGCGTCGTAGTACTGAATTTCGTGCTCGTTCCAATCGTCGTATTCGCTCTGACCCGGTTCGTTGCTGCTGATCAGGCGGTACTCGTCGGTGTGCTGTTGGTGTTGTTGGCTCCCTGCATCGACTACGTCATCGTCTTCAGTGGGTTGGCCGGTGCAGCGTCGGAACGGCTCCTCGCGAGCGCGCCGCTGTTGATGTTGTTGCAGATCGCGTTCCTGCCGCTCTACCTGTGGTTGTTCGTCGGGTCCGAGCTGGTGGAGATCATCGACATTGCACCGTTCGTCGAAGCGTTCGTGCTGTTGATCGTTGTTCCTCTGGTGTTGGCGGCCCTGACGCAAGCACTTGCGCGTCGTCGGCGTATCGGCACCCAGATCATGGATGTGATGGCCGCGGCGATGGTGCCGGTCATGATGGCCACTCTTGCCGTCGTCGTGGCGTCGCAGATCGACGCAGTCCGCTCCGAAGGCTCCCAGCTGTTTGCCGCGGTGCCGATCTTCGTCGCGTTCCTGGTCATCATGGCGGTTGTCGGATGGGCGACGGCCAGAGTGACCCGCCTGGACGTCCCGGACGCTCGGGCCTTGATCTTCTCCGGTGCCACCCGAAATTCGTTGGTCGTTCTGCCGCTGGCGCTCGCGCTGCCACCAGCACTGTCTCTTGCTGCCGTGGTCGTGGTGACGCAGACACTGGTGGAGCTGATCGGAATGGTCGCCTACGTCCGACTCATCCCCTGCCTTGTCCCAGCTCACGCTGCGAGAGCACCGGTGAAGTTCGAAACAACTCGCACGAACCAAGGCAATCCTGGGTGACGAGAACTGGATAAAAGCAGGTGGCGTCAGTGAGGGTGAACGAACCACGGGATCCAGTGCCGCGACCCCGTTCCACTTCCCGCGAGCATTGAGCATCGAATGGGGACTTTTCCGGCAAACGCGCCTGTGGGCTCCGCGCCCGCTACGACTGCAGTCTCTACGCTGGCACCGTGCCCCTGCCGACCCATGTGACCGACCTGATCAGCTACGAATTATTGCTGTCCGTCGCCGAGCTGGGAAGCATCGGACGCGCAGGGGAGGCGCATGACATGTCGCAGCCAGCGGCGAGCGCACGCCTGAAAGCACTCGAAAGCCGCATCGGGGTAGCACTCCTGCATCGCGGGCAGCGAGGTGCCACCCTCACCGCAACCGGCGAACTGGTCGCCGGCTGGGCCGAGCGCGTCATCGCCGAAGCCGCCGAGCTCGCCACGAGCATCGCAATGCTGCGCACCGACCGCCACAGCCACATTCGTATCGCCGCAAGCCTCACCATCGCCGAATACCTCATACCGCGATGGCTCATCACACTGCGCTCCCACGACACTTCCATCACACCGACTCTCACCTCCGGAAACTCTGTCGACGTAGCCGCATCGGTGCTCGACGGCCGCGCCGACATCGGATTCGTCGAAAGCCCCGATCTGCCCAGCGGACTCCACTCGAAGGACGTTGCCCGCGACGAACTCGTCGTCGTCGTCGCCCCCGATCATCAATGGGCTCGACGAACGATCACGGCGAGCGAACTGGCCGCGACACCGCTGGTCACCCGCGAACCCGGGTCCGGCACACGTCTCGCGCTCGAACGTGCGCTCCGGACTGCGGGCCCACTCGCCGCGCCACTGCTCGAGGTGTCCTCCACCACTGCCATCAAAGCTGCCGTCATCGGCGGCCTCGCACCGGCCGTACTCAGCTCCCTCGCGGTATCCGCCGAGATCGCCGCCGGAACGCTGGCCCGCGTTCACACAGAGGGGCTCGACCTGCGCCGGTTCCTGCGTGCCGTGTGGCCCGCGGGCCGTGAACTGCGAGGACCGTCGAGCGACCTGCTCGTCGTCGCCCTCAAATCCCCGCAGTCATAACCTGAGGTTGGGACCGGCCAGGTAATCGGTGTCTACCGGTGACGACTGTGTGCGAGGACGCTGGAAGTCATGACCACGACAGCTCTGCACCGCTCCTCCATCACGTCTCGGCGCGGCGACGATACCGAGCGGCCGCGCAAGTGGCCGGTGCTCTCCGACCTCGACCACCCGAGCCAGATCTTCGAACACATCACCCCCAACTGGTTCGCCTCGGTCATGGGCACCGGTATCGTCGCCAACGCCGCCGCCACCCTGCCCGCCCACATCCCCGGACTGCACGTGTTCGCAACGATCGTGTGGATCGCAGCGTCGGTCGCCTTGATCACACTCTCCGGTGCCTTCGCAGTGCACTGGATCCGACACCGGCAGTATGCGCGTGAGCACGCCGCGCATCCGGTGATGGTGCAGTTCTACGGCGCACCCCCCATGGCGCTGCTGACCGTCGGTGCCGGGACGATGCTGCTGGGCAAAGACGTCATCGGAGCGGCGCCCGCAACCGTGATTTTTGCCGTCCTGTGGACCGCTGGCACAGCCCTCGGGCTGATCACCAGCATTCTCGTGCCCTACCTGATGATCACCGCCCACGATCACCAGACCGCCGTCGCACTCCCGGCGTGGTTGATGCCCGTCGTACCGCCGATGGTGTCCGCCTCCACCGGTGCGCTGCTACTCCCTCATATCGCGGATGGGCAATGGCGCCTGGCCATGCTGTCCGGTTGCTACGCGATGTTCGGGCTGTCACTGATCATCGGAATGCTGACCATGACGCTCATCTACGGACGGCTCGTCCACGGCGGAATCCCGCCGGTCCAGGCAGCACCGACGGTGTGGATCACCCTCGGCATGATCGGTCAATCGATCACCGCCGCGAACCTGCTCGGCAACGATGCACCCTTGGTGTTCACCGGCGAGACCGCCTCCGTCGCAACCGGCCTGCACGTGTTCGGCATTCTGTACGGACTGACGATGGGCGGCTTCGGCGTCTTGATGTTCACCCTCGCAACCGCCCTCACCATCCATGCCGCCCAGAAGGGACTGACATTCTCACTGACCTGGTGGTCGTTCACCTTCCCCATCGGCACCTGCGTCACCGGTGCCACTGCCCTCGGCGGCGCTCTGGGGTCGGCCGCGGTCGAGGCCCTTGCAATCGGACTGTATGCGGCCTTGCTCGCAGCCTGGGGCACAGTCGCCGCCCACACTCTCCGCGGCAGCGTGCAAGGAAAACTTTTTCAACCCAGCTGAACCGACCGCCGGGTAGTACCCACTCGGAACGCTGATACCGAACGAACAGCGTTGATCCAATCGACCACTGACCCCGGAAAGGACTCACGATCACGATGAACACACCGAATGCAGACACACCGACTTCCGATACCCCGAGACGGGGCAGCCGCGGACGCGTCTGGGCACGAGTCACCGAAAATTATCTGACCTGGCTGTTGCTGATGGCGGGAACAGCTGCTGCGGGGGCCTTTCTCACGGCCCTCGCCGGCGGGTTCGAGGGCTGGACCGTCGTCGCAGCGATCGTGACAGTGGTGCTGTTCGCGGGATGTTGGTTCTCATATCGAGACGGTGCACGCCGGGGTGCCGCCGAACAACACATTGTCCAGTACCACCCCGACAGCCCGGACGAGGTGATCGACATCGACACCGACACCGGCGAACGCCAGCCCCACCAGGACTGACCGGTCGGAGGCAGCAGCAGCACGATCCGCCCTACCTCAGCACAGTGCGGGGTTCAGGTGCCTTCTCCAGGTGCGTTGCGACCGACAGTGCTGCGTTGATCAACCGCTGGCGAGCAGCCGCCGGTGCGTGTGCGTTGCGAGCCGAGGGGTGCGGTGCCGCTATCACCGGGAGGAGGCGGGTGGGAGCAGATGCAGTGATGACGCGCATGTAGCCATCGAGAGCCTTCGCACCAAGAACGAAAACCACCTCCAGTTTCGGCAGCAAGGCCATAAGCTCGCCGACATATGGGCCCGCCTCACCGAGAACGGATGCCGTCGGCGATACCGGATGACCGGCGTCATCGAGCACTGCCCACGGCACAATATTCCACTTGACGCACTGCACCCGGTCGATACCCGCGTCGGCGAACACCGATTTCAGCACGGGGTTCGTTCGATCTGGATTGTCGAACGAACACATGTTGGTCCCGCCCGGACGTATCGTTTTCGGCCCCGGAGACTCCAACAGCACCAGACAGCGAGCCGCGTCGCCGCCGTCGTCGGGATCGAACAGTGGAATGGACCGTGCAGTGTCGATCCTCCATCGCAACACCGACGCATTGAGTGAGCGGACCGGGGCATCGTGCGCTCGGGCGTGCTTTCCGGACCACACGTCATCATCTGTCATACGCCGCACTCACTGCTGACCCACGCCACACGTACTGCTGGCCATGGGGAAACGCACCGTGAGCCGTAGACGCCAGCTCTCGGTGGCTCGCCTCGACGACCACTGCTGAGCGTTTGACGACTCCGCTGCCTGAACACACCTATGAGATAACCACGACAGGCCGTGTGGTGCCTATTGCACCCGTCTTCTCATCGACTTCGATTCCAGATCAGGTCGGATACCCCCTAGGGTACTTACATACCCCCCTTGGTATATGCCACAGTGCAGCCGTTCGGGCGGCCACGCGACCGACACGCTGTCCGAGGCACCGCATCGAAACCTGCCCGTGTCCGTGACGACTCGGTCTCAGCGAGAGGCCCGCGCGATCGTGTTGCCCGCCGGATCGTCGATCACGATCGAGTGGATGTCCTCGACAGAAAGGGACGTTGCGCCGGTCACCGCTGCTGCTCGGCTCGCGGTGACCGACCATTGAGCTGCTTGTTGTCGAGTCCCGTCGTTGCCGACCACTTGCAGAGTGAGGATGCCTGCGCCGGGGAGTTGTTGAACGTCGACGTCGATCGATGTGCCCCAGGCTTTCGTGGTGAGCTCGAGGTCACCTGTGGCCCCGACGGTGCTCGACAGAACGAGCGGGCGGGCACCCGCATCGTTCACCGTTGTCGAATCGTCGGAGCGGGCGAGGGTACTGAGCGGGACGATCGACGCAGCGACTCCCAGAACGAGGGTCGCCGACACCGCAGTCCACACTCGCCGCCGCCTCTTCTCGGAGGTCCGTTGATGCCTCATCGCGCTCAGCAGGTGGTCGAGTCGCTGGTCTGCACCGGCCGTCGAGTGCACCGGTGAGAGATCTGCTGGCTGCCTGCGACGTCGAAGCACTCCTGCGACGGGTGCCAGGACGTCGATTTCGGTTCGGCAGGCAAGGCAGTCGTCGAGGTGTCGTCGTACCGCTGCTCGGTCGTCGCGCTCGAGTCCGTCGAGTACGTACGCCCCGAGCAGTGGTCGGATCTCGTCGTGCGCTGAGCTCATGGAATCAATCCCAACTCGTCGAAGATCCGGCGTAGGGCACGCACAGCGTAATAGGAGCGGGACTTGACCGTGCCGACCGCGATATCGAGGTGCGCGGCCACTTCGGAGACGGTTCGACCCTCGTAGTAGATGAGCACGATGACTGCTCGATGCTCCTCGGACAACCGACGCAGCGACTCGTCTATGAGCCACCCGTCGAGGACCCCGCCCAATTCGTCGTCGATGCACTCGGCGGCGAGTGCGATCTGATCGTGGACGAGAGTCGGCCTGCTCGTGCTCGCCCGCCACTGATCGGTGAGTACGTTTCGCGCGATGGTCATGAGATAGGACCGCGTCGATGCTGCCGTCACATCGATGCGGTCGATCCCGCGCCACGCGCGCAACATCGTCTCCTGGACGATGTCCTCACACTGCTCGCGGGTCTGGGTGTAGCGGCTGACGAATCGAGTCACTGCGTGCTGGTGCTCGCGGAAGAGCGCCGACATGGCGACTTCGGACGCATCGACGAGCTGGTGGTTGTGCTGTGAGCCGGATTCGACACCGTCCACCTAACTGCCCGAGCCGGAAGCGGCATCGGTGAAACCGGTCGTGGCGGCGGCGACCATGTCGAGAACAGGATTGGTCGGCGAGATCGAATGCCGAGCGGCGAGTACACGGATATCGGGGTGAGCCACGTGAACGATCCCTTCGGCATCCTGCCACGCCACGTATCGGGCGGGGAGGTCGATCCCCATGGTCTGCTGCGCTCCGACCAGCGCAGTCGAGACCGCAGGATTACCGACGTAGGTGACCATGGTGGGCCTCAGAGGTGTCTCGGCAGCGGCGGACGCGAGATCGACGGTTGCGACTGTGGGCTGATTCTTGGCCGCGAACGCTGCCTCGTATCGGGCAATGGACGCTGCAACCGATGCATCACTGGTCTTCTCGACCAGGTATCCCGGCGCTGCGGACACATCGGTGCCCTCTGCGGCGGCCGCCGAGGATCCCGTCGCATCGGACGCGGTCGATGCCGAGCCGGCCCGGAGTCCGTCGAGGGCGTCGGACGAGACCGGGATGCCTGCGAGCGTCGCGATGTACTCGGCGGAGTTGTATGCCAGAAACACCGTTCCGTTGGCGGCCTGCCAGACCAGGTACTTCTGTGGAAGGTCGATCGCGGCCCGTTGGTCCGCGGCGATCAACGGCGACGCCGCTTTCGGATTCCCCCCGATCACCACGGTGGTCGGGCGGATCGTCTCACCTGCTCCCTGTGCCAACTTCTCGAAATCCACAGTGGCTGCCACAGCTCCCGCCGTCTCCAGCGCGCGCTGTACCCGAGAGACCGTGTCACTCACAGAGTAGTTACTGGCGTACACCACCAGTCCGGGTTCGGACGGTGCCACATCGGGTGTCGCAGCCTTCGCGTCCGCCGACGTGGACACCGGAGTGCTCGACACCGCCACCGAACCGGTGGGTTCGGTGGAACCGCACCCGGCGAGGGCGATCACCGCCGCCGACGCGAGCAGCGACGTTGCCATACGGAACCTTGAAGTGCTCATCACGTGTCCTGTCCTCGTGCCCACGCCAGCGGTGGGCTTCACTGTGGTGTACGCACACCGAGCCTGAGGGGTTCACCCGAACCGAAGTTCCCTCCGGCGATTGCTCCCGGAATGTCGGTGCACCGGAGGGCGACACAGTCGAGTTCACGCAAGCGGAGATCTGATCGATCGGTTCACCCCGGTCTCGTCGAGCGTCTCCACGCCACAGAAGCGGCCTGAACGGGTGCAGGGACCATCTTCGCGGCACGAACGGCCGACCTCACGGCGGCACTTCTGCCTCGACGAATTCGAGAAGCCGCTTCAACAGTGAATCCGCACGCTCTTCGACGTCGTCGAGCGTCGAATCGACGCCACCGAGTAGCTGGTGTGCGTCTCGGCGTGCCCGAGTCCCGTGTTCGTAGTAGCCGGGGTCGAGTAGCGAAGCCGAGGCGGGCTTGGGTACGAGATCTGTGCTCGGCTGCCGTGCCTGCACCGAATGGTGTCGGTGCACAGGTGCTCGTCCGTCCAGGTGCGCTCGAACGATGTCGGCGACCGCATGGGCGGTAAGTGCAGTCGCAGTCAGCGGGGTGTGACCCCACCGGTCGATTGCGGTCGACAGCGGCTGTCGACCGGCCGGATCGACGTACCGGTCGAATCCGCTGAGCCCGGTACCGCCCACGGCATCGAGAGCGTCGGCGAGCATTCGAGTGTTCGGGTACCGCGTGTGATGGCCCAGCACCTCCAACCAGCGCTGGAACACCGTCCGCGGCGAGATACCCGTCTCCATCAGTGCGAGAGGAGTGACGGTGCGAACGCCGCGGCCTGTGTCGATACGAAGGGCATCGATCCTCGGATCGGCGGTGACGTCGCAGGGCCGCAGGGCCGCGATCTGGGTGTACGGCAGACCGGTCGAGGCAAAGACCAGGACGAGGGCGTCTCGCCGCGCGAACAGTTCGGACGGCCAACCGGATTCGGGGAGGCGCGCGATGACGCCGCCGATCACGGCTGCCAGCTCGTTCAGGCGCGCCGTACGCGCCACGTCCAGCGCAGCCCGGACGACCTCCGCACGGCCCGGCTGGGGTAACAGGTGCCGGGAATGGGCGGCGTCGATCACCGCGATCCGGCGGCGCTGGGTCGTGGACGCCGCGGGGTGCGCCGAGAGGAACCGAGCAAGTGAATCCGGGGAGGCCGCCAGTGGTGTTTCGTCATGGGCGGTGCACCAGTCCTCGAACAGTGACCACGTGTGCCGATCCCGCTTCGGCACCGCCACGTTCGTGATATCCGCTGGTCGAATCGAACCGGTGCAGTCGTCGTGGTCAGCATCTACCCCGGTCGCCCTATCGGCGTTCACGGGTGAAGTCACACGCCCGGTCATAGACCGAGTTCGGTGACCGCGTTGCCGACCAGAGGGGCGTGCTCGCGGGCATATGTCTCGACCATTGCGGGTGTGGTGTGCCCGGTCTGGCGCATGATCGCATGTGCATCGGCACCGTTACGGAAGGCTTGGGTGACGAATCCTGCCCGCAGGGAATGGCCGCCGAGCTGCATGACAGTCTCGGGGTCGTACCCGGCGTGAGCTGCGCGGCGGCGGATCGCCGCATGGACCGCTGCCCCGGACAACACAGTGTCGGAGAGGTTGCCGTTCTTGCGGACAGACCGGAACAGCGGCGACCGTTTCTCGGCGGTCGGCAGGGTGCCGCGGCAGAGATGGGAGTCGAATTGTGCTGCGCGAGAAAGCAGTCGAATGACGGCGGCTCTGCCCCCGGTGTCGAACGCGGCGACGATCTGCAGCCATCGCACCCACGCGCAGACCGGGCAGGATTCGTGGCAGTCGGTGAACGGAAGCGCTTTCACCGTTCCGATGCCGGTTCCGTCCTGGTCGGTCTTCGATCTTCGGATCCGTACGTGCGCACCGTCGAGACGGTCGCGGCGCACATCGCGGCATTCCAGCGCTACGAGTTCGCTGCGTCGAAATGCGCCGGTGTATCCCATCAGCAGCAGCGCGGTGTCGCGGCGTTCGAGCACCTCCGACGCCCACCCCGCTGTAGTGCGTCGGGCGTGGTCGACGATCGTGGTGATGTCGGAGGTCAGCAGCGGTGCGCGCGGGTTGCGGGGCCGCTCCCCCGCCGACGCGTAGTCCCGCCGGATACCGGCGAGGGTGGCGCGCACCATCTCGTGCCCGCACGGGTTGTCGTGTCCGGTAGCGCGGTGGCGGTCGGCGATCGCCGCGATCCATTTGCTCAGCGTCGCCGGTGCGTACGCTCGCGTCCCGTCGACGGTGAGCGTGTCGGCCGCGGCGACGAGATAGGCCGCCACCGTTGCGGGATGCGCCGGCAACGCGTAGTGCCCGTGGAGAGTGCCCCAGGTCTCGAAGCGTCGCCACGCCGAGGTGTAGGCCCGGCGGGTACCGGTCGAGCGGGACGCGGCCATGGAACGCTCGATCCGAGCCGCAACCTCGGGCGGTAGATCGGGAAACAACGCCGCGCCACCCGGCACGACAGCCGGGATCGTGGTCGGGCCGTCTACGAGCTGGCGATCTGTCATGGCTGGACTGTAGCGGGCCCTCCCGACAGACTTCTCAGGCCGAAAGCACGCTGAGCAGGCGTTTCCGCGGAGACGGTGCGGGAAGGAAAATTCTCGTCGGTCACCGCACAAATAACGTTGGTGACTATGACCCCGGCGCGAAAACGGGCTCCTCTGCTATCGCCGCGTGTGCGTCGCGTGTGAAGTGACACGCTGGTTGTCCAATTGACAGCCTTTCTGTCCAATCGTGACCAGGGCATGTCCACTCCTGAAGACCGCCCGCATGAAAGCTCCCCACGGCCGCGCTAGCTTCCTTGTCATCGCCGCAGGTCCAGACCCCCTCATCGCCAACACGAGGACGGGCTCCGGCTGGTCTTCACGTTGGACAACTTCACTGACAACACGCGCAGAGACCGAAGATTTTCGATCATTGGACAGGTTATTTGGCACCCGACCAGGCATTCCCCCAGCAACGCGGTGGACAACTACCTGGTCCGATTGGACAACTTCGGTGTCACTTCACATCGCGGACGACCCCGCTCCATCGGGCGATAGTTATGTCGGCGGATGTTGCAGCGGGATCCCGTGGTCGAGGAACAGTTGCACCGTCTCATCTAGCTCCGCTTCGGTGCGGCACCCCCACCGCAGGAAGTTGTACAACGAACTGGCGGATGCGGGATCGACGCGCGCTGCCTCGATGGCGGCCTCGGCTGCAGCGTGCGCGTCAGCCCATAAATCGCGCTCGGGTGCGGGATAGGACGAGCGCGTCGGAGGTGTCCCGGGATCGACCGGCTCATAGGGTCGTGGGCGCAGCAGAGATGCGTGCGCACCGCCGGCATCGATCTCACCGCTCTCGACCATTGCGATGCCGATCGCTGCGGCCTCGAGGACTTTCGCCTGCTCGTCCCAGTGCAGGTCCTCGAACGGAACCCTCGCGGTCCGCAACGGGCGAGAACGACCGGCGGCCTTCCAGATCGCAACGAGTCTCGTCGCCCACCGTCCGGTGCGAACCAGTGGCGAGGACACTTCGTCGACGACGGTGCGCAGAAGCCGGAACCACACTGCGGCATGTACCCGGCCTGAGCCGAGTTCCACCCATCCCGTCGTCAGAGCCTCGGTGCTGCGCCGATCGAGGTCCGTGACCGCTGAGGGAACCGGAACGGGCGAGACCCGTTCGCCCGAACCGAACCGGACCTGATCCCAGAAGATTGCATGACCGGGGAAAGCAGAGCAGGGTTCGAGTCGACAACGGTGGTCGAGGCAGCTGCTCAGCACCGGATATTGACGCAGCAGGGTCATGTTGATATCAGCAGTGGATTCGAGGCTGTCGATACATGCCGGGCATGCCCGACTGCGCGGAGTGCTCGCCCACGGCAACCATGCATCGTGCGTGGGTGTGCGGCGGCGTTGATCCTCCCTCGCGAGGTCGGCCGGTAGCAGGATCGAGAATTGGTGGACGTAGGTGTCGAAGTCGCAGTCGGCGGGGTCGGTGCTGTCGAGCAGCCACGGTGTCCACCCCGCCAACGTCATCATCCGTACCCTCTCTACCGGGACTGCGCCGCGACCGGCCAGCTCGACAAGGATCGGCTCCGGTGTGTAGCGGTCGAGATCCTCGACAGCACAATCGGTTTCGAGATCTGCGAGCAGGTCAGAGGGCCTGATGTGCGGATACAGCTCGCATATCCGGGCCAACCAGGACGAGAGGGCCTCACCTGGCAGTGGCTGCGGGTGCAGCGGCCACGGGCGAACGTACGCATCATCGGGCATAGGTGCGAGCCGCGCGTTCATGCGAGGTGGCGCTCGAACTGGCGGCGGCGCTCCGTGGGGCCGAGGTACGGAGTGCGCGTGAGCACCGATGAGGTGATCGCTTCCTCTCCGCTGTCGACGGCGGTCACTGCTGCGGCAGTGAGCAGCGTTGTCAGTTCACCGATGGTGCCCTCGGAGCGAGTGAGGAGGTAGTCGGTCATCTCCGGTGATGTCAGGTGCGAGGGTTTGCGGAGGGGGAAGCTCGTGGTGAAGCTGGCCAGCAGTGATCTGGTGTCGGCCGTGTTGGTCCAGACCGGCAAAGTCATGGGGTGGAATCGGTTCTCCAGCTGGGGATCGGTCCGGATGGCGAGGTAGGCGTCGCGGGTTCCGACGGCGACAAGAGGAATGCGTAGTTCGTTGCCCAGGAATCGCAGCACGTTCAAGAATTCGCGGCGGACGTTGTCGCGGCCGGCGAGAACATTGTGGAGCTCGTCGATGATCAACATCCGTACGCCGGTGGCGCGGAGCAGCATCAAGGCTTGCTGTTCGAGTTCGTGGACCCGATTGCGGGGCCTGGTCGGTGTTCCCAACGCTGTGAGCAGTGCGAGGTAGAACCGGCCGGGTGACGGGTCCGGGGGCATCTGCATGCACAACACCGGTATCTGCTCGCGGTCGGACAAGCTGATCGGCGGATGAGTGCGCCGGAACTTTTCGATGATCATCGACTTGCCGTTGTTCGTCGGACCGAGCAACAGTAGGTTCGGCATACGCTGTCGGTCCGGCCACGACAACAACGTCTCCAGATGGTCGATGACCGTACGGGCCTGCGGATACCCGACCCACCTCTCCGACCGAATCGACCGGATCCGGTCCGCGTCGTCGAGTGCGGCGAGCGGACGAACCGACTCCCGCAGGTGCCCCAAATCCTCGCTGGACGACTCGGTGGCTTCGTCGCTGCTTCCTGTCGATGGGGTCATCCGGCTCACCATTCCTCGATATCGCTGAAGACCGGCGTTGCGGTGCCGCCGTCCGCTCGAGGCTCCACCGGCGGGTAGATCGCCGGGATCGGCGCAGACGCGGCGCCGGTGAGATGCATGCGGCGGGCACGGTTGCGCCGGGCTTTGCGGGTGGCTTTCTGCGAGCGGTCGGTGACCTCGCGCATCTGCTCGATCATCGAAAACAGTGCGCCCTCATCGACGTTCGACCGACCTTGTTCGCGGAGACGGGTGATAGCAGCTCTGTGCTCCCACAGTGTCACCGCGGGATGTGACATCGTCCGGTACGGCACCTCGACATAGCCGGCACCGTCTGGTTCGAGGACCCAGATTCTGCTCAAATCTCGTGGGTCACGTCGTATCACGAACCGCCCCAAATCCTCTCGCCGCGCAACCCACGGTTTGAGCGCGTTCGAGAAGTAGTGCACGTGATCGAGAACGAAGCCCGTACGCGTCAGACGTCGCCGGATGACGGGAAGAAAGTCCACCAGGAACGCGGTTTCGCCAAGTACCACACGAGGGGCATGACCAACTGCGGCGACCCCGCCGGCCCACACCGCGGCCGGAGTGTTCCCGATCCCTGCGTGAACACTCGCGTGATACGAGGCTATGGCCAGGACCAGCCAGCGCTCCAACTCACGCAATGTCAACGCCGCATGCTTGTCCGAGTCGTAGCTTCCTCGGTCCGCTGGGTTCGAGAAGGTGGTCCCAGGAAGCTCGTGCACCGCCGTCATCGCCGTCCCGATGATGCGTTCGACGATCCCGCCGTAGTGCGGTCGGCCCGGAGGACGGTATTCGAGTGTGATGGCGTGCTGGGCGCATCCGCGGCGCAGCGCTTCGCTTTTGAACTCGGAGGCGTTGTCGAGATACAACTGTTTCGGTTTCCCTGCCATCGGCCACTGCACCTGTTCCGCGAGCTCGCATGCCTCCAGCCATGTCTGCTTCTCGCAGCACACGCGGCCCAGGCACAACCCGACCGATATCGACGACGGCGGCTCCAGAGTGACGACGAACCCGAGTACGGAACGGCTGAAGACATCAATGGCGATCGTCAGGTAGGGGCGACCGATCGGTTGACGCTCGTACTCGTCGACGACCATCACATCGACGACGGTGTGGTCGATCTGGACCTGATCGAGAATCCCCGCAACTGTCGGTGGATCGTCGCCGGCGGACTGACGTGGGCGGGCGGCATCGGGTCCTCCGCGTGACCTGGCCACCGATGCCGGATGGAGGGCGGCGATTCGTGCGGTGACGGTGTTTCTGGCCGGCACTGGCAGACCCGCGCGGTGACACGCCAACGCGATACGTCGATGCAGCGCAGCGACACTCAGCTTCTGGCGGTGAAGAAAATATCGGGTGAGATGATCGCCGATCACCTCTTCGACCTCAGCCGCTACTCGGCTGCGGCCACGCCCACCCGGCGAGACCTTCGTCAGAAGATCGGTGACCGTACCTGTCCCGTCCCTGAGTTTGCCAAGCAACGCATAGACCCGACGGCGCGACAACCCCAGTCGTTCGGCCGCATCATCGACCGCTGCCAAACGCACCGGATGCATCTCCAGCAAGGGAGCCAAGACAGCGAATCGGGTCTCTGCCTGCGCCCACCGCTCCCCCGACGCCGTCAGCACACCGGTCTCCACGACATCGAGCTTGTCGGGGTCCATCACAAGCTTCCCTGTCACCGAGAGCTGAACGCGCGACCGTGCACCGCACTTCCGACATCAGAATGTCAGAAGACACGTGCACTCATCCTCAAAACGCCTGCAAAGAGTGCAGCCGTCTTCTGAAGTTGACAGGAACTAGGCTGCACACCTGCGCCAGAAACGTTCGGTTCCGGCGACCGGCGTAACACAAACAGGGCTATGCGTTACATAGGCGCGGACACGAGTTTATTTACACTGCGAACGCGACTCGGCATCGACGCTGATTCGATGTAACGCAAACCATCGTTTACGTACACTTGCGGTATGAAGATCGGTCTCGCACGTGTATCCACTCGCGATCAGCACCCGCGCGCGCAAGAAGACGCGCTGAAAGCGGCAGGCTGCGACGAAGTGTTCACCGATCACGCGTCCGGCGTACTCGCACGACGGCCCGGTCTCGAGAAGGCACTACTGATGGCTCGAGCCGGCGATCAGATCGTGGTCACCAAACTCGACAGGCTCGGTCGCTCACTGTCGAACTTGATCGAGCTGGCCGAACTGCTGCGCGACCGTCAGGTAGATCTCGTTGTCCTCGACCAGGGCGTCGATACCTCGACGCCGGTAGGTCGGATGTTCTTCTCCATACTGGGCGCGATTGCCGAGTTCGAGCATGCCTTGATGTCGGAGCGTACTGCGGACGGTCTCGCCGCCGCTCGCGCTCGGGGACGTACTGGCGGGAGGAAGCCGAAACTTGGTGCGAGACAGGTACAGATGGCGCGCGCGATGTACGAAGAGCGAGGGAACGACGGAAAGCGCGCATACACAGTCGCTCAGATTGCCGACGAATTCGGGGTGACACGTCCGACTATCTATCGCCATCTGCGGCCCGCACCGTCACAGTGAGCGGCGGGCCGGCTCTAGTCGGATAGGACGACGGCCCTGACATTCTCGTTCTGCTTCGTCCAGGTCAGTACCGCCGGGACAGCCAAGTCATAGTCCACGGTCTGAAGTATCCGTGCGTGCGCTCCGCCTGTGGGCCTCAGGCGTTCAGGTCGGTTCGGGGTTGGCGTCGAGCCACAGTTGTAGGGCCTCGTTTCCGATTTCTCGTCGATTCCTTCGAGTGAGCTTGAGTAACGCTGCCCTGTTGTGGATGTCTTCCACCAACTCTGGCTTCACCGGCCACGGAAAGTTCACCGGCTTCGAGCCCGCGGCGCGTGTAGGTGTGGCCAACAGCTCGGCCCGGGGGAACAGTTCGACGAGTGACTGCATCTGCGGAACCGTGATCTCGAGGGGCTTGTCGTCGGATCCCCACGCCAGGATCGTGTTCCGCGTGGACTCGTCGGCGACGCCCTGGTTGTGTACGAAGTCGTTCCGGATCGTTCTGATGTCTCCGAACAGTGGGGTCAGGAGGTCCGTTCGTCGCCAGCGGTCCCCATCGGGCGCGAGTCCGTGGGCCAGGGCCAGTCGCCCTCTGTAGCGTTCCTCCCAGACTGCGAAGATGTGTGTGAACCATTGGCCGTACACCATCGATTGCAACTCAGGGTAGGGACCGATTTCCAGGAGTCCTTCGCCTGCGACGAACGTCATCGCCCCTGCCGACGTGGCGGACTCGACGTGGTACATGTCGATCCGTCCTGGTCCGGGAGAATCCACGATTCTAAACGTCTGCACGTCAAGATACGCGGCGTCGCGGCCGGCCGTTAGCCAGGCGTCGACCGTCTTGGCCACAGCATCGTGGCTGGTCAACGCGACTGCGAGGGACAGAAGAAAGTCGCGTTCGAGCTGATCGACCAATTCTTCGACAGTGGCGACATCAGGGGTCACGAGATCGAGCGCAGACAACGAACATCCGACTTCTGCCTCGATGCACTTCATGTACGCGACCAGATCTAGCCCGGTCATGGTTTTCGGCCGCAGGAGATCGCGAACTTGGGTTATCGCAGGTTCGATCGCTCGGA
The DNA here is from genome assembly GCA_049650605.1 of Rhodococcus sp. (in: high G+C Gram-positive bacteria). Taxonomy (GTDB): domain Bacteria; phylum Actinomycetota; class Actinomycetes; order Mycobacteriales; family Mycobacteriaceae; genus Rhodococcoides. Next base: position 2,136 of record JBASAM010000016.1, on the reverse strand, counting down.
CGATGGGGTCAGAGGTGGTCGCGGATAACCGGTCGAAGTCGGACACCAGGTCGCCGAACGGCGATTGGTCCAAGGCGTCGATGTACGCGCCGGCCATGGGCTTGCCTGCTCCCCCACCCAGTGGTTGACGTTGCCACGCTGCCGCCAGTTCGCGAACTGGGACGAGGCGTCGCTGCCATTCCGAGATGTCATCATCCATGCCCGTCAGGGTATCGGCGGGCACCACTGTTGGTCGGAATATTCATTCGTCCGACAGCGCCTCTACGCTTGCGCAAGTACGGGAGATCCGACCTTCGGAACATCCAACTAGGAAGGCACACATGTTGATTTGGGAACGCACGGACAACGACGGCCACGCGGATTGCGGCTACAAGAAGTCCGTCGCCGGCTACTACGGCCCGAACCCCGGGCCGGTTGAGCGCGCACGCATCGTAGAGGAGGACGAGAAGAACGGTGCAGGGGACTTTTTGACACCCGATAGTGCGAAAGGCGATGAGGCACAGCGCATACTCGTCGATAAGATCGTCCAGTGGCCTCGCGACGGGAAGCCGATCCGTGTACGCAACGCGACCAAGCCGCCGTTCGGCGATTGGGTCGAGGTCCCCGAGTAAGTTCACCCATCCACGCGCCGTGGGGCGTGGGGCGTGGGGCGTGGCAGCAGGATCTCAGGGCGGTAGTAGCCCTCGAAGATCTTTCGCGTGCGTCGCTGTCAATCCTTTTGCAAGGCAGTACGTCACGATGAAATCGTTGCTGCGCTCCTGCGCAAGGAGTGCAGTGAGGGCCGGCCGGACTTTGGACATGATGTAGTTGTCCCGTTTGTTGTAGCCGCCGCCGTAACCGGCATCCACCAGATCGTCGAGATGGCCCGCTGTCTCGTCGTCGACGGTCGGCGTCGGCTCTCCGGTCAGCAAATTGTGCGCTTGTACGGCTGCCGCCCACCCGTCCGCCTCAGGGCGGCTGCTGGACAGCACCGCCAGTACGGTTCCGCGGGCACGGGCAATAGCTGCTGCTAGTACGCGGTCGTCTGGGTAGTACGTGAAGACCGGCCCACCGTGGGGTAGCGGGTCCGATCGGAGCGTTACCGTCCGCTCGGCCCCGAAGCGGCGGTACGGGTCACCACCATGTTGCCCCAGGAACAGAACGGCATGCCGCATCTGATGTTCCGCTGAAACGTAGTCGAGAAGCATGTCCTCGTAAACATGCAGCTCTCGCTTGCCTGTGAATGGAATCCAGACACCTACGTGTGTCTCCGCGCTCATGATGCCAGTGTCGCAGCAGACTCCGACACAAACGACCCTCCAGTGTTGCTGCAGTGCCGGTCTCGCAGGAGCGAGGGTGGTGGGCGCTTCCGAAGCATGCGTGCCCGGCTGCCAAAAACGTTGGTTTCTGGCACACGGTCGCGATGTTCTCCTCAACCGTGGGTCATCGCAAGTGAAATTAACGGGACCAACAGCTGGCGTCGTTGCTGTTGGCTACCGAATGCGCGGCCCTCTCTGCAGCGGCCCACTTCTCTGCGCAAACGGCTGCCCGTCGTTGTATGTGTCCTCCAAGTAGTCGACGTAGCGCTCCACTGCCTCCGCGGCAAGGTCGGACGGGCCGCGTGGTGCTCCCGGTGTAGCCATCAGAGCTTCGGCCGCATTCAGAAGCCGCTCACTGGTCTCGACATAGAACTAGAAGGTGCGTTTGGTCTTAGCGGACTTGCCCCACGCCGGCGGCGGGGATGCAGTGACGACCGCACTCGATACCACCTCGGTCATCGGGTCGAGGGGGCTCAAGTTGCCCAAGCTGCTCTTGAGACGCTCAGGACGCGCCATGGCCGCATCCCTCCGTGAGCATCTCCGAGGTGCGGCGGTAGATGCTGGCCAGGTTCCGGGAGTCCGTCGTCCCCCAGTCGAGGAGACTGGTCTGTGCCTCGGACGAGTCCTTCAACACGACTCGCTTGGGTGTCGGGTCCCCGATGATTCTGATGCAAGCGGCGATCTCGGTTAACTGTTCGCGACCAGCGACGGTGGCAGGTCCCCGATAGTCGGACCACCGCGTTCTAGAGCCACGGTGTGATTGATTCAGTCGATCTCGCAGCCCTCGACCGGTTGGTGGTTGTGGGTGCATTGGGCAGCGTACTCAGCCGGCGTGAGG
>JBASAM010000015.1:0-104870 GCA_049650605.1 Rhodococcus sp. (in: high G+C Gram-positive bacteria) | reverse complement strand
CGTGTGGGGGCGAGGGCGTCGGTGATGATCGCCTGCCAGGTGGCGTCGGCGGCGATCCGCCTAGCCACATCCGGTGGGATCTCGCCCCAGCCTTCGAGGTGACCGGGTTCCCCGGCCAAGCCTGCGGCGGTGGCGGCATCGAGCACGATGTACGCCCGCGTGGACGGTCCGGCGGGCCCAACATCCCGGTGCGGGCACGCATCAGCAGAGCATTCGCAGGACACAGGGGTGCCCGTCAACAGTGAGCGGGCGGCGTCGAAGAAGCGGGCACCGAGTCGGCGCGGATCACCCGCACACACCTGCCTCGCGGTGCCCAGGATGGAATGCCACATCGCCGCAATGTCCTCCTGCGGGCCACACAGCCGAAGCTCGCCTTGCCCGCGGGGCAACTTGCGCACAGTGGCAGTGCGCTCGGCAGCGGCTTGTTCGCGGACCTTCCGGTGCCAGTCGGCGTCGAACTCCACCAAGATTCGGTCGACGGCAGCAGCGACGGCTCCGGGGGTGCAGCGGGCTGCGGTGTCGACGACTCGTCGCAGGAGTGCTTCGGTGGCGTTGGAGAAGCCGGCCAACGAGCGGCACACCGTCCGAAACACGGGGTACGCCAACCTGCCTGCTTCGAACGCCTCCCGCACAGTGGGGCGTGCGATTCCGGTGAGGTACATCCATTCGGTGACCGTGGACGTCGACACCGCCAACGCAGAGGTGATCTCGGCGATCGCGGAGGCTTCCGCGGCCTCGACGTCGAACACCCCACCCGGCGCCAGCACAGCCGGGCGGCGAGAGGACACATCGACGTAGGACACAGCCGAGGTCACTGTGTGGGCGAAGCGCGCCTGCGCGTCGATCTTCGCCAAAACAAGAGACTCCACGGATACCGTTGCCGCACTCACTGATTCACCCCCCCAGGCAATACCAGACCGCCCCCCGACGATCTGCCCACAAGGTAGCGCGACCCACCGACAAGAAATCGACGCCGGGATATTTGTCATGTCGTCGATGAGATGTGTCCTTTGCACCGTAGAGAAAGCGCACTCACGTTCGCCGCGCGATCAGGGAAGGGTCTGAAACGAACTGCCCTGCATGGAGGTGCTGTGTGAACAACCCGATTCTGTGGACCATCGCGGCCTGTGAGATTGGCTTCTGGGCGGTCGTCCTGGGCGGAATGACCCTGCGTTACCTGGTTCGACTGCGCCGTCCCAGCACAGTCGTGTTGTCTTTGCTTCCGGTGCTCGACATCGTGCTGATCGTCGCGGTCGCGCTCGATCTACATCGGGGCGGCGAGGTGTCCTTCGCTCACCAGTTGGCCGGTATCTATCTCGGTGTGACGGTGATGTTCGCGCACTCGACGGTGTCGTGGCTCGATGTACGGTTCGCTCACCGATTCGCAGGCGGTCCACCGCCAGAGAGAAAGAAGAAGGACGGCCCTGCCGCCTATCGACGTGAAATTCGCGCATTCTTCACGTGGCTCGGCGCCGCGGCGATCGCTCTGGTCATCACCTTCGGCCTCGCCTTCACCGTGGCAGACGAGCAACAGGCGACCGAATTGCACAACGTGGTGCAACCGATCGGCATCATGACGGTCGGCTGGTTCGTGTTCGGACCGCTGTGGGTGAAGGGCAAAGCGAGGAAGGACACGGTCGGCTCGAGCTGATGCTCGACCGTCAGAGCTGCGCTGGTCGAATGTCCGTCCATGCGTCGACGTCTCGCCAACCGGCCCCGGTACTCACCACTGTTCCATCGGCGCGGAGTCCCAAGGTGTGTGTGCTGCCGGCCGCCACCGCGACGAGGTCCTCCCAATCACCAACATCGCACTGGCGGGAACTGTTGTCACCGACAGCAAGAGCACGTCCGCCGGTCGTGAGCGCAACGGAGTGATAGCTGCCAGCATCCAACTGCACGATGTTCCGCCACGTACTTACCTCCGAATCATCCGTACAGACGACACCTCCGTCGTCACGGAGACCTAGCGTGTGCAGGTACCCCGCTGCCACAGCGGTGAGGTTGCGCCATCGATCGACGGCACACTGTCCGTGACGGTCGACACCGACAGCCTGTGCGGTGCCGTCCGAGCGCACTCCTACCGAATGCCAGTCGCCGCAGGAGATGTCGACGATGTTGGTCCATGCGGATACATCGCACTGGCCCTCTTTGCGTCGGCCGGTGGCGAGAACCGTTCCGTCGCTGCGTAGTCCGAGGGTGAAGCGCCACCCTGCCGCAACCGCGACGACGTCGCGCCATTCGGCCACGTGGCACTGCCCGTCCGCGTTCCAGCCCGTGGCGACCGCCCTGCCGTCCGATCGCAGCCCGACGGTGTGGGAGCGACCGGTGTTCCTTGCCGTGTGGACGTTCCCTACAGCCACCGCCACGACGGCATCCCACGACTGCACGTCGCATTCGCCGGCTGTGTTGCCGCCCGCTGCCACGACGGTCCCGTCGGATCGCCGTGCGACCGAGTGACGCCTCCCGGCCGCGATCGCCGACCCAATCGGCCTCATCAGCGGCCCGACGGGTCGTCACCGGAAAATTCGCCCAACGACCCCACGGGTGCGGATGCACCGGTGCGCCGGTCGACCCACCGCGCGATTCCGTCGACCACGATCGCGTCCATGAACCCGCCGTCGTCACCCCACGGCCACGCCACCGACGAGTCCGCTACCTCGGTCTGCAGTAGGTCGGCCATGGATTCGAGGATCGTCGCCACATTCGCGTCGAGCTTCGCACCGGAGCCGCTGATACCGCCACCGTCCCAGACCCCGTCCAGCGTCGACACCACGGACCCCAACCAAGCGAATCCGGAGTCGGCGTCGTACTCGACCCAGAAGTCGACACGCTGGACAACGCCGCCGAACTGCCGCACCGGGAGGTCCTGCACGAGCGTCTGTAAGGCGGTCGACCATTCCTCCGGCAGGTCGGCGCTAGCGATGGACAGGCCTGTCGCCGGCGTCCAGGACGCCTCCAACACACGCTCGCGCTCATAGGAAAACCTCATCCGGGCAGCATGACAGTGAATGTCCCGGACACGACGAAGGCCGGCCCCGCGCATGCGGGACCGGCCTTCGAGGGAGTATCAGCTGAGGCGTTCGAGCACCATCGCCATGCCCTGTCCGCCGCCGACGCACATGGTCTCGAGACCGAACTGCTTGTCGTGCGCGCGCAAGTTGTTCAGCAGCGTCGCGGTGATGCGGGCGCCGGTCATGCCGAACGGGTGACCCAGCGCGATAGCGCCGCCGGAGACGTTGAGCTTGTCCTCGTCGATCTTCAGCTCACGTGCCGAGCCGATCACCTGCACGGCGAACGCCTCGTTGATCTCGACCAGGTCGATGTCGCCGATGGTCTTGCCCGCCAACGCGAGTGCCTTCTTCGACGCCTCGATGGGGCCGAGTCCCATGATCTCGGGGGACAGGCCGGACACGCCGGTGGACACGATGCGCGCCAGGGGAGTCAGACCCAACTCCTTGGCCTTGGTGTCGGACATGATGACCAGAGCCGCAGCACCGTCGTTGAGCGGGCACGCGTTGCCGGCGGTGATGGTGCCGTCGGGTCGGAAGACGGGCTTGAGCTGCGAGATCTTGTCGTAGCTCGTTCCGAAGCGAGGGCCGTCGTCGGTGGAGACGACGGTGCCGTCGGGAAGCGTGACGGGCGTGATCTCGTTCTCGAAATGACCGCTCTTGATGGCTTCCTCGGCGCGGTTCTGGCTGCGCACTCCCCAGTGGTCCTGCTCTTCGCGCGTAATGCCGGTGATCTGAGCGACGTTCTCCGCCGTCTGTCCCATGGCGATGTAGGCGTCCGGGAGATTGCCCTCGCCGCGGGGGTCGGACCACTTCTCGCCGCCCTGCGCTATGCGTGCAGTGCGTTCCTCGGCGTCTTCGTAGATGGGGTTCTTGGTGTCGGGAAGTCCGTCGGAATTTCCCTTGACGAAGCGGGACACGGTCTCGACACCGGCCGAGATGAACACGTCGCCCTCGCCGGCCTTGATGGCGTGCAGCGCCATGCGCGTGGTCTGCAACGACGACGAGCAGTAGCGCGTGATGGTGGTGCCCGGGATGGAGTCGTAGCCGAGGTTCACCGCGACGATGCGGCCCATGTTGTAGCCCTGCTCGCCGCCCGGCAGCCCGCAACCCAGCATGAGGTCGTCGACGTCGGTGGGGTCGAGCGCGGGCACCTTGTCCAGGGCAGCCTTGACCATCTGCGCTGCGAGGTCGTCGGGACGCATGCTGACCAGCGACCCCTTCATCGCACGTCCGATGGGCGAACGAGCTATGGAAACGATCACTGCCTCTGGCATGAGTGGAACTCCTCTGGTAATCGGCGAATGTTCTTACTGGAGGGTAACCCGAGGGTTGCGACGAAGAACACGCCTGTTGGCCGCTGCGGTGAGGCGTGCGACCAGACGCCGCTGCTCCGCCACCTCGGACACGATGGGAAGCGTCGGCAACGGTCCGCCCGACCACTCGCCCAGCGCCGCGGCCAGCACCGGAAGAATCTGCCCTGCCGCCAGCTCGTACCCCGCGGCCGACGGGTGGAAGCGATCGGCAGAGAACATGCGGTCGGGGGCAGCCAGAAATTCCGGCGCGAGCAGGTCTGCAAGTGCCACCGGATGACCTCCCGCGGCCAGCGTCGCCGAGGTCTGAGCGCGGGCGAGGCGATAACCCCACCTGCGCACCACAGCGCGCAAGGGCTGCGGGATGGCGGTGACGACACCCAAGTCGGGGCACGTACCGACCACCACGACGGTGCCCTGATCTCGTAGACGCCGCACTGCTGTGCCCAGGCGTCGAGCGGACGCCGGCACCGCATGCTTCTTGGTGACGTCGTTGGCGCCGACGAAGATCACGGCCGCATCGGGCAACCGGCCTCCCGCTTTTCCGCCGGCCACGATCATGGCGTCGACCTGACCCTCCAACCCCTTGGACGTCGCGCCGGGAATGGCCTTGGTGCTGAGCCGGATTCGTTTACCGGTCTCTTCGGCGAGGCCGCGCGCGACCAACACTCCAGGAACCTCGTCGGCGAACGCACACCCCATACCGGCCGCGGTGGAGTCACCGAAGAACATCAGGTGCAGGTCGAAGTCGACGCCTTGGCGCCACGGCTGCGGCGAGGTCGAACCCGGCGCGTAGACGCCGTCGGCTTCGGGAGGCCTGTCGGTCGAACGCCCGATCACGGTGCGCGCAGCTGCGGCTTGGGACAACAGGTGGCGGTACGCCGCCCAGGACACGGTTCCCGCTCCGGACCCGGCGACGACGGTGGCAGCACCGGCCTTGGCGGCCTGTCGCCATCGACCTCGTCCGTGTGCGCCCCGATTCGACGTCCGCCAACTCACGGGGCCGATCCTAGGTGTGTTCGCCGGAGCTCGGCCTATCTGGGAGGATGGAGCCATGCGCATTGCAAACAGTGTCGTCGACCTCATCGGCAATACCCCGCTGGTGAAGATCAACACCGTCACGGCTTCCGGATCGGCTGTGCTCGCCGCCAAGATCGAGTACCTCAATCCCGGTGGCAGCTCCAAGGACCGCATTGCCGTCAAGATGATCGACGCGGCCGAGGAGGCCGGGGAGTTGAAGCCCGGCGGCACCATTGTCGAGCCGACGTCGGGTAACACCGGTGTGGGTCTGGCCCTGGTTGCGCAGCAGCGCGGATACAAGTGCGTCTTCGTGTGCCCGGACAAGGTGGGCGAGGACAAACGCAACGTGCTGCGTGCGTACGGAGCGCAGGTCGTGGTGTGCCCCACCGCGGTCGCGCCGGACGATCCCGACAGTTACTACAGCGTGTCCGATCGCCTCGTGCGTGAGATCGACGGCGCGTGGAAGCCGAACCAGTACGCCAATCCGGGTGGCCCGCAGAGCCACTACGAGACCACCGGACCCGAGATTTGGGCGGACACCGACGGCAAGATCACGCACTTCGTCGCCGGCGTCGGCACGGGCGGCACCATCACGGGCACCGGTCGCTACCTGAAGGAAATGTCGGGCGGAAAGGTCAAGATCATCGGCGCCGACCCCGAAGGATCGGTGTACTCGGGTGGTACCGGCCGCCCCTACCTGGTCGAAGGTGTCGGCGAGGACTTCTGGCCCAGCGCCTACGACCCGTCCATTCCCGACGAGATCATCGCAGTATCCGACGCGGACTCCTTCGAGATGACGCGTCGTCTCGCTCGCGAGGAGGGCCTGCTGGTGGGCGGCTCGTGCGGCATGGCGATGGTTGCAGCTCTCGAAGTTGCTGAGCGCGAAGGTCCGGACGCCCTGGTGGTGGTCCTGCTGCCCGACGGCGGTCGCGGCTACCTGGGCAAGATCTTCAACGACAAGTGGATGAGTTCGTACGGCTTCCTGCGGACGCGGCTGGACGGCGACACCGCCGAGCAGACCGTCGGAGACGTCCTGCGCGGCAAGTCGGGCGCACTGCCGGACCTGGTGCACACGCACCCGTCCGAGACGCTGCGGGACGCAATCGAGATCCTGCGCGAGTACGGCGTCTCGCAGATGCCCGTGGTCGGCGCGGAACCGCCCGTCATGGCCGGCGAAGTTGCCGGCAGCGTCAGCGAGCGCGATCTGCTGAGCGCGGTCTTCGAGGGTCGAGCGAACCTGTCCGACGCGGTGGCCACACACATGAGCGCGCCGTTCCCGCTGATCGGTGCAGGTGAGCCGGTCTCGGCAGCAACGAAGACGCTGGGCGACTCGGACGCGGTGATGGTGGTCGACGACGGCAAGCCGGTGGGTGTCATCACTCGACACGACTTGTTGGGATTCGTCACCACGGCTTCCTGACGCCGGACCTCGGGGCGCGAAGTCACGTCGTTAGGCTGGTGGCCATGAGTGAGCAGCGCAGCAAGTCCGACACCACGTCCTGGCAGGGTTTCTCGACTCGCGCAGTGCACGCCGGGTACGAGCCCGATCCGTTGACCGGCGCGGTCAACGTGCCGATCTACGCGTCCAGCACGTTCGCGCAGGACGGCGTCGGCGGCATGCGGAGCGGATTCGAGTACGCACGCACCGGCAACCCGACGCGTCGGCCGCTGGAAGCCAACCTGGCCGCTCTGGAGCAGGGTCACTATGGCCGTGCCTTCTCCTCGGGCATGGCGGCCACCGATTGCCTGCTGCGCTCGGCGCTTCGTCCTGGCGATCACCTGGTGATTCCCAACGACGCCTACGGCGGCACGTTCCGATTGATCGACAAGGTGTTCACCCAGTGGGGCATCGAGTACTCGGTGGCGGCAGTGTCCGACATCGACGCAGTGCGCGAGGCGATCCGTCCCAACACCAAGCTGGTCTGGGTCGAGACCCCCACCAATCCGTTGCTGAACGTCGGTGACATCGAGGCGTTGTCCGCGGTGGCACACGAGGGCGGAGCGAAAATCGTCGTCGACAACACCTTTGCTTCCCCGTACCTGCAGCAACCGCTGACGCTGGGTGCAGACATCGTCCTGCACTCGACGACGAAGTACATCGGTGGTCACTCCGACGTGGTCGGCGGCGCCCTGGTCACCGATGACGAAGAACTCGACGCGGCGTTCGCCTTCCTGCAGAACGGGGCGGGTGGCGTTCCCGGGCCGTTCGACGCGTTCCTGACGCTGCGCGGCATCAAGACGCTAGCCCTGCGTATGGATCGCCACAGCGACAACGCGGAGCAGATCGTCGAGTTGCTCAGCGGCCACTCCGCGGTGTCGTCCGTCATCTACCCGGGGCTGGAAAGCCATCCCTCGCATGCGGTCGCGGCCAAGCAGATGCGCCGTTTCGGCGGCATGGTGTCGGTGCGGCTGAAGGGTGGCCGAGAGGCCGCGATGGATCTGTGTGCCCGCACCGAGGTGTTCACGCTGGCGGAGTCGCTGGGCGGCGTGGAATCGCTGATCGAGCACCCCGCGGCCATGACACATGCATCCACGGCCGGCTCGTTGCTCGAGGTTCCGGACGATCTGGTGCGGCTGTCGGTGGGTATCGAGGACGCGGCAGATCTGGTCGGGGATATCGAGCAAGCGCTCGCGTAGTTCTCGCCGCGCCTAGGCTTGCGCAGCATGGACCTCCTCACCGCCGACCGGCTGGACCGCGCCACCGCGCTGCTGGCCCCCGTCATGCGCCGCACACCCCTCGTGGCGTCCCGCGTGCTCTCCGATCGTACCGAGCGCCAGGTGTGGCTCAAGTGTGAGAACTTGCAGCGCACAGGGTCGTTCAAACCTCGCGGTGCGTACAACCGCATCGCGGGACTGACCGATGAGGAACGGGCGCGGGGCGTCGTCGCTGCGAGCGCCGGCAACCATGCCCAGGGTGTGGCGTGGTCGGCGTCCGAGTTGGGTGCCTCGTCGACGGTGTTCATGCCCAACGGAGCTCCCTTGCCGAAGTTGGTGGCCACCAAGGCGTACGGCGCGACCATCCATCAGGTCGGGTCGACCATCGACGACGCCCTGACCGCCGCGATGGAGTTCGCGAACGAGACCGGTGCCGTCCTGATTCACCCGTTCGATCACATCGACGTGGTGGCGGGACAGGCGACTGTCGGCGTGGAGATTCTCGATCAGATGCCCGACGTGGGAACCATCGTCGTCCCCACCGGTGGTGGTGGTCTGGTGGCCGGTATCGCAGCCGCTGTTGCGTTGAGCGGTAAGAAGATTCGCATCGTCGGTGTGCAGGCCGAGCAGGCGGCTGCGTGGCCGGGGTCGCTCGAGGCCGGTATGCCCATCTCCGCCGAACGTATGTCGACGATGGCGGACGGCATCGCGGTGGGTCGTCCCGGCGCCGTCCCCTTCGCCCACGTGACCGAGATGGTGGACAGCGTCCTCACCGTGTCCGAGGACGCGTTGTCGCGCGCGCTGCTGCTCTGTATGGAGCGCGCGAAGCTCATCGTGGAGGCGGCCGGCGCGGCCGCCGTCGCCGCGCTCATGGATCACCCCGAGCAGTTCGCGGGAGACGGGCCGATCGTGGCGGTGCTCTCGGGCGGCAACATCGACCCGCTGCTGCTCACGCACGTCGTTGCTCACGGACTGCGGGCCGCGGGCCGGTATCTGACCGTGCGCATCGTGATCCCGGACCGGCCGGGCGGATTGGTGGGCGTTCTCGGCGTTGCCCGCGACACCGCGGCCAGCGTCGTCGACGTGGTGCACGCCCGTACCGCGGGCCGGTTGGCGATGGACGAGGTGGAGATCATGATGACCCTCGAGACGCGCGGGCCGGACCATCGAGCGGCCGTACTGAGCGGACTCGCTGCCGCGGGCTACCAGGCCGAGGTGCAGGAGTAGCGGTCAGGCTGCGGACGTGGCCGCCGGTACCTGCCAGCCGCGTACCGGCTCGGGCCCGGCGATGGCGACGTGGTCGTCGAGGGTGACCATGACGCCGCAGCCGAAGCGACGTGCGACCGACGCGGCGACCCGTTCGACGGCCGTCGGCAGCGCAGTGGCCTCGAGCGCGAGTGCACTCCACTGCGACAGGCGGATCGTCGACCCGTCGAACTCGATGTGTCGGTAGGAGTCGGCCTCGGGGCCGGACAGGGCACCGCGCACGTACTCCGCCATCGCGGGCGAGACGGCGACGGTGCGGCCGAAGGAGCGATTGACGCGCTGAAGTTCGGAGCCGTCACGATCGGCGCAGAACACGTCGAACGACGAGTCGAGTGCGGACCGGGCTGCGGCCGCAGCGTCCACGATCACCGACGCATCGGTGACGACGATGCGCACGGAGTGTCCGTCGATATCGAAACCCGCGAATGCCTTCGTGGCAAGACTCATCTGGTGGCACCTCCGCTGCTGATATCGCTCGCAGCGGGCCACCGCGTTACATACGACAAAGCCCCGCACACCCAGTGTGCGGGGCTTTGTCGTATGTGCTTGATGTAAATCAGTTGTGGTATGGCAGATCAGTTGTGGTAAGGCTCGGCGCTGACGAGCGTGACCTTCATGATCTTGCCGTTCGGCAGCGTGTACTCGCGCGTGTCGCCCACTTTCGCGTCGATCAGTGCACCACCGAGCGGAGAGTTGGGGGAGTAGACCTCGAGCTTGCCGTCGCGAGCACCCTCTTCGCGGGTGGCGATGAGGAACGTCTCGGAATCGGACTCGTCGCCGTCGTAGTACACCTTGACCACGGAACCGGGCAGCGCGACGCCGGACTGTGTGGGCGCCTCGCCGACCTTGGCGTTGTTGAGCAGCTCCTGCAGTTGGCGGATGCGTGCCTCTTGCTGGCCCTGGTCCTCGCGCGCCGCGTGGTAGCCACCGTTCTCCTTGAGATCGCCCTCTTCGCGACGCTCGTTGATCTCGGCGGCAATGACCGGTCGGTTGGCGATCAGCTGGTCGAGTTCGCCCTTGAGTCTGTCGTGCGACTCCTGGGTCAGCCAGGTCACCTGGGTCTCGCTCATCTCGATCACTCCCTCGTTTTCGTCGAAACCTCGTCGGTTCCGGTGTTCGTTGGCGGTTGGCGGTCGATCACAGCGCGTCACACGCGTGCATGGCGCCCTACACGCGAAAGAAGCCCGCGCGGTTGCGCGAGCTCGTCCACCAGCAGGGCACTCCGCCTGTCGATGCTCGAGTACCCACCAATACAGCTGTACACGGCATCACCTGGTGAGCCGTGTACCCCAGAATTTTACCACGCAACCACCTGGTGGTTTCCGAATCTGCACTTCGACGTCACCGCTGAAGGAGGTGCTCCGGCACTTGCAGACTGCATCCGTACAGGTCGGCGAGTCCGGGAGCCGCCGAGGTCACGATGAAAGTGCGGACGTCCTCGGTACCGTTCTGGGACCCGGGAATCACCACTTCGCGGCGGCCGGTTTCGGTGCCGTCGCGAGATCGCGACCGCACGATGCACACTGCCGGCCGGGAGGGATCGTCGCGGGTGACGGTGAGGCGGACGTCCACGCGGTCCTCCCCGACGATGTCGAACGAGACCATGGTGCCGTCGACGTCCGGGGTGGTGAACTTGGTGTATCCGAGATACGCGACTCCGACGCCCAACGCGATCACCAGTGCGGTCAGCGCCACGGCCAGAATTCGGGACGGGGCAAATCCGCGGCTGGTGGGGTAGCGGCCCTCGGGTAGCCGCTGCGGTGTGGTGGACATCGACATCGAACCTACCCGTCCGCCGGGTACCCACTCGCCGCACGCCTCGGCAGGATGGGACCATGGGAGTAGTACCGAACGAGGGTAATACCGAACAGCACGAGACGATCGAGAATCAAGTGAGGCACACGTGAGCGGACTGCGATTGATGGCAGTACACGCCCATCCCGACGACGAGTCTTCCAAAGGCGCGGCCACCATGGCGCGTTACGCGTCGGAGGGCAACGAGGTTCTGGTGGTGACGCTGACCGGTGGTGAGCGCGGCGACATTCTGAATCCGGCCATGGACATCCCCGGCATCCGGGAACGAATGACCGATGTCCGGAAGGAAGAGATGGCTGCCGCGGCAGCCGTTCTCGGGGTGAGCCAGACGTGGCTCGGTTTCGTCGATTCCGGATTGCCGGAAGGTGATCCGCTGCCACCGTTGCCCGAGGGATGTTTCGCGCTGGTACCGCTCGAGGTGTCCACGGAAGCTCTGGTCCGGGTGGTCCGCGACTTCCGCCCGCACGTGATGACCACGTACGACGAGAAGGGTGGGTATCCGCACCCAGATCACATCCGGTGCCACGAGGTGTCCGTCGAGGCGTACGAGGCAGCGGCCGACGAGAACCGGTTCCCGGACGCCGGCGATCCGTGGAGTGTGTCCAAGCTCTACTACTCGCACGGGTTCATTCGGCAACGTATGGAGCTGTTCGATCAGGAGATGATCGCGCGCGGTCTGGAAGGCCCGTTCACCGAGTGGCTGGCCCAGTGGCCGAAGGATCGCGACGAGATCATGGGGCGAGTCACCACTCAGGTCGAATGCGCGGACTTCTTCCAGCAGCGTGACGACGCGCTGCGCGCGCACCGAACCCAGATCGATCCCAACGGGCGCTTCTTCTCGGTTCCCGTGGACGTGCAGAAGAAGCTGTGGGCCACCGAGGAGTACGAATTGGCGCGCACCCGGGTAAGTACGTCTCTGCCTGAGACGGATCTGTTCGCCGGGATCGCCGAGTAGATGATCACCGTGCACGCCGCGTCGATTCTGCTGGCGCAGAACAGCACCGGCCCCGAGTTCGGCAAGGCTTCGCCCATCGGTCTGGTCATCATCGTGCTACTGCTGGTCGGCACCGCGTTGCTGGTGCGGTCGATGAACGGCCACTTCCGCAAGCTCCCGGCTTCCTTCGAGCCCGATGATCCGGCGCCGGACCAGGCGGCGGACGACGGAACCGACCGCGGAGGCATCGGGCCGGGCAAGTAACGGCGAGGAGACTGACAGTCGTGGATTCACGTGAGCGCAACACTCTGTCCGAGTCGACCAGCCCCTACCTGAGGCAGCACGCGGACAACCCCGTGCACTGGCAGCAGTGGGGCGACGACGCGGTGGCGTGGGCGCGAGAGCGGGATGTCCCGATTCTGTTGTCCGTCGGTTATTCGGCATGTCACTGGTGTCATGTGATGGCGCACGAGTCGTTCGAGAACGACGCCATCGCCGAGGTCATGAACGAGAACTTCGTCTGCATCAAGGTCGATCGCGAGGAGCGACCCGACATCGACGCGGTGTACATGAACGCCACCGTCGCCATGACGGGTCAGGGTGGGTGGCCGATGACGGCGTTTCTCACGCCGGACGGTGAACCCTTCTATTGCGGGACCTACTTCCCGCCGACGCCTCGGCAGGGGATGCCGTCGTTTTCGCAGCTACTGGACGCGATCGCCGAGACTTGGTCGACTCGTCGCGACGAAGTGCAGCAGGCATCGGCGTCCGTCGTGGCGGAGCTGCGCCGCACGGCCGCCGGGATCCCGCCCGGAGATCGCGTTGTGGATGCCGCCCTCCTCGACGACGCGGTGACCGGCATCCTGGCAAGCGAGGACGTCCAGCGCGGTGGGTTCGGCGGAGCGCCCAAGTTTCCGCCGTCCTCGCTGGTGGAAGGCTTGCTGCGGCACGTCGAGCGAACCGGATCCGAGGTGGCCCGTGCCGGGGCCCAGCGGACGGCCGACGCCATGGCGCGCGGCGGGATGTACGACCAGCTGGCAGGCGGATTCGCGCGATACTCGGTGGACGCGAACTGGGTGGTTCCGCACTTCGAGAAGATGCTCTACGACAATGCATTGCTGCTGCGCTTCTACGCACACCTGGCGCGCCGCGGCGATGCCTTCGCACGCAGGGTCGCGGGCGACACGGCACGATTCCTGCTCGACGACCTCGCCACCGAGGACGGATGCTTCGCCTCGGCACTGGACGCCGATACCGACGGCGTCGAGGGGCTGACCTACGCCTGGACTCCGGGCCAGTTGACGGAAGTCCTGGGCGCCGACGACGGCGCCTGGGCCGCGCAATTGTTCGAGGTCACCGAGGCGGGCACGTTCGAGCACGGTATGTCGGTGCTGCAGCTGCGGTCCGAGCCGGCCGATTTCGAGCGATTCGATCGTGTCCGCGCGGCGCTCCTACGGGCACGCGCTGAACGTCCTCAACCCGGCCGGGACGACAAGGTGGTCACGGTCTGGAACGCGTTCGCGATCACCGCGCTGGCCGAGGGAGGCGCGGCGCTGGGGGAGCAGAGCTGGGTCGACGCGGCAGTTCGTTGCGCCGCACGAATTCTCGACCTGCACGTGGTGGACGGGCGACTGCGACGCGCATCGCTCGGGGGCGTCGTCGGCAGTTCCGCGGGGATCCTCGAGGATCACGGGGCTTTGGCCACGGCGTTGGCGACGGTGCACCAGGTGACCGGAGACATGCGGTGGCTCACTGCCGCCGAGGAGCTGCTGACCGTCGCAGTGGAGCGGTTCGCCGACCCGGAGCAACCCGGCAGCTGGTTCGACACCGCCGACGACGCCGAGACACTGGTGACACGCCCGCGCGACCCGCTGGACAACGCCACTCCGTCGGGTGCGTCACTGATCACCGAAGCAGCGATGACGGTGGCTGCGTTGACCGATGCGAGCAGCTCGGCTCGGTTCGCCGAGGTGGCCGACAGCTCACTTGCACGGGCGTCGGTTCTGCTGGATCGGGCGCCGCGCTCTGCCGGGCACTGGTTGGTTGTGGCGCAAGCGGCCGTGGCGGGGCCGGTGCAGGTGGCAGTCGCGGTGGACGGGGAGAGCGAGGAATCTGCGGCGGACGAATTGGCGAGAACGGCGCGCCGCGACGCGGCCGGGGGAACCGTCGTCGTGGCGGGCCGCCCGGATTCCACGCCGCTGCTGGCGGACCGTCGACTGGTGGACGGGCGTTCGGCGGCCTACGTGTGTCGCGGGTTCGTGTGCGACCGTCCGGTCACCGACACCTCTGATCTGACCGAACTTCTGACTGTCAGGTGAACAGCACCAACCACACCGCGATGTAGTGGCACAGTGCGGCCACCACCGTCGCGGCGTGAAAGAACTCGTGATGGCCGAAAGTGGTCGGCCACGGGTTGGGCCACTTGGTGGCGTACAGCACCGCACCGACGCTGTAGAACACACCGCCGGCCACCAGCAGAGCCATGGGCGCGACCCCGACGTTGTGCGTCAGCTCTCCTGCGACCGGGACGATGGCCCAACCCAGAATCAGATACAGCGGCACACCGACCCACCGCGGCGCCGCGGGCCACAGCATCTTCAGCGTGACGCCCGCGAGGGCGCCCGCCCAGACCACAACCAGGATGATCGTCCCGGTGCGGCTGGGGAGGCCGAGCACGGCGAACGGGGTGTAACTCCCCGCGATGAAGAGAAAGATCATCGAGTGATCGGCGCGCTTCATCCACGTGCGGCTGCGAACGGTGTCCCAGTGAACACGGTGATACGTCGCGCTGACGCCGAACAATCCGCACGTCGCGATCGCGTAGACGGTGACGGCGAGACCCGCTCGCACCGACACCACCGAGTAGGCCAGAGTGACCAGCGCGATCCCGCACACCACCGACACGGCGAGGGCGTAGAGGTGGATCCACCCGCGCATGCGCGGCTTCACCGGCAGTTCGTCGAGCCCGAAGACAGTCACAGAACTTACGCTACCGTAGGTTGCCTACCGTTCGCCGAGTGTGAGATCGCCGAGTGTGAGGCTGATGAGTGCGCTCGTCGATCTGCGCCGCAGCCATCCAGTGGGCCCGTCGTGCGCCAGCGCTGCTCGCGCCGCGGATAGTCCGGCGGCGCCGTGTACTCCGCCACCCGGATGTGCGGCAGCACTGCCGAGAAACAGCCGCTGGATGGGCGTTTCTGCCCGGCCCAGTCCCGGAGTCGGTCGGAACACCAACTGCTGCTGGAGCTGAGAGGTACCACCGTTCACCGCCCCGCCGAAGAGGTTGGCGTCGGCGTCGGTCAGATCGCTCGGACGCTGAACCTGTCGACCCACGATCGACGACACGAACCCCGGCGCGTGCTCCTCGAGGACCCGGTCCACGCGCTCGGCGAGCAGCTTGCCCGAATCGTCGTCGGTAACGCCGCGGGGCAGGTGGGTGTACGCCCAGGCGCTCTCGGTTCCGGCAGGGGACCGGGTGGCGTCGGCCGTCGTCATCTGACCGAACAGCATGAACGGTTGCTCCGGAACACGGCCGGTGGTGAGGTCTGCCATCCACCGCACGAGGCCGTCGTCGTCGGCGCCGAGGTGCACGGTGCCGGCCCCGCGGAGGCTGTCCGACCGCCAGGCGATCGGGGAGTCCAGCGCGTAATTCACCTTGACCACCGGGGTGTCCCACTCGAACTTCGCCATGTCCGCGTGCACCCGTGCGGGCACCGCGTCGTGCGGAACCAGAGACCCGTACAGCGCGGTCGCGGACACGTCGGTGACCACGGCTCGACGTGCCCGGTAGGTCTCACCGCCGGCCGTGCGCACACCACGCGCGACGCCCCCGTCGACGTCGATAGAGGTGACGGGGGTGTCGCACACCACCCGCGCCCCGGCGCTCTCCGCCCGGCGGACCAACGCGGCCGTGAGCATTCCCGCACCGCCCACCGGAACGGGGTAGCCCACGTCCTGCGCGAGCATCGTCAGCAGGTAGCCCATGATTCCGCTGGCCGGGGCGTCGGTGGGGACGTCGGTGTGCATCGCGTTGCCCAGCAGCAGGCACCGGGCCGCCTCACTGTGGAAGAGCTCGTGCGCCATCGTCCGCGCAGGCAGAACGGCGAATCGGAGAAATCGAAGGGTCTCCGCGGTGCCGAGCCGCCGGAACAGTCCCGTCGCACCCTTGATCGGCGGAAACGAGCTGCCGAACAGCGAATGCAGCAACGGATCTTTGATCAGGTTCCACTGCTCGACCAACTGCATCCAGGCGTCGCCGTCGCGGCGGTCGTGACCGGCCAACATCGTCGCGGTGTCCTCGGGATCGTGATGCACCACCGGTGCGTTCTCGTCCGATGCCGACCGTGCGTGCCCGTAGACGGTCGGCGAGTGCGTCCAGCGCAGCCCGTGTCGATCGAGCTCGAGTGCCGTCATGGCCGGGGACGAGATCCCCAGCGGGTAGAAGGCGCTGAACAGGTCGCTGACGTACCCGGGGGTGAGTTCCGCGCTGCGGACAGCGCCGCCAGGGGTTGGATTCGCTTCGAGGACAACGACATCCCACCCGGCGTCGGCAAGCACCGATGCGGCCACCAGTCCGTTGTGGCCTGCGCCCACGATCACGGCGTCCACTGTTGTGGTCATCGCATCCACCTGTCCCTTTTTCGAGTATGTCGCTCTCGTGCACTACCCATACTTGCCTACCGCGGAACGACCGTTACGGCGGCGTAAGGTGAGCACTTGCCAGAAGAAAACGTCGATGTGGGGAGCTGGGTGAAGGCTCGCGGTCTGCTGTACACGTTGTACGAGAGGCGCTTGCTGCGTGAGCTCGACGGTGCTCGAAGCCCTCGGCACGTGGCAGTCATGTGCGACGGAAACCGTCGCTGGGCTCGCGAGAACGGATTCACCGACGTCAGTCACGGGCACCGGATGGGCGCGCTGAAGATCGCCGAACTGTTGTCCTGGTGCGACATGGCCGGGGTGGAGATGGCGACCATCTACCTGCTCTCCACCGAGAATCTGCGCCGCGAACCGGACGAGTTGGACTCACTCCTCGAGATCATCACCGACGTGGTCGAAGAGATCAGCGGTCCGGGCATGAACTGGAGCGTGAAGATCGTCGGCACGATGGATCTGCTTCCGGCGGAGTCGGCCCGACGTCTGAAAGAGGCGGCCGCAGGCACCGCCGGTCGATCCGGAACGCATGTGAACGTGGCGGTGGGGTACGGCGGTCGACAGGAGATCGCCGACGCCGTGCAGTCGCTCTTGGCAGATCGGATCTCCGCGGGAGACGAGGGCGACGATCTGCTGCGCTCGATCACCGTGGACGGTATCGACGCGCATCTCTACACCTCCGGTCAGCCGGACCCCGACCTCGTCATCAGAACGTCCGGCGAGCAGCGACTCTCGGGGTTCTTGTTGTGGCAGAGCGCGTACTCGGAGATCTGGTTCACCGAAGCCTATTGGCCCGAGTTCCGACGCGTCGATTTCTTGCGCGCGCTCCGGGACTTCGCCGCCCGGCACCGACGCTTCGGAGCCTGAGACGGTTCCGATCTCACAGCTTGCGCAAACGCAACCTGTTGATGGTGTGGTCGGCGTCCTTGCGCAGAACCAGCGTGGCGCGCGGGCGAGAGGGCAGGATGTTCTCCACCAGGTTGGGCCGGTTGATCGACTGCCAGATGTCCGCGGCCGCGACAGCTGCGTGCTCGTCCGACAGGCCTGAATAGTGATGGAAGTGCGATGCCGGGTCAGCGAAGGACGTCGTCCGCAGAGCGAGGAATCGGTCGACGTACCACTTCTCGATGTCCTCGATACGTGCGTCGACGTAGATGGAGAAGTCGAACAGATCTGACACCATCAGGCGCGGACCCGTCTGCAAGACGTTGAGGCCTTCGATTATCAGGATGTCGGGCTGGCGGACCTCTGTGTACTTGCCCGGCACGATGTCGTATGACACGTGCGAATACACGGGCGCTCGCACCGATTCGGAACCGGACTTGACTTCGGTGACGAAGCGAAGGAGCTTTCGGCGGTCGTAACTCTCGGGAAACCCCTTGCGATGCATGATCCCTCGGCGAACCAGCTCGGCCGACGGGTAGAGGAAACCGTCCGTGGTCACCAAGTCGACGCGAGGATGGTGATCCCACCGAGCGAGGAGCGCCTGCAGCACACGCGCCGTGGTCGACTTTCCCACCGCGACGCTGCCCGCGATTCCGATGACGAACGGGACCTGGCGGTCCGGCGTCTTCTCGCCGAGGAACGTCGCGGTGGCTGCGAACAGCCGCTGTCGCGCGGCCACCTGCAGGTGGATCAGACGTGCCAGCGGAAGGTAGACCTCCGCTACCTCGTCGAGGTCGATCTGTTCGCCGAGGCCGCGCAGACCGGTCAGCTCGTCCTCGGTGAGGTCCAACGGCGTCGAGTTGCGTAGCGTGCGCCATTGCCGACGGTCGAATTCGACATACGGACTCGACTCGTTCATTCGGGACACACTGCCTCCATGAGTGAATTGTGCTGGGTGGCTCGAGGGAACCGCCACTCGGGGCGTACGTGACTAGAGTCGAGCTTCATGCACTCCGACACTCTCGTCCACGACTACCTGACGCTCGGATTGTCGTTCGACCGGCTCGAAGAGGGATTCGTCGACGCTTACACCGGTGACCCGGAACTGCGTCGTCAGGTAGAGAACGCGCCCCGTCCGGAGCCTCGCGCGCTGGCCCGGCGAGCGGCGGAACTCCGCGCCGAGCTGCCGTCGTCGGGGTTGTCCGCCGAGCGCTCGGCATTTCTCGACGCACACCTGCGCGCACTGGAGATCTCCGCGAGAAAGCTTGCCGGCGACGACATCGGTTTCGTCGCGGAAGTTCAGGCCTACTTCGACGTGAGCATCGCCGCCGGCGACCCGGACGACTACCGCGAAGCGCATCGACTGATGGATCAGGTACTGCCCGGCGCCGGACCGCTGGCCGAGCGCGTGCGGGCTCACCGAGTCACGGACCGCATTCCGCCGGAGCGTCTGGCCGACTGCGTCGACGCCTTCTCGAGCGCGCTGCGCGACAAGGTCCGCACTCGATTCCCCCTCCCGGATACCGAGCAGGTGACGTACGAAGTGGTGGGAGACAAGCCGTGGTCCGGCTTCAACTACTACCTGGGCGACTACCGCTCGACCGTGGCGATCAACTCGGACCTCGAACAGCACATGGCGCACCTGCCGCACTTGATCGCACACGAGTCCTACCCCGGCCACCACACCGAGCACTGCCGCAAGGAGGCCGGGCTGGTGCGAGACGCCGGGCATTCCGAGCAGACGCTGTTCGTGGTCAACACCCCTCAGTGCCTGATGGCGGAGGGGCTTGCCGATCTGGCGCTCGATGCCGTCGTCGGACCCGGGTGGGGACTGTGGGCGCAGGAGATCTACGCGGACCTGGGGTTGCGTTTCGACGGTGAGCGCGCCGAGGCGCTGCAGAACGCGTCGGCCAAGTTGCTCGGCGTTCGCCAGGACGCGGCCCTGCTCCTGCACGACGAGCACCGCAGCCAGGACGACGTCGCACAGTTCCTCACGACATGGTCGCTGGCGACGCCGGAGCGGGCGCGACAGATGCTGCGCTTTCTGTCGTCGCCGTTGTGGCGCGCCTATACCAGCACCTACGTCGAGGGTTACCGGCTTCTTCGGGCGTGGCTCGATCGCGCGGAGTCCGGCGAAGCCCGCGGTGACCGGTTTCAGCGGTTGCTGGACGAACCCCTCATCCCGTCACAACTGCGCTGATCCGGGGGCTCTAGACTGAGCGCATGACTGCTGCACCCGTTTCGGCAACCAATATCGACACCGCGTCTCTGGCGGAGGTCGACCCCGAAGTCGCCGCTGCCATGGCGGGTGAGCTGGGACGCCAGCGCGACACGCTCGAGATGATTGCGTCGGAGAACTTCGTTCCGCGCGCGATTCTGCAGGCTCAGGGCAGCGTGCTGACCAACAAGTATGCCGAGGGGTACCCGGGTCGTCGGTACTACGGCGGTTGCGAGCACGTCGACGTGGTCGAAGACCTCGCGCGCACCCGCGCTAAGGAACTGTTCGGCGCCGAGTTCGCCAACGTCCAGCCGCACGCGGGTGCACAGGCCAACGCCGCAGTGCTGATGGCGCTGATCAACCCCGGCGACAAGATCATGGGTCTCGATCTCGCGCACGGTGGCCACCTCACCCACGGGATGAAGCTCAACTTCTCGGGCAAGCTCTACGAGGTCGAGTCGTACGGAGTGAGCAAGGAAGACCACCGCATCGACATGGACGAGGTGCGCAAGCAGGCCATCGCCGCCAAGCCTCAGGTGCTCATCGCCGGTTGGTCGGCGTACCCGCGGCACCAGGATTTCGCCGCGTTCCGGTCCATCGCCGACGAGGTCGGTGCGCTGCTGTGGGTCGACATGGCGCACTTCGCCGGTCTCGTCGCTGCCGGCGTCCATCCCTCTCCCGTCCCCTACGCGGACGTCGTGTCGTCGACCGTGCACAAGACGCTCGGTGGGCCGCGCTCCGGCATCATCCTGGCCAAGAAGGAGTGGGCCAAGAAGCTCAACTCCGCCGTGTTCCCCGGCCAGCAGGGCGGTCCGTTGATGCACGCGATCGCCGCGAAGGCCGTCGCCTTCAAGATCGCTGCCACACCCGAGTTCCGGGAGCGCCAGGAACGTACCCTCCTCGGTGCATCGTTGCTGGCCGAGCGTCTGACCGGCTCCGACGTCGCCGACAAGGGCGTGTCGGTGCTCACCGGAGGTACCGACGTGCACCTCACGCTGGTCGACCTGCGCAATTCGCAGCTCGACGGCCAGCAGGCCGAGGATCTGCTGCACGAGGTCGGAATCACGGTGAACCGCAACGCCGTTCCGTTCGACCCGCGGCCGCCCATGGTGACGTCGGGTCTGCGCATCGGCACCGCCGCTCTGGCCACGCGCGGGTTCGGCGAGGCAGAGTTCACCGAGGTGGCAGACATCATCGCAACTGCTCTGGCGACAGGCGAGGCATCGGACGACCTGCGCGGCCGCGTATCGACTCTGGCGCAGAACTTCCCGTTGTACGACGGACTGGAAGGCTGGGGCCTGCTCGGGTGAGACTGACCGTCGCGGGCCTGCAGACCGCAGGCACGCCCGGGGACGTCGACGCCAACCTGGCCGAGCTGGATCGTGCTGCCGCGCAGGCGCACTCGCGCGGGGTCGACTTGCTGATCACGCCGGAGATGTTCGTGACCGGTTACGACATCGGCGACAGACTCACCGAGCTGATGCATGCGCGCGGGGACACCATGCTGGCCGAGGTGGCCGAGGTTGCTCGGCGTCACGAGATCGCCCTGCTGGTCGGCCTCCCGGAGCGTGACGGCGACGCGGTGCACAACACCGTGGCGCTGATCGACGCGCAGGGCAGCGTCGTTGCGCAGCACCGCAAGTCGCATCTCTACGGAGAACTGGACCGCGCGTACTTTGCCCCGGGTTCGGAGTCGGTGACCGTCGTCGACTTCGCCGGCGTTCGCCTCGGCCTGATGATCTGCTACGACATCGAGTTTCCCGAGAACGTTCGTGCGGCTGCCGTCGCCGGGGTTCACGCTCTGCTGGTCCCGACGGCGCAGATGGAGCCGTTCACCTTCGTCGCCGACGCCGTGATCCCGGTGCGGGCGTGGGAGAACCAGATGTACGTCGCCTACGTGAACCACGTCGGCACCGAGGGCACGACCACCTACGTCGGTCGCAGCAGCATCGTCGGGCCCGACGCGGTGGCGCTCGATCGCCTCGAATCGGGTGCAGGCATGGTGGTGGGGACCGTCGACACCGTTGTCGTCGAGGCGGGCCGGCGGGACAACCCCTATCTGGTCGACCGCCGGCCCGGCCTCTACGGACGTGTGATCAGTCTCGAATGAGCTCCACGTCGGTGTTCTTCAGAAACGCGAGGATGTCGGCCTCTACCTCGTCGCTGTTGGTCTCGTTCAGAATCTCGTGTCGCGCACCGGGATAGACCTTTTCGTCGAAGTTGTTGCCGCGTAGCGTGCGCATCGCCTCGGTGGTCGGATCCAGGGGAACCAGCTGATCGTCGCCTCCGTGCAGCCACAAAGTCGGTTGGTCTCCCAGCGTCCCCGACGTCGCGACCTTCTTCACTTCGTCGACGAACGTCTCGAGAGTGACCCGCGCGAACGGGCCGTGATAGACCAGTGGATCCGCCTGGTACGCCTCGCCGACCGCCGGGTCACGGGACAGCACCTCCGGATCGATCGGAATCTCCGGGATCTCGTCAAGCGACAGCAGCATGGAGAACGCCGGATTCTCGCCGACCAACGGACCGGACAGCACGAGGGCGGCCAACTCTCCGGGGTACGTCTGCGCGTACCGGGTGGCGATCAGGCCACCCATCGAGTGGCCGAGGAGAAACAGTGGCAGGTCGGGGTGATCCCCGCGGGCGATGTCGGCCACCGAATGCAGATCTGCCACGATGCCTCCGACGTCGGTCACCTCGGCGCGCTCGCCCTCGCTGCGTCCGTGACCTCGATGGTCCGGGGCGTAGACCGCCCCGCCCGCTGCGGTCAGGGTCGACGCAATATGTCCGTATCGCCCCGAGTGCTCGCCGTATCCGTGGGCGATCAAGGCAATGAACGTAGGCGTCGTGGTCGGCCATGCGCGATAGGCCACCGTCCCGTACGTGCCGGTGAACTCCTGCATGTTCTGTGCGTTCTCCATCGGCCGAAGCTAACACCGTCGCCTTCGGCCCCGTGCGCCTTTTGCGTATGCCTGGATGCGCAAATGGCGCACGGGGGTGTTACTTGTTGTTCACTGACACGCCGGTCCGGATCGCCCGGCGTTCAGGGCGTTCTAGGTCTAGCGTCGTGAGTGCGGGCGGCGGGGAAGCCGTCCGTACGGGAGGTCCGCAGACATGACTGAGTCACTCGGTCTACAGGGACCGGCCCCGGTCCCTGAACTGTCGGGATCGACCGGTCCAGCGATCGACGAATGCGCGGTGCCCGCGCGTTCTTAGGAGCCCCACGTGACTGCAGCTCGCTCCGGTTCTACCAATCGGACCTACGTCCTGGACACCTCGGTTCTGCTCTCGGACCCGTGGGCGGTGACTCGGTTCGCCGAGCACGCGATCATCCTGCCGCTCGTCGTCATCGGTGAGTTGGAAGGCAAGCGACACCACCACGAACTGGGCTGGTTCGCACGTGAGGCGTTGCGGATGCTCGACGACCTGCGCATCCAGTACGGCCGGCTCGATCAGCCAGTACCCATCGGTACCGAGAACGGCACCCTGCAGGTCGAGCTCAATCACACGGACCCGTCCGTCCTGCCCGTGGGATTTCGGACCGATTCCAACGACTCCCGAATCCTCGCGTGTGCGCTGAACCTTGCGGCCGAGGGCAAGGACGTCATCCTGGTCAGCAAGGACATTCCGCTGCGGGTCAAGGCCGGGGCCGTGGGCCTGCCTGCCGACGAATACCACGCCCATGACGTCGTCCCGTCGGGTTGGACCGGAATGGCGGAGGTGGAGTCGACGCGTGCCACCATCGACACGCTCTTCGCCGATGGCATCGCGGACATCGACGAGGCCAGAGAGTTGCCCTGCCACACCGGTGTTCGGCTGCTGGGCGGTACGTCCAGTGCACTCGGACGGGTCACCGCAGACAAGCAGGTGCAGCTGGTGCGGGGTGAGCGAGAGGCGTTCGGGCTACACGGCCGATCCGCCGAGCAACGCGTCGCGCTCGATTTGTTGCTCGACGAGAGCATCGGCATCGTCTCGCTCGGTGGTAAGGCCGGAACGGGGAAGTCGGCGCTGGCCCTCACCGCGGGACTCGACGCGGTACTCGAGCGCCGCACGCACCGCAAGGTCGTGGTGTTCCGCCCGCTGTACGCGGTGGGCGGCCAGGAGCTGGGGTACCTGCCCGGCAGCGAGAGCGACAAGATGGGCCCCTGGGCGCAGGCAGTGTTCGACACGCTCGACGGTCTCGCCAGCCCCGAAGTGATCGAGGAGGTCACGGCCCGCGGAATGCTCGAGGTGCTTCCCCTCACCCACATCCGAGGACGGTCGCTGCACGACTCGTTCGTCATCGTCGACGAGGCGCAGTCGCTCGAGCGCAACGTACTGCTCACCGTGCTCTCGCGGCTGGGCACGGGCTCTCGTGTGGTTCTGACCCATGACGTCGCGCAGCGCGACAACCTGCGTGTCGGGCGGCACGACGGTGTCGCAGCGGTAATCGAGAAGCTCAAGGGCCATCCGTTGTTCGCGCACATCACCCTCACCCGTTCCGAGCGTTCACCCATCGCGGCACTGGTGACCGAGATGCTCGAAGAATTCGGTCCTGCCTGAACATGGTCTGCGGAGCTGCCGTATCGCGCCGGGTTGGCCACCAACCCGGCGCGATGTGACATGAACCTATGCACCCGCCTAGACCTCAGGACGATCCCCTGAATGTTGGTGGGCTCTGATAGTTCGTTCGGTGTCCGAATCGGCTGTCGATATGATGCAGCCATGCCGAAGAGTGACCAGGACCTGTTGAGTGAACTCGAAGCCGATGCTGCGCACCTTTTGCAGAAGCACATCGACGCTGCGCGCGACTGGCAACCCCATGACTACGTGCCGTGGGATCAGGGACGCAACTTTGCATTCCTGGGCGGGGAAGACTGGTCTGCAGACCAGGTGTCCATCTCCGACATCGAGGTGCTCAGCGCCACGGTCGGTGTTCTTCTGGCAGACAACCTTCCCGCGTACCACCGCGACCTGGCGTTCGCACTCCGCAGCAACGACACCTGGTGGAAGCTCGTCGGTCGGTGGACGGCAGAGGAGAATCGGCATGCGATTGTGCTGCGCGACTACCTGATGACCACTCGCGCGGTCGATCCGGTGGATCTCGAGCGCGTGCGCATCGAACACATGACTCTCGGATACAAGGCGCCGTCTCTGCACGCCTTGCCGATCTTGGTGAAGTTCGCTCTCGACGAGCGCGCTGCGTCGGTCCGCCACCGTCGCTCGTCGGAGGCGTCTGAGGACGCGCTGCTTTCCGCCATCTTCGACCGCATCGCGCAGGACGACGAGCTGCAGGCAACCCTGTTCACCGACTTGATCACCGCCGCGATCGGCATCGACGCCGACGGAACGATGCGCGCCATCGCCGATACGGTCACCTCGTTCGGGCTGCCCTCAGTGGATCTGCCCGGTCGCGGGAACAGTTCCGAGTTGCTGGCCGACGCCGGCGTCTACGATCGCGCCATCGAGATCGAGCAGGTCATCAAGCCGCTGCTCGAGACGTGGAACGTCTTCGGCCTGGATGGTCTCGGAGATGACGGTCTCGCTGCGCGGGCCGAATTGGACTCGGCCTTCAGCACCTCGTCCTGATCACTTGGTGATCGCGAACCGGCCGACCTCCATGGGTTGGCTGGCCGCGACGAAGTAGACGATGCCGTTCCACCGGTTCGGGTTCACTGCGTCTTGCGTGAGTTCGTCGTGGAAGAACGCACCGAACGCGGGGGACAACCGCGAGTAGTCGATGTGCACCACGTCGGCGCCGTTACTGATGCTCGGTGCCCGGTAGACATCGGCGGGAAGTGCTTCCACTCCGTACAGGCGGTTCACCGTGGTGTCGCCCGTGATGGTTTTGCCGTCCCACACCGCCACCGGCCCGCCCTCCGGGGTGGTTCCGGCGTAGACGCCGTCCTCGATCGGTCCTGCCGCCGCCACGGCCGGTGCGGCAACAAGTGCGCCCAGTGTTGCAGCACCGCCGATAAGAATGGTCACAATTCTTTTCATGGACAGTGACAATGCCCTACCTGTGGTCTGTTTGTGCCATTTCGTCCCCTTCCCGATCGACTGAAGGGCACCTTCAGTCGGATAGATCGACCGAAGGTGCCCTTCAGTAGGCGCGGAGCGGCTCGGTCAGTCCTGAACCTTCGCCATTGCCAGCACGTCGAGGCGCTTGTCCAGCTCGGCCTCGGAGAGCTTGTCCGGAACCAGCCCGCGCTCCATGACGACTTCGCGGATGGTCTTCTTGTCTTTCAACGCCTGCTTGGCGACGGCCGCGGCCTCCTCGTAGCCGATCGCGCTGTTCAGGGGAGTCACGATGGACGGCGAGGACTCGGCGAGCTGCTTGAGGTGATCCTCGTTCGCCACCAGGCCGTCGACACACTTGTCGGCGAACAGACGCGAGACGTTCGCCAGCAGCGTGAACGACTCGAGTAGGTTGCGCGCCATCATCGGGATGTAGACGTTGAGCTCGAAGGCACCTGCCGCGCCGCCCCACGCGATAGCGGCGTCGTTGCCCACCACCTGTGCGGCCACCTGAGTGGCGGCCTCGGGGAGAACCGGGTTGACTTTGCCGGGCATGATCGAACTGCCGGGCTGCAGATCGGGCAGTCTGATCTCGCCGAGGCCGGTGAGCGGTCCCGATCCCATCCAACGGATGTCGTTGGCGATCTTGGTCAGCGAGACCGCGATGGTGCGCAGCGCGCCGGACGCCTCCACCAGACCGTCGCGCGCCGCCTGCGCCTCGAACGAATTCTTCGCCGCGGTCAGCGCGTCGACGCCGGTGGACTTGACCAGTTCTGCAACGACTTTCGGACCGAAGCCGTCGGGGGCATTGAGGCCGGTGCCTACGGCGGTGCCGCCGATGGGCAGTTCACCCAGGCGCGGCAGCGTCGACTGCACACGCTCGATGCCGGCCTCGATCTGCCGGGCGTATCCGCCGAACTCCTGACCGAGCGTGACGGGCACGGCATCCATGAGGTGAGTGCGGCCCGACTTCACGACGTTCTTCCACTCGGTCGCCTTGCTCGCCAGCGCGGCGTGCAGGTATTCGAGTGCCGGGATCAGGCTGGTGACAGCAGCTTCGGTGGCGGCGACGTGCGTCGCGGTCGGGAAGGTGTCGTTCGACGACTGCGACATGTTCACGTGGTCATTGGGGTGCACCTCGACGCCGGCGTTCTTGGCGATGCTCGCGATGACCTCGTTGGCGTTCATATTGGAGCTGGTGCCCGAGCCGGTCTGGAAGACGTCGATGGGGAACTGATCGTCGTGCTTACCGTCGGCGATCTCGCCGGCCGCTGCAACGATGGCGTCGGCCTTGTCCGCATCGAGCAGACCCAGATCCTTGTTGACCTGAGCACACGCCGCCTTGAGCAGGCCCATCGCCCTGATCTGGGTGCGCTCGAGAGGCCGACCTGAGATGGGGAAGTTTTCGACGGCGCGCTGTGTCTGCGCACGCCACAGCGCGTCGACGGGAACTCGGACCTCGCCCATGGTGTCGTGCTCGATGCGGAACTGCTGATCGTTGTCTGTCATTTACCTCGTGCCTCGGTAGGTGGTGTTCGGATCGTGGGGCAAGCGTCAGAACGACGGAACGGCACCGGAGTTACCGCCGTCGAAGTCCACGGACGAGAACTCGCGGAGTTTGTTCAGCTGGTGATACGCGTCGATCATGCGCACGGTTCCGGACTTGGAACGCATGACGATGGACTGGGTGTGTGCGCCGCCTCCGGAATAGCGGACGCCGCGCAACAGGTCGCCGTCCGTCACGCCTGTCGCGGTGAAGAAGACGTTCTCACCGGATACCAGATCGTGGGTGCTCAGAATGCGATCGAGATCGTGTCCGGCGTCGACGGCCTTCTGACGCTCGTCGTCGTCCGTCGGTGCAAGCCGGCCCTGCAGGGCTCCGCCCATGCACCGCATCGCGGCAGCGGCGATGATGCCTTCAGGAGTACCGCCGGTACCGATCAACAAATCGGTGCCGGAATCGGGGCGTGCCGCTGCGATGGCACCGGCGACGTCACCGTCCGAGATCAGGCGAATGCGGGCGCCGGTGTCGCGGATCTGTTGCATCAGGTCGAGGTGACGCGGACGGTCGAGCACGCACACCGTGACATCCGAGGACGAGCCCTTCTTGATCTTGGCGATGCGGGCGATGTTCTCAGCAACCGGAGCGGTGATGTCGATTGCGTCGGCGTAGTCGGGCCCGACGGCAATCTTGTCCATGTAGAACACGGCCGACGGATCGAACATCGCGCCGCGCTCGGCGACCGCGAGAACCGAAATCGCGTTGGGCATGCCCTTGGCCATCAGCGTGGTTCCGTCGACGGGGTCGACGGCGAAGTCCACCTCGGGCCCGTTGCCGTTGCCCACCTGCTCACCGTTGTAGAGCATCGGGGCTTCGTCTTTCTCGCCCTCACCGATGACGACGACGCCGCGCATCGACACCGAGCTCACCAGCTGCCGCATGGCATCGACGGCGGCACCGTCTCCACCTTCCTTGTCACCACGGCCGACCCAGCGGCCCGATGCGAGCGCACCTGCCTCGGTGACGCGGACGAGTTCGAGGGCCAGGTTGCGATCCGGCGCCATCGGAGTGGGACTGTCGGTGCTAGCCGTCATGGGCTGTGCCTCCTTGCACATGGTGCGGCCCGCCGGCCCCGCTGCAGGGAGTGATCCACGACAGGGCCGCAAGACCGCGCCGAATGAACATCGACTCGGGCGGAAATAAGACTCGCGATGATTGTCGCACTACTGCGGAGACCGGGGGGCTGCCGGGTGATGGCGCCTCGAGCTGCGCAGATGGCGAGAACACTCGGGTGCGGTGCGATACTGGACTCGTGGCCGACAAGAAACCCAGGATTCTTCAGAACAACAAGGACATGGCGTGGTCGCTCATTCCGTTGTTGCTCGCCTGTCTGGTGATCGCGGCTGTCGCCGGTCAGTGCTCGCTTCGGGTCGGTGGACCCGAAGCCGGAACCGTTCCACGCATCGATCTCGGCGCGTCGCTGCAGGCCGACGCGGACACGGTCGCCTTTCCCGTCCGCCAACCGCAGGTTCCCGCCGAGTGGATCGCAAACTCGGCCAGTCGCCGCACCGTCACCGGGTCCTCGTCGGAGGCGAGCACGGTGGGTTTCTACACCGACGCCGGCAACTATCTCTCGCTCACTCAGAGCGGTGCGACCGAGGATCAGCTGGTGAGCTTCGTCGCGGACGGCACGCGAGTGTCCGCCGGCGGCAACGAGACAATTGCCGGGACCAATTGGGTGGTCTACGGGAACAACGATTCCGAACCTTATTGGGTCGCCGACCTGGGGGAGTCGCGGGTTCTCATCACCGGATCGGGCTCCGGCGACGAGTTCGTGACGCTGGCCACGGGGACCGCAAACGGGCGGGTTCTATCCGCACGCTGATGCGCGTGCGAGCTTCTACTCGTCGTCGCGTGCGAGCGCTTTCTCGATGCGGGCAGCCGCACCGGCCAGCTGCTCTTCGCACCGTGTCGCGAGGGCTTCCCCTCGTTCCCATAGCGCCAACGACGCGTCGAGATCGAGCCCGCCCTGCTCGAGCAGCTTGACCACTCCGACCAGCTCGTCGCGCGCGTCTTCGTAACCCAGTTCGCTCACAGGTGTCTCGCTCATGGAGCCCATTGTTGCCGACGCAGCCGATGTAGGTGTCAGGTGGCGGTGCTGCGGCCCATCGTGACTGCGGTGACCACACCGTCGGCCACTCGAACACGGAGTTGAGTTCCGGGCGCAGCGTTCTCGACCGAGCGCAACACTTCCGGCTCGGAACCGGGGACCACGCGTTGGACCACCGAATACCCCCGCGCCAGCGTGGCAGCGGGTCCCAGGCTGGTCAGGCGCGCACGCATGTGCTCGATCACGGTGGTCTCGCGGGCCAGCGCCCGTTCCACATCACGGCGGAGAACGCGCCGCATCTCGGTGATCTCGTCCCGCCGCCGCTCGATCATCGACAACGGATCGGCCAGCACGGGACGCCCTCTCGTGGAGGCCAGCGCGCGAGTCTCGCGTTGGACCCAGCTGCGTAGCGCAGCAGCACTGCGGCTTCGGAGCTCGGCGACCAACTCGGACTCCGCCACGGCATCGGGGACCACGAGCTTGGCAGCGTCGGTCGGCGTGGCGGCTCGAAGATCGGCAACGTGATCGCTGAGTGGACTGTCCGGCTCGTGCCCGATGGCGCTCACTATCGGCGTTGTCGCGCGGGATATGGCGCGGCACAGTGCCTCGTCGGAGAAGGGCAACAGATCTTCGACGCTTCCGCCGCCTCGGGCCAGAATCACGACGTCGACGCCCGGATCCTTCTCCAGCTCGTCCAGCGCGCGCAGAAGCCCCGGTACGGCCGACGGACCCTGCACCGGGGTGTTGCGCACGTCGAAGCGGACTGCGGGCCAGCGCCGTTGCGCAACGCTCAGCACGTCTCGCTCGGCAGCGCTGGCGCGTGCGGTCACCAGGCCGACGACACGCGGGAGAAAGGGCAGCGGCCGCTTGAGGCGTGGATCGAACAGTCCTTCCGCCGCGAGCAGTCCCCGGAGTCGCTCGATACGCGCGAGCAGTTCACCGACACCAACCGCCCGAATTTCGGTGGCACGCAACGACAGCGTGCCTCGACCGGTGAAGAACGACAATTTGCCGAACATGATCACCCGTGCGCCCTCGGTCAGCTGCACCGGGGAGTTCTGAATCAGCATCGGCGAGCAGGTAACCGACAGCGACATGTCCGCGGACGGATCGCGCAGCGTGATGAACGCCGTACGGGTACCCGGTCGAACCGAGATCTGGGTGATCTGACCTTCGACCCACACACTCCCGAGCCGATCGATCCATCCGGCGACCTTCGTGGCTACCGTGCGAACCGGGAGTGGATTCTCGGCCGTGCTGGTCGCCGGAGCGGTCATCGTGGTCCTGGTAACCGGCGGAACTGCGCGGTCACTTCGCCCGTGCGGTGGTGATGCGATTCTCGAGCATGGTGCGGTACGGCGCCCGATTCGACGCGGAGGTCTCGTACTGCAGCAACGAACTCAGATCTTCCACCGACAGCGTCCTGAGGCGGGCACGCAGCTGTGCCAGCGTCAACGAGTCGTAGTCGAGGTACTCGACGATCTCCGGAGCGACGGTAGGAGCGGGCGCGAGGGCCGCCGCGCTCGCGCGATCTGTCGCTTCGACCTCCGACGGTGGCGTCGAGTACAGCGCGAAGCGACCAGCGGAGCTGCCGACGCCTGCATCGACGGGATCCGGTACGTCGATCTCGCCGGCGGTATCGCCCACCGGCTCGGGAGTGGTCGAGAGCGGAACGTCGGAGTACGCAGAGGCGGGGGCGTCGACGGCGTCGTCGTCGAACGTCGCCCATTCGGCTTTGTCGTCGGGCCGACCGCCGACCAGCGAGAACACCTGATCGCCCTTGATGGCGAGTTCGGTCACCGTCTGTTGGAGACGCATCGCTGTCTGCAAGACCTCGCTGACCGCGGTCATCGGTAAGGAAATCGCTGTCGTGGGCAGTCGCCGGGCCTCTTCCACGACGGTCACCGCGATGCCGAGCGCGACGCGGGCGGCGAAAGGAGGACGAATCATGCTTCACAGCGTGCCCCACGACGGTGATTTTTCCCAGTCGACGTGCAGAGGAAGCGACGCTCGAACCACCAACCCGTATCGTGGGAGCTATGTCTTCGGCTGTGCCAGCGTCCTCCACCAACCCCACTCCTCCCGCCTCGTCGTCGGCGATCCCGCTCGAATTGGGAATTGCCCGGCCCACCCCGGTCGGCGACTACGAGGGTCCCAAGCGAATTCTGCTTGCCGAGCCCCGCGGTTACTGCGCGGGTGTCGATCGCGCCGTGGAGACGGTCGAGAAGGCCTTGGAGAAGCACGGTGCGCCCGTGTACGTGCGCAAAGAGATCGTGCACAACCGCCACGTCGTGGACACGCTGTCAGATCAGGGCGTGATCTTCGTGGAGGAAACCGACGAGGTTCCGGACGGTGCCTTGCTGGTCTTCTCCGCGCACGGTGTCTCCCCGGCAGTGCACGAGTCCGCCGCCGCCAAGCAACTGCGCACCATCGATGCGACGTGCCCGCTGGTGACGAAGGTGCATCAGGAAGCCAAGCGATTCGCCCGCGACGACTTCGACATCCTCCTCATCGGGCACGAGGGACACGAAGAGGTCGAGGGCACGGCCGGCGAAGCTCCGAGTCACGTGCAGGTGGTCGACGGCCCGGAATCGGTCGACGCCATCTCGGTGCGGGACGAGAACAAGGTGATCTGGTTGTCGCAGACCACGCTGAGCGTGGACGAGACGATGACCACGGTCGCGCGGTTGCGAGAAAAGTTCCCCAACCTGCAGGATCCGCCCAGCGACGACATCTGCTACGCCACGCAGAACCGTCAGGTGGCCGTGAAGGCCATGGCTCCCGAGTGCGATCTGGTGATCGTCGTCGGGTCCACGAACTCGTCGAACTCCGTTCGTCTTGTCGAGGTCGCGCTCGCGGCCGGTGCAAAGGCGAGTTACCTGGTGGATTACGCCAAGGACATCGATCTGGCGTGGCTGGACGGCGTTCGGACCCTGGGAATCACCTCCGGTGCCTCGGTTCCCGAGGTGCTGGTGCGCGGGGTGATCGATCTCCTCGCGGGTCACGGCTTCGGAGACGTCAATTCCGTCACCACCGCGAACGAGACCCTGGTCTTCGCCCTTCCGCGAGAGCTGCGCAGCACCCCGGCCTGACCGTGTTGCGGCTCCGGGCGTCAGTCCCGGTCGCGGTAACGAACGCGCGGCGCCGGGTAGGGCGAGACATTCTCGCCACCGGTACGCCGTGGTTGGTAGTCGGCAGAACGACCGGTATCCGATGCGCTGACGTGGCCTTCGTAGGCGCGGGTCGACGGTCCGTGCATGCGTGTGTGCTGTTCGCGAAGAACGGGCTCGCGGGGAGCGGAACTGGTCGGCCGATCTCGTCGTGAGCGGTCATGGCGAGGCTCTCCGAGGCTTTCCCGCGGTTCGGTCCGCTTCCGCTCCGAGTGTCGAGTGGTCTTCTCCACTCGGCCGCGACGTTCTGCCCTGGTGCGAGAAGGTGCTGCTGGTGTCTGTTCGGTCCTGCCGTTGGACTCCGCGGTGGTGCGCGGCGCGCGCGTGGTTCGGGGACGTTCCGGCCGGCGAGTCGGCGCCGGTTCACGGTTGGGTGCGGCGGGTGAACTCGCCGACCTCGACCTAGACCCCGACTTCGACCGGGCCCTCGACGTGGACACCGGGCTGGGACGACGGTCGAGGGCAAGTCTCACTCCGCCGATACCGAGCACGAGCAGGGTCGTGAGGAACATCAGCGGGAAACGGTCGACCAGTGGTACCGCAACGGTCAGAACGATGTCCTTGATCGACGTACCGGCTCCGTCGGTGGTCAGCTGATAGGCGAGAGGTACACCCACAAACATGATGATGGGTGGCTGCACCATGGCGGTGAAGAGCCCGCGGTGGCGAACTGCCACGACGGCAATCAACGATCCCAGGACGTACATCACGGCGAAGGTGGACGAGAGCTCGCCCGCCCGCAGGCTGTCGACGGCAAATCCGAGGAGGCACGCGCCCACGGCGATGGTCACGGCACCCCATGCCGGGACGCCGGGCACCGACGGCACTGCGGATCGCCGGTCGAGTGGCACTCCCGATCGCGTGCGTTGGCTGGTGGACACCCATCGAGATTAGCGTTGATTCAACGTGTTGCATCGTCGGCATGCCCACGAAACCGCAATCCGTCCTCCGAAACGCATGCCGACGTGGTGCGGGGACGCTGTTCCACCGGTGTCACGTGAGGGGGCTCACCGTCGAACAGAGACATCTCGTGGAGCTTGCGAGCCGTGACGAACACGCGGCTGTCGAGCGATCCGGCCGTGGCATTGAACGACTCGACTGCTTTCCCCAATTGGGTGCCCAGTCGGTCCACGTGTGCACCCACCGTGCCCAGACGCTCGTACAGTTCGCGGCCCAGCACCTTGACTCGCGCGGCATCCTCCGCGAGCGCGTCCTGCTTCCACGTGAAGGCGATGGTGCGCAGCAGGGCGATCAACGTGGTCGGCGTCGCGAGGACGACGTTGCGCGAAAATGCGTGCTCGAGAAGCCCGCGATCTCGGGTGAGGGCCGCATCCAGGAACGGATCCCCCGGGACGAAGAGGATCACGAATTCCGGCGAGGGGTCGAACGAGAACCAGTATTTCTTGTCTGCCAACTGATCGACATGGGTCCGTACGTGCCGGGCGTGTCGCGCGAGGTGGCGGTCCACCGTTTCCGGATCCTGCTCGGCGCTGGCGTCGAGGAACGCGACAAGCGGAACCTTGGCATCGACGATCACGTTCTTTCCGCCCGCGAGACGGACGACCAGGTCGGGTCGCACACCGTCGGCGGTCACCTGGGTGTCGAAATCGCAATAGCGGGTCATCCCCGCCATCTCCACGACGCGCTCGAGTTGAATTTCCCCCCAACGACCACGGATCTGCGGAGCGCGCAGGGCTGTCACCAGCTGGTCGGTCCGAGACGCCAGTTGGCGTGAGGCGCGGTGCATGCCGGCCACCTGCTCGGACAATCCTGCGTAGGCATGGACACGGTCCCGTTCGACCAGCCGGACATGCTCCTCCAGCGAGTCGACCGCGTCGCGCAGCGGATCCACCAGATCGGACACCTTCTCCCCGATGGCGCCCGAGTGCCGACGCGCCGAATCCTCGTTGAGCAGCGACAACGAACGTCGGAGAGTGTCCTCGTTGTCGGCGGACACCGCGAGCCGGGCACTCGCGCGGGCGAGTTCGACGTCGCCTCGGGCAGAGCGCAGCCACCATCCCACGACGATGCCGACGAGGAGGGTGACCAGGACTGTCACGGCGCTGATGGCGGTCATGCGGCTCACTATGAACGCAGGCACCGACACACCTTCGACCCGAGCCGCTTTGTCGGACACCTCGGTTAGCGTCGGCGACATGAGAATCCTGCACACCTCGGACTGGCACATCGGGCGCACCTTTCACGGTGTGAACCTGCTGGCCGACCAACGTCGTGCGCTCGAGGCTCTTGCATCGATCGTCCGCGAGCACCGCGTCGACGTGGTGGTGATTCCGGGAGACATCTACGACCGGGCCGTACCCAACGCCGACGCCGTTCGGCTCTGTAATTCGGCGTTCGAGGCGATTCGCGACGCCGGCGCAGTCATCGTCGCCACGTCCGGCAACCACGATTCGCCGGCGCGTTTGGGTGCCGGGGCTGCGTTCTCCGCGGCCGGCGGTCTGCACCTGTTCACCACTGTCGACGCCGTCGACCGTCCCGTCGTACTCGCGGACGAGTACGGAGATGTGGCTTTCTACGGCATCCCGTTCCTCGAGCCGGATGCGACGCGTTCGGAGCTCGGCGTCCCCGACGCGCGCTCGCACGCTGCGGTTCTACAAGCAGCGATGGGTCGAATCGACTCCGACCTCGCCGCGCGGACCCGGCCCACGCGTTCGGTCGTCCTGGCCCACGCGTTCGTGACCGGTGCGGAGGCTACCGGCTCCGAACGCTCGATCGCGGTGGGCGGCATCGAGACCGTGCCGGCGTCGGTGTTCGCCGGGGTGGACTACGTCGCCCTCGGGCATCTGCACTCGCCGCAGATCGTCGACGACCACGTCCGGTATTCGGGTTCGGTGCTGCCGTACTCGTTCGGAGAGCGTTCGCACCGCAAAGCGGCGTGGCTCGTCGACCTCGACGCTTCCGGCGCGGTGGCCGTCACGCGCGTGGATCTACCCATCGTGAGAGGTCTGTCCGTCCTCGAGGGAACTCTGGAGGAGCTGTGCGAGTCGGATCGCTTCGACTCGGCCGAATCGGACTACGTCTCGGCTGTTCTCGTCGACGACATCCGTCCGGTGGATGCGATGCGTCGGCTCCAGGGCCGGTTCCCGCACGCACTGCACCTGGAGTGGAAGCGGCCCGAGGGCGTCGACGCCGGGCGTTACCGGGACAAGGTGGTCGGGCGTTCGGACCGCGAGGTGCTGCGCAGCTTCCTCACCGACGTTCGCAGTGAGCCGTCGCCGTCCGAGGTGGCGCTACTCGACGACGCTGTCGAGGCCGCCGGACAGCACGGTGACTCGACTCCGTCGACGGCCGCCGATGCCGAATGGATGCGATCGGCGTGAGATTGCATTCGTTGTCGGTCACCGCCTTCGGGCCGTTCGGCGGAACGGTGGACGTCGACTTCGACGAACTCGGTGCCGACGGGCTGTTCCTGCTGCACGGCCCCACGGGTGCCGGAAAGACCTCCGTGCTCGATGCCGTCGCGTTCGCGCTCTACGGAGTGCTGCCCGGCTCCCGGCGCGAGAGCCGGCGCCTCCTGTCCGACCATGCGTCGCCCGGCACGGTTCCGCGGGTGGAACTCGATGCCACACTGGGAGGCCGGCGATTGACCATCGTCCGACAGCCGGAGTTCGAGCGGCCGAAGCGTCGGGGAGTGGGCACCACCAAGCAGAATGCCAAGGCGACCCTGACATGGCACGACGGCGTGGGGGAGAACCTCACCCGCATTGACGAGATCGCAACCGAGGTGGAAGGTCTACTCGGAATGCGGGTCGACCAGTTCTTTCAGGTGGTGCTTCTACCCCAGGGAGATTTTGCTCGGTTTTTGCGCGCACGCACCGAGGAGCGTGGGGCGTTGCTCGAGCAGTTGTTCGACACCGACCGTTTCCGGGACATCGAGACGTGGTTCGCCGAGAAGCGGCGGACCAGTGCAGAAGAACTGGCAGGTAGATCCGAGTCCGTGGACCGACTCGCGGCGCAGGTGGCCACCGCCGCCGGAGTCGAGCTGTTCGCCGGAACCGATGTCGTGGAATGGGGTACCGACCTTTTCGACTCGGCCCGGCAGGCAACCCTCGTGCAATCGACCGAACTCGGCGTCGCCCGCGAGGAGCACGACGCGCGTCGGGCGGAGGCGCGGGCGGTTCACCGTCGCCTTGATGCCCGTGATCGAGGTGTCGCCGCGCGCGAGCGTCTGACGGCTCTGGCGGGTTCTGAACGCGCCCGCGCTCTGGAGGCAGCGGAACTCGACGGCGCCCGCCGCGCCGAGCCCGTCCGTCAGCGATTCGAGGCATGGGAGCGTGAACGTCGCCATCTCGAACGAGCCGTCCAGATGCTTCGGCGGGTGGAGCGCGAGGTGTCCGGCACAGAGGCGGCGTCACTGCTCGGACGACTGTCGTGGCCGCCCGCGCCGACCGATGCCGACACTCTCGATGCCGCCGTCCATCGATGGAGCGGCGAGTGCGCCGTCCTCGACTCCGTTGCCGTCGACGAGGCACACCGCACGGCGGCGCACGCGCAGCGGAAGAGCGTGCTTGCCCGCGTCGAGTCGTCGACCACCCAGCTGCAGACGGTGCGGCGCCGCCAGGAAACTTTGCCTGCCGAACGCGCGGCGGTGGACGACGACTACCGCGTCGGTGTTGCGGCACGCGCTTCGCTCGACGGCCTCGAGGCGCACCACGCGGTGGCAGAGGCTGCCGCAGCCGCTCGCGTCGAATGTGCCCGGTTGTCGGAGCGTCTGGAGAAGGCCGTTGCGGAAGCCGATCGTCGACGCGCCGTGTCCGATCGATTGCGAGCCGACTCGTTGGACGTTCGCGAGCGCCGTCTCGACGGCATGGCGGCCGAGTTGGCGGCCAAGCTGGTCGACGGAGAGCCGTGCGTGGTGTGCGGCGCGCCCGAACATCCGGCGCCCGCGGACCCCGGACCGAGCCGGGTGAGCAAAGCCGACGAGGACCACGCACGTCAACGAGCCGACGCAGCCGACAAGGAGAGGTCGGCCGCCGATGCCGAGGTCCAGCGTCTCCGGCACCGAGTAGACGACGCGTCGGCCAGGTCCGGCAACCGGTCCGACGCAGAACTGGCGGCGGATCTGGACTCCGCCACCGCGTCGGTGGCGGCCGCTCGCGCGTCCGCGAGTCGGCTCGCTCATACCGAAGCTGCTCGGTCTGCCTTGGAAGAAGAAATGGCGAGCCTGCAGGCGAAAGAGTCATTACTCTCGTCCGACCTGAGCGCGGCGGCTGAGCAGATCGACTCGTTGGACCGGCAGATCAGCGGCGCCACCGATCGCATCGTCGCGGCGGTCGGCGCCTCGGGAAGCGTTGCCACTCGCCGAACCACGCTCGACGCCGCCATTGCAGCGACCGTTGCGCTGCGCGACTCGCGACTCGCAGCAGCGTCGGCGACCACCGCGGCCGCGAAACTCGGCGCCGAGGTCGATGCTGTCGTGCTGGACAACGGGTTCGCCGAAGTCGCCGACGCGCTCGGCGCATTGCGTGACTCGTCGCGCATGGCTGAGTTGGAGAAGTCGCTGCTCGATGCGGAACGAGAGCAGTCCGCGCATTCCGCGGTTCTGCTCGAACCGGAGGTGGTCGACGCGATGTCCGGCGTGGTCGTCGACGTGGGGCCGGTGGACCGGGCGGAAGAGCTAGCGCGACTGCGCGTCGAAGAGGCGGTGGCCGCGGCCAGTGACGCGGAGAGGCGGTCGCGGACACTGAGGACGCTGGTGACCGAGTTGTGGGCGGCGGCCGATCTGCTCGGTCCGCTGCACGCCGAGCACAGAGAGCTGGACCGACTGGCCACTGTCGTGGCCGGCCGCGGCGAGAACGACCGCAAGATGTCGCTGCGGTCCTACGTACTGGCCGCACGACTCGAGGATGTTGCGATCGCCGCATCCGTTCGCTTCCGCGCCATGTCCGGTGGCCGATACGAGTTCGTGCACTCCGACGACGCGGGACCACGAGGAACCAGGGGAGGGCTGGGCCTCGAGGTGCGTGATGACTACACCGGTGTGGTGCGAGCCGCGGGAACGCTGTCCGGCGGCGAATCCTTCTGCGCGTCACTGTCCCTTGCGCTGGGTCTCGCAGACGTGGTGGCCGCGGAGTCCGGCGGTGTCACGCTGGACACGATGTTCATCGACGAGGGGTTCGGCACTCTCGATGCGGCGTCACTCGACGCTGTGATGGGCGTGCTGGACGAGCTCCGGTCCGGCGGGCGGACCGTCGGCATCGTCAGCCACGTCGACGAGATTCGCGATCGGGTGCCGTCGCGACTGGAGGTGATCCGCGATCGACGCGGGTCGTCCGTGCGGGTGCACGCCGCCGTCTAGGACCCTCATTCCTTCTCGGGCGCGTCGTCGGTCTTCTGATCGTCCTTGGTGGACTGCGTCGAGGACGGTGGCGGCGAATACCCGGATTCGGTGTCGTGGACCACGATCGGAGGATCGCCCTTGTCTGCCCCGAGATCCGCGTGCACGCGGGTCGCGATGTCGTTTGCGCCAGGGTCTTCGTCGGATCGCAGTTCGATCTGCTCGTTGAGATAGCGCAGCAACACTCCCGCGGTGGCGGCGACCGGAACGGCGAGAAAAGCCCCGATGATTCCGAAGATGGAACCGCCACCGGTGACGGCGAGCAGCACCACAGCGGGGTGGAGGTTCATCGACTTGCTCTGCAGAATGGGTTGCAGCACATTACCTTCGACCTGCTGCACCGCGATGATGATGACCAGCACGATGACGGCCGTGGTGAACCCGTTGGCCACCAGCGCCACCAGTACGGCCAATGCTCCGGCGACGAACGCGCCCAGAATGGGGATGAAGCCGCCGATGAAGGTCAGAACTATCAGGACCGGAGCGAGGGGCACGCCCAAGACCAGCAGACCGATACCGATGAATATTGCGTCGATCGCGCTGACTATCGCTTGCGTGCGGATGAAACCGCCCAGCGTGTCCCACATCCGTCGAAGAACCTCGGCGACGTGGCCGCCGGATTTGTTGCCCGCCAGGCCGTGCAGCCATGGAAGGAATCGGGGGCCGTCCTTGATGAAGAAGAAGCTCAAGACCAGGACCAGCGCGAGTGTGACCAGAATGGATCCCGCTGTCGCGACGCCGGAGAACACGCCCGACGCGATGGCGGTCCCGCTTCGCTGCAACTGATCGGCGATCGACTGAACGGCGTTGTCGATCTGCTGGTCGTCGAGGTTGACCGGCGGACCTTCGAGCCAATCCTGAACTTGGGCGACGCCCAGGGACGCGCTGTCCGCGAGATCGGGAGCCTGGCTGACCACCGACGGGACGACGAACGACACGACGCCGGCAAGGACCCCGAGCAGGACGACGAGGGATGTTGTCGCGGCCAGCGCGGGCGGAAAGCCGATCTTTCGAAGGATGCGGGTCGGCGGCCACAGCAC
The DNA here is from genome assembly GCA_049650605.1 of Rhodococcus sp. (in: high G+C Gram-positive bacteria). Lineage (GTDB taxonomy): Bacteria > Actinomycetota > Actinomycetes > Mycobacteriales > Mycobacteriaceae > Rhodococcoides. The sequence continues at coordinate 64,933 of JBASAM010000015.1, read as the reverse complement.
GGTGGCGACGATCAATGCCAGCAGGATCGGTAGGAAGATCACCCACAACGTGCCCACCAGCCACCCGCCCAGCCACAGCGCTCCCGACACCAACAGAATCGCGGCCGACCATTTGGCCAGCCAGAGCCACCCGGCGCCGAACAGCTGTGCTCGGTCACGCCCGTTCTCGACCACTCGCGTCTCCTCGCAGTGAAACCCGCTCGACTACCGCACAGCCGAACGCGATGTGACTGTACCCGGGCGAGGCGAGGTTCAATATCGCTGCTCGGTTCCCAATCAGGAGATGGTTGTTCCGCGGGCGAGCAGTGCAATTCTCCACAGGTGCATCGACACGTAGCTGCGCCACGGCGACCACCGACTCGAATCGGACAAATCGACGTCCAGCAGGGCAGCCCCCTGGCGAACCACGAGGTCGGTGTCGAGCAGCACGTCGGCGTCGCCCAGCAGCCTCATCGACACGTAGCGAGCCGTCCAGGGGCCGACGCCGGTGAGTGCGAGGAGGGCGCGTTCTTGTTCGGCGGATTGTCGATCGTGGCCGAGGTCGAGGGTGCCCGACGCCAGCTCGCCCGCGGCCGCGGCGATGGCGGACACACGCCGCGACGGGCCGGTGAGGATCGAGGTGCCCCGGGCAGCGACCCGATCCGAGGTGGGGAACAGCAGGCTGATGCCGTGTTCACCCACCCCCTCGTCGTCACCCACCGGATCACCGAGTGCAGCGACCAGGCGGGCAGTATGGGTAGCGGCAGCGCCCAACGAGATCTGTTGACCGATCATCGTTCGTAGCAACACTTCCGATGCGTCGAAGGCTCCGGGAACACGGATCCCCGGAGCCTCTCGAATGGACGGCGCCAAGGCAGGATCACGTCCGAGTGCCGCGTCGATCGGGGCGACATCGACATCGAGTGCGAACACCCGTCGCACCCGCCCGATTGCGTCGGTCACGTCCCGAGGGTCGCGCGTTCGGGCGTCCACCCGAACGACACCCGATCCGTCGCCTCGCTCCTCGAACCTGCAGGACACCACCGCGGGACCGTGTTCGAGCCGTAGTGCTCGGCGGTACACACCACCGTCGAACGTTTCCATACCCGGGACGGCGTGCCCCGCGAGGAACCACCGCATCCACGCCGTGTCGTAGGGCGCGGAGAACGGGAGCTCGGTCGTATGGGTGGACCAGCGAAGCGACGTCACCTCACCATGGTGTCAGCAGCAGCGAGCCCCGGGATTCGCGTCGGCTTCGGCATGGCGCGAGCGCCAGTACTCGCGCTCGCTGGGGACGGGCTCACCGGGATGGGTGCGTGCCAGGTGGTCGACGTAGCGCTCGTAATCGTGATCACCCATCACGGAGGTGATCCACCACAAAGTCGCGCGGGCGTATTTGGCGATCGCGGTCATGTCAGTGCCCTCCGCCGTGCCCGGTGCCCGGCCGACGAACCTTTCCGGAGTCGATCAGCACGTCCCATTCGGCCTGCACGGATTTCTCGGCCTTGGTGGGGATGAAGCCGCTCGGCGCGAAGAGCGTGGACGGCACGTCCTCTTCCTCGCTGCTGGGCAAACCGCCGGCTCGAATGGCCTTGACGCAGATCGCGAACCCGGCCAGCGCCACGATCAGAACCAGAACCGCGAAGACGATCGACAGTGTGCCCTGGATGAAAGTGTTGCGGATGACGGCGTCGATGGCTTCGGGCGTCGCGGCGTTGCGGAACTCGGTGAGTCCCTGTGCCTTCGCCTCCGAGAAGTCGCTGTGGAGCGCCCAGTAACCGATGGCGGGGACGTCGGAGAAGATCTTCTGGTACGACGCGGTCATGGTGACCACGAGATCGAATGCCAAGGGGAGCGCCGGAATCCACGCCCATTTCAACAGGCCCTTCTTCACCACGACGGCCAGAACCACCGTCAGAGCGATCGCAGCGAGCAACTGATTCGCGATGCCGAACAGCGGGAAAAGGGTGTTGATGCCGCCGAGCGGATCGGTGACGCCCATCAGCAGGATGGCGCCCCACAGTGCGACCACGATCACCGAGCAGATCCATGCGCCTGCGCGCCAGGACGGGTCACGGAACTTCGTGGCGCTCCCGCCCAGGTTGCCGAGTGAGTCCGACAGCATGAACCGTGCCACACGAGTTCCGGCGTCGACGGTAGTGAGGATGAACAGGGCCTCGAACATGATCGCGAAGTGGTACCAGAACGATTTCAGTCCTGGTCCGCCGAACACCTGGTGCAACACCTCGGACATGCCGAGAGCCAGTGTCGGTGCACCACCGGTGCGGGAGATGATCGATTCCTCACCGACGTCGTTCGCGATCTGGGTGAGCTCCGCGCCGGTGATGTCGCCGCCGTTCAGCGGTAGACCGTTGACGTAGGTGGCGGCGGTGTCTGCCGTGCCACCGGTGAGTGCGGTCGGAGCGTTGAGCACGAAGTACAGGTGCTGGTCGAGGATGCAGGCGGTGACCAGCGCCATGATTGCGACGAAGGACTCGGTGAGCATCCCGCCATACCCGATCATCCGCATCTGCTTCTCTTTTTCGAGGAGCTTCGGAGTGGTTCCCGACGCGATCAGCGCGTGGAAACCCGACAATGCGCCGCAGGCGATCGTGATGAAGAGGAAGGGGAACAGCGAGCCCGAGAACGCGGGGCCGGTTCCGTCGCTCGCGAACGGCGTCACGTCGGGCATCTGCAGAACCGGGCGAGCGATGAGGATGCCGACGGCCAGCAACACGATGGTGCCGATCTTCATGAACGTCGACAAGTAGTCGCGCGGCGCCAACAGGAGCCACACCGGCAGGATCGACGCGGCCAAACCGTAGGCGATGAGCAGCCATGCCACGGTGACCTTCGACAGGGTGAACCAGTCGGCGCCCCAGTCGGTCTCGGCCACCCAGCCGCCGGAAATGATGGCGAGCAGAAGCAGAACCACGCCGATCAGCGAGACTTCGGAAACTTTGCCGGGCCGGAGATAGCGCAGGTAGACGCCCATGAAAAGGGCAATGGGGATGGTCAGCGCGATCGAGAACACGCCCCACGGACTTTCGGCGAGCGCGTTCACCACGACCAGCGCGAGCACCGCGATGATGATGATCATGATGACGAACACGCCGATCAATGCGGCAATACCGCCGACCAGCCCCAGCTCTTCACGCGCCATCTGACCGAGGCTGCGCCCGCGTCGACGGGTGGATATCCACAGCACCAGGAAGTCCTGCACCGCGCCGGCGAACACGACGCCGATGATGATCCACATCGTGCCGGGTAGGTACCCCATCTGCGCTGCGAGGACCGGCCCGACCAGCGGCCCGGCACCGGCGATGGCGGCGAAGTGGTGGCCGAACAGGACGCGGCGGTCCGTCGGCATGTAGTCCTTGCCGTTCTCCAGAATCTCCGCAGGCGTCGCGCGATCGTCCCGTGGGTGGACGATCTTGTTCTCGATCAGTCGCGCATAGAAGCGGAACGCGAAGATGTAGGTGCAGACCGCGGCGATCACGAACCACACGGCGTTGACTTCCTCGCCGCGGACGATGGCGATGAGAGCCCAGGCGAGCGCGCCGAGTAGTCCGATGATCACGAAGGTGATGCGTTTGGGCAGCGTCATGGGCGAACGATCGACGACGCCGACGGGTGGAAGGTCGGCGTCGGTCTTCAAGAACTCGACGTGCGGGTTCTCTTTGTCGGACACGGCAGTCATCTGCAGGGCTCCTGGCTCACAAGGAAAGGGCGGGATCATTGTGTGATCGGTGTCACTGTAAGCACGTTGACCGACAGAAAGTTGGTTGGTGCCCGGCTCTGTCCGTATTGACCGCATTTCGGGGCGACTGGATGACCCCTCGGTGCTTACGATGCTGGGGTGACGGACCAACCGCAGTACCCCGGACCCGGCTACCCGCAGCAGAATTACGGACCCCCGCCGCTCCCGCCGACCAATGCGGGGTGGGCCGCCGCAGCCCTGATCTTCTTCTGGCCGTTGGCGTTCTCGGCGTTCAATCATTCGAGTTCGGTGTTCCCGCGCTGGTCGCTCGGCGACTACCAGGGTGCGCAGTACGCCTCGGATCGGACGAAGGAACTGGGCAAGTACGCCCTGTACATCTTCGGGGGGCTCTTTGTTCTCTTCATCCTCTTCTATGTCGTGATCATCGCGTTCGCAATCGCGGCGGGTTCGAGCTTCGACTCGTCGTACTGACATCGGCAGGTGTGTCGAGCGCATTCGGCGACACGTAGAGTCTTCTTCCTGTGAGCCTCACCCTCGGAATCGTCGGACTGCCCAACGTCGGTAAGTCGACCTTGTTCAACGCACTGACCAACAACGACGTGCTGGCCGCGAACTACCCCTTCGCGACCATCGAGCCGAACGAGGGCGTCGTCCCGTTGCCGGATCCACGGCTGAACGAGCTGGCGAAGATCTTCGGCTCAGACAAGATCCTTCCCGCACCGGTCACGTTCGTCGACATCGCCGGCATCGTGAAGGGCGCATCCGAGGGCGCCGGCCTGGGCAACAAGTTCCTCGCCAACATCCGCGAGGCGGACGCCATCTGCCAGGTGGTCCGGGTGTTCGCCGACGACGACGTGGTGCACGTCGACGGCAAGGTCGATCCGGTCGCCGACATCGAAGTCATCGAGACCGAGCTGATCATCGCCGACATGCAGACCCTCGAGAAGGCTATCCCGCGGCTCGAGAAGGAAATGCGCACTCAGAAGGATCGCGCGCCGATGGTGGCGGCGGCCAAGGAAGCGCAGACCATTCTCGACAGCGGAAAGACGCTGTACTCGGTGAAGAAGACGTTCGACGCGTCGCCGCTGCGCGAGCTGAATCTGCTGACCACCAAGCCGTTCCTCTACGTCTTCAACGCCGACGAGTCGATCCTCACCGACGACGCGAAGGTGGCCGAGCTCAAAGCGGCGGTCGCGCCCGCCGACGCGGTGTTCCTCGATGCGAAGATCGAGTCCGAGTTGGTTGAACTCGACGACGAGTCGGCCATGGAGTTGCTCGAGAGCATCGGCCAGGCGGAGCCCGGTCTGCACGCGCTCGCCCGCGCAGGCTTCCACACCCTCGGACTGCAGACGTACCTCACTGCGGGTCCGAAAGAGTCCCGCGCGTGGACCATTCACCAAGGCGATACCGCGCCCCAGGCGGCCGGTGTCATCCACACCGACTTCGAGAAGGGCTTCATCAAGGCCGAGGTCGTGTCCTACGACGATCTCGTTGCTGCCGGTTCGATGGCGGCTGCGAAGTCTGCCGGCAAGGTGCGCATCGAGGGCAAGGAATACGTCATGGCCGACGGAGATGTGGTGGAGTTCCGCTTCAACGTCTGACGCCAAGAACGATCGCTAAGGTCTTTCCCATGGCCATCACACTTGCGAACGTCGGCATCACTGTCGACGACCTCGATGCGGCGATCGCGTTTTTCACCGACCTCGGTCTCACCCTCCTGGACCGGCAGACGGTGAGCGGCGAGTGGTCGGACACCGCGGTGGGACTCGACGGAAACCACTCGAACATCGCGATGCTGCGGACGCCGGACGGGCACGGCCACTTGGAGCTCGTCGAGTACCTGCACCCGAAGCCGATCGAGTCGGATGCGACTCCGCCGAACCGAATCGGGACGCACCGGGTCGCGTTCTCCGTCGACAGCATCGACGACGCACTCACCGTCGCCGCACGACACGGTTGCTACCCACTTCGCGGTGTGGCCAACTACGACGATGTGTACAAGCTCGCCTACGTCCGAGGACCCAGCGGGATCATCGTGATGTTCGCGGAGGCGTTGCAACCGACCAACAGCTGAAGGACCGGTCACCGACCGATGCTGGGCTGACCGACAGCGATCAGCGCCAGCCCAACTCCGGCGCCACGTGTGTCAGTACCGACTCGATCAGGTGTGCGCAGTATTCAACGCCCAGCTGGTTGGGAACGGTCAGCAGCAGCGTGTCGGCTGCCGCGACCGCTTCGTCCTTCGCCAATTCCTCGATGAGGCGGTCCGGTGACCCGGCGTAGGTCTTTCCGAAGCGAGCGATACCCCCGTCGATGTAACCGACTTGGTCGCCGCTGCCGCCCTCGCGGCCGAAGTAGGCACGGTCCACGTCGTTCACGATCGGAAAGATGCTGCGGCTGACGGACACGCGCGGCTCGAACGAGTGACCCGCGTCGGCCCACGTCTTGCGGAACCGTTCGATCTGTTCGGCCTGCAATGCGTGGAACGGGATGCCCGTGTCTTCACTGAGCAGTGTCGAGCTCATCAGGTTCATGCCTTGCTGCGCCGTCCACTCCGCGGTCGCGCGAGTGCCGGCACCCCACCAGATGCGCTCACGAAGACCGTCGGAGTGCGGTTCGAGGCGCAGCAGACCGGGCGGGTTGGGGAACATGGGGGAGGGGTTCGGTTCTGCGAAGCCCTTGCCCGCCAACAGGTCCAGGAAAATGCGCGTGTGGTCGCGGGCCATGTCACCGCTGTCGCTGCCCTCGGCGGGGGCGTAACCGAAGTAACGGAAGCCGTCGATGACTTGCTCGGGCGATCCCCGGCTGACACCGAGCTGCAGGCGTCCACCGGAGATAAGGTCGGCGGACCCGGCATCCTCGGCCATGTAGAACGGGTTTTCGTAGCGCATGTCGATGACGCCCGTGCCGATCTCGATTCGACCGGTCTTGGCACCGACCGCCGCGAGCAGTGGGAATGGGGATGCGAGCTGGTTGGCGAAGTGGTGGACGCGGAAGTACGCACCGTCGGCGCCGAGCTCCTCGGCGGCGACCGCGAGATCGATCGACTGCAGGAGTACATCGGATGCGGAACGCGTCTGCGAGTGCGGCGACGCCGACCAGTGGCCGAAGGACAAGAACCCGATCTTCTTCATGCCCTGCACAACGCTGCCGAGGCACGGATATTTCCTTGGCAAGGGCCGTCAGAACGGCGGTGGATCGGCGCGTTCGGTCGACTGGCGTGCCTCGCGGTTCCGTCGACGTTCGCTGCGCCGACGGGCGTGCTTGTTCGCCAGACGAGTTCGTCGTCTGGTGGGTGGCATGCGGGGCGCGTCCGGCGGTGCGTGCGCCGGTTGCTCGAAGGTGATGTCTGCCAATCCCGGGTGCACGTCGTATCCGTTGTGAGCGGGGCCGGGCACCACGAGCCCTTCCGGGGTGGCAACGGTGGACACGACGCGGCCGGTGTCCTCGTCGACGTATTGATCGTCGACGAAGTCTCCGAAGGTCTTCAGATTGTGGTGAAAACGGCACTTGCCACCCAGATTGACGTCGGTGGTCTGTCCGCCGCCGGAGGGGTCGTCGTGGTCGTATTCGATGATGTGGTCGAGGTCGGCCGTCCAGGCGGGCTTGGTGCACCCGGGCCATGTGCAGTACTGGTCTCGGATTCGTACGAAGGTGTCCAGTGCACTCGACGGGCGGTACGGATCTGCCGGCTGCGACGCGGGGTTGGTGGTGTCGACCGGGCGAACGACGGCGTCGGTTCGAGACGCGAGATCAGCCACATGGTCGGGTGAAATGACGCCATGACCGGCCAGGAAACCGGGGTTCCCCGGACCTTCCGGGGAACCTTCTGCTGCGGACACCGTGGACGCATCCGCGACGACGTGCACGATGACGGTAGTGAGCAGGCCGTCCTCGCCGGTCCAGCCGGGAGAGGTGCACGCAGGACTGTCGCACAGGCACTCGTACGCCGAGCGGGTGGCGAGGGCGAACAGCGCATCGCTGCGGCGAGCGCCGGCACTTCGCGGATCCTTGACGCACACTCGACCGGCGAGATCCTCCACCGCGGCGGCCACGATGACTGCGTCCTCCGCAGTCATCGTCGCGCCGAGATACGCCATCCCATCGGCCGCCGGGTCGACCCAGAAGCTGCGGTTCTCCTCGGCGCGGATGCGACGCTCCCGAACGGCGTCGGGATCGTGGCGGAACACGATGCGATCCACCATGTCGCGCATGCGAGCGTCGGACCACGACCCACGTCGGTGCAGCGCCGCAGCGATCTCCGCGTCGACGTCGGCGGCCAACGGTGTGCCGTCCACGAGGTCGGTGCGAGAGACGATGGTGTGGATGTGCTTCGGAGCGATGAGACCGTCGCGGAGGCATTCGGCGACCCGTGGCAGACGATCGCGCAGAGCGACGGCCCGCAGGAGGAGTCCCTCGCTCGCACCCTGGCTGATCGACAGGACAGCGGAGATGCGTGCGGCGCATCGCGTGGTGGCGTCGAAGGCGCGGTGATCGGACTCCTCGTCCGGGACGACGAGTCGGGTGTGCAGCTGCGCGGCCGCGCGGTACCGGGTCCATTCCAGGAACGACGTGCCCGCCGTGGCGTACGACAGGGTCGAAAGAACCTCGTTCACCGGGGCGTCGACAAGTGTCTCCGGTAGGCCCATGGCCTTCGGATTACGCGCCGCCCACCCCTGTTCGAACATATGTTCGACACTAGCAGTAAGGCCACCCAGTGGCCAGGTGTGGATCGGTGCTCAGCCGAACAAATCCCCGGCAGGGGGCGCAATACTGTGACCTGTCACCGACCTTGGTTACGAAGGTGCGCGATGGTCACTTTCCAGCTTGACTGGCGTCTGATCATTACGGCTACTGCGAGGACTCATCATGCTCCCCATTTGGATTTGGAATCAGCCGTGGATCTGGAAGACGATCGCGTCGGACCTCACGGACATTCTGTTCTGACTCAGGCCGGGTCGAACCCGGTCGCCGCCGTCACCGCGTCCCACAATGCAGCGCGCGCCCGTGGAGAGTCCGTCCTCCACGACGGGTAGTGCGTGGGACGTGGTGCGCGGTCGTGCCAGAATTTCCCGGTGGACGCGAGCGCGCCATCGGCCGCGGCAAGCCACACGATAGTGTCGGCACCGTCCGCCGCGGAGCGAAGAATCGGTTTCATCACAGAGCCGAACATGGGAATCGAGTCGGTGACCCCGGGCGTATCTGCCCATCCGGGATGCATGCTGTGCACGACGGGATCGTCCGGGCCGGTGAGCAGCGCTGCCAGCTGTTCGGCGACCACCACCTGCATACGTTTGGTGCGGGCGTACGCCGTGAGTCCGGAATAGTGGCCGCGGGTGAACTCGAAGTCGGTGCTCTGCAAGGGCACCGGGTACATTCCGCCGCTCGAGACGAACACGACGCGCGACCCGGAGTCGAACAGCTCGCGTAACCCCAGAGTGAGCGCCACGGGGCCCAGAACGTGTGTGGCGAAGGCGAGTTCGTGTTGCTGCGCCGATACGACACGCGCCGGGGGCATCACTCCGGCGCAGTGAACTACAGCGTGAACCGAGGAGACCTGACCGCTCAGCTCGGCCACGAGAGCGGCGACCGAATCGAGATCACTGATATCGCACTCGTGAGCCACCAGTTCTGCGCCCGGAACCTTGTGCCTGATCTCGGTCGCGGCCGAGTCGAGACGATGGGCGGACCGCCCGACCAGGTGGACTCTGGCTCCGAGCTTGGCCAATCGCCGCGCGGCGGCAGCTCCCAATCCGGAGCTGCCGCCGGTCACGACGATGTCGATCGGGGCTGGGAAGGGCACGGGGTCTGCAGCCCAGAATCTGCGACGCACCATCGAACCGATACGCGAGTATCCGGGCACGACGGCACGGTCGAGCGCAACGTCGATCGCACCCGACATCATCGACCCCATGCCGACCATCAGGCGGGTGGGGTGCGGTCGTTGTCGGAGTTCTTCTCGCCGATCGCGTCCTTGGCCTTGGACACGGCGGAGTCGATCTGCGAATCGTGGCCCGAGAACTTCTTCTTGGCAGCGTCGGCCGCCTTGTCCAGCGCCCCCTCGACCTTGTCCTCGTTCTGATCGAGCTTGCGCTTGATGTCGCCGAAGTTCATGACGTGTCGTCCTCTCGTAGGTCGGAACAGAACCACTTCGAGGCTACCTACTGTCGCGTCGTGACAGAATCCGCACATGCCGCGTCATATCGTTCCCGATGCGATCGTGGAGATCGTCCAAACGATCCTTGCCGAGTGCCCCGAGCACCGCCGCGACACGTTCATCCTGCGGGTCGAGCGATGGTGGCCCGACGTGCACGATGCGGTGACCGCGCTGTATTCGGACCCCGACGTGGTCGCGAGACGCCTGGTCGAGATCGCAGCTCGAACGTTCGCCGACCGGCCCGACGATCTTCACGGTCTCGACGATCGTCGACTGCTGCAGCCGGACTGGTTTCAACTCCCGAACATGTTCGGTTACGCGTGCTACGTCGACCGTTTCGGCGGCACGCTGGCAGGTGTGGGGGAGCGGATCGAGCATCTCACCGCCCTCGGCGTCACCTATCTGCATCTCATGCCGTTGCTCGCTCCCCGCCCCGGTGACAACGACGGCGGCTACGCCGTCATGGATTACCGCTCCGTTCGCGCGGATCTCGGCACCGTGGACGACCTCCGGGAATTGGCAACGACGCTGCGCGGCCGAGGGATCAGCACGGTCATCGATTTGGTTCTCAATCACGTTGCGCGTGAGCATGAATGGGCTGCGAAGGCCCGCAGCGGTGATCCCGCCTATCGCGACTACTTCCTGATCTATCCGGACAGGTCCACGCCCGACGCCTACGAGCGGACGCTCGCCGACGTCTTCCCCGACTTCGCACCCGGCAGCTTCACTCGCGACGCAGACCTGGACGAGTGGGTCTGGACCACGTTCAACGAGTGGCAGTGGGATCTCAACTGGGCCAACCCCGCCGTTCTGCTCGAATTCGCGGACATCGTCGGTTACCTCGCCAACCTCGGCGTCGAGGTGGTTCGACTCGATGCCATCGCATTTTTGTGGAAGCGGCTGGGCACCGACTGTCAGAACCAACCCGAGGTGCATGCGGTGACGCAGGCGTTGCGTGCGACTGCTCGGATGGCCGCGCCTGCGCTGTTGTTCAAGGCCGAGGCCATCGTCGGACAACGAGACTTGTTGCCCTACTTGGGAATCGGTCAGCACACCGGGCGGGTATCGGACATCGCGTACCACAATTCGTTGATGGTTCAGCTGTGGTCGATGCTGGCCACCGGACGGACCGACGTGGCGAAGCGCGCTCTGTCGACGCTGCCCCCGACACCGCCGGGCGGGACGTGGGTCGCCTACGTCCGATGCCACGACGACATCGGTTGGGCCATCGACGATGGTGACGCCGCCGCGGTGGGGCTTTCCGGTGACGGCCACCGCCGATTCCTGTCGGACTGGTACTCAGGCGAATTCCCGGGTTCGTTCGCCGAAGGCGAAGTCTTCCAGTACAACCCGGAGACGGGTGACCGACGAATCAGTGGAACGGCCGCGGCCCTGACGGGACTGGGCCCGTCCCGGAAGGATCCGGACAAGGCGTTCGCGAGATTGTTCCTCGCCCACGCCCTGATCGGTGTGTGGGGAGGCATCCCGGTGGTGTGGAGCGGAGACGAGGTCGGTTCACCCGGCGATCCGAACTGGGCGGACGAGGCCGGCCACGAGGACGACAACAGATGGGTGCATCGCCCGCGGGTGACCGACGCGGACCGTGCCGCGTGCCGCGTGCCGGGCACAGACGCGCAGCGAGTCTTCGACGGAATCGCTCACATCGCCCGTACCCGCGCCGACCTTCCGATGCTGCACGCACAGGCGCCGGTCGACGTTCCCACGGGCGGCGACGACGGAGTCCTGACCGTTGTCCGGCGGCACCCGAGCGGGTCCCTGGTGGGGCTGTTCAATGTGACCGAGCAGTACCGCTCCGTCCCGTTCGACACCTTTGCGCACGCCGGCATCAGAGTGCCGACGGAGGTGCTGGCGGGGCAAGGAGAAACGGTCGACGACGACGGGTCGGTGTGGTTACCGCCGTACGCCGCGTGGTGGGTCGTCGACAGTCACTGACTTTCGCGGATCACTGACTTTCGCGCATCCGGTCGGCCACCCAGCTGAACGCGAAGGGCAGTCCGGAGAGCGCTCCGACGAAGTGGTCGCCGAACACCGGGTGGTACTCGACGTCTGCACCGGCTCCGCGCCACGAGTCGATCAGGTTCAGCACTCCCTGTTCGGGAATCCACTTGTCGAAGAACCGCTGGTTGGCCGCACCGTGATAGAACGCGACGGGCATCGTCGGCGCCTGCGCTCCCGGAGTGTTCGCCTCGATCAGGCGTAGCGCGGTCTCCGACTCGAAGACCCCGGGGTCCGAGGAGAGCTGCTCGAGCCGAAGCCGCGCCAGCCCGCCGAGCGCCAGCGGCACCACCGACAGGTCCTTGATGTACGACGCGAGCACCAGGCCGGTGGGGCTGAACTGTTCCACCAGCGCGGGGTGCTCGCGTGCCATCCCGATGATGGCAGCGCCGAACAGGCCCGACGCGATGGTTCCGTTCATCGTCTGCCGCAGTAAGCCGACGTCGACGGGGGAGCCGCCACACACCGCGCCGGACAGCGTCAGTTCGGGCGCGTACGAGGGGTGCAGTTGAGCGGCCCACGCCGTCGCGATGGCGCCGCCGCTGTAGCCGTACATGACAACCGGACTGCCCTCGTACCTGTGGTCGAGAGCCAGGAGTCCACGAATGCTGTCCAGGACGGCGTGACCGGCCATCGTGCCTTCCGCGTAGGCCATGCGCGGACCCTGATGATCGGGTATCAGCACCGCGTACCCGCGTTGTAGCCACACCGGCACGACGGTCGGGAAATCCTGTCCGACGCCGTGCACGATCCGGTACGACGGCGTCGATTTCGCCCCGAGGGAATCGATGGCGACGTTGTGCACCACGACGGGACGCGCGCCGCGCCCACGCCATGGTCGTTTCGGCTCCATCACCGTTGCGGTGACGGCGACGGGCCGCCCGAGAGCGTCCGTCGAACGCACCATGAGCTGGCGAATCGTGGTGCGAGGCCGGGGTAACCATCCGGTGACGTCGCGGCTGGAGATGATGTCGCCGGGTTCGAGCGCGTCGAGGTCCTGCGGTGCCGTGAAGAAGGGGTCTCGACGTATCGGGGTCGGCTGGATGGCCGCGTACGGGTCGGCCTGCATCTGCGGTGTCATGCGCCCCGCCGCGAATCGATCGAGCGTAGTCGTCAGCATCTCGTCCCCCCGGGTCCTGCACCGCCACCTCGTACTCGTCATCACCATAGAGTGGGTACCGTCGCTGGTATGGACGATCCGAGACCCTATTCGACCGGTGAACGCGTGTTCGGTCCACCGAACGGCACGTTCGACCCCGACTGGGCGGCGACGGCCCTGCGGTCGAATCGTCCGGAACTCGACCACGCGACGTCCGTGCGGTTGGTGGAGCAGGCGTGGGAACTGCTGCGAACCGAGAATCTCCGTGGCCGTGAACTCGCCGATGCGCTGGAGCGCGAACCGGCCCTGCTGGAACCGGGTTTGGCGGGCGCGGTGTCCGACATCGCCACCGAGACCGCCCAGTTCTACCTCGACCGATGATCCCCACCAGGTGGGCTCTGGAGCGGAGCACGCAGGACTCTCACTCCTACGTTGCGCGTTTCCGCGAACTGGAATCGGCCGGGGACGACATGCACGGTGAGGCCCGATTCGTCGACGCGGTGTTGCCGCGCGCGGCTCGGGTGCTCGACGCCGGATGCGGGACCGGCCGTCTCGGAGCCGAACTCTCGCGCCGTGGGCACAGTGTGCTGGCCGTCGACCTCGACCCGGTACTGGTGGCGGAGGCGCGCACTCACCCCGACCTCGAGGTGGTTCTGGACGACCTCGCGACGATGGAGCTGGCGCCGCAGTCGCTCGACGCGGTGGTCGCGGCGGGCAATGTCATGGTGTTTCTCGCCCCGGGCACCGAGGCGGCCGTGTTGGCGAAGTGGCACGACGCTCTCATACCCGCGGGCGTGGTGATTGCCGGTTTCGCAACCGATCGGGACTACACGGTGGAGAACGCGGAGCGCGACCTCGCGGCAGCGGGGTTCACGGCGGTGCAACGGTTTTCCACCTGGTCCGTCGGTGTTTGGGCCGACGATGCGGATTGGGCGGTTCTGGTGGCTCGTCGGGATTAGGGTTGCCGGATGAGCCGACCCACGATCGACATGGACTACACCGTTCTGGACTGTCCCGACCCCGCCGCGCTGGCGTCGTTCTACCGCACGCTGTTGGCTTGGGAGCTGGTCCAGGACGATCCCGACTGGTCCGTGATCGAGGGGAGCGGGGCACGCCGACTGGCCTTCCAGAAATCCCCGGATTTCGTCCCGCTGCATTGGCCACGTGAGGGTATCCGCAGCCACCTCGACTTCGTCGTGGACGACATGGACGCCGCGCAGGCCTTCGCCGTCGAGCACGGTGCCCGCGTGGTCGACGACGACGCCGAGCATCCGGGATTTCGAGCCTTGCAGGATCCGGTCGGTCACGTGTTCTGTCTCTGTGTCCGCGACTGACGGTCAGGTTTCGGCGAGAGCGATGCGCACCGGAACACCGTTGAAGACTGCAGTCGAGGTGATCGATTCGGTGACCGACGCTTCGGTCAGATCGTTGGCACTCGGTCCTCGCTGGGCGCCCGCGACGGACAACCGAACTCCGTCGCGCCGATGCCCGTACCCGTGCGGAATGCTGACGACGCCGCGCATGATGTTGTCGCTCGCCTGCACTTCGATCGTCACGACTCCTGCACCAGACTCGACGGTGACGGTGTCACCAGGTGCGATTCCTCGGTCCGCCAGATCGTTCGGATGTACCAGAAGGTGATGTCGCTCTGGCCCTTTCACCAGGCGTGGCGAATTGTGCAACCAGGAGTTGTTGCTGCGCAGGTGTCGACGCCCGATCAGAAGTAGTTCGCCGTCGGCCGGTGCCGCCGACGCGGCCATCTCCTCGCGCAGCGATCCGACGTCCTTCGTGATGACGGTGTGCATCAGATCGATCCGCTTGTCGGGCGTGTGCAACGCGTCCGGAAGCGACGGCGTCAACGGGCCGAGGTCGATGCCGTGCGGTGAGGCGCGCAGCGCGCGAACCGAGAGGCCCCGTCCACTGGTTCTCAGCAAGATGTCGAGGCTGGACACGGGGGTGAGCCGCAACCGGATCTGCTCGCCCCATGTCCTGGGATTCACCAGTCGGCGCAGCCATGTGCCGGCGAGTCGGCGCCGATATCGCAGGGCGAGATCGCGGTAGATCTCCCAGTCCTGTTTTTCGCCCGGCTTCACGGGCAGGACCGCCGGGGTGAACCGGCTGGTGTTGCGCACGGCGAAATGATGATGGAAGAGGTCGTACTGGTCTCGCGTGAGCGACGACGACGGCGGGAGAATGACGTCGGCATGACACGTGGTCTCGTTGATGTAGAGATCCACCGCCACCATGAAATCCAGGCCGGGAAGCGTGTCGGCCAGTCGAGATCCGCCCGGAGAAGAAAGAACCGGATTGCCGGCGAGAACGACCAGCGACTTGATCTGTCCGCCGCCGGGGGTTCGGATCTCGTCCGTCAGGGTGGCGGACGGCAGCTCTCCGTCGAATTCGGGAAGACCTCGGACCCGGCTGTGCCACCGGCCGAATTCGCCCCGGTTCATCACTTTGGTGCGAATCATGTTGGCGGCCGGATCGGTGAACAGGGCGCCTCCCACCCGGTCCAGATTGCCGGTGAGGATGTTCAGTACGTGCAGCGCCCACTGACACAGAGTGCCGTGTCGTTGTGTCGACACGCCCATCCGGCCGTACGCCACGGCCGAATCGGCTGCCGCGAAGTCGTGTGCCAGGCAACGGATGTCGTCGGCGGACATGCCGACGAAGGGTGCGACCGCGTCCGGTGTGAAGTCGGCGACCATGGCGGTGACATCGGCGATGGAGTCGACGTACGGAGCGGCCCGTACCGGGCCGTCGGTCAACACCGTGTGCAGCAGCGCGAGCAGCATCAGCGCGTCGGTACCCGGGCGAACGAAGTGATGCCGATCCGCGGCGTCGGCCGTTTCGGTTCGACGCGGATCGACGACCACCAGGTGTCCACCTCGCGCTTGCAGGGCGGCGATGCGTTTTCTCACGTCGGGAACGGACATCATGCTTCCGTTGGACACCAACGGGTTGGCACCGACGATCAGCATGAAGTCGGTCCGGTCGATGTCGGGGATCGGGGCAAGCAGTTGATGGCCGTACAACAGGCGATGCGTCAGGAAGTGGGGGAGGCTGTCGAGCGAGGTGGCCGAGAACCTGTTGCGGGTTTTCAGCATCGGAACGAAGCCGCCGATGCCGTGCGTCAGAGCACCGAGGCTGTGCGCCATGGGATTTCCCCAGTAGAGGCCCACGGCGTCGGGGCCGTATCGCTCACGAGTTCGCACCAGCGCGTCCGTCACGATCCGGTACGCCTCGTCCCACTCCACCTCCACCCAGCCGCCGTCGATCCGGCGCACAGGGCGGCGCAGACGGTCGCCGTCGTTGTGCAGGTCGGCCACCGCGAGAGCCTTTGGGCACACGTGGCCTCGCGAGAGAGGATCGTCCCGGTCGCCGCGCGTGGAGGTGACGTCGTCGCCTCGAACGGTGAACGTCAGCCCGCACATCGCTTCGCACAGCGCACACGAGCCTGCCCGTGTCGAGCTCTCCTCGGTCATCGTCCACCCCCGTCGCGAACCTAACAGGTTTCTTCTCCTGCGCTCTAGGATCGAGGGCATGACGGACGACCCTGGACATTTTGTCATCGAGAGGTCCACCACCATCTCCGCACCGGCCCGGGTGGTGCACGGCTACCTCGACGATCTCCGGCAGTGGCCGCTGTGGTCGCCCTGGGAGGGAAACGATCCGGACCTGAAGCGCACCTACAGCGGCGCAACGTCGGGAGTGGGTGCGTCCTACCAATGGTCGGGCAACCGCAAGGCCGGAGCCGGGTCGATGACCATCACCGAATCCGACGCGAATCTGGTGGGCTTGGACCTGGTGTTCACCAAGCCGTTCAAGGCGAGAAACAGAACGTCCTTTCTCCTGGAAGAGCAGGGCTCGACCACGGCGGTGACGTGGCGGATGACCGGTACCCGCGGCGCGGTGGCCAGACTCATGGCGAAGATCGTCCCGATGGACAAGTTCGTGGGTAAGGATTTCGAGAAGGGTCTTGCGTCGCTCAAAGCGCAGGCGGAGCTGCCGGATTCGTGAGCGTCGTCGGGCGCATGACGGCGACCGATTCACGGATGTACTGGCTCTCTCGCCGAATTCACAGCGATCAATTCCTGCTCTACGCGTTCGACGGCGAACTGCCCGATCCAGAGGCGAGCATCGCGAGGCTGCTGCAGCGGGCGCGCGTCGTCGATGGGTTGTCTGTGCGTCTCCGTCCGACCCCCTGGACGGTGGACTATCCGTACTGGGTGCCGACGACGGTGACTCGCGAGCACGTTCAGGTGAACGCAACGCACCGCTGGGACGACTGCCTCGACACCATGTCGGCGGCACTGTCGGCTCAGGTGGACCCTCGGGTGTCGCCGTGGAAGCTGCACCTCTATCCGAGTGTGTCGGGCGTTCCGGGATCGACCGGCCCCGCCAGTGTTGTCGTCCTGCAGATCTCACACGCCCTGGCCGATGGGGGAGGTGCGTCGGCGATCGCGCGGCAACTGTTCTCCGCTGCGGTGCCCACCGCGCGGACACCCGCGGTGGCGTTGCCCGTCGCGCTCGCGGTAGTGCGAGGAATCGTCGAGTTCGCGCCGCGTGTCGTATCGATGACGGTGCGCTCCCGCGGCGCGGTGACGGCAGCCCGGCGGCGCGACAGCGACACCGCGTCCGGCATCCTTCCGGCGCCGCCCGCACCGCGCCGCCTGTCCGAGCTGTCCCGTCCACCGGGCGGGCGGACGCTCGTGCGGTGCATCGTCTGCCCGAAGGAGTGGTTGAGCAACAGCCTGGTCAGTGTCACCGCTGCGGCACTGCTCGCGGTGAGCGTGGCATTGTCCGAGCAGTTCCGGACCATGCGCGCCGGTGTTCCCGCGGACCTCGCTGCAGAGGTCACCGTCGCCATCCCGGAGCAGCACCGTACAACTGCTGCGCGCAACGCTTTTCACAATGCAGGGGTGGACCTGCACCCGAATGTGGACGATCTGCGCGCACGGGCCGAAGCGATTTCCCGATCGCTGGACGAGCGTCGTCGTCGGCTGTCGCATCCGGCGTTCGGCGTCGGAGATCGCGTCACCGAGACGGTTCCGGCCGCAATTCTGCGGCGCGATGTCGACCGCGCCGACCTGACGACACCGCCCACCTCCGTGGCCGGCCACACCGTCGTCTCCAGCGTGAACAGAGGTGAGGCCGACCTCGCCCTGGACGGGCACCGAGTGCTGATGACAGCAGGGTTCCCCGCGTTGTCCCCGGCCGTCGGTGTCACGCACGGAGTCCACGGCATCGGCGACGTCGTCACTCTGACGGCGGTCACGTCCGAGGCAGTGCTGCCGGATGCAGATGCGTACGCGGAGCGTCTGCGTGCGGCAGTGGAGCGCGTGCGGGAAGCCCTCAGGTAGCCCACATACGCTGGCATTCATGGCAACAACCACCTCGGTTCGACCGAGCCCCGTGTTTCTCGGCGTCGTTGCCGTCGCCGTGATCGGCGGTGTGATCGCATGGAACGCGGAGGGTGTGGGACCGGCCGCATACGCCGGCGTATTCGTCCTGGTCATCGGCGGCTGGGTGGTATCGCTGTGCCTCCACGAGTTCGGCCATGCCGTCACTGCGTGGAAGTTCGGCGATCACGACACTGCGGCGCGCGGATATCTCACCCTGAACCCGTTGAAATACACCGTGCCCGGTCTGTCGATCGTGCTGCCGCTGATCTTCGTCGCGCTCGGCGGCATCGGGCTACCCGGTGGCGCCGTGTGGCTCAACACCAGCATGATGACCCGTAGGCAGCGCACGACGGTGTCGTTGGCGGGTCCCGCGGCGAATGTCGTTCTGGCCGTGGTGCTCCTGGCAATCGTTGCTACCTTCGCGCCGTCGAGCTCACATGCGGCCTTCTGGTTCGGGATGAGTTTTCTCGCGTTCCTTCAGGTGGTTGCCGTGGTTCTCAACTTGATCCCGATGCCCGGCCTGGACGGTTACGGCGCCATCGAGCCGTATCTGTCGGCGTCGACGCGACGTTCGGTCGCCCAGATCGGTCCGTACGGAGTGCTGATCGTCATCGCACTGCTGTTCGTACCGCAGATCAACCGGGTGTTCTTCGACCTCGTCTACTCCCTGTTCGAACTCTCCGGTGTCCCCGCCTCGTGGGCGCAGAGCGGAAGTGTCCTGACTCGCTTCTGGACCCGGTGGTACTGAACAGGTGGTACTGAATCGGCGGCGCTGAACCGGTGGTGCTGAACCAACCGTGATTGTCTGAAGTGACTAGCGGGGTGTGTGGTGACTGTGGTGCAATAGCGCACGAAAGCGCAGGAAGTTATCAGCCCGCACCCCTGATCCGTCGGAGGCGCGCCGGGCGTGTCGAGAGGGATTGCTCAGTGCAGGTATCGCGTCGTCAGCTTTTCCGGTTTGCCGCAGCAGGTTCGGTCGCGGTCGGGCTCACCGGCCTTGCGAGTCGGGGCGTCGCATCGGCGACGTCGACGAGCCTGGGCACCATCGTCGATTACTCGGGCGGCGTTCCGTCGGCTGGCTCCATCGCCGCGGCCGGCCATGTCGGCGCTATTCGCTATGTGTCCGACCGTAGGCCCGGTGCCGAATGGATGATGGGCAAGCCCATGGCGGCCGGGGAGGCAAGCGACCTCACTGCGGCAGGTCTGCAGGTTGTCTCGTGCTACCAGTACGGCAAAGCCGAGACGGCCGACTGGCGCGGCGGGTACGCCGCCGGCGTCAAGCACGCAACGCGCGGACTCGAATTGCACACTGCTGCAGGCGGTCCTGTCGATCGACCCATCTACGCCTCGATCGACGACAATCCCACCGCCGTCGAGTTCACCACCATGATCGCGCCGTACCTGCTGGGCTGGCATTCGGTGGTGGGCGTGGAGAACACCGGCGTCTACGCCAACTCACCGACGATCGACCTGGCATCGGCCGCCGGTCTCGGATCGTGGTATTGGCAGCACAACTGGGGCACGCCCAAGGGGTACGTGAACCCCGCAGCTCACTTGCACCAGGTTCAGATCGACAAGAGCGCTATCGACGGCATCGCCGTCGACATCAACGAGATCCTGGCCGAGGACTACGGCCAGTGGACTCTCACACGTACCGCCCCATCAGCATCCAACTGACATCAACGCCCAGCTGACCGAGAAGGACACCCCATGACACTCATCGACATTCTGTACACGATCGCGGGCAGCATCTACGAGCAGATCTCGGCGGCCTTCGGCTCCTGAGTGGGCGACCCGCTCAGCGAACGACGAACGCACCGATGGTGGGCGGGAAGCTGCAGGTCCGCTCACCATCGGCTGCGGAACCGGTGGTGATCGATCCGGACGCGGCGGCGAGAACGCGGCCGGAACCGGTGTCGGCGACGGCCGACAACGTTGCCGGACCGTCCGGGTTGATGTTCGACTCACCGGTCAAGACAGTCGCGCCGGTACGACCGTTGGACACGTTCACCCAGTTGACGGTCAGGGGCGCAGCCTGAACCGGTGCCAACGGGGACGTGCCGAGCGCGGTGAAGACGAATCCGGTCTGTGCGACACCCGGGCCGGGCGGGGGGAGTTCTGCGGGCCCCGGAACGGCGATCGCACTGGCGACCGAGTCCGCGGTGTCGGAAATGCATCCATTTCCCACGGTGGGGTAGAAGAACTGCGAGATGACGGGACCGTCCACCGGAATGTCCGGACCGCCGCCGCCGCTGCCGTCGAGGAACGTGATGATGCTGGTGAGGATGGTCTTGGCCTGCGGCGACAGCGCGGAGGTTTCCAGCAGCGTGCGCGCGCCCATCAACAGATCTGCCTGAGGCGACGCGGCATCGGCCTCGGCGATCTGCAGCAGCATCGGAGCCATTGCCGCGAGCGCCTCGTAACCGGGAACCGGCGTGTCGGCCGGAGGTGGCAACACCGGTGCGGGGGCGGCCGAGACGACCGTGGGTGCAGCGAATGCGCACGCCGCAGCAAGTGCAATACCGCCGATGACTCGCCGCGTTCCTCGACTCGGTGCGCTGGTCCCGATGTCCTGCATGAAATCCCCGTTTCTTCTTCGGCCGGTCGATGTTCCTCGCGGCCCGATAGTGCACACACGCGCGCCCGGAACCTCCTGGGAGATACCGAGCCGCGGAGGTCACTCTATGTACACGACGCGACGGTTGTACAGCAGGCCCATGGACCTTCAGCCCGTGTCGTTGGCGCTTGTTGGGACGCTAGTCTGTTAATAGAGGTGCTGATGTTGCCAGAGTGAATAGTGATGCGATCGTTACTGCTGTGCACCGTGTCGTGTGACAACGACAGCAGCCTCGAGTACAGGACGAGTCACGTCGCTGTCGTCGGTGCCGCTACGCTGCGCAGGTCCGACGATTCGAAAGAGCATCCGTGAGCGAAGTGCGGCAATCCGCTGTGCGCGTACTGCTGGCCGCAGCGCCGGCAGTGTTCGCGATCACCCTGATTCTGCGGGTGGTGTGGACCGTGTTCACTCCCAACGGCCGCAACTGGGTCGATCTGCATGTCTACGTCGACGGCTCTGCGGGGCTCTTCGGGGGAAGCCTCTACGACTTCACCTACTCGGCACAGACGCCGGACTTTCCGCTCCCGTTCACGTATCCGCCCTTCGCCGCGATTGTGTTTTATCCGTTGCATTTTCTCCCGTTCGCGCTGGTGGGGGCGGTGTGGATGATCGCGACCATCGCGGCGCTGTACGCCGTCGTGCGCCTCGCGCTCCGCATGGTCGGTGGCGACCGCGCCGACACGGCGTCCTGGCGCAGGGCCGCGCTGCTGTGGACCGCCATCGGGCTCTGGACCGAGTCGATGCGCACGACGCTCGACTACGGGCAGGTGAACGTCTTCCTGGTGCTGCTCGCGATGCTCGCCGCCCGGAGCACTCGCTGGTGGCTGTCGGGCGCGCTGGTCGGCATCGCTGCCGGCGTCAAATTGACCCCGGCCATCACCGGGCTGTACTTCCTGGCTCAGCGGCGATTCGGCGCAGCATTGTTCTCCGCAGTGGTCTTCGCCGGCACCGTCGCGCTGAGCTTCGTGCTGGTCGGCTCGGAAGCCCGAACCTATTTCACGACTCTCCTCGGCGACGCGGACCGTATCGGTCCAGTGGGCTCGGTGTGGAACCAGTCGATACGCGGGGCGCTCTCTCGTGTCGCCGGTAACGACGTGGGGCAGGGACCGATCTGGATCGCCACGGCTACCGTCGTCGTTCTGGCCGCCGTCGCCGCCTGGCGAACGCTGGACCGAGACGATCGCCTGGGCACCTTGGTGATCGTGGCATTCGTCGGTCTGATGATCTCGCCGATCTCGTGGTCGCACCACTGGGTGTGGGTGGTTCCGATGATGATCTGGTTGGTGCACGGGCCGTTGTCGCGTGCACCGGGGGCACGAGTACTCACCGGATACTGGCTGGTGGTCACCCTCGTCGGTGTCCCGTGGATCCTCAGCTTCGCGCAACCGTCCATCTGGGACATCTCGCGGCCCCTTCCGCTTGCGCTCGCCGGCTCGGTCTATGCCGTGGGCACCGTCGCACTCCTGCTGTGGATCGCAGTGGTCGGAAGGCGGGGTGTCGAAAGGAGGGGGGTCGGAAGGCGCATCAGCCCGCGAGTCGGTCGATCGCCGCGGCCAGCAAAACGTCCTTCCCGGTGATTCCGCCGCCGGGGTGGCCGGGCACCGAATGCGTCGACAGTCGGTAGGTCACCGAGGTGTACCGAATGTCGATGTCGGGATGGTGATCTGCCAGTTCGGCCTCGTCGGCAACACGGCGAACCAGGTCGATGGCATCCGGGAAGCTCTGCGACTCGACGGTGCGAACCAGACCGTCGTCGTCTCGCCGCCATTCGCGCAGCCCAGTCAATGCCTCGTCGATCTCGATGTCGCTCAACAGTTCGGTCATACTTCCAGGATGCCCGAGTTCGAACCGACAATCGTGGTTGCCGGAGCCCTCGTGGAGAATGGGCGACTGTTGCTTGCTCGTCGTGCGTCCCCGCCCGAGCTCGCCGGGTTGTGGGAACTGCCCGGCGGCAAGGTCGATCCCGGTGAAACTCCCGAGGATGCGCTGGTGCGCGAGTTACGTGAGGAACTCGACATCGAGGTCACCGTCGACGGCGTCATCGGCGCGGACGTTCCGCTCGAGAACGGCGCGCTTCTTCGCGCGTTCGCCGTCACCAGGTTCTCCGGAACGGTCACGGCGGTGGAACACGAGGCTGTTCGGTGGGTCGACCTGGGCGAACTTCACCGCGTCGAGCTGGTTCCGGCCGATCGAGCGTGGATGCCGGAACTGGCGATCCTGTTGTGACGGGTACTGTCATTTTCGGACGTGTGCCGTCTGTCGTGCCTGCGTGAGCGTCGTCACCCAGGCAGACCGAGTAAACTAATCCAGTCGCACATCTCGACGGCGATGCAGCGTGCTCTCCGGGAGAGGAAGCCGCTGGCTCTTCACCCCGCAGCAGACCCCGCTCTTTCGACCCCGCACTTTCGACTTACGGAGATTCCTCGCGTGACCAGCCCTACCGACATCACCACTTTCCGCAACGTCGCCATCGTCGCGCACGTCGACCACGGCAAGACGACCCTCGTGGATGCGATGCTCAGGCAGTCAGGTGCCTTCGAGGAGCGCGCCGAGGCCATCGATCGCGTGATGGACTCCGGCGACCTGGAGAAGGAAAAGGGCATCACGATCCTGGCCAAGAACACGGCCGTGCACAAGCGCAATGCTGACGGCAGCACCACCGTCATCAACGTCATCGACACCCCGGGCCACGCGGACTTCGGCGGCGAGGTCGAGCGCGGGCTGTCGATGGTCGACGGTGTGGTGCTGCTGGTCGACGCATCCGAGGGCCCGCTGCCGCAGACGCGCTTCGTGCTGCGCAAGGCGCTCGCCGCCTCCCTTCCCGTCATCCTCGTGGTCAACAAGACCGACCGACCCGACGCCCGCATCGAAGAAGTGGTGTCCGAGAGCCACGATCTGCTTCTGGATCTGGCGTCCGACCTCGACGACGAGGCCTCGGAGGCAGCAGAGCTGGCTCTCGACCTTCCGGTGCTCTACGCCTCGGGTCGCGAAGGCAAGGCGTCCACCAAGCAGCCCGAGAACGGGCATGCTCCCGATGCAGAGAACCTCGACGAGCTCTTCGAGATCTTGCTCAGCTACATCCCGGCCCCGAAGGGCAACGTCGATGCGCCGCTGCAGGCGCACGTCACCAACCTCGACGCGTCGGCGTTCCTCGGCCGTCTCGCGCTGGTTCGCATTCACAACGGCGAGCTCAACAAGGGCCAGACCGTCAGCTGGATGCGTGAGGTCGACGGTGAACCGGTGGTGCAGAAGGCCAAGATCACCGAGCTCCTCACGACCATCGGTGTCGAGCGAGTTCCGGGTCAAAAGGGTGTCGCCGGAGACATCGTCGCCGTGGCCGGCTTCTCGGACATCATGATCGGTGACACTCTCGCCGAGCTGGAGAACCCGGTGGCGCTGCCGCGCATCACGGTCGACCAGCCCGCCATCTCGGTCACCATCGGCACCAACACCAGTCCTCTGGTCGGTCGCGTCAGCGGCCACAAGTTGACCGCGCGCATGGTCAAGTCGCGTCTCGACCAGGAGCTGATCGGTAACGTCTCGCTCCGCGTTCTCGACATCGGCCGGCCCGACGCGTGGGAGGTTCAGGGTCGCGGCGAGCTCGCACTGGCAATTCTCGTCGAGCAGATGCGACGTGAGGGTTTCGAGCTCACCGTCGGCAAGCCTCAGGTGGTCACTCGTCAGGTCGACGGCAAGCTGCACGAGCCCTTCGAAGAGCTGACCATCGACACGCCCGAGGAGCACCTCGGCGGCGTCACCCAGTTGCTCGCCGCACGCAAGGGAAAAATGGTTCAGATGACGAACCATGGCGCGGGGTGGGTTCGGATGGAGTTCATCGTCCCCTCGCGTGGCCTCATCGGGTTCCGTACCGACTTCCTCACCGACACCCGCGGCACCGGCATCGCCAACGCCGTCTTCCACGGATACGCGCCGTGGGCCGGTGAGATCCGTGCGCGGCACACGGGCTCTTTGGTCTCGGACCGCCACGGCAGCGTCACCCCGTTCGCGATGATCCAGCTCGCCGATCGTGGAACGTTCTTCGTCGAGCCCGGTGCGGACACGTACGAGGGCATGGTCGTGGGCATCAACCCGCGTCAGGAAGACCTCGACATCAACGTCACCCGCGAGAAGAAGCTGACCAACATGCGTCAGTCGTCGGCCGACGTCATGGAGACCCTGGCCAAGCCCAAGAAGCTCGACCTGGAAATGGCGATGGAGTTCTGCGCCGGTGACGAATGCGTGGAGGTCACTCCCGAGGTGGTTCGTGTCCGCAAGGTTCACCTGGACTCCAACGAGCGCGCGCGCGAGCGTTCGCGCAGCAAGTCGCGCGACAAGGCCGCGCTGTAATGACGGTGGATTTGTAGTGTCGCTGTCGCGAGCAGGCGTGGTGCTCGTTGCCGCGCTGCTCGTGTCGACGGCGTGCACGGCGGATCCGCCGCCGCCGATCCAGAGCACCGAGACGGCGACCACTGCGGCCGCTGCGCCTCCGGCGGCGACGGGCAACCCGGTGGTGGTGGCCATCGACGACGTCGGGACGGGGTTCAATCCCCATCTGCTGGCCGATCTTTCGCCCGCCAACACTGCGGTGTCGACATTGGTGTTGCCCAGCCCGTTTCGACCCGTCGACGGCGAGAACGGCACGCAGTGGGTCGCCGACGAGTCGCTGGTTCTCTCTGCCGACGTGACGTCGCAGGCGCCCTTCACTATCACGTATCGTCTGCGGAACGAGTCGCAGTGGTCGGACGGCGCTCCCATCGCGGCGGAAGACTTTCTGTACCTGTGGGAGCAGATGACCGACGCTCCCGGCGTCGTGGATCCGGCCGGCTACGACGCCATCACCGATGTCCAGTCCTCGGACGGTGGCAAGACGGTGACCGTCGTCATGGCGTCTCCGTACCCGGCGTGGCGTGAGCTGTTCGAGAATCTGTTGCCGTCGCATCTACTCAAGGACTCGCCGGGCGGGTTCGAGCGCGGTCTTCGCGACAATGTGTCCGTCTCCGGCGGACGGTTCCGGATCGAATCCATCGATCGCGGTCGCGACGAGATTCTGCTCGTGCGCAACGATCGTTTCTGGGGAGAACCGGCTACGCCGGATCAGATCTTGTTGCGTCGAGGCGGAAACGACGCTCAGTTGGCGGACTCGATGCGATCCGGCGACGCCCAGATCGCCGAGGTGCGAGGTGGACCGGCCACCGTGGCTCAACTCGGCGCCATACCGAACATCCGCACCGACACCAGGTTTCGCCCCCGATCACTCGAACTGACGTTGAACGGACGCGTTCCGGAGCTGGGAGACGTCGACGTTCGCCGCGGCGTCATGGGGTTGTTGGACGTCGAGTTGCTGTCGACGGTGGCGTCGGGAACCAGTGCGCCGACCGACACGGTGCGAGCGCAGATTCTTGCGCCGTCGCAACCGGGATACCTCGCGTCGTCGCCGGCGCCGATCTCGCGCGAGGAGTCGTTGGAACTGCTGGCCGCAGCCGGGTTCACCCCGGAGCCGTTGCCGCCCGCGCTGGCGCCGTCCACCGGCGCCGCACCGACTGTGACGCCTCCGGCTCCGGTGCCCGGCCTGGCGCGCCCGCTGTCCATGGTGATCGGTGCTCCACAGAACGACGCCATCGCGGTGGCAGTGGCCAACACCGCAGCCGATCAACTCCGAGATGCGGGCGTGGACGCTACTGTCTCGCCGCTGGATCCGGAGGAGCTGTACGGAACTGCATTGGTGACCGGCGCCGTCGACGCCGTGGTGGGTTGGAACCGAGTGGGCAACGATCCGGCCACTGCGTTGGCATCCCGGTTCGGCTGCGCGGCAGCGGTTCTGGAGGCGACGTCTCGAACGACGCCGTCACCGGACTCGACGAATGCAGTGTCCACCGGCACGCTGTCCGGCCTGTGCGACCCAGACCTCGAGCCGCTGATCGAGCAGAGTCTGCGAGGCGACGTGAATGCGGTCGACGCGGTGGTGGCTGCGCAAGCCCAGTTGTGGAGGCTGAGGTCGATTCTCCCCATCGTGCAGGACAGTTCGATCGTGGCGGTCGGGCCGGGAGTGATCGGTGCTTCGCTGGACGGGCCCGTGGATCTGGGCGTCTTCGGCGATGCCGACAGATGGATGCGGGTGACGCCGTGAACGAGGCGGGACGAGGCAGGAGGCTTCTCCTGGTGCATGCCCATCCCGACGACGAGACGATCACGACGGGTGGCACCATCGCCCGCGCGGTTCGCGACGGCGTCGACGTCACCGTCCTCACCTGCTCGCTGGGTGAAGAGGGCGAAGTCATCGGGGACACGTGGGCCGAGCTCGTTGCTGGACGGTCGGATCAGCTGGGCGGATACCGCATTCACGAACTGACAACAGCGTTGCGTGCGCTGGGGTGCCGCCCACCGCGATTTCTCGGTGGAGCCGGCCGGTGGCGAGATTCGGGGATGGTGGGAACTCCCGCGGCAGATCATCCCCGCGCCTTCGTCCGAGCAGATGTGGACGAGGCGGTCCGTGCGATGGTCGAGGTCATCCGCGACGTCAGGCCCCAAGTCGTCGTGGCCTATGACCCGGAGGGCGGCTATGGGCACCCGGACCACATGCAGGTGCACCGGCTGGCGGGGCTCGCGGTGGAGGCCTGCGAGGATGCCGCTGTCTATCCGGATGCGGGCGCACCCTGGGCGGTGTCCAAGATGTACTGGACCGTGACCGGCCGGACGCAACTGAGTGACGGCCTCACCGAACTCGGTATTTTTCCTACCGGCTGGCGGATGCCGGCGGCGGGGGAGCTGCCGAGCGTCCCCGACGACGACGTCACGACGTCCGTGGACGTTCGGTCCGTCATCGAGCACAAGCGAACTGCGCTGCGAGCGCACGAAACTCAGGTCACGGTGTCCGAGTCGGGCCTGGCATACGCGCTGTCGAACGACATCGCGCAGCCGGTACTGCCGGACGAGCAGTTCGTCCTGGTGCGCGGCGACCTCGGCCAGGTCGACGCCTCGGGGCGTGAGAACGATCTGTTCGCGGGGATCATGTGACGGCTCATCCGCCGGGTGCGACGAAAGCGGGCTTTGTGCCGGGTTATGCTGTGACCAGCGCCACCGAACGGGGTCGGACGTATTCGGTGGGCTGTATCCAGAGGAGCTTGCTTCATGAATTTCGAACTGCAGAACGCGATTGCCGCGTTCGTGGATTCCCTTCGTGGCACGGCCGACATCCAGCGCGAGATCTACCTGAACTCGGTGGGCAGCTTCGCGACGTTCGTCAGCAACTACCTCACTTCGATCGGCTTCCCCCCTCGCTGACCGTGCGCTGGTCCGTCGGTCGGGTGGTAACCCGGTGACGGGCCACGCCGGCGAGCGTGTTGTCTCCGGAATCAAAGCGTCCATCCTGGGTGCGCTGATTCTCGATGGTTTCCTCTGCGCGGTGATTGCTGTTTTGTTTCTGCCGCTCTACGTCGGCAGCACACCGGTCCCGGCCAGCGGAGTACTCGCAGGGATTGTCAATGTGCTCCTCGTGCGGGTCGCATTCACTTTGTCGCACAGTGTTTCCCGCGCCGCGTTGCCGGTCGCCGGCTTCTTCGTCGGACTGGTGTTGACGATGCTGGGCGGGCCCGGAGGCGACGTATTGATCGCGGCCGACTGGCGAACCCTTGTTGTGGTGGCGGGTGGTCTACTGCCACCGGTGGTGCAATTGTTCTCGCTCAGATTCGTGCAGTTCGCAGAGTTGAATCCGACGCGGCACTAGGGAAGCCGTTGATTCGCCAGGCCTGCTGTGCGGGCCGCATCGGCGAGCACGTCTTCGACCATTGTGGGTGTGAGTCGGCCGGTGAAGGTGTTCTGCTGGCTCACGTGATAGCACCCGAAGAGGTGAAGATCGGGTAGTTCCGGGACTTCCGAATGCAACACCACGTGAGCACCGTGGCCGAATTTCGGTCGTGGACGAGGAAGTGTCCAGCCAGCGCCGGCGAGCACCGGCAGCAGAGCCTGCCATCCGAAGCCGCCCAGCACCACGATTGCGCGCAGTGTGGGTGCCAGTAGATGTAACTCGGCTTCGAGCCACGGTCGGCACCGGTCCCGCTCGTCGGTGGTGGGCTTGTTGTCCGGGGGAGCGCAGTGCACCGGTGAGGTGACGCGAGTCCCGATCAGTTCGAGACCGTCACCGATGTGCGACGCGGTTGGCCGGGAGGCCAATCCGACGGCGTGCATCGCGGCGTAGAGAACGTCACCGCTGCGGTCACCGGTGAACATGCGGCCGGTGCGATTGGCGCCGTGTGCGGCAGGCGCCAGGCCGACCACCAACAATCGTGCGTCCGCCGGACCGAACCCGGGAACGGCTCTGCCCCAGTATGTCTGGTCTCGGTAGGCGGCACGCTTGTCTTGCGCCACTTCTTCCCGCCAGGCGACGAGTCGTGGGCATGCCCGGCATTCGGACACGCGATCGTCGAGCTCGGCAATGGTCTCGGCCCTCATCATCCGTGAAGCCAGACATCGCACGCGCCGGGCTGGGCCGTCTCCATCATCTGCCACACCTGATCCACCGGTATGTCGAGAATGCGGTACGCGCCCGATCCGGCCGCCGTGGCAGCGGTGACTGTCGCAACGCCGGCGCGGCGCTGGAAGAAGCTCTGCCGCACTCCCCACGCCACCACTCCGTCGGTGTCGATCACGACGCGACGCCGATCGAGGCTGCCGTGCTCACTGATGACGACGCCGGGCAATGCCCGATGGCCCAGCGCCGAATACCTGTCGAGCGCGAGCCCCACGGCGGCGACCGTGGCCACGGCCAGCAAGATCCACACCCAAAACGGCACCTCGCGACCGGTCGAGGCGTAGATCGCGACCCCGATCGCTGCGGTGACGACGGGACCTACGGTTCGGGTGAGCCTGCGGCGCAGTGCGACGGGGCCGTGCGATCGCAGCGGCATCGTTCCGGCGTTCGCTGCCGGGAAATCGGCCAGAACGTCGGTCATGGTTCGCACGGTCGCGGTGAGGGGGGCGGGTGGAAGCAGCAGCGACGACTCGCCCTCCGACGCCGACACACCCGTCATGACGGCGTCCAGTCGGGCGCCGCGTGCCCACCTCAGAACCAGCGGGCGGCGAAGTAATGCGCCGCGAAGTCTTTCGCGATCGAGGGTGGTGTGTCTCGTCGTCAGCAGACCGTGACCGACGCGGAGCCTGTTCCCGTCGTCGGTCACGGTGAGGTTTCCGTAGACGAGCAGGTAGCGCGCGACCGAGATCGTGCTCGCGACGATCAGGAGAACGATCACGGTCCCCGCCACCACCGCGGCGATACCGAGGTCCACCAGAGTGCGGTACGCGTCGTCGACGACAGTCGAGTTCGCGACCGATTCGGCGACTCCGGACTGGAACACGAGTCCGAACCCGGCGCCCACCACTGCGATGCCGGTCGCCGTGAACGGTGCGTAGCGGGCCCATCCCAGCTGAAAGTGAGCAATCTCACGCTCATCGTCGATCGCCTGTTGCGGTGCGGCGAATCTCTCCTCAGTTCGCGTCAGCAACTCCTCGCGCAATGCCGGAACGAGAGACGAGTCGAGAGCGTTCAGCTCGAATTTCTCCGACCGTGACGAGGCCAGTTGTTCCGTGCCGACCGTGAGTATCGACAGACCCAGGATCCGATGAAGCGGACCTGCCTGGACGTCCACACTGCGGATTCTGCCTCGCGGAATCGACAGGACCTTCTTCTGGATCAGGCCTGTGCGCAGCTGCACGTCGTCGGTGCCGATGCGATATCCGGTGGTGAACCACCGCAGCATCGCGGCCGCAACCAACAGAAGCACGACGGCCACGCCCCACAGGTGGTTTCCGCTCCGCGAGCCGACCACGAGGGAGAGCACGACCACCGGGAGTAGGCGCACGACTTCGGTGATCGGATGAATCAGCAGCATCCGCTTGTCCAGTCGCGACCACGGGAGCTGATCGACCGGCGCGCTCACGTCGCGTCGCTTCGGGATCGAGCAGCGGCTTCGGTGATGGCCGCGGCCGTGCGCTCCGCCGTCGCCAGGTCGAGAGCGGCGATCTTCACGGCACCGGCCGACGACGCCGTGGTGACCGTGACGGTGGCCAGTCCCAGGGCTCGATCGAGCGGACCGCGCTCGGTGTCCACGGTCTGCACTCGCGACAGCGGTGCAATACGACGTTCCTGGACGAACCATCCGGACCGGGTGTGCACCGCGGTGGTACTGACCTCCCAGCGGTGGACCCGATACCGCCATCGCGGAACGACGACGACGTGAGCGGAAGCGGCCACGGCCACCGCGAGCGCCGTGATCACGACGGGCGACCAGTACGGGTCCGTGACCGTCGCGGCGAGCACTGCGCCCCACACGATCAGTGCGATCACGACGGGGATCCACATCAGGGCGGCAGTGATCGTCCAGAGCGTCTTGGCGCGTGGCCCCAGCGCATGGGCCGGCTCGACAATCGTCGGCCCTGTCGTCTCCGACACCGTGCATCACCCCTGCCGTGGCACTCCCTCGGTATGAGAGCGCATGATCGAACGGTGACGATGTTGCCCGATCCGAGAAAGTCCGTGCGCGCCGACACCCACGCGGCGCCGTCCGAGAGTCGCGTTCCCACCGCGTCGGCCATGCGTCGCGCGTTGCGCCGTGCGCGTGACGGTGTGGTCATCGATGTCGACGAGGCCACCGTTCTTCTGCATGCGCGCGGCGACGATCTCGTCGACCTGTGCTCGTCCGCGGCCAGGGTCCGCGATGCCGGTCTGCTGGCCGAAAACAGACCGGGAACGGTGACGTACTCCCGCAAGGTCTTCATCCCGCTGACGCGGTTGTGCCGCGACACCTGCCACTACTGCACTTTCGTGACCGTGCCCGGAAAGTTGCGGGCCGAGGGCCACGGCATGTTCCTGGAGGCGGACGAGGTTCTCGACATCGCTCGACGCGGCGCCGAACTGGGCTGTAAGGAAGCGCTGTTCACCCTCGGGGATCGTCCCGAGGCGCGCTGGCCCGAGGCGAAGGAATGGCTCGACGCCCGCGGTTACGACTCCACGCTGGACTACCTCCGCGCGATGTCCATTCGCGTGCTCGAGGAGACCGGTCTGCTTCCGCATCTCAATCCGGGCGTGATGAGTTGGGAAGAAATGTCGCGACTCAAGCCGGTCGCGCCGTCCATGGGCATGATGCTCGAGACCACGTCTCGACGGTTGTTCGAGGAGAAGGGGCAGGCGCACTACGGCAGTCCCGACAAGGATCCGGAGGTTCGGCTGCGCGTGCTCACCGACGCAGGTCGGCTGACGGTGCCATTCACCACGGGCATCCTCGTCGGCATCGGCGAGACGATCCGGGACCGTGCCGAGTCGGTCATGGCGATCCGTAAGTCGCACAAGGCGTTCGGGCACGTTCAAGAAGTTATCGTGCAGAATTTTCTGGCCAAGGACGACACGGCGATGCGCGAGACGCCGGACGCCGGGCTGGACGAGTTCCGCGCCGTCATCGCGGTGTCGCGCATCCTCCTCGGACCGTCGATGCGCATTCAGGCTCCGCCCAATCTGGTGTCGGCGCAGGAATGTTCCGCTCTTCTCGAAGCGGGAGTGGACGACTGGGGCGGTGTATCCCCGTTGACACCGGATCACGTCAACCCCGAGCGGCCCTGGCCGAACCTCGACACTCTGGCCGAGATCTCGGCGGAGGCCGGCTTCACTCTCACCGAACGCACTGCGGCGCAACCGAAGTACGTCCTGGCAGGATCTCCGTGGATCGACCCGCGCATCTCCGCGCACGTCCATGCCCTCGCCGATCCCGTGACCGGTCTTGCCGTGGACACCACACCTGTGGGCCTGCCCTGGCAGGAACCGGACGAGGTCTGGGAATCGACGGGACGCGTCGACCTCAACACCGAGATCGACACCGAGGGTCGCAACACCGACACCCGATCCGACATCGGTTCGGCATTCGGTGACTGGGAGTCGATTCGAGAGCAGGTCGCCGGGCTCACCGCGCTCGAGTCCGTCGACCGCGACGTCGCTGCCGCGCTGCGTGCGGCGGAGAAGAACCCGGGCGAGTTGACCGACGAGCAGTACCTGGCGCTGGCCACGGCCGATGGAACTGCACTCGACGCCGTCGCCGCGTTCGCCGATCATCTCCGCAAGGACGTCGTCGGCGACGACGTCACGTACGTGGTGAACCGCAATATCAACTTCACCAACATCTGCTATACCGGTTGCCGATTCTGTGCGTTCGCGCAGCGCAAGGGTGACGCCGACGCATTCTCGCTGTCTGCGGTCGAGGTCGGGGACCGGGCCTGGGAGGCGCACGTGCTGGGCGCCACCGAGGTGTGCATGCAAGGCGGGATCGATCCCGAACTGCCGGTGACCGGCTACGCGGATCTGGTGCGGGCCGTCAAGGCGCGGGTGCCGTCGATGCACGTGCACGCGTTCTCACCGATGGAGATCGTCAACGGCGCGTCGCGGGGTGGTCAGTCCGTGCGCGACTGGCTGATCGAATTGCGAGCGGCCGGCCTGGACACCATTCCCGGCACCGCGGCGGAAATCCTCGACGACGAGGTCCGCTGGGTCCTCACCAAGGGCAAGTTGCCTGCGCAGACGTGGATCGACGTCGTCACCACGGCGCACGAGGTAGGGCTGCGCTCGAGCTCGACGATGATGTACGGACACGTCGACAATCCGTCGCACTGGGTGGGGCACCTGAACGTGCTCAAGCGCATCCAGGATCGAACGGGTGGGTTCACCGAGTTCGTCCCGCTGCCGTTCGTGCACCAGAGCTCGCCCCTGTACCTGGCCGGGGCGTCGCGCCCCGGTCCGACGCAGCGAGACAATCGCGCGGTGCACGCGCTGGCGCGCATCATGCTGCACGGCCGTATCGACAACATTCAGACCAGCTGGGTGAAACTTGGTGTCACGGGTACACAGGTGATGCTCGGGGGTGGAGCCAACGATTTGGGCGGCACCCTCATGGAGGAGACGATCTCGCGGATGGCGGGGTCGCAGCACGGATCGGAGAAGACCATCGAGGAACTACACGCGATCGCCGAGGGGATCGGGCGTCGTGCCGTGCAGCGCAGCACCACCTACACCGACGACAAGGAAGCAGCATGAGTGGCAACCGGCTCAGTGACGAACGCGTCGCCGGAGTTCTCAAAGCTGCGGTGCGGGTGATCGTGCCGGTTCTCGAGTTGCTGGCCGATCGCGATCCGCTGGGTATCAAGAAGCGCACCTTCCGCGGCGAGGACGACGCGTCCGATTCGAAGATGGATGCGGCGCTCGACAAGGTTGCGTCGGTATTCGACGCTGCCGACACGCCGGGAACCAAGTCCTGGGAGTCGATGAGTGTCGACGAACGTGTGTCGTGGTGGGTCGGACGCGTCGGCGGGATCGGCACGGTTGCCGTCGCCTTCCCCGGAATTTTCGGTGTGCTCGCCCGTCGGCTGCCGTTGGGCGACGTGCTGGGGTTCGCCAACCAGGCGATCGTTCTCGTCGCTGTTGCGCGCGAACACGGCATCACCGATCAGGATCGCCAGGTTCGACTACTGGGGTCGGTGCTGTGCAACCGCGAACTCGCCGAAGGCGCCAGCATCGATGCCCCGGAGCCCGACACGGACGACGCAGAGGTGGTGGAGAAGGACTCGGACGGCCGATTGAAGCGTTCCCCTTTCGCCCTACTGTCGACGTTGTGGTCGGTCACGAAGATCCTGCGTGCCGTCAGCGACGAATTGGACAAGCGGCCCCACAGCCGTACCGTCTACCGATGGCTGGGTAACCTGCCGGTAGTCGGCGCGGTTGCCGGCTACTTCGGTGAGCGCGGTGCATTGTCTCGAGCTGCAAAATTGGGCCGCAAGTGGATCGAGCAGCACAATGCCTCGGAGTCGAAGCCGCTCGCGCAGCGGCGTGGCTCGCCCCGAGCTCGAAAAGGCTAAGGAGAGAACTTCAGTGCCGTACACGATTGCTGAACCGTGCGTCGACGTCCTCGACAAGGCGTGCATCGAGGAATGCCCCGTGGATTGCATCTACGAGGGTGGACGCATGCTCTACATCCAACCCGACGAGTGCGTCGACTGTGGGGCGTGCGAACCGGTGTGCCCAGTCGAAGCGATCTTCTACGAGGACGACGTTCCCGAGCAGTGGTCCGCCTATGTCGCGGCCAACGTCGATTTCTTCGACGAGCTGGGCTCGCCCGGTGGCGCGGCGAAGGTAGGAAAGACCGACTTCGATCCGCCGTTCATCAAGGCTCTGCCGCCCATGGGTGAGAACTGAGTCGTGATCGAGGCTCCAGCCGCCGTGCGTAGCCGCCGAACGCGGTCCGACGCCCTGCCGGATTTTCCGTGGGACACACTCGCGGACGTCACTGCTCTTGCCAAGGCGCACCCGCACGGGTTGGTGAACTTGTCTGTCGGAACGCCGGTGGACCCTGTTGCCGACGTCATCAGGGACGCCCTGGCGGCCGCGTCGGCCGAGCCCGGTTATCCGACGACGGCAGGGACGTTCTCGCTGCGCAGCGCTGCCGCAGCAGCCTTGGCTCGACGATTCGGCATCGGCGGACTGGACGAGCAGTCGATCCT
Source organism: Rhodococcus sp. (in: high G+C Gram-positive bacteria) (assembly GCA_049650605.1). Taxonomy (GTDB): domain Bacteria; phylum Actinomycetota; class Actinomycetes; order Mycobacteriales; family Mycobacteriaceae; genus Rhodococcoides. The sequence goes on along the minus strand of JBASAM010000015.1, from coordinate 29,410 downwards.
TCCGGTGATCGGCTCGAAAGAGCTCATCGCCTGGTTGCCGACGCTGCTCGGCATGGGCTCCGACGATCTGATCGTCATTCCCGAACTCGCCTATCCCACCTACGAGGTGGGCGCGCTGCTCGCGGGCTGCCGAGTCATTCGGGCAGACGGTGTGTCTCGGCTCGGCCCGGAACGCGCATCGATGATCTTCGTGAACTCGCCCTCGAACCCCAGCGGCCGAGTTCTCGGCGCCGACCACCTGCGCAAGGTGGTCGAGTGGGCCCGCGCGCGCGGAACCATCGTGGTCTCCGACGAGTGCTATCTCGGTTTGTGTTGGGACACCCGCGCGGTGTCGATCCTGGACGAGGACGTCTGCGGCGGTGACACCACCGGGTTGCTGGCGGTGCACTCGCTGTCGAAAACGTCCAATCTCGCCAGTTACCGTGCCGGGTTCGTCGCCGGTGACAAAGACCTTGTCTCGGAACTGCTGGCTGTGCGCAAGCACGCCGGAATGATGGTTCCGCTGCCGATACAGGCGGCCATGGAGGCTGCCCTGAACGACGACGAGCACGAGAAGATCCAGTGGCAACGCTATCGCGACCGCCGGATCGCGCTCTCAGCTGCCGTCGTCGCCGCGGGATTCGGGGTCGACCATTCCGAAGCCGGTCTGTACCTGTGGGCCACACGGGACCAACCGTGCCGCGACACGGTGCAGTGGTTCGCCGAGCGCGGCATCTTGGTTGCCCCAGGTGAGTTCTATGGTCCCGGAGGAAGCAAGCACGTGCGCATCGCACTGACCGCGACGGACGAGCGCATCGCGGCAGCGGTCGCGCGTCTCACGGTCTGAGTCGGCCTGGTGGGAGCCCTCGATCGCGCGCAGGAAGACCTTGCTCGCGGTGAACCCTGGAATGCGCGCAAGCGTCTGACAGCGCTGCTGGGTCAGGACGCTGCATCGCAACCCGCTCTCGATCTTCTGGGATACGCGTGCATGGCGATGGACGATCCGGCCGGGGCGGGCGCCGCGTGGTTCCTCACCGATCGCGACGACGACGACCCTTTGGTGAGGCACGCTCTCGACGCGTTCGTCTCGTCCTGCCCGACGCCGCTGATCTTGGCGCGACGCTTGCCCATCGGTGCGCCGACGCGCGCGTATCCGCCGCGCGTCCGCGAGCGGCTGGCAGTTCTCGAATCGCGCATCCGGGCGAGCGGCGAGGAGTGGGAGCCCCCTGGCCAAGTGCACTTCTTCGCGCAGGACGGCGTCGACGTCGAGGCGTTCGAGGAGTGGACCGACGCGACTCCCTCGTCACGATCGGGTGTGAAGATGGTGGCAGCAGTGCTGGTGATCGCCATGATCGGGACGGCATCGATCGCGACGATTCTCACCGTTTTCTTCTGAGGCCGCGCCGCGGCAGGTCCCGGCCGTGTCGGACGTCGGTGGTACTGCTTGAGTCATGAAGGATCTATCGACAACGTGCGTCGAGTGTCGCGGTGCGCTCGACCACTGCCATGGCACCTTGATCGTCCACTCGGGTGGTCTCGTCGAGTGCACCGACAACGGCTGCGTTCAGCTGCACTCGGTGCGGCACGGTCTGATCGTGGACTGCTCGGCCCTGGCCGGCGGATGTTCCTGCGACGACGTGATGACACACCTGCTCGCATCGTGAGACGTCGGGGCATCGTGAAACACTGAGTGCTGTGCTTCTGAAGTCTCTGAACTCGTACTCCATCAACCACGGCGGTGACATCGACGACGCGGTGACGGTCGGTGACACCGTCCTCAGCCGGAGCGATCTGCTCGGCGCGGCGACGTCGGTGGCCGAGCGCATCATGGGCGTCGATCGCGTGGCCGTCCTCGCGCGGCCGACTGCCCGCACAGTGGTGGCCGTCGTCGGGGCGCTCATCGCAGGTGTTGCCGTCGTTCCCGTTCCGGCGGACTCCGGACCGGCGGAGCTCGATCACATCCTCGCCGACTCCGGCGTCAGAGGGTGGCTGGGTGAGGTACCCGAGCACGACGGCGGGTTGCCGGTGGTACCCGTGCGGATGCACGCTCGGTCATGGCACAGCTATCCCGAGCCTGCGGACCAGGCCACCGCGCTGATTCTCTATGCCTCCGGGACCACCGGGCCGCCGAAGGGCGTTGTTCTCAGCCGCGAAGCTCTTGCGGCGTCGATAGACGGGCTCGCGCAGGCGTGGGCGTGGACGGCGAACGACACACTGGTGCACGGACTTCCGCTGTACCACGTGCATGGCCTCGTACTGGGAATTCTGGGACCGCTGCGCATCGGCAGCCCGATTGTTCACACCGTGACCCCGTCGCCGCAGCGGTACGCCGCTGCGCGAGGAAGCATCTACTTCGGTGTCCCGACGGTGTGGTCGCGCATCGCGGCAGATCCAGAGTCCGCCCGCGCACTGTCCTCGGCGCGCCTGCTGATCTCGGGGAGCGCGCCCCTTCCGGTGCCGGTTTTCGACAAGATCGTCGCGCTCACCGGACTGAAACCGATCGAGTGCTACGGCACGAGCGAAACGCTGATCACGCTCAGCACCCGCGCAGACGGCGAGCGTCGGCCAGGTTGGGTAGGAATACCGTTGACGGGCATGGACACTCGCCTTCGCGGCGACGACGGCAGCGAGGTTCCCCATGACGGCGAGTCCATCGGATCGCTGCAACTGCGGGGTAGATTCTTCGACGGGCACCTCGGAGATGCGGATGCCACGAGCTCGGCGTGGACCGACGACGGATGGTTCGTCACCGGCGATGTCGCAGCGATCGATGCAGAGGGGTTCCATCGCATCGTCGGCCGTTCGTCGTAGGGGACGGCCTGTCGGAACGAGACATTATCGACACTGTGGCGCAACAGATTTCAGTGTACAAACGTCCGCGTGAGGTGCGTAGCGGCGATGCGCTTCCGCGAAACGGGATGGGAAAAGTTCGCGAGAATCTGCTGGAGTAACGTCGAATTCATGAAGACAACGCGCATCGTCCTCGCCTCTCGCCCCACGGGGTCGCCCACGACGGAGAACTTCCGGACCGAAAGCGTCGAACTTCCCGAGGTGGGTGACGGTCACGTTGCGCTGAAGACGTTGTACCTCTCGTTGGACCCGTACATGCGCGGACGGATGAGCGACGCGGAATCCTATGCCGATCCGGTAGAGGTTGGTGACACGATGGTCGGCGCGACGGTGTCCGAGGTCGTCGAATCTCGCAGTGACACTGTCGCTGTCGGCGATGTCGTGCTGGGCTACACCGGCTGGCAGAGCCACGCCGTGGTCGACGGATCGACGGTGCGCAGGCTCGATCCCGACAAGGCTCCCGTCTCGACTGCGTTGGGTGTGTTGGGCATGCCCGGGTTCACCGCGTACGCGGGTATGACGAAGATCGGTCGGCCCAAGGCCGGGGAAACAGTGGTGGTGGCAGCGGCGAGCGGGCCCGTCGGTTCCGCTGTCGGCCAGTTCGCGAAGATCAAGGGAGCGCGTGCGGTCGGCATTGCGGGCGGGCCCGAGAAGTGCGCGTACCTGATCGACGAACTGGGGTTCGACGCTGCGATCGACCATCGGGCCGACGACTTTCGGGACCAACTGAAAGCGGCCACCCCCGATGGCATCGACGTGTATTTCGAGAATGTCGGCGGCGCGGTGGCCAAGGCGGTACTACCTCGACTGAACCTGTACGCGCGCGTTGCCGTGTGTGGACTGATCGCGCAGTACAACGACACGCAGGCACCCGAGGGGCCTGACCGGCTGCCCGGATTCTTCACGCGGGTGCTGACGAAGAGCCTCACCATCCGAGGGTTCATTCAGAGCGAGTTCGTCCCCGAGTTGTACAAGGACTTCCTGCGCGATGTGGCGCAGTGGGTGGAGGACGGCTCTTTCCGTTACCGCGAGGACGTCGTGGAGGGGTTGGAAAACGCTCCGGAGGCGTTCATGGGCCTGCTCGAGGGGAAGAACTTCGGCAAGCTCGTCGTCAAGATCGCGTGAGCAGTTAGAGTACACGTGTGCACTCGAATGATCGTCGAAACGAAATAGCTGCTGCCGCGGACGTGGTGGCAGCAGCGGTGGACATCGTCAGCCGCCCGATTCAGGCAACGCATCGTGCGGTCAACGACCTGGTGTTCGGCGTGCTCGGCAAGCCGGCGGCGCCGATCAGGGCGGTGAACGACGGTGTGGCCACTGTCGTATATCACGCCGTACGAGGTGGAGGTTCCGCTGCTGCGAAGATCGTGTCCGCCGGATCGACATTGCTTCCTCCCGAAGCGGTCTCGCATGCGGTGACCAAGAGTGCGACCGGTTCGGTCGTTGTCGGCGCGGTGAACGGACTCCTCGGTGACCGGTTGGTGGCGGAGGGGAACGACCTGGCGGTCGAACTCGGCCCGCACCACCAGCGGCGCGTCGTCGGCAACGACACGGCCATGTTGACCACCGCGTTCCCGCAGGCCACGGGTCATATCGCGGTGCTGATTCATGGTCTCGGCGAAACCGAGCAAGCGTGGTACTACCGCCATGACGGACGAGGAAGCTATGGGGAGTCGCTTGCGCTCCACGGAATCAGTGCAGTGTGCCTGCGCTACAACACCGGAACCGGCATCGCGGAGAACGGTGCCGCTCTCGCCGAACTGCTCGATCAACTGATAGCAGTGTGGCCGGTGCCCGTCGAGCGGATCGATTTGGTCGGTCACTCGATGGGAGGTCTGGTGGTCCGTCGCGCATGTGCTGTCGAAGCGAGCAGGGCCACCTGGCTCCCGCTGGTCCGAACCACCTGTTACCTGGGGACGCCGCACGAGGGTGCACCGCTGGCCGACGGCGCCTACCGGCTCTCGCGCGCGCTGCGTAAAGTCCGGCAGACCGCTGCCTGGGCCGATCTGTTGGACGTGCGGAGCCAAGGTGTCGACGATCTACGCCTGGCGACGGATGTTCCCCTCGCTCCCGGTATCCGCCACGTCGCCGTGGCAGCCACGCTGGCGGCGAACGAGCGCGCGTGGTGGGCCGGCGCAGTGGGTGACGGATTGGTGACGCTGCGTAGCGCGCGGGGCCCGGTGACGGAGCTGCACACCCTTCCGGGAACGGGGCATCTGGCGCTGCTGACCGATCCGCGGGTGCTCGAGGTCCTCATCGAACTGATGGCGGACGCGTCGTCCGCGGCGATCGACGAAGCTACCGAATCAAATGAGTCGGTGGGCTGAGAGTGTCGGTGGGCTGAGTTACCTTCGCACAGACGTTCGAGTCGGGGGATTCGAACGGTGCTGAATCGGGGGGTGGGCAGTGGCACGCACGGGTGGGGTGACGGCGGTGGCGGTGTCGCCGTTCGACGAGGCAGTGTTGGGGTCGTTGGAGTCCGCGGCCCGCGCGGAGAACGTGTCTGCCTACGTCAAAGTCGCTGCGGCAGCTCGGTTGTGGACTGCGTGCGTCGTCGCGGACGTCGAGCACGGTGTCCCGGATCGCCGAGTGGGCAACGCGGCGTTCGCCGAAATCGCCGCGCGGCTGACCATGTCGAAAACGATGGCCGAGAAGTTCGCCACCGTCGGGTGTGATCTGCGTGATCGACTACCGTCCGTCGCTGCTGCATTCGCGTGTGGAGATATCGACTTCCCTCGTGTTCGCACCATTGCGTGCGAGACCGCCGGGCCGAGCGAGGCCACGCTGGCGATGGTTCTCCCGGCTGCGCTCGATGCCGCGCGAACCCGATCGCCTGGTCCACTGCAGTCGGAGATCGACAGGCTGATCTCGGTCGCGGATCCAGACGCTCATACCGAGCGTCATTGCGACGCCTCGGATCAGGTCGAGATCACGTGCACCCGCGACATCGCGGGACTGGTGACCGTGCGAGCACACACCACACCCGCCGTAGGGCTCGCACTGATGGAGCGGCTCCGCCACATCGCGGACACTCCGTGCGCCGCAGATCCTCGTGGGTATCAGCATCGACTGCACGATGCCCTCGCTGCGTTGACCGTGGGAGAAAATTCTTTGACCTGCACCTGCGACCGTCCGGAGTGCCCTCGAGCAGTCCAGTGTCCGGCGCCGTTGGCGCCGTCCACGTTGGTTCGGGTGCACGTCGACGCCGCCACTCTGCTCGGTTTGAACCTCCACCCCGCCGTACCTCGAGGGCTACGGAATCCTGCCCGCGGAGGTGGCCAGGAGCCTCGCCGATGATGCGAGATGGCAGGCAATCGTGAATGACGCACAGGACACGCTGGCCAGTGCCGGCTCCCTGACGGCCTTCCGATACCGGCCGCCGACATCGCTGGCCGATCGGATCCGCGCCCGAGACGGTCACTGCCGGTTTCCGGACTGCGAGGTGCCGGCGTTGCGATGCCAGCTCGACCACGTCGTTCCCTACGACCACGCCGATCCGGCACGGGGTGGCGCCACCACTGCCGACAATCTCCACTGCCTGTGCGCGTTTCACCACAATCTGAAGACACTCGGCTACTGGACGCCGGAACTGCTGTCGAACGGCGCCGTGGTGTGGACGTCATTGTCCGGACTACGTCGAACCACTGTGCCTGCGCTGTTGCCGGTTGCGCCGAGACCACCGTCACGTCGTCGTGGCCGTCGCACCACCCCGACACTCGACCAAGGGGACGACGACTGTCCGTACTAGCGCTTCTGATCCCCGAACGGCTCATCGCGCTCCCGAACGGCGGTCCGGAAACCGGTTGTTGCAGCACGGTTCTGGAAGGCATAGCCCTCGCGGGTGTGGCGGGAGATGCCGTCGAAGACGGTGCTGATCATCGTCGAGGTGGCTACGCCGGACGCGAGAAGCGAGCTGTTGAGTGTCAGCTTGACCATCATCAGCTGATTGATCGGCATCCTGGCGATGCGTGCCACCAACTCCTCGGTGCGCGCATCCAGCTCGTCCGCGGGCGCGGACTCGACGGCCAGACCCCATTCCGCGGCTTGCTTGCCGGTGAGGCAATCACCGGTCAGTAGAAGGCGTTTGGCTCGCTGATCGCCCAGTCGGTGCGCCCACATTCCGGCGGCCGGAACACCCCAGACGCGGGTGGGTGGGTAGCCGATCTTGGTGTCGTCGGCGCAGATGATCTGATCGGCGTAGAGCGCGATGTCGGTGCCGCCGGCGACGGCGAATCCGTGCAGTTTCGCCACCACGGGCTTGTTCGCGTGCAACAGGCTTGCGAAGCCTCTGTTGAAGCGGCTCATCATCGCGTAGTCGAGCATCGGGTCCCAGGTGCCGGCCGGATCGTGATTGCGGGCCTGCACCACCGGGTCGACGGCAGTACCGGTGGTGTCGCCCGAACCCTCTCCGGTGTCGAAGGTGTTCTCGGCGTAGATCGACAGGTCGTATCCACCGCAGAATCCCTTGCCCCGCCCCGACAGCAGCATCACGTGCACCCGCGGATCCAGATCGGCACGTTCGACCGCGGCCGCCAACTCGATCGGGGTGTCGGCGGTGATGGCGTTACCGTGCGACGGGCGATCGAAGGTGATGCGTGCGATGCGGCCGGTCACCTCGTACGTCAACGTGCGGTACACCGGTGACTCTGCCGAGACGTCCCTGCCCTCGAACGGCGAGTCGGCGCCCTCGTCCCAGCCGTCACGCCATGCGGCCGGTCGATCGCTCATGCGCTCACCTTCGGTGCCGAGCGTTCGATGATCGCGGCGGTGTCGACACCCGTCGGAAGGGTGCCGTAGACGCTGCCCCAATCGCCGCCCAACCGACTCGAGGTGAACGCGTCGGCGACGGCGGGGTGGCCGTACCGGACCAGCAACGAGCCTTGCAGGGCCAGCGCCATGTCGCCGACGACACGTCGTGCGCGGTGTTCGAGGGTGTCGAAATCCGAGAAGGAGTCTTTGAGTGCGCGTATCGATGCGTCCAGGGTGGGGTCGGCTCCGGCACTGGCATCGAGTTCGTCGAAGAACACCGACAGAGTGTGAGGTTGCTTCGCCATCGCGCGCAACGTGTCCAACGCCGCGACGTTCCCCGATCCCTCCCACACCGAGAGCAGCGGAGCCTCACGGTAGAGACGGGGCATACGAGATTCCTCTGCATACCCGTTGCCGCCGAAGCATTCCAGAGCCTCCGCGGCGTGGGCGGGCCCGCGTTTACAGACGAAGTACTTGCTTACCGACAGCCCGATGCGGCGCAGTGCGATGGCCTGTTCGTCACCCGTCGTCGCACGGTCGGTCAACGCCGCGAGCCACAGTGCGACGGTTGTCGATGCTTCGGCTTCCACCGCAAGATCGGCCAGCACGTTTCGCATCAGTGGCTGATCGACCAGCGGTTTGCCGAATGCTTGCCGGTGCGTCGCATGATGAATCGCCTGCGAAGCCCCGACGCGCATCCCGGTCGCCGAGCCCAGTGTGCAGTCCAACCGAGTCATGTTGACCATCTCGATGATGGTGGGCACCCCGCGACCCTCGTCGCCCACCAGCCATGCCGTTGCCTCGTCGTATTCGACTTCGCTGGAGGCGTTGGAATGGTTGCCCAGCTTGTTCTTCAGACGCTGGATCGCCATCGCGTTGCGCGTCCCGTCGGGAAGGATGCGGGGGAGGAGGAAGCACGACAACCCGCCGGGGGCCTGGGCGAGTACCAGCAGGATGTCCGACATCGGCGCCGACGTGAACCACTTGTGGCCCGTGATGCGATACGTGCCGTCGGGCTGTGGAACGGCCGTTGTGCGGTTGGCGCGAACGTCCGATCCACCCTGTTTCTCCGTCATGGACATGCCGGCGATCAGACCGGTCTTATCCATCGGCGCCCGAAGTGACGGATCGTAGGACGATGAGGTCAGCAGGGGTTCGTACTGCGCAGCCAGGTCGGCGTTCGCGCGGAGGGCGGGCACGACGGCGTAGGTCATGGAGATCGGGCAGCCGTGTCCTGCGTCGACGACGCCCCACACACTGGTTTTGGCTGCACGCACGAGGTGCGCGTGCGGGGAGGGATTGCGCCACGGTGCCCCGTGAAGTCCGAGTTCGACTGCTGTGCGCATCAATTCGTGATACGCGGGGTCGTAGACGACCTCGTCGATCCGGTTCCCGAATCGATCGTGAGTGTGGAGTACGGGCGGGTGTTCCTCGGCGAGGTCTCCCCACCGCTGCGCTCGCTCGCTCCCTGCCAACACACCGATGCGATGCAGCTCGTCGACGGCGTCGCCCGCCCCTTCACGATGCAAGGCTTCGAGAATGGCCGGGCTGTCCGCGACGTCGTAGTCGATCAAGGGCGGCGCCTGATTGGTGACGGTATGGGTCGCGCTCACGATGATCTCCTCTGCTGGTGGAGCTGGTCGGCTGTCGATGATCCGAGGGCGCGCAGAGTGAATGTCTCCAAGGCGAGAATGGTGCTCGCGTGTGCGTTCCCGCGTGCCAGCGGAAGTACCAGAGCTTCTGCGATGGCTCCGACGATGCACGAGGCCGTGATGGACGCGTCCTGGTCGGGGAGTTCGTCGGCCTGGACGGCGGCGCCGATCGCCGCGGCCAAAGCATCGGCGAACGATTCACGAAAGGCGAGGCGTTCGGTGTCGACCAACGCATCGATGGGTTCGGCGAGCAGTGCGTACGCCAATGTCGGTGCGCGAAGCGCGCGTTCGGCGAACGTGCGCACAGAGATGAGAACGGAATCGGTGAAGGTTCCGCTCTCGGCCGCGTGCATTCCGGCGCTCGTTGCGGCCGCTACCTCACGGCTGCAGGCATCGCGGAATACTTCGGCGAACAGGTCGCCCTTGCCCGGGAAGTATCGGTAGACGGTTCCCACCCCGATGCCTGCACGTGAGGCAACGTCGGCCATCGAACAACTGGCGTAACCCTTCTCGGCCACCAGAGACAGCGCGGCGGCGACTATTCGGGTCCGGGAGGCCTCGAGTCTGTTCTGAACTGCGGGGGTTCTGCGGTAGGCCACGACAAGAAGTGAACGCCCGTTCCGCTCTTGTGTCAAGAACGGAACGCGTCTTCATCTCTTGGTTCGGCGTGCGCGTCGGATCACCAGCGCGGCCCGACCCGATTGTTCACGCACAGCGTTCCGTCGACGTCGATGTTCTCGGAGGGACGGAACACCATGATCGCTTCCACCTCGTCGTCGGGCGGCGCCGGATCCTCGAGGTTGCCCATGTCGCCGAGCAGACCGCGCCATCGCACCCATCCGCGATCGGCATAGAATTCCACCGTGTCCGGCAGCGAATTGAGCACGCCCAGAGCGTCGGTCGAGCTTATTTCCTTCTCGACGGCGTCCATCAGCATGGCGCCCAGGCCGTGGCCGCGATGCGCGTGGTCGAGGGCTACACCCTCGACGTAGGCGCCGTCGAACTCCTTGCCCTCGTGCGAGAGCAGTCGCGGCACCACGGCTGCATGTCCCACGGGGTGGCCGTCGTCGCGAACGATCAGGTGTACCCCGCCGAGCGCGTGCGTCCAGTCGTGCGGTTCGAAGCGGTCACCGAAGGCACCGCGAACCAGGCATTCGCAATCGTGGGCATCGGCGTCCGACAGATCGTCGGACTGCACTGTCTCGAGAACCGGTCGGTCGTCCACGATTCCCCCTCCGGTGAAGGTCAGTCGTTGGCGTGCAGGATCGAATTGAGCTCGACGCCCGTACCTTTCCACGGGACGACCTCGACCGCGCCCGAAACGGAGTTTCGCCGGAACAGAAGGTTCGACTTCCCGCTCAGCTCGGCAGCCTTGATGACGGTCCCGTCGGGTCCGGTCACCTTGGTGCCGGCGGTGATGTACAGGCCGGCCTCGATCACACAGTCGTCGCCCAACGAGATGCCGAGGCCGGCGTTGGCACCCAGCAGGCATCGCTGACCCACCGAGATGACGGCCTTGCCGCCGCCGGACAGCGTCCCCATGATCGAGGCGCCGCCGCCGACGTCCGAACCGTCGTCGACGACCACACCCGCCGAAATCCGGCCCTCCACCATGGACGACCCGAGGGTGCCCGCGTTGAAGTTGACGAAGCCTTCGTGCATGACGGTCGTGCCGGACGCGAGGTGGGCGCCGAGACGCACGCGGTCGGCGTCGCCGATGCGAATGCCTGCCGGCAGCACGTAGTCGACCATCCGGGGGAACTTGTCGATGCTGAACACGGTGACGTGTCCGCGCGCGCGCAGCTTGGCGCGGGTGGTCTCGAAACCGTCCACTGCGGCCGGCCCGAAGTTGGTCCAGACGACGTTGGACAGCAGGCCGAACTGGCCGTCGAGGTTCACGCCGTGCGGCTGAACCAGCCGATGGGAAAGAAGGTGCAGCCGGAGGTACACGTCGTGTGCATCGGTGGGTGCGTCGTCCAGCGAGGCGATGGTGGTACGCACTGCGACGACGTCGAGACCGCGGTCCTCGTCGCGGCCGACCAGCGGCGCCAGCTCGCGCGGAACCTCGGACTCGGCGAGTCGGACCGTGCCGCCCTCGCCGAATTCACCCAGCTCCGGGGTGGGGAACCAGGTGTCCAGCACCGTCCCCGAGGTCGTGATGTGTGCAATTCCGACTGCCGATGCGCCTGTGGTCACGGTGACCGAGCCTAGAGGGTGGGTGCAAGGAATAGGGTCGACGGGGTGAGCGCACCCACCTCGTCCGAACCGTTGCACCTCGACCTGCACGCCGACCCGATCGACCTCACCGCTGCATTGGTGGACGTGAAGAGCGTGTCGCGGGACGAAGCGGTATTGGCCGACGCCGTGGAGCGAGCGCTCCGCGAGCAGACGACCGGTTTCGAGATCGTCAGATTCGGCGACGCCGTTCTCGCCAGAACGAACCGCGGCATGCCTACGCGGGTGATTCTGGCCGGGCATCTCGACACCGTGCCCATCGCCGACAACGTTCCCAGTCGCCGCGAGCGAGACTCGATCGAGGGCGACGTGCTGCACGGATGCGGGACCGTGGACATGAAATCCGGCGACGCGGTGTTCTTGCACCTCGCAGCGACGATCGACCAGCCGAACGCCGACTTGACTCTGATCTTCTACGACTGCGAAGAGATCGAGGCGTCCGCGAACGGGCTCGGGCGGATCGAGCGGGAGATGCCCGAGTGGTTGCACGGCGATGTCGCAATCCTGGGCGAGCCGTCGGGTGGGTACATCGAGGCCGGATGCCAGGGCACGCTGCGGGTTCGGTTCACCGCATCGGGTACCCGGTCGCACTCGGCGCGATCGTGGCTGGGAGACAACGCGGTGCACAAGCTGGGCCCGCTGTTCGAACGCCTCGCGGCATACGAGCCTCGCAGTATCGACATCGACGGGTGCGTCTACCGCGAGGGCCTGCAAGCGGTGCGAGTCGAGGGCGGTGTGGCCGGAAACGTGGTCCCCGACGAGGCGTTCGTCGACGTCAATTTTCGGTTCGCACCGGATCGCAGCGTCGAGCAAGCGATCGAGCACGTCCGCGGTGTGACGTCGGGTGTCGACGTGGGGTTCGAGGTGACCGACAGCTCTGCCGGTGCCTTGCCCGGTCTGTCCGCCCCGGCAGCCGCCGCGCTGGTCACGGCAGCCGGAGGAGAGTTCCGTGCCAAATACGGGTGGACCGACGTCTCCAGGTTCTCAGCACTGGGAATCCCGGCGGTGAACTACGGACCAGGTGACCCCAATCTTGCGCACAAGCGCGACGAGCGTGTTCCCGTCCAGCAGATCACCGACGTCACGGACGTGTTGCGGCGCTATCTGACTGTCGGCCGCGCCCACTAGCCTTCTCGCCATGAGCCCGAATTCGGAGAGAACGACCACTGCGGCAGACCGGGCCGCGCAGTATCGCGGGCCGGTCCTGGATCGCCGCGAGTTCGCGGGATCCACTACCGATCAACGCCTTCTGGATTCGGGTGGATCCTCCGACTGGTTGCACACCGATCCCTGGCGGGTGTTGCGGATTCAGAGCGAGTTCGTGGAGGGCTTCGGAGCCTTGGCGGAGATCCCGCGTGCGGTCACCGTATTCGGATCGGCGCGGACCAAGCCGGACACGGCCGAGTACGCCAGCGGTGTGGAGCTCGGTACCGCTCTGGCGCAGGCCGGTTACGCCGTCGTCACCGGCGGCGGGCCCGGCGCCATGGAAGCGGCGAACAAGGGTGCGTGCGAGTCCGGCGGTTTCTCGGTGGGCTTGGGCATCGAGCTGCCGTTCGAGCAGTCGCTCAATCCCTGGGTGGACCTCGGGGTCAACTTTCGATATTTCTTCGTGCGCAAGACGATGTTCGTGAAGTACTCCCAGGCTTTCGTCTGTATGCCCGGCGGGTTCGGCACCCTCGACGAGTTGTTCGAGGCTCTGACGTTGGTGCAGACCCGCAAGGTCACCCGGTTCCCCATCATTCTGTTCGGCACGCAGTTCTGGGGCGGCCTACTCGAGTGGATTCGCACCACGTTGATCGACGCCGGCACGGTCTCGGAGCGCGACCTCGAGCTCATCCGCTGCACGGACAGCGTCGAGGAGGCGGTTCGGTGGATCGACGACAGTCATCACGCGCTGAGCGCTCCCGATGCCGAGCCCACCGGACCAGAGTCGTGAGCGGCGAGATCGCGGTGTGCGTGTACTGCGCATCCGGGCCGGTCGAGCAGCACTTCGTCGATCTGGCCGCAGAGGTGGGCTCGGAGATCGGTCGACGAGGAGGCACGTTGGTGTCGGGCGGCGGCAACGTGTCGATGATGGGCGCCGTGGCCAAGGCTGCCCGCACTGCCGGGGCGCGAACCGTGGGGGTGATCCCCAAAGCCTTGGTCCATCGCGAAGTAGCCGACGTGGATGCCGACGAGTTGCTGGTCACCGACACGATGCGCGAGCGCAAACAAGTGATGGACGACCGCGCCGATGCCTTCGTGACCCTGCCCGGCGGAATCGGAACGCTGGAGGAACTGTTCGAGACGTGGACGTCGGGGTATCTCGGGATGCACGACAAACCGGTGGTGCTGTTGGACCCGGCGGGACACTTCGCGCCCATGCTCGACTGGCTGCGGTCCCTGGTGGCCACGGGATTCGTGTCCACTCAGGCGCTGGACAGGTTGGTCGTGACGCACGACGTGGACACCGCGCTTCGTGCCTGCGGTCTGCCCACCACCTCGCGCGAACAGTGAACATTACTAGTCAGTAAGGTAATCATCGTCACAGCCGGAACCGCAGCCGGCTCGTAAAGGGAGGGATCTACGTATGGGTGCCGAGGCTCGTCACAAGGTCGGATTGCTCGACATCGCTGCCACATTGCCGAAGATGACTGCGGCGCTGCCGAGCGTGCTTCGTGGGCTGCCCGGATTCCTTCGCAAGCCGGACGACAAAGAGTCGATCGGACACATCTTCCAGCGGCTCGCCGCGAAGACGCCGAATCACCCCTTCGTGAAGTTCGAGGGCAACACACTCACCTACGGTGAGGCCAATGATCTGGTGAACCGCTACGCGAGCGTGCTGACCGATCGGGGAGTCCAGCGCGGCGACGTCGTCGGCGTGTTGGCCAAGAACTCGATGCGGACACTGCTCGTCGCTCTGGCTGCGGTCAAGCTCGGTGCCACCGCTGGCATGCTGAACTTCAACCAGCGCGGTGACGTTCTCGATCACAGCCTCGGCATTCTCGACGCTCGCGTCCTCGTGGTCGACACCGACTGCGTCGAGGCGCTCGAGAGCCTGGACGAGGCGCTGCCGGAAAAGGTCATCCTGCACGCCGATGAACTGGACGAGAAGGCCGCCTCCGCGAGCGCCGAGAACCCGGCGGCAACCACCGAGATCCAGGCCAAGGAGAAGGCCTTCTACATCTTCACCTCGGGCACCACCGGCATGCCCAAGGCCAGCCTGATGAGCCACTTCCGGTGGCTCAAGTCGATGGCCGGCCTGGGAGCCATGGGCGTGCGGTTGGACAAGAAGGACGTCCTCTACTGCTGCCTGCCGCTCTATCACAACAACGCGTTGACGGTGTCGCTGTCGTCGGTCCTCGCGTCGGGCGCCACGATGGCCATCGGCAAGCAATTCTCCGTCTCCAACTTCTGGAAAGACGTACGCGAGAACGAGGCCACCGCGTTCACCTACATCGGTGAGTTGTGCCGGTACCTGCTGACTCAGGACGAGTCGTCGGAGGATCTCGACAACCCGATCCGCCTCATCGTCGGAAACGGTTTGCGCCCCGAGATCTGGGAAGAATTCACCACCCGGTTCGGCATCGAGCGCGTTGCCGAGTTCTACGGCGCGAGCGAGTGCAACATCGCCTTCATCAACGCGTTCAACCTCGATCGCACGGCCGGTTTCTGCCCGCTGCCCTACGCCGTCGTCGAGTACGACGACGAGACCGGCAAGGCGAAGCGGGACAAGTCCGGCCGGCTCACCAAGGTCGGTTCCGGCGGAGTCGGCCTGCTGCTGTCGAAGGTGACCGACCGCGCGCCGTTCGACGGATACTCCGACGAAGAGGCCACCAAGAAGAAGTTGCTCGAAGACGGCTTCAAGGATGGCGACTGCTGGTTCGACACCGGAGACCTGGTGCGGCAGCAGGGGTTCCGGCACGTGGCATTCGTCGACCGTCTCGGTGACACCTTCCGATGGAAGGGCGAGAACGTGGCCACGACACAGGTCGAGGGGGCGCTCAATTCGCACTCCGACGTCGATCAGGCGGTGGTGTTCGGTGTGGACGTTCCCAAGACGGACGGCAAGGCCGGCATGGCCGCGGTGACGCTACGCGAGGGCAAGTCCTTCGACGGCAGTTCGTTCGCGAAGTACGCGTACGACAATCTGCCGGGGTACGCCGTGCCACTGTTCATTCGTGTCGTCGACTCGCTCGAGGCAACGTCGACGTTCAAGAGCAAGAAGACTGAGCTTCGCAAGGTCGGATACGGCGACGGCGACGGCGACCTGTACGCGCTCGAGGGCAAGTCCAGCGGCTACGTCGAGTTCTACGACGACTACGTCGACCAGGTCGGTGGCGGGAAGCTGCCCAAGAACTGAGAGTCGGACCGGGCATCATGGTCTGGTGAGCGCAGCCTTCAGCACTTCCGCACCGTCCACTCTGTGCGGCAAGCCCGTGGCGACGGATCGGGCGTTGGTCATGGCCATCGTCAACCGGACGCCCGACAGTTTTTACGACCAAGGGGCCACCTTCGGCGACGGTGCGGCAATGGATGCCGTTCGCCGCGCCGTTGACGAGGGTGCCGATCTGGTGGACATCGGGGGAGTCAAAGCCGGGCCTGGCGCGAACGTCGACTCCGCCGAGGAGACGCGCCGGGTCGTTCCGTTCGTCGCGGCCATCCGAGCCGCGTACCCGGACCTCGTGATCAGCGTCGACACCTGGCGAGGCGACGTCGCACGGCAGGCGTGCGACGAGGGTGCGGATCTGATCAACGACACGTGGGCGGGTGCTGATCCCGATCTGGTGCACGTGGCCGCCGACGTGGGCGCCGGAATCGTCTGTTCCCACACCGGCGGAGCCGTTCCCCGCACCCGCCCGCACCGCGTTCGGTACGACGACGTCGTGGCCGATGTGGTCGCCGAGGTGACGCGATCGGCCGATGCGGCCCTCGCCGCAGGTGTCCGCTCCGACGGAATCATCGTCGATCCGACTCACGATTTCGGCAAGAACACCTATCACGGGCTCGAGTTGTTGCGTCGAATCGACAGTCTTGTAAACACCGGATGGCCTGTGCTGATGGCGCTGAGCAACAAGGATTTCGTAGGGGAGACTCTGGGTGTAGGACTTGCCGAACGGTTGGAGGGAACATTGGCCGCGACAGCTTTGACGGCAGCACAGGGTGCTCGGATGTTTCGGGTGCACGAGGTGGCAGCAACCAGACGGGTCGTCGACATGGTGGCGGCGATAGCCGGCACCCGGGCTCCCGCGAGAACAGTGCGAGGTTTGGCATGACACTGGCAGGCATGATCAGCCCGGAGACCGATTGGGACAGAGTCAACAGCTGGGACGCCCCGTCCTGGACTCTCGAGGAACTCGAAGCCGCGAAGGGCGACAGGACGGTGTCCGTCGTGCTCCCGGCTCTGAACGAAGAAGACACCGTCGCGGGGGTCATCGAGACGATACTTCCGCTTCTGGGCCGCATCGTGGACGAGCTGATCGTTCTGGACTCCGGTTCGACCGACCGCACGGCGGAACGCGCGACCGCCGCCGGGGCGACGGTGATCTCGCGGGAGCAGGCGGTGCCCGAGCTGACACCGGCACCGGGCAAGGGCGAGGTTCTATGGCGCGCCATTGCCGCCACCACCGGGGACGTGATCGCATTCGTCGATTCCGATCTCATCGATCCGGACCCCCAGTTCGTCCCCAAGCTGCTGGGACCCCTCCTCACGCGCGACGGTATTCACCTGGTCAAGGGGTACTACCGGCGTCCGTTGGCGGGCTCCACTGAGGCTCACGGTGGGGGACGGGTCACCGAACTGGTCGCCCGGCCGCTGCTGGCGGCGCTGCGTCCGGAACTCGGCCGCGTCATCCAGCCCCTGGGCGGCGAGTACGCGGGTACCCGTGAGTTGTTGTCCTCGGTGCCGTTCGCGCCGGGATACGGAGTCGAGATCGGCCTACTGATGGACGCGTACGACCGCTTGGGCGTCGACGCGATCGGTCAGGTGAACCTGGGAGTCCGACGTCATCGCAACCGGCCGCTCGTCGAGCTCGGTGCGATGAGCCGTCAGATCGTCGGAACGATGCTCGCGCGTGCCGGACTCGAGGATTCGGGTGCGGGACTGACTCAGTTCGTCCTCGACGGCGAGACGTTCGTGCCGTCGGTGACCGATGTGTCCCTCGACGACCGTCCTCCGATGCGGACCGTGCGGCCCTGGGTGGACAAGACCGGCCAGGAGAAGGCGCGGGGCTGACCCTTCCTCCGCCATGTCGTCGGTCCGTGGCACTATTCGCTGATGCTGACGATTCTCCTGTACGTCGTCGTGATCGCCGTCGTGGCAGCGGTTCTGTTCGTGCTCGCCTCTGTGGTCTTCGGCCGCGGGGAGGAGATGGAACCGCTGCCCGCCGGCACCACTGCAACTGCTTTACCGGCGCGGGGGATCTCCGGCAGGGACGTCCGGGCCCTGCGGTTCTCGGTGACGCTGCGGGGTTACGACGCCCGAGAAGTGGATTGGGCGCTGGATCGCCTGGCCGCGGAGCTGGACAGTTTGCGATTGCGTGTGCGCGAGCACGACCACGATCACGACCAGGTGGGTGTCAAGCCGGATACCGGTGCGTCCGAATCGGAGGAGTCACCGACATGACGTCGTCGGCGTCCGATACGGGGATCTTGCTGGGATCGGACGGACGCCAGAGGTGCGGTTGGGCGGGCGACCCGGAACGTGATCCGCTGTACGCGCGCTATCACGATGAGGAATGGGGAGTTCCGGTTCACGGCCGAACCGCCCTGTTCGAGCGGATCATGCTCGAAGCGTTCCAGTCCGGACTCTCGTGGATCACCATTCTTCGCAAGCGTGACGCATTTCGGTCGGCCTTCGTCGGGTTCGACCCGGAGGGCGTGGCGCGCTTCGGCGACGACGACGTGGAGCGCCTTCTTCTCGATGCGTCCATCGTCCGCAATCGCGCCAAAATCGAGGCAGCGCGAACCAACGCCAGAGTTATCGTCGACCAGAACCTCGATCTGGACGAGTTCCTGTGGTCCTTCGCGCCCATGGAGCACTCGCGTCCACGCACGCTCGCCGACGTCCCAGCAGTCACCGCGGAATCCACGGCGCTCGCCCGAGCGCTGAAGAAGGCAGGGATGGCTTTCGTCGGTCCCACCACGGCGTACGCACTGATGCAGGCCACGGGCATGGTCGACGATCATCTCGTCGATTGTTGGGTGCGGCCGCGCTGATGCACACCGCCGCAGCGACGCTACGAGGGTGTCCGTTGCCCGCTGATCCGAAGGATAGGGAAGAATGAGAAATCGAGCGTCGTCGGACCCCGACGAGGCGCAACGGATTTTTGCCACGCGCAATGCACGTCAGCGCAGATCTGGAGGGAGCAGGCAATGGCGGCCATGAAGCCACGGACCGGGGACGGTCCGCTCGAGGCGACCAAAGAGGGACGAGGAATCGTCATGAGGGTTCCCCTCGAAGGCGGAGGACGCTTGGTAGTCGAACTCACTCCCGACGAGGCAGCGGCTCTGGGCGACGAGCTCAAAGGCGTCACAAGCTGACACCAGCATTCGATCTTCGTGGACAACCCCTCCGGCCGCACTCGGCCGGTGGGGTTTTCTTCATGTCGCGACTCGTTCCGAGAGTGAGGGTCCAGCCGTGAACGACGACGCGGTCGCTCTGCTGAGGTGCCCGCACTGCGCCGCCGATCTGGAGTCGGACGACACCGCGCTGGTGTGCGACCGGGGACACACCTTCGATATTGCGCGCCAGGGTTACGTCAGCCTGCTCGCCGGCTCGGGCGGGAAGATCGTCGGCGACTCGGCCGACATGGTCGCGGCCCGCGACGACTTCCTGGCCCGCGGACACTACGACCCGATCATGGACGCCGTTGCCGCCGACCTCGGTGGCGCACGCCGCATTCTCGATGTCGGGGTGGGTACCGGGCACTATCTGGCACGGGCACTGGGTGCCGCCGACCCTGAGGTCGTGGGCATCGGTGTCGACGTGTCGAAGGCCGCTGCTCGACGAGCCGCCCGCGCGCATCCTCGCGCCGCGGCCGTCGTGGCAGATGTGTGGAACTCCGTACCCGTCAAGACCGGATCGGTCGACGCGGTCTTATCGGTGTTCTCACCACGCAACGCCGAAGAACTGCACCGCGTGTTGGCACCCACCGGGCGACTCATCGTGGTCACCCCTACCGAACATCACCTCGCACCGCTCGTGGAGGAGCTGGATCTTCTCCGAGTGGATCAGAGCAAAACTCGTCGACTCGGCGACACCCTCGCCGGCCGATTCGACCGGGTCCACCGCAGCGCGCTGACCTACGAGATCCTGTTGACCCACGACGAGGTCGCAGCGGTGGTGGGTATGGGTCCGTCCGCCCGGCACATTTCGGCGGCGGACCTGCGCGAGCGCATCGACGCGGGCCCGTCGCCGAGGCGGGTGACGGTCGCCGTCACCGTCGGCGTCTACGAGCGGGTGGCCGATTCCACGGCTGCCGAGTAGACCTCGACCGTCTGCTGAGCGATCGATTCCCACGAGAACTCCGAGACCGCGCGCTCTCGCCCGGCAACTCCGTAGTCGGCCGCGCGGGACGGGTCTGCGACGAGGTCGTTGACCGCGGCAGCCAGTTCCGCTTCGAACGTGGCGGTGTCCGCGGCGTCGTAGTGCACCAGTGAGCCGGTGCGTCCGTCCGCGACCACCTCGGGAATGCCGCCCACATCGGACGCGACGACCGCTGTTTCGCACGCCATTGCTTCGAGATTGACGATTCCCAACGGCTCGTAGACGGACGGGCAGACGAAGACGGTTGCAGCCGAGAGGATCTGACGAATCTGCTCGGTGGGCAGCATCTCGCGGACCCAGAAAACGTTTCCGCGAGATTCCGAGAGCTCGGTGACGGCGCGTTCGGTCTCCGCGGCTATCTCCGGAGTGTCCGGAGCGCCGGCGCACAGCACCAATTGGATGGCCGGATCGAAAGAATGCGCCGCCGCGACCAGATGACCGACGCCCTTTTGGCGCGTGATCCGGCCGACGAACGCCACGATGGGTGCGTCGGTGTTCACGCCGATGGCATCGAGTGCCGACGGCGCACCGTCGGCGGGACCACCCGAGTGCCATACCTCGGTGTCGATCCCGTTGCGTACGACGTGAACCCGAGCAGGATCCAGCCGCGGGTAGCAGTCGAGCACATCCGCCTTCATCCCGTCGCTGACCGCGATGACGGCGTCGGCGTACTCCATCGCGTTGCGCTCGGACCACGACGACACGCGGTAACCGCCGCCCAACTGCTCGGCCTTCCACGGCCTGCGTGGCTCGAGGGAATGGGCCGTGACGACATGTGGGATGCCGTACAGCTCGGCCGCGAGGTGCCCGGCCAGGCCCGTGTACCAGGTGTGGGAGTGCACGACATCGGCCTCGCCTGCGGCGTTCGCCATACGCAGCCCGGTGGACAGCGTCGTCAAAGCCGGGTTCGCGTCGGCCAGTGCTGGGTCCGGCGAGTGCACGATCGCCGTGTCCCGTGCGGCGCCGATGCAGTGGACGTCGACTTCGCACAGAGCGCGGAGTCGGTCGACCAGTTGCGTCACGTGGACGCCGGCCCCCCCGTAGATCTCGGGTGGATATTCCTTCGTCATCATCGCCACTCGCATGCGACGAACGTAACGCGTCCGGGTGTCCGGGACATACCAGTCGATGTGCATTCGGCCTATACGTAGCGATTGCTCGTCACAACCGGATAGGTTGACTGTTGTGAGGACCCAGCCGCATGTTCTTGGAATCGTTCTCGCCGGCGGCGAGGGCAAACGCCTTTATCCGATGACTGCCGATCGCGCGAAACCTGCTGTCCCGTTCGGTGGTGCGTACCGTCTCATCGATTTCGTGCTCAGCAACCTGGTGAACGCCGGCTATCTCCGGTTGTGTGTGCTGACCCAGTACAAATCACATTCACTGGATCGGCACATTTCGCAGACGTGGCGGCTGTCGGGGTTCGCGGGCGAATACATCACCCCGGTTCCGGCGCAGCAGCGTCTCGGCCCTCGGTGGTACACCGGTAGTGCCGACGCGATCTTCCAGTCGATGAACCTGATCTACGACGAGGATCCCGAGTACATCGTGGTGTTCGGCGCAGATCACGTCTACCGCATGGATCCTGAGCAGATGGTGCAGCAGCACATCGACTCCGGTGCCGGCGTGACCGTCGCCGGGATCCGCGTACCTCGCGGCGAGGCAACGGCTTTCGGCTGCATCGACTCCGACGCGTCGGGCAACATCACCGAGTTCCTCGAAAAGCCGGCAGATCCGCCCGGCACCCCGGACGACCCCGACATGACCTTCGCGTCGATGGGGAACTACGTCTTCACCACGAAGGTGCTCGTCGACGCCATTCGTGCCGACTCCGAGGACACCGATTCCGATCACGACATGGGCGGCAACATCATTCCCGCGCTCGTCGCAGCCGGTATGGCGTCGGTGTACGACTTCAAGGACAACGTGGTGCCCGGCGCGACCGAACGAGACAAGGGCTACTGGCGTGACGTCGGAACCCTCGACGCGTTCTACGACGCCCACATGGACCTGGTCTCGGTGCACCCCATCTTCAACCTCTACAACAAGCGCTGGCCCATTCGCGGATCGGCGGACAATCTGCCTCCGGCCAAGTTCGTCCAGGGCGGTTTGGCGCAGGAGTCGATCGTCGGCGCTGGGTCGATTCTGTCCGGTGCCACCGTGCGAAATTCGGTACTCAGCTCGTCGGTCATCATCGATGCGGGCGCGACCGTCGAGGGCAGCGTGATCATGCCGGGCGTTCGCATCGGCAAGAACGCCGTGGTGCGCAACGCCATCCTCGACAAGAACGTCGTGGTAGGCGATGGAGAGATCATCGGTGTCGATCGTGATCGCGACAGCGAGCGATTCAACGTCAGCGCCAATGGTGTGGTCGCCGTCGGCAAAGGTGTGTGGATCTGAGGCGTCCGGATCTGAAGCGTCAGGATCCGACGGCGGTCACTCAGGAACGCGCGAAGCGCACAACAATCCGTCGCCGAGGGGGAGAACGACGGCCGTGAGGCTCTCGTTCTCGGCGATCGCTCGCGCCGCTGCGCGTACGGCCACGGTGGCGTCGTCGCGCGAGGACGCGTCGGCGACGCGACCCCCCAGCAGTGCGTTGTGCAGAATCAACGCCCCGCCGGGGCGCAGCATGCGTACACCTTCGGCGACGAACCCGACGTGGTCGCGCGGTGTGGCATCGACGAAGACCAAGTCGTACGAGGCATCCGCGAGGCGAGGAAGTACGTCGAGCGCGCGCCCATTGATGAGTCTGGTGCGAGAGGCGCCGATGCCGCCGGCCCGGTATGCCTCCTTGGCGGCGCGCTGATGCTCCGGCTCGGTGTCGATGGTGGTGAGGACGCCATCGGGCCTCATGCCGTCGAGTAGCCACAGACCGCTGATGCCGGCGCCCGTGCCGACCTCGACGACGGTGCGTGCGCCCGACAGCTGCGCGAACATGCTGAGCACTGCCCCGACCGACGCCGGTATCGGTGCGGCCCCCAGATCCACCGCTCGCTCGCGTGCGGATCGCAGAACATCATCCTCGACGACGGACTCTTCGGCGTAGTTCAACATCTTGGCGGCGTCGGCAGTCACGCCCGAGACAGTAACGCGTCGTGGACGAGTTCTGCGGGTAGTGGGAACTCTCAGGCCACACTCAGCCTCTTCACACCGGTCACACACATGGTCGCGACATAGTTTTCTCAACCGAGTTCGTCAGACCGTCTCCAACGCTTCACCGGCACCGAATATGGGTAACGAGGAAGTAAGACGATCACGCACCCCGTGTGCACGACGATCGCCCGATTAGGAGGACTCCCAGATCGACATGATCACCCACCCGCACGAACACGCCGCCCTCACCACTCCCGACACTCGCTCCGATCAGGCTGCCGAGGAGCTGTCGGGCACGGCCGTGTTCGACGCCACTGGTGATGCGACGTCGATGCCCTCCTGGGACGAACTCGTGCGCGAACACGGCGATCGTGTGTACCGCCTCGCCTACCGCCTGTCCGGCAACGCGCAGGACGCCGAGGATCTGACTCAGGACACCTTCATTCGAGTGTTCCGGTCCTTGCAGAATTACCAGCCCGGCACATTCGAGGGCTGGCTGCACCGCATCACCACCAATCTTTTCCTCGACATGGTTCGTCGACGCAACCGCATCCGCATGGAGGCGCTGCCCGAGGATTACGACCGAGTCCCCTCGGACACTCCGGACCCCGAGCAGATCTACCACGATGCACGCCTCGACCCGGACCTGCAGGCTGCTCTCGACTCGTTGGCGCCCGAGTTTCGCGCGGCGATCGTGCTCTGCGACATCGAAGGTCTGTCGTACGAAGAGATCGGCGCAACGTTGTCGGTCAAGCTCGGCACCGTGCGCAGCCGCATCCACCGCGGTCGGCAGGCGCTGCGCGACCATCTCGCGGCCAGTCGCCGAGCACGCGAATCCGGGGACTGTCTGAATGCGCGGCCGTAGCTCCCTGACCCGGGTATAGCGGCGGTATCGTCGCCGAAGTGGGGATCTGGGGACCTCGGGAACTTCCGTCGGACCTCGCGCGTTTCTTCCACGTCAGAAGAGCACATCCGCACGGCGTGAAGTGGAGGTATGCATGACTCGGGCACGTGAACCGCGGCAATTCAGCCCCACCGACCATCTTGCGAGCGAGGCCGTAGCGGCCTATGTGGACGGTGAGCTGCGCATGAATGCTTACCTGCGAGCCGCCAACCATGTTTCGCAGTGTCCTTCCTGCGCCGGTGAGGTGGAGGCGCAACAGCAAGCGCGCATCGCGCTACAGGGGTCACCCCAGATGTCGATGCCGTCGTCGCTGTTGGGTCTGCTGAGCCAGATTCCCCACTGCACTCCCGACTCTCGGATCGAGAATCAGAACTTCCGCCCCGAAACACCGCTCGGCACTGGATTCAGGCATGGCCTGGGGTCGGTAGTCGGGTCGCGTTTCCGGCGGCGGTAGCGTGATCTGGTGACTCCAGCCGACGAGTACCGCCCCACAGGTGAGGACGACGCTGTCGCGGCCGGTGAGACGCCCGAGCAGCGTCTGCCTCCCCGGCCGTTGTATCGGCCCGTGGTCGATTCTCATGTCGTCAAAGCCTTCGGCCGCCCACACGGTATTCGTGATTCGTTCGGCGATGCGCAGGTACGGCGCCGCGAGTCCCCGGCCATTCGAGTTGCAGCACCCGATCCAGTCTTGATCGAGGCGTTCGGACGCCCTCCCGGCGTCACCGATTCTCTGGTCCGTGAACCCGAATCCACCGAGGTGGTGGAGGACGCGACTCCGCGCGATCCGTGGCGAGACCCGGACTCCGCGGTCACGACGGTGTCGCCCGGCGTGGAGGAGCCCGAACCTGCACCTCTCGCGCCCGGAACCAAGCTCGGCGCTCGCGAGGTGCTGTTCGGGCGGCGCGTGTCCACCCGCGCTCTGGCTGCGTTGGCCGGGGTCGCGTTGGTGATCGGACTGCTCGGGGCAGTGGTAGGCACGGTCGCAGCAGATCTCGGAGGATCGCTGACCAGTTCGCGAGTGTCGTTGTCGCAAGCCGGAAGCGAGCTCCCGGAAGGTCAGGTGGCGCGGATCGCGGCTGCGGTTCTCCCGTCGGTCGTATCGGTCCAGGAAACGTTCGGCGACAGTGCCGGGACCGGGTCCGGTGTGGTCATCGACGGCAGTGGTTACATCGTGACCAACAATCACGTCATATCGATGGCGGCGACAAATCCCGGAGCCACCCTCAACGTCACGTTCTCCGACGGCACCAAGGTGCCCGCACAGATCGTCGGCCGCGACACCAAGACCGACCTCGCCGTTCTCAAGACCGATGTGGCCGATCTGACGGTGGCCGAACTCGGGCAGTCGTCGGACGTGGCGGTGGGCGACGACGTCGTCGCAGTCGGATCACCTCTCGGGTTGAGCAAGACCGTCACCCGCGGAATCGTCAGCGCACTCGATCGTCCGGTGCGCCTGTCCGGAGAGGGCACCGACACCGACGCGGTGATCGACGCCGTGCAGACGGATGCGGCCATCAACCCGGGCAACTCCGGTGGTCCCTTGATCGACGCAGACGGTCGGGTGATCGGCATCAACTCCGCAATCCGCAGCGAAAGCGGTGGCTCGGTCGGTCTGGGATTCGCCATCCCTATCGACGACGTGACCGAGGTTGCGCAGTCGCTCATCCGCACCGGCACCATGAACCACCCGCAGATCGGCGTCAACGCCCGCTCGGTGATCAACGACGCGATCAGCGGCGCAGAGGTGGCCAACGTCACCGCAGGCGGACCGGCACAACAAGCGGGCATCGTCGAAGGCGACGTGATCGTCCGTGTCGGCGATCGCACGGTCACCGGTGCCGACGAGTTGACGGTTGCCGTGCAGGAACAAGAAATCGGGCAGCCCGTTCCGGTACAGCTCGTGCGGTCCGGGCGGACCGTCGACGTCACCGTCACTCCCGCGTCGGACGGGTAGGCTGCCCTGGTGTTCTCGAACATCGGCTGGGGCGAAATGATGGTTCTGCTCGTCGCGGCGCTCGTCGTCCTGGGGCCCGAGCGGCTGCCTGGCGCCATCACCTGGACCACTCGGTCTCTGCGCCAGGTCAAGGACTATGCGAGCGGCGCGAGTCAGCAGCTCAAGGACGAGTTGGGCCCGGACTTCGACGACCTGCGTAAGCCACTGGCAGACCTCAACCAATTACGTGGGATGACGCCTCGCGCTGTCATCACGAAGCATCTGCTGGACGGTGACGACTCGATCTTCACCGGAAAATTCGACGAGAAACCCCAGTCGAGCAAGCCTCAGTCGAGCAAGCCCCAGTCGAGCAAGCCCCAGTCCGGACAGTCTCAGTCCGCGGGTCCGAACATGACGAAGTCGTCCGATGGTTCGGCTTCCGCTCCGCTCGCCGACCGTGAGCGGCCCCCGATCGACCCCGACGCCACCTAGTTCACGTTTCGGCTCAGAGGTGCCGCGTGGTGTCGATACCCAAGCTCATTCCGGCAAGTCCTCGGCTGCGCACCGACAATTTTTCCGCAACCTCGATCATTGCCTTGGCTGCCGGTGTCTCGGGTGCGCTCAGCACGATCGGAACGCCCGAGTCACCACCCTCTCGGACAGCTGTGTCCAGGGGGACCTGACCCAGAAGCGGAACCTTTGCGCCCACCGCGGTGGTGAGGCGCTCTGCGACTGCCTGGCCGCCGCCCGTCCCGAAGACGTCCATGCGCGTGCCGTCGGGAAGCTCGAGCCACGACATGTTCTCCACCACGCCGACCACCCGCTGACGAGTCTGCAGAGCGATGGCGCCGGCGCGTTCGGCAACCTCCGCGGCAGCTTGCTGTGGCGTCGTGACCACCAGGATTTCCGCGCCGGGAATCAACTGGGCGACCGAGATCGCAACGTCGCCGGTGCCGGGCGGCAGATCGAGCAGCAGAATGTCCAGATCTCCCCAGAACACGTCGGCCAAGAACTGCTGGAGCGCACGGTGGAGCATGGGGCCGCGCCACACCACGGGGGTGTTGCCCTTGGTGAATTGCGCAATAGAGATCATCTTCACCTCGTGCGCGACAGGCGGCATGATCATCCGTTCGACCTGTGTGGGCCGCGCATCGGTGCCCAGCATGCGGGGCACCGAGTGTCCGTAGATGTCGGCGTCCAGGACGCCCACCGAGAGCCCCTTCGCCGCCATCGCGGCGGCCAGATTGACGGTGATGCTGGACTTTCCGACGCCGCCCTTCCCGGACGCCACGGCGTAGACGCGGGTCAGCGATCCCGGTTGCGCGAACGGGATGACAGGTTCGGCGGAGTCGCCGCGCAAGGACTTGCGCAGTTCGGTTCGCTGGTCGTCGTCCATGACGTCGAGTTCCACTCGGATCTCGGCGACGCCCTCGACGTCGGCGACCGCCTTGCGTACACGTTCGGAAATCTCGGTCTTCATCGGACACGCCGCGGTGGTGAGGTAGATCCCGACGTCGACGGAGCCGTCGGCGCCGAGCGCGACACTCTTGACCATGCCGAGTTCGGTGATGGGCTTGCGAATCTCGGGGTCGGTCACTCGCGCGAGCGCGCTGCGAACGTCCGATTCGGTGACTACGGGCATACCGCGATGGTATGCGCTACGGCCTCAGTGAATTCGGGGCAGGTCCGCTTCGGAGGGCGCGATGCCGGTGGAGTAGGCGACGGACCACGCCACCACGTTGGCGACGTACGCCATCGAGTTGTTGTAACGAAGGATGGCTTTGGTCGCCTGGACGGGATCGGCCATGTTCAGTCCACCGTCGCACAAGTAGGCGCCCGTGGTGGCGGCGCTGTCGAACAGGTTCTGCGGGTCGGCCCTGCCGTCACCGTTGCCGTCGGTGGCGTAGTGCTTCCACGTCTCCGGGAGGAACTGCATGGGACCTACGGCACGGTCGTAGGACGAGTTGCCGTCCAATGCACCACCGTCGGTGTCGGAGATGACATTATTACCGGCCAGGCTGCCGTCGAGGACCGGTCCGAGGATGGGCTCGAAGAGCGTGCCGTCCGCACCGGCCTGGCCGTCGTTCGCATGCGTGGATTCGACCCGGCCGACGCCGGCGAGCAAAGCCCAGTTCATGTGGCACCCGGGAATCGTCTCGGCCAGCTGCCGCTCGGCGTTCTTGTACGCCGCCGCGTTGATTCCGGGTACGCCCAAGGGGCCTGCCGCAAGGCTGTCCGGAAGTACGGGAGCGGGCGGGGCCGCGGGCGCTGCAGGCGCGGGGGCAGGCTCCGGCGCGGGATCTACATCGACCACCGGGGTGACCGTAGGGACGCCCGGCTGGGTATGGTTCGCGGTGGCGGTGGTCTGCAGGAACGGGATGTCGGCGTGTGCGCCGTATCCGCTGGCAACGGTGATGACACCTGCGGGCACCAGGCCGGTCAGCGCGATGACCGTGTTGCGTCTCAGCGGCGACGACGATGGTTTGCGGTGGCGACCCACGGATGTTTTACCTCCTCGTCCTCGCGGGATGTGCGAGAACTGCTCCGGCCCGCGTAGGGCCACATGCGACGTTCTTTCTGTCGGGAGCGAGGCTACCTGATCTGTTGCGTGTTTGTTACCTGGCTGTGATCAACGGTTGAACGATCACGATCAGGGTGCGGGAGTGACATCTGTCCTCGTGTTCGGGGCCGGCTCAGGGGCGCACAGCAGACACGGAATTGTCGGCAGCTGGAACACCGGAAGCGGGGGGAGGCCGGGGATGCCGAACGCGGGAGGCTGTTCGACGGGCGTCAACTCCGTGTCGGGAAGCGCTTCGGTGGTCGGATCCGTGTCGGTCGCATCGGGGTCTGCCGCAGCGTTCGGGTCTGCCGCAACGTTGGGGTCCACGATGTCGACGCCGGACGACGCCGCGGCTGCCACCGCGAGCAATTCGGCAGGTGTCGGAGCGGTCTCGCCGATGCGGCCGACAACGGGGGTGCCGCCTCCGGAGTACGCCGCGGACCACGCCAACACGTTCGCGGTATACGCGGCCGAATTGTTGTAGCGCATCACTGCGGTGGTCGCTTGTGACGGATTCGTCATGTCCAAGTTGCCCGAGCAGAGGTACTTGCCTGCCGCGAGGGCGGCATCGAACACGTTGTTGGGGTCCGACCTGCCGTCGCCGTTTCCGTCGGAGGCATAGGCCGTCCACGTCGCGGGGATGAACTGCATAGGACCGACGGCCCGATCGTGGCCGGCGTCGCCGTCCAGGGCGCCACCGTCGGTATCGGTGATCACCGCATCGGCAGCCGATCGACCGTCGAGTACCGGGCCGAGGACAGGTGTGATCGTGGTGCCGGAGGTATCGGTTCGGCCGCCACCCGCGTGGCCGGATTCGATGCGTCCGATCGCCGCCAGCAGGTGCCACGGCATGCGGCACCCCGGTGTCGAGGTCGCCAGCTCGGCTTCGGCCGCGCGATAGGCCTGCAGCACGAGGTCGGGGATGCCG
>JBASAM010000014.1:0-103314 GCA_049650605.1 Rhodococcus sp. (in: high G+C Gram-positive bacteria) | reverse complement strand
GTCGGGCACGCCGCGATCCAGTTGGCGCGATGGGCGGGCGCCACGGTGATCACCACGGTCAGCGGGCCCGAAAAGGCCGGCCTGGCCACTGCCGCGCGTGCGCACCACATCGTGAACTACCGATCGGGAGACGCCGTCGCGCGCATTCGCGAGCTGGCGCCGGACGGCATCGACCTCATCGTGGAAGTCGCCCCCGCGCAGAACGCAGAGCTCGATGCCGCCGTCGCCGCCCCGCGTGCGTCCGTTGCCATCTACGCCAACAACGGTGGCGACTCGATGACCATCGATGTTCGCCCCAGCATGGTGAGCAACATCCGCTACCAGTTCGTCCTGCTCTACACCGTCGGTACCGCTGCTCTCGAAGCGGCGAAGGAAGACGTGAACGCGGCCGTGGCGGCAGGCGCCCTCCCGGTGGGGGAGAACGACGGGCTTCCCCTGCACCGGTTCCCTTTGGAGCGCACCGCTGAGGCACACGCGGCCGTCGAGTCGGGAATTGTCGGGAAGGTACTCATCGACGTCACCGCCCCATGACCATTTGTGATTGGTACCAATCAAGCCATTGACAAATGGCGTGATTCGGATCACGATCTGCCCATGGTGGCGCGACGACTGGCCGGTCTAGCGTTCTTCGTCGTCGTCATCGCCTTCGTCGGCGGAAGCACGCTGATCTACACGAAAGCGTTCGACTCGTCGGTGATGGTGGACCTGGTCACCGACAGCGTCGGCAATGCGCTTCCCCCCGATGCCGATGTGAAAGCCAGGGGCGTCATAGTCGGAGAGGTTCGCTCGACCACCGCCATCGATGGTCGAGTGGTCTCTCGCCTTGCACTGAATCGTGATGCAGTGGTTGCCATTCCGTCGACGGTGACCGCTCGTCTGCTACCCAAGACGCTGTTCGGTGAACGCTATGTCGCGCTGCAGATACCTCGTGCGCCTGTCACCCGTCCCATCGCCGACGGGGATCTGATATTGCAGGACGTCAGCGGCAACGCCGTCGAGGTGGGTGCACTGCTGGACAGCGTTCTGCCGTTGCTCGACGCCGTTCCGCCCGACAAACTGGCTGCTGCTCTGGGCGCCGTGTCGCAAGCCTTGGACGGGCGCGGCGACATGGTCGGCCGCACGATCGACCGGCTGGAAACGATTTTCTCCTCGCTCGGTGCCGAAGTTTCGACCATTCAAGACGCTCTCGCGGGCTTTGCCACTCTCACCGAGACGTACTCGACAGCGGCGCCGGATGCGCTGGACGCGCTGGACAACCTCACGGTCACCGGCCGCACGGTCGTCGAGCGCACATCCGACATCGACACCCTTCTCGCCTCGGCGGTCTCGACATCGGGTGGCACTGCAAATCTGCTCGC
The DNA here is from genome assembly GCA_049650605.1 of Rhodococcus sp. (in: high G+C Gram-positive bacteria). GTDB lineage: Bacteria > Actinomycetota > Actinomycetes > Mycobacteriales > Mycobacteriaceae > Rhodococcoides. The sequence continues at coordinate 101,956 of JBASAM010000014.1, read as the reverse complement.
CGACAACGCAGACTCGATCATCACGTTCTCGCGGAACATCCGTGGACCGACGGAGTTGCTCGCCGACTTCTCCCCCACCTTCGGGTGCTTCCTTCCCGCGTTCGCCGACCTGATCGGTGACGCAGAACGCATTCTGGGAGTCAATGATCCGTTCCCCGGTGCACGGGCGAGCGTGAACTTCGTCAATCCACGGGGCGCATATTTGCCCAACCAGGACGAGCCTCGACTGTTCGACGATCGGCCCGCGGCCTGTTATCTGGACGTCACCGCCCCCGGTGAGTTCTTCCCGCAATACCCCGGCAGCGGCCTGAACGACGGCTCTTACCAACCGCCCTCACGCAATCCCGGACCCACCGACATCGCCTATTCGGAGGCGCCCCAGTACGCCCCGATACCTACCTCCTACGCAGGATCGGATATCGAACGCTCCACGCTGGCAGTCGTGTACGGCGAGGCAGTCGGCATCGACCCGGAGTCGGTTCCGTCGTGGACCACCCTCGTCGGGGCGCCCGCGCTACGAGGGGCTGACGTCTCCGTCGGGTGAGCCGGCGTCGATGACCGGCTCCGTGGACCACGGGAAATCAATCCACAGATCGGTCTCCCGCCACGAGTAGTCCGGGGCGATGATCGACTGCGGCTTGGTGTAGATCACGGCCGACTTCACCTGCGCGGCATGTTGTTCCAGAAGGTTCACGACCAAGGCCAGGGTGCGACCGGAATCGGCGACATCGTCCACCACCAACAGTTTCTTGCCCACCAGCGCGTCGGTGTCCAGCAGCGGCGCGAGCACCACCGGATCAGGCAGAGTCTCCTCGATATCGGTGTAGAACTCGACGTTGAGAGTGCCCGCTGCCTTGACGCCCATCGCGTAGGACAGTGCGCCGGCAGGCAACAAGCCACCCCTCGCAACCGCGATGACGATGTCTGGGCGGAAGCCACTGTCGACAATCGTCCTGGTGAGCTCACGTGATGCGGTACCGAACAGATCCCACGTCATTGTCTCGCGCATGACTGGTCACGCTACCCGCGCACGCTCACGGCCACTCGATGGTCTCCGCGGCTGCGATATCGTCGACGACCATCGTGACAACGTCCGTGATGGATGAGCCGATGCGCGCCAGCAATGACTCGGTGATGACGGCGGAAGCCCTGATCGCAGGCCCCGCGGACATGCGTGCAGCGAAAGTTTGCCGCTGTTCTCGGTGATCGTCCGGATCCTGACTGTCGTCGTCGGACACCTGCCGCTCGGGTTCGGGGTGAACCCCCAGCGTGCCGAGGATGACCGTCACCAGATCATTGGGCGCCACCGCGTCCGGTCCCACGTCTCGCGCCGCGGCATCGCGAACCACCGACCCGATGTCGTCCCCGTCCAGACCGTCCGGGTGCGCGGCCTCCAGGAGGGTGCGAAGCATGGCGGCGTAGACGTCCTCGACGCGTATGTTCTGCGCTGCGAGATCCGTGACTGCGTCGGCGACAGCGTCAGTGTCCGCATCGCGCAGGGCTTTCGACAGGTTCACGATGCCGTCTGCGACGTCACGGGCGGACGCCGGCCAGCGTGCCGGCCAGGTGGTGAGGGTCATGCAGCAGTCCTGTCGACGGTCTCGGTGGGAGTCTGCGTCACGCTCTCACACCCCTCCGACATCATCTGCGCTCGAAGACTCCTCGGAGGTAAGCGGCCTGACCGATGTGCTGCAGGTCGTCGGACACCACGCTCACCAGCCGAACTCCGAGAGTCACCGGGGGGTCGAAGTTCTCGTCGATCACCCGATCGAGATCATCGGCACTCACGGTGCCCAGGTACTCCACAGTGCGCGCATGAACCGCGTCGACGTAGCCGGTGAGCAGATCCGGGCTCGACCCCACCTTGCCGACGTCGTCGCTGGACTGCCCGTACCCGATGTCGCTGTCGTCGAACGGGAGCCCGAAGCGCTCGTTCCATCCGCCCGAGATGTACACCTGCTCGGATTCGGCGACTCCGGCGACGTGATCGTCCTGCACGCGGGCAAGGTGCCACACCAGCCACGCGATGGTGTTGGCCTCGGGGTCGACTCGGAACGTCAACGCGTCGGCGTCCAGCCCGTCCAGCGTCGTGTGCACGGTGTCCTTGATCCGATCGAACGCATCGATCAGAACGGCTCTGTGGTCCACAGCTCTCTCCTTCGCCTCGCGTGGAAGGAGTATGCCCGTGCCTGAGTGACCGGAAACGGCGCAGATCGGCGGGATCCCGCCGATTCGGTCGACTTGCGGGCACTCAGGCACGGCGGTGGGTGAGCGCAGGTAATCCGCGTCGACCCACCCTTGCTCCACCCTCGACGCACAGCAAACCAGGCGTTTCTCAATCAGTCGCCACCAGGCTTAAACCTCCAGTAAAAAGTTCTTTGGACTTTTATTGCTTCAGCGTTAACGAAATGGTTCCCCGAACAGAAACAATGGCTAGACGCAGACAGCGGCACACCATGCCCCACGCGGGCTCATTCGAAGGTCGAAGATATGAACAAGGCAACCAAGGGCGCATTGGCCGCTGTGGCCGCAGTAATCCTCCTGCTCGGCGGACTCGGATCGTTCGCCCTGTGGAACGACGACGCGACTACCGACGGTGGAACCATCACCGCGGGTGATCTGACGATCACTCCGGACGGTGCCGGAGTGTGGGCGCAGACCACCACCGACGTCAACGCTGCATCGACCATCGACATCGACAATTACCTCGTGGTGCCCGGTGACGTCGTGACGTACACGCAGGACTACCTCATCGAGGCCAGCGGCGACAACTTGCTCGCGGACCTGACCGTCGACCTGGGATCCATCTCCGGTGCCGGCGACCTGCTCGAGAACATGGACGTGACCGTGTCCGGGACGTCCGGCGCGACAGCCCTTCCCACCAACGGCGACTCGGTCCGGATCGCCTCCATCGACCAGGACGTGACCGTCACCGTCACGTTCGACTTCCTCGAAGCGACCTCGGGTCTGACGGCGCAGAACGGAACGGTCGACCTGTCGAGCTTCACCCTCGACCTGGTGCAGAGCCGCACCCCCTGATCAGCCGTTACCTACCTTGACCAAACTCCGCTACGCATCAGCCGCAGCCGCGTCCGTCGTCGTGGTGATCTTCGGATCAACCCAGACGACGGGCGCGCTGTGGCGTGACGACGCCGTAACCGATGCGGGCGTAGTCCGGGCCGGAACGCTGGACATAAAGGTGGGAGCGTCCGGAACCGAGGTGGACAACTACGTCATCGACTCTCTCGGAGGAGTCGGCCTCGGTCCCGGATCGTTCTCACAAGCACCTTTGTCGGTCCGCAATGCCGGCAACATTCCGATGAACTATCGCCTGCAGAGCGCCTCGGCTGCCGTAGCGCTGGCACCCTCGCTGTCGGTCGTCGTCGACAGAGTCTCAGCGACCGCATCGTGCCCCGTTGCGGCTCCGCCGAGTGGCGCGACGGTCAACCTGTATTCGGGGCCGTTGTCCAGCGCGCAAGGGCCACAGCGTGTCCTGGCGGCAGGCGAGTCCGAGGTGCTGTGCTTCCGAGTTGCACTTACGGCGGATCCCCCGCAGAACTCGTCCACCACGGTGACCTTCTCTTTTCTGGCGGAACAGCAATGACGCATCAACAGCAAGACCAGCCTGCCGCTGCGGGTACCCGGTGGTGGATAGGCCGAATACTCTCTTACACAGCACTTTTGGGCGCAATAGCAATCTTGGCGGCAACCGTTGTCGTCCCTCGCATCACGGGGGCGACGCCGTACACGATCCTCACCGCCTCGATGGAGCCCACGTACCCTCCCGGAACCTTGATCGTGGTTCGTGAGGTCGACCAATCGGACATCCGACTCGGAACGCCGGTCACCTATCAATTGGAGTCGGGAAAGCCCGAGGTGGTAACTCACCGCATCGTTCGAGTATCCAATTCGGCAAACGGCGATGTCCGATACGTGACGCGAGGCGACGCGAACGGCACGGACGACGAGCCCATTCGGTACGAGCAGATTCGCGGAGCCGTGTGGTATTCCGTTCCCTTCATCGGCTACGTGAACAGCTGGATCAACGGCGAGCAACGGCGTATCTCCGTCCTGGTCATCTCCGGACTACTTGGTGTCTACGCGCTCGTGATGATCGGCGGCGCGGTTCGCGATCGCACACGAGCAAAGGAACCGTCGGCATGACGCACTCGACACCACTGCGTCGCAGGCGCCTGACGAGCGCCCGCGTTCGTGCGCTCCTCTCCCTCGGAATCGTCTTCGGCTTGGGCAGCGTGGGAACCATGGCTGCCTGGTCGGATACCTCGACCGCGACGACGGGGACGTTCACGACGGGCTTCATCGACTTGAAGCTCGACGGCGCGGACAACACACCGGCAGCGTTCACAACGGCGATGACAGCAGCGGCCATGGTGCCGGGAACGACGGTCAGAACGTCGCTCACCGTCCAGAACCAGGGCACGGTGGCGTTCAATTACGGCGTCCAAGCTCGAGCGAGCGCTGCCCCGATCGGGTTGCTCTTGAGGGTCGCCCTGTCCACCGGCTCGTGCCCCGGTTCCGAGTTCGCCTCGAAGACCGGACTGACGACAACCGATCAGCAGGTCTCCGCAAGCCGAGGACCAGTGCCGGCCAAGGTGGGCTCGACCCCCGGTACAGAAGCATTGTGCGTTGCGGTGTCGATACCCTCGACCGCCACGCTTCCCACCACTCCGGTGTCTGGAACCGTCACGTTCACCTTCACGGCGACGTCGACATGAGGACGTCGCCGTGAGTGAACACCGCCGACTACGCGAAGCCGACAGCAAAAGCGCACTGCGCGAGATCGCACTTACGGTGGGTGCAACACTCGGTGTGATCTGCATGGCCGCAGCATTCGGTGCCGCTCTGTTCGGTATCACGCCACTGGTGTTCAGATCCGGGTCGATGTCACCTGTGATCGAGACCGGCGCACTGGCGCTTGCGCGCACGATTCCAGCGTCCGAGGTGCGCGTCGGCGATATCGTCACAGTCGAGCGCGCCGGCGGTGACCGCCTCACCCATCGGGTCACCGGTATCGACGAGTCGGTGGGCGGCGCAGCAACATTGACCTTGAAAGGCGACGCGAACGAGTTCCCGGACTCGGAGCCCTACACCGTGGCCGAAGTACAGCGGGTGTTCGCCCACGTCGAGCACCTGGGTCGGGCAGTAACCTGGCTGTCGAGCCCTGCCGCGGTCTTCGCCGGAGGCCTGCTCGCAGGAGTATTGATACTTGCAGCGTGGAAGCCCACCGACAAGAAACCGCGCGAAGATGAGCGGCCAGCTGTGGGGGCTTCCGGTGGCGCAAGCGCGGCGGGCGCCGTTGTCGGGGTGGCTCTGTTGGCCATCTCGGTGGTTCAGGCGCCGCCGGCGAGTGCAGCTCCGCTCACGGACACTGGGACCGCCACGACAGGCACCTTCACCACCAAAGCCGGAGTGCCTGCGCCCGGAGACCTGCAGTGCGCGAACAGGTCGAAGGGTTTACTGGGCGCCACGTTGTATGCCGAGCTGAACTGGCTCACCTCGGGCACCGGCGCCTCGTACACATACACCCTCAAGAAGACTGGCTCAGCGGACATCGTCGTCACCGCGTCGCCGACGTTCTCGACGTCTCGATGGCGGCAGGACGTCGAGAACGGAGCAATTCTCGGTCTCGGGTCGCTCAGCGGTGTGTACACAGCCACCGTGACCGCCACCATCGGCGGTGTGACATCCGCACCCAGTGGGCCACAAACGATCACCATGGATCCGGGCGTTCTCGGGCTTCTACTGCCAAGCGCCAGGTGCGGAGGCGTAGCGTCGCTATCTGCGCGTATGGCCCCGCCTGCAGAGAGTGCGATCGCACCTTCGACCACCGGTCCGACCACCGCGACGACGACCGAGTCGGCCCCGAAATCCACTACCTCGACAAACGAAGCCGCGCCCACTTCCGCCCCGTCGACAACAACCGCCCCGTCGACGACAACCGCCCCGTCGACGACCAGCAGCACGCCGCCCGCGGCACCGACGACAACGACCGAATCCATCCCGGTGCCAACACCCACAACACCTGAGACGACGCCGGAAGCGACAGTAGCCGAACCCGTCGACCTGATGACCCCACAGTCATCGCCGTCCGGTTCGGCCACCGCTCGTATCGTCGACGACCAAGGCTCCACAGTGTTGCTCGTCGAGGACTCGTCCGGTTCTGCTCTATACCGCGGTGCAGCCCCGAGCGACTACCGGCTCGTCTGGGCCGACGACGGCTCCCTGTGGTTCGAGGGGTCGGGCGGCCTTCGACGGTTGGCCTCGGGCACCGGGTGGTCACCGACCTCCGTCTTGCTCGACGACCCCTCGGTACCGCCGGAAATCCTGTCCGCCTTTGGGTGATCCACATGGCGAGTTGTTTCAGCAACTGAGAGTTCGGGAATTGTCGTGATACCGAACCCGTCGCCGCGAAGGACAACGATGACCCACGACACCGCCACCACATCGACCACCACGACCCGCGCCGGCACCGCCCCGGTGACCCTGGTGATCGTCAGTGCCATCATCGCCGTCGTCGGAGGTTTCCTGGGGTCCGGCGCCGTGGTGGGAACACCCATCGCCGAGGCGGCCGACGGCGCGTTGAGCGCAACGGCGACGCTGGTGGCCCCCGCCGGTCCGGCTTTCTCGATCTGGTCGGTCATCTACTTCGGTCTGATCGCCTACGCCGTGTGGCAGGCCCTTCCGGCCCAACGCAGGTCTGCGCGTCAGGCCGTGCTGCGCGTGCCGATCGCCGCGACGATGATTCTGAACGCCGCATGGATCACCGTCGTGCAATTCGGGCAGGTATTCCTGAGTGTCGTGGTGATCGTGGCGCTGCTGGCGAGCCTGGCGTTCGTGTTCGCGAGGCTGATCGCGTCACCCCCGAAGGGTGTTGTGGACACCGTGATCACCGACGGCACGATGGGCCTGTACCTGGGCTGGGTGTCCATCGCGACCGTGGCGAACGTCAGTGCGTGGCTCGCCCAAGTCGGGTGGACCAGCGGCGCGACCTTCTGGGCTGTTGTGGTGCTCGTCGTCGCTGCGGCAGTAGGAGTGTTTCTCGCGGTTATCTCTGGTGGCCGCATCGCACCCGCGCTGTCGCTGAGTTGGGGGCTGGCATGGGCGGCGCAGGGGCGCTTCTCCGGTGAGCGCCTGGACAGCACCGTCGGCGTCGTCGCCGCGATTGCCGCCGCCGTCGTGCTGGGTGGAACGGTGACGATACGACTTCGGAGCACTGCAGCGCGGCGCTGACCGTGCTCGGTTTGCACAGAGGAGTACCCGACGTGGCCGGTCCAACCCTGGCGGGGCGACCTGTGGGCAGGACAAACACCCGCCGGGGAATATCGATGCAGTCCTTGCATCGCTGACACCTTTTTTTGACTTGGACTTGTATAGCAACGCGCCCTAGCGTCGTGGTCACGAGTTCGAATCAGCAGAAGGGTTGATGCACCGATGACCGCACCGACGACCGAACAACCGACGACGGCACCCTTGCTGACGGGGGCCTCGATCATCGCCGGGATCTCCGTCCCCGGCACGGGCACTGCCGTCCACGGGATCGACCCGTCCAGCGGCGCCGAGCTCGACCCCGCGTACCGCCATGCCACACTCACGGACGTCGACGCTGCATGCGACGCCGCGGATCGGGCTTTCGATGCCTACCGAGCCACCACATCCGAGGATCGAGCGCGATTCCTCGAGGAGATCGCCGACAACATCGAGCAGCTCGGTGACACCCTCGTGGACCGCGCCGCAACTGAGTCCGGTCTGCCCGTGGGTCGGATCACCGGCGAGGTGGGGCGTACCAGCGGCCAGCTGCGACTGTTCGCATCCACGCTCCGTGAGGGCAGCTGGAACGGCGCGCGCATCGACCCCGCGCGCCCTGATCGCACACCGCTCCCCCGCGCGGACATCCGTCAGCGGATGGTCCCCCTCGGTCCGGTCGTGGTCTTCGGAGCCAGCAACTTCCCACTCGCGTTCTCCGTCGCCGGCGGCGACACCGCTTCGGCCCTGGCCTCGGGCAGCCCCGTCATCGTCAAGGCGCACGACGCCCACCCCGGCACCTCCGAACTGGTCGGACACGCCATCGCTCGCGCCGCGTCCGCCACCGGCATGCCCGACGGAGTGTTCTCCCTGCTCTACGGAGACGGCCGGACTATCGGCATCGCGCTGGTCACCGATCCCCGCGTCAAGGCAGTGGGATTCACCGGATCGCGCTCGGGTGGAACGGCTCTCGTGCGCGCAGCGGCGAGCCGGCCGGAACCCATCCCGGTCTACGCCGAGATGAGCTCGATCAACCCGGTCTTTCTGCTCCCCGGTGCGCTCAATACCCGAGCGGCCGATCTGGCCTCGGCGTTCGTCGGGTCGCTCACCCTCGGGTCCGGCCAGTTCTGCACCAACCCCGGCCTCGTCATTGCGCAGAGCGGCCCCGATTTCGATGCCTTCGTGGCAGCAGCGTCGGAGGCCGTGTCCACGAGCTCGCCGACGACGATGCTCACGCCGACCATCGCGCAGAGCTACACGACAGGTGTCGACGCGTTGGCAGCCGACGCCGACACGGTCGCCCGTGGAGCCGATTCCGACGCGCCGAATTCCTGCCGCGCCGCACTGTTCTGCACCGACGCCCGCACCTTTCTCGACCGGGAAACCCTGCAGGCGGAGGTGTTCGGAGCGTCTGCCCTGGTGATCCGCTGCGAGAATCCCGACGAGGTGACCGACGTCGCTCGCCGACTCGAAGGTCAGCTCACCGCAACCGTCCACGCCGACAACGCTGATCACGACGCGGCCGGTGTGCTCTTGCGGATCCTCGAACTGAAGGCCGGTCGGATCCTGTTCGACGGATGGCCCACCGGTGTCGAGGTGGGACACGCGATGGTGCACGGCGGTCCGCACCCCGCGACGTCCGATTCACGCACCACGTCGGTCGGATCCCGCGCCATCGAGCGCTTTCTCCGGCCCGTCGCCTACCAGGACGTGCCTCATGACCTCCTCCCCACGCCCGTGGCCGACGGCAATCCCGACGGGATCTGGCGCCGCATCGACGGCGCTCTCACGCGCGACTGACCTTTCCTCTCACTCGAACCATTCTCTCCCTAGGAGTTCTCATGCTCGACGGCGTCCTCTTCTTCCCCGTCACCCCTTTCACCGAATCCGGCGAAGTGGACCATGCGCTGCTCGCCGAACACGTGGCGAAGGGTGTCGACGCCGGTCCCGGCGGTGTGTTCATCGCCTGCGGCACAGGCGAGTTCCACGCTCTCGAACCGATCGAGTTCGGCGAGATCGTGGCCACTGCGGTGCGCACCGTCGCAGGCCGCGTGCCGGTGTACGCCGGTGCCGGCGGCGCCCTCGCCCAGGCGAAGATCTTCGCCCGCTCAGCAGCCGACAACGGTGCGGACGGCATCCTGCTCCTGCCCCCCTACCTGGTGACGATGCCGCAGGCCGGTCTGGTGGAGTACACCCGGCAGGTGGCCGCGGTGACCGACCTTCCCGTCATCGTCTACAACCGCAGCAACGCACGCTACGACGAGGCGTCGGCCGTCGAGGTCGCGCAGCTCCCCACGGTGGTGGGCTTCAAGGACGGTACCGGCGATCTGGACAGCGTCGCGCGCATCGTGCGGGCGGTCCAGGACGCGCTCGCGCCGTCGGACAAGAACTTCCAGTTCTTCAACGGCCTACCCACGGCCGAGGTCTCCCAACAGGCGTACCGCGCACTCGGTGTGACTCTGTATTCGTCGGCCACTTTCGCTTTCGCACCCGAACTCGCACTCGCCTTCTACACGTCGCTGGAGACGGACGACACCGCACTCACCGAGGCGCTCCTTCGAGACTTCTTCCACCCGCTCGTACGGCTCCGCGACAAGGTCCCCGGGTATGCGGTGTCGTTGGTCAAGGCAGGAGTGAGCATGGAAGGCATTGCGGCCGGCCCTGTTCGGGCTCCGCTCGTGGACATGGCGCCCGCTCACCTCGCCGAGCTCGCCGAGATCGTCACCGCGGGACGCGCCGCACTCGCCGACTCGTTGGCCGCGGACTCGGTCGCCGGGCACGCCGTGCACTCCTGAAGGCAACCCGCCCGAGCAGGCATGAAACCTCCGTTAAGGTGACCGCATGTTCTCGCTCGCGCGCCTGACGTGCTTCATCGCTGTCGCGGAGGAATTGCACTTCGGCCGGGCGGCGGATCGGCTCCACATGACCCAACCGCCGCTCAGCCGGCAGATCCAGCAACTCGAGAACGAATTGGGTGTCCAGCTGGTCGATCGCACGTCCCGCTCGGTGACGTTGACCGCCGCCGGGGTCGCGTTCCTGCCCGACGCACGACGGATCGTGCGGCTGGCGGAGAGCGCGGCCCTGACGGTCAAGCGGGTCCCGGCAGGCGATCTGGGCACGGTGGTGATCGGCTTCACCGCCGCATCGGCGCACGCGGTTCTGCCCAAGCTCCTGAGCGACGTACGCGAATCACTTCCGGACGTCGAGCTGGTTCTGCGAGAGATGGTGTCGTCCATCCAGATCGATGCGCTCGCCGGCGGTGAGCTCGATCTCGGTCTTGTCCGACCGACGGTGACCCGGCCCGGCATCCTGACCCGCCCGATCCACCGCGAGGCCCTGGTGGCCGCGATCCCCGACGGTCACCCGCTCCTCGACATCGAGCGACTGAGCGTGACGCACTTCGAGGACCAGGCGGTGGTGATGTACTCACCGGTGGACGCCCGCTACTTCCACGAACTCCTCATCAGCACCTTCACCGTGGCCGGCGTCTCACCTCGTTACGTGCAGTACGTGACGCAGGTGCACACGATGCTGATGTTGGTCAGCTCCGGGCTGGGATGCGCCCTGGTGCCGGCGTCGGCACGCACGATGCACACCGAAGGTGTGGTGTTTCGTGAACTCCGTTCCAGCACCGAGAAACCCGTGCGTCTGGGCGCCGCGTGGCGGCAGGACGCCACCAACCCCGCACTGCACCGTGTCCTCGAGGACATCGCGTCCGTTCGGCAGCTGTAGAGACGTTATCGAGACTGCTCGACGGGAGGCTTCACGGCCACGACGGGGCAGTGGGCGTCGAGAAGCACTCGTTGGGACAGACTGCCCAACAACAACTTTCCGACGGGTGAGCGCCGGCGGACGCCGATGACCAGCAGTTCCACACCGGGCTCGTAGGAGATGTCGACGAGATTGTCCGCATGCGAGCGTCCGGACACCGGATCGGCCACCCGGACGGCGACGGCGTCGGTCCCCGAATCGGTGCGTGCGGCCAGGATCTGCTCGTCCACCCCGCTGCGGTCGCCGTCGACCACGACGGTCACATCGGTCCCACGCATCCGGGCCTCGCGCAACGCGAACGGCAGTGCGTTGCGGTCCTCGACGGTGTCCGCGTATCCCACGACGACGCTCATCGGGTCTCCTTCTGTTCGGGCTGGAAGACCGGCGTCACGAGTGTGCCGTCGGCGAGGAACGAGTGCAGGTTCTCGAGGGTGAGATCTTCCATCGCGGCGCGTGTCGCGGCGGTAGCGCTGCCGATGTGCGGGAGGAGGACCACGGAATCGAGTGCTCGCAGAGCCGCGGGGACCTCGGGTTCGCTGTCGTACACGTCCAGTCCTGCACCCGCGAGGCGACCGTCCTGCAGGGCGTCGATCAACGCATCCTCGTCGACGACGCTTCCGCGAGCGACATTGATCAGGTAGCCCTCGGGCCCGAGGGCCTCGAGGACGGGCGCATCGACCAGGCGCCGAGTATCCGGCCCTCCGGCGGCGGCGACGACCAGGACATCCACTGCGGCAGCGAGTTCCCGCGGCGAGGCGTGGTAGCGATATGCACTCCCCTCGACGACGCGGCGATTGTGGTAGCCGATCGTGCACCCGAACGCCTCGAGCCGATGAGCGATGGCGGTGCCGATGCGCCCGAGCCCGAGAATGCCCACGTGTGAACCACTGACCTGACGCGCGAGCGGCGGCATGGGATCGGTGGTCCACTTGCCGGCCCGGACGTAGCGGTCGGCTGCGGAGAAGCCACGGAGGGTGTCGATGATGAGGCCCAGAGCGGTATCGGCCACCGCGTCGTTCAGCACGTCCGGGGTGTTGCTCACCCCGATCCCGAGCCGCCGCGCCTCCTCTGCGTCCGTACCGTCGTACCCGACTCCGAAGTGCACGATGGCTCGGAGAGCCGAAAGGCGGTTCATCAGGTGGGCGTCGACGCCGACCCGGCCGGAGGTGACGACGGCGGTCACGTGCGCTGCATGGGCGTCGAGGAATTCGGCGCGGTCGGCGTCCGGGAGTACCAGCGCGCCGCCGGCGCTCAGCGTGTCGACGAGCGACTGCTTCAGCTCGCCCACCCGGAGAACGGTCGAGTACCTGTGCGGCTCAGGGACAGTCGCGGCATCGCGCTCGGCCACAGGACCTCCTTCCGGTTGCGGCGGCCACCGTGGGTGTCGGCCGTCGTCCGGGTCATCGTATGCCGAGCGACGAATACCGGTCCAACACGTAAATGGCATGGATTAATACAGTGGCTGTATCGATGACGCCTGTTGTCGTGACACAGCAGGTCAAGGCCTCGTCGGTGTGATGCAGACCTCCCCTTGAGCCGAAGCGGAGGCGGATATCGACTCCGAACTGGGTTTTCCGGGGTCGGCGGCTGTTGACGGTCACCGCGGGCGCTCCTAGCGTGTGTCTACCGTCACAGGTACGGCGCTCCCCAGACCTTCCCCTGCACCTGCGCCGAGTCGACAGCCCCGACATGCCGCGCCCGAAACCACGATCCGCCTGACATCGAAAACCCGGCAGCCCCTCAGCTTGGAGGAATCCATGAGATCCACCCGCGCCACACCCCTGGTGTCGGTGCTCGCCGCGTCCGCACTCCTCACCGGCTGCACCGTCGCCAACTCCGACAGCGGCGATGCGGCGAGCCCGGACACCGTTCGCATCGTGCTGCCGCAGGAACCACCCACCCTCGAGCCGTGCGACGTCTCGCTCACCGCGATCGGCGTCGTCACCCGCTCGAACATCACCGAACCCCTGATGGAACGCGACCCCGGCACCGGCGACCTCGAGCCGAAGCTCGCCACGTCGTGGGAGCGCACCTCCGACACCGAGTGGACCTTCAGGCTCCGCGAGGGCGTCACCTTCAGCGACGGCACCGCCTTCGACGCCGAGGACGCCGCGGTGTCGATCGACCGCGCCGTGAACTCCGAACTCGCGTGCAACGTCGAGGGCTACGTGTTCGGTGACGACGATCTCAAGGTCACCGTCGTCGATCCGAACACCCTCACCGTCGCATCGCCCACGCCGGATCCCATTCTGCCGCTGCGACTGTCGTTCGTCGAGATGGTCGAGAGCACAGTCGGGACCACCGAGCGCACCCGCGAGCCCGTCGGCACCGGCCCGTACCGGATCGACTCGTGGGACTACGGCCAACGCCTCACCCTCACACGCAACGACAGCTACTGGGGTGATGCGCCGGAATTCACCCGAGCGATCTACCAGTGGCGCAACGAGGGCAGTGTCCGCGCCGCCATGGTGACCAATGGGGAGGCGGACATCGCCACCGGACTCGGCCCGGAGGACGGCGCCGGAGACCTCGGAGTCGCCTTCCCCAACAACGAGACCACCGCACTACGCATGCAGGCCACCACCCCGCCGCTCGACGACCAGCGGGTGCGCGAGGCGGTCAACTACGCCGTCAACCGCGCCGGCATCGTCAAGGCGCTGTTCCGCGGTATGGGGTCGCCTGCAGCACAACTGATCTCCGACGGCGTCGTCGGTTACAACGACGCGCTGACTCCCTGGCCCTACGACATGGACAAGGCCACCGCGCTGATCGACGAGGCGCGAGCGGACGGCGTCCCCGTCGATACCGAGATCCGCCTCATCGGCCGCACCGGCCAGTTCCCGAAGATCAACGAGACCGTGGAGGTGGTCCAGAACGCCCTCGCCGGCATCGGACTGAACGTCGTTATCGAAATGAAGGACACCGCGGGCGTCGCCGAGTTCCAGGAGCGACCGTTCCCGGAGGTCGGCCCCTACCTCCTGGTGATCCAGCACGGCAACCAGGCCGGTGACGCCGCGTTCACCATGACGCAGTACATGCGGAGCGACGGATTCCAGAGTTCCTACGGCACTGCAGATTTCGATGCCGGTATCGACCGGGCCGAAGCACTGACCGACGAGGAGAGGCAGGACGCGTTCGCGGAACTGTTCAGCCGCGAGCCCGAGGAGATCACGCAGATGGCGTACATCGCCCACATGAACGGTGTGTTGGCCAAGGATCCGCGCATCGACTACACCCCCGATTCCGCCACCGTCGACGAGATGCGACTGGCCGAGATGACCCGGAGTTCCGATGCGACCGACTGACCCCACCAGACTCATCAGCCCGGCAGCGGGACCCCACCACGTGCTCGTGAGGAGCTGACCGCCATGTTCGCCTTCCTCCGACGACGCGTCTACACCAGCCTCCTGCCGCTGCTGGTGGTCCTGATCGGCGTCTTCTTCCTCGCCCGCCTCACCGGCGATCCCACCAGCCTCTACCTCCCCGAATCCGCCACTCCCGCACAGCGTGAGGCATTCGCCGCGCAGAACGGATTCGATCAGTCCGTGTGGACGCAGATGGTCGACTACTTCGGCGGCGTCCTGCATCTCGACTTCGGCGAGTCGCTGCGCACCGGTGAGGCCGCCTCGACGATGGCGCTCCGTGCCTTCCCCGCGACACTGCAACTGGCCTTCGTCACGATGGTGCTCGCCGTCATCGGCTCGATCGTCATCGGGTGCTGGGCTGCCTATCGCCCCAACTCGATCGCCGACCGCATCTCAAGCCTGCTGTCGATGACCGCCGCCAGCATCCCCGACTTCTGGTTCGCCATCACCGGCGTCTGGATCTTCGCGGTGGTGCTGGGCGTGCTTCCGACGTCGGGAACCGGCGGAGCCGCGGCGTGGGTACTGCCCATCGCGACCTTGTTGATCCGCCCGCTCGGCGTGCTCACCCAGGTCGTGCGCGGGGCGATGGTGTCCGCGCTGTCCGCTCCCTACGTCCGGCTGGCGCGCAGCAAGGGAGCGGGCGATCTGCGCGTGGTCACCCACCACGCACTGCGCAACGCGGCGGCGCCCGCACTGACCGTCGCCGGCGACCTCACCGTCGGACTGGTCAACGGCGCCGTGGTGGTCGAGGCGATCTTCGGGTGGCCCGGCATCGGCAAGCTCATGATCGACGCGATCCTGCAGCGCGACTTCGCCGTACTCCAAGCAGCCGTCCTGTTGACGGCCATCTCCATCTTCGTCCTGAACATCGTGATCGACGCGTGCTACGCACTCCTCGACGCACGGGTTCGCGACAAGGCCACGGTCTGAGAGGCAGTGCCATGACACTCGAAGCGAACAAGGACGCCGCCGGGATCCCCGTCCCACCGGTGGTTCCTCCGGCAACCACCGACGAGCCAATCGCACCGTCACGCTCGACGACGATGCCCTTGTGGCGACTGCTCCTGCGTGACCGCGTGGCCACCGTCGCGGCCGGAATCCTGGTGCTGGTGTTCCTCACCGCCGCCTTCGGCCCGATGGTGGTGAGCGAGGCCGCGACCCGCCAGGATCTGGACCGCTCGAACCTACCGCCGTTCTCCCTCGACACCGGGTTCATGAACATCCTCGGCACCGACCCGCTGGGTCGCAGCATGCTGGCACGGCTGATCCTGGCCAGCCGCACCACCCTCTCGGTGGCAGTGCCCGCGGTGATCCTGTCCGGCATCATCGGGTCGATCGTCGGCATGTGGGCCGGCTACCACCGCGGGTGGCGCGAGACTACGGCCATGCGCATAGCGGACGTCATCATGAGCTTCCCCTCATTGCTCATGGCCGTCGTCGTGCTGTACGTCTTCTCCCCCAGCGCCGCGAACATCGTACTGATCCTGACGATCACCCGTATCCCGATCTACCTGCGCACCGCCCGCGCCGAGAGTGCGGAACTGCGCTCGCGGACCTTCGTCGACGCAGCGCGGACCTTCGGTGCGGGAAGCGGTGCGGTGATCCGCCGCCACGTGGTGCCCATCCTGCTGCCCACGCTGTTGACCGTCGCCACCCTCGACTTCTGCTTCGTGATGCTCGCCGAATCGTCGCTCAGCTTCCTCGGCATCGGCATCCAGCCGCCGGACATCAGCTGGGGCCTGATGGTGTCGCAGGGCCGCACCTACCTGCAGACGGCGTGGTGGTTGTCGTTCTTCCCCGGCCTCGCCATCGTGCTCACGACGGTCTCCGCCACGATCCTCGCCGCATGGGCACGTATCGCGACGGATCCCGCCCAGCGGTGGCGCCTGACCCTCCCGCGATCGAAGAGAAAGGCACGTCGATGAGCGCACCCACACTCGGCCGCACCGCACTCGAGGTCGACGGACTGACCGTCGAGATCCGCACACCGTCGGGCACCGTCCGCGCGGTCGACGGCGTGTCCTTCCGCGCCACCCGTGGACGCACCCTCGCCCTTCTCGGAGAATCCGGATGCGGCAAGTCCATGACCGCCCAGGCCCTCGTCGGCCTGCTCGATCCGATCGCCGAGGTCGTCGACGGGTCGATCCTGCTCGGCCGCAGCGACGGGAGCGAGGACGTCGACCTGGTCACGGCCGGCGCGCGGACGCGACGGACCATCGCGGCAAACGAGCTCGCGATCGTCTTCCAGGACGCGTTGACCGCACTGAACCCCGTCTACACCGTCGGTACGCAGTTGGCCGAGCCGTTCCGCATCCACCGGAAGATGAGCGCGAAAGCAGCTCGCGTCGAGGCGATCTCGTTGATGGAGCGGGTCGGGATACCCGAACCCGAGTCTCGCGTCGACTCCTACGCGCATCAGTTCTCCGGCGGGATGCGGCAGCGGCTGCTCATCGCGATGGCTGTGGCGCTGGGCCCGACCGTGCTACTCGCCGACGAGCCGACCACGGCGCTCGACGTGACCGTGCAGGCGCAGATCATGACGCTCCTGCGCGATCTGCGGACCGAGCACGACATGGCCGTCGTCCTCATCACGCACGACCTCGCGCTCGTCGCCGAGGAAGCGGACGACGTCGCCGTCATGTACGCCGGCACCGTCGTCGAGACCGGCCCTGTCGCCGAGGTGTTCGGCGATCCGAAGCACCCGTACACGAAGGGCTTGCTCGACTCGGTCCCCGTGGCGACCGTGCGCGGTGAACACCTGAGATCGATCGGCGGGACACCGCCCGATCTGCACTCGATCCCCACCGGTTGCGTTTACCAGGCCCGGTGCCCCATCGCACGCGCCGAGTGTGTCGCGCAGCGCCCCGCACTACGGTCCACCGGCGACAGCCGCTGGGCCGCATGCCATTTCCCCGAGGAGGTGTCCGATGTCCGTTACGACGACAGTGGAGAGTGAGGTGCGCAGCTCGCATGCTGAACCGTTGCTCGAGGTTCGCGGGGTGACCAAGTCCTTCAGCGTCCCGGGCCGCGGCACCTTGCGCGCACTCGACGGGATCGACCTGACCCTGCGCCGTGGGGAGACCCTCGGGCTGGTCGGTGAATCCGGTTGCGGCAAGTCCACACTCGCGCGGACCCTGATGATGCTCGAGCGCCCCGACGAGGGCACGGTGTCGTGGGACGGAGTGGATCCGTTCGGCCTGAAGGGCGCGGAACTTCTCGCGTGGCGACGGCGGATCCAGATGGTCTTCCAGGACCCCTACGGATCATTGAACGCACGCATGTCGGCAGCCGAAATCATCTCGGAACCGTGGCATACACACCGCACGATGTACCGGACCAAGCGCGACCGGGCTGCCCGCGTCCGGGAGTTACTGCACCTGGTGGGACTGCGACCCAGCGACGAACACCGCTTCCCCCAGGAGTTCTCGGGCGGCCAGCGTCAGCGCCTGGGTATCGCTCGCGCGCTCGCTCTGGATCCGACGGTCGTGGTGTGCGACGAACCGGTTTCCGCCCTGGACCTGTCGGTGCAGGCGCAGGTGCTGAACCTGCTGTCGGACCTGCAGAAGGAACTGGGCATCAGCTACGTGTTCATCTCGCACGATCTGTCGGTGGTACGACATGTGGCCGACCGGGTCGCGGTGATGTACCTCGGTCGGATCATCGAGACCGGGCCGACCGACGACGTCTTCGACCATCCGACTCATCCTTATACCGAGGCGCTGACGTCCGCCGCCCCGACACTCGACCCTGCAACGCGACGCACCCGGATCCTGCTCGAGGGCGAAGTGCCCTCCCCGCTGAACCCGCCGTCGGGGTGCAGGTTCCGAACACGGTGCGCCCATGCGACGGAGACCTGCGCGTCCGGCATTCCCCCCACCGTGGGGCGCGTGCACGATCTGCACATCGCGGAGTGCCATCACCCGCGATCGGATGCCGTGGCCATATGAACGACGGAGGTCAGGAGACGCCCAGCATGTCGTGATCCTGGAGCGACGACGTGATCACACGGAGATGATCGTCGACGCCGCCGAGCGTGTGCTCGATGGCCGTGAGCCGCGAGAAGTAGTGACCCACCGGGTATTCGTCCGTAACTCCGATGCCGCCGTGCAGCTGAATGGACTCCTGCCCGACGAGCCGCGCGGAGCGGCCGATCTGCAGCTTGGCCCGCGACGCCACCAGCGGATCCGGCTCACCGTCCGCCAGCGACATCGTGGCGTACAGCGCCATGCTGCGCGCCAACTCGAGCTGCACGTACATGTCCGCGGCGCGGAAGGTGAGGGCCTGGAACTTGGCCAGCGGAACCCCGAACTGCTTGCGCTGCTTGAGGTACTCGGTGGTGAGCCGCAGCGACTCCTCCATCGCACCCAGCGCCTCGGCCGCGAGCGCAGCCTGGGCCCGGACGTTCGACGCGACGATCGCCGCGCTGGCATCGCCGCCGTCGCCGAGAGGTTCACCGGCCACGTCCGACAGTTCGATCGAGGCACCGCGCAAACCATCGTGCGTGCGGTACGTCTTGCGGGTGAGCCCCTGTGCGTCGGCGTCGACCAGGAACAGTCCGACACCGCCGTCCGGGAGCGTCGCACTGACCACCAGCTGATCTGCGCAATCACCGTGCAGCACAGGGTTCTTGACCCCGTTCAATGCCCACGAGCCACCCGAGGAGGTGGCCGTGGTGGACACCTCGGCCGCCGGCCAGCGGGTGCCCGGCTCCGAATGCGCGAAGGCCAGAAGGGTCTGCCCCTCCGCCACCGACGGGAGAATGCGCTGACGCTGATCGGTGGATCCGACGTCGGTGATCAGACCGCCGGGGATGAGCACGCAGTCGAGCAGCGGCTCGGGGGCGAGGCGGCGGCCGATCTCGGTCATGACCGCGAACGTCTCCACCGGTCCCGCACCCATTCCGCCGTCGTCCTCGGCGAAACTCAGGCCCAGGAGGCCGAGCTCGGCAAACTGCTTCCACACCGATTCGGTCCACCCGCGGTCACTCTCGACCGCATTCTTGCGCTTCTCGTTGTCGTAGCTGCGCGAGAGGACCTCACGCACCGTGTCGCGAAGCAGTTTCTGTTCTTCGTCCAAGTCGAAATGCATGACGTAAAGGCTCCTAGAGGCCGAGAATGCCGGACGCGATGATGGTGCGCTGCACCTCGTTCGAGCCGCCGTAAATGGATGTCTTGCGGAAGTTCAAGTAGGTCGGAGTCGCGCGCTGCGCCCACACGGGAGTCGGCGAGTCGGGACCTGCGGAGAACGGCAGCGAATCCGGGCCTGCCACGTCGGTGAGGATCTCGGTGGCCAGCTGCTGGAGCTCGCTGCCGCGCAGCTTCAGCACCGACGACGCCGGGTTCTCCTTGCCCGAGACGTAGTCGGACACGATGCGCAACTGGGTCAGCTCCAGTGCCAACACCTGGTTCTCGAGCTCGGCGAAACGCGCCGCGAAGACCGGATCTTCGAGCAGAGTGCCCATGCCGACCTTCGTCTCGGCCGCCAGCTCCTTCGCGCGAGCCAGTTTGGTCTTGGTGAATCCCAGGCGAGTGATGCCCGTGCGCTCGTTGCTGAGCAGGAACTTGGCGTACGTCCAGCCGGCGTTTTCCTCACCCACCAGGTTCTCGACGGGAACGCGAACGTCCTCGAACCAGACCTCGTTGACCTCGTGTCCACCGTCGATCAGCTTGATGGGACGCACCGTGATGCCGGGCGTCTTCAGGTCGACCAGGATGAAGGAGATGCCGGCCTGCTTCTTGGGGGCATCGGGGTTGGTACGGGCGAGCACGAAGATCCAGTCGGCGTACTGGCCGAGCGTGGTCCACGTCTTCTGCCCGTTGATGACGTACTCGTCGCCGTCACGCAGCGCCGTCGTCCGCAGCGACGCCAGGTCCGACCCGGCTTCGGGCTCGGAGAAACCCTGGCACCACCAGATGTCCAGGTTCTGCGTCGGCGGAAGGAACTTCTGCTTCTGCTCCTCCGACCCGAAGGTCGCGATAACGGGGCCGACCATCGAGATGTTGAAGGCCAGCGGCTCCGGCACGGACGCGAGCTGCAGCTCGTCCAGCCAGATGTGGTGCTGCATCGGCGTCCAGTCCTTGCCGCCCCACTCGACAGGCCAATGCGGGCTGGCCATGCCGTGCTTGTTCAGGATCTGCAGCGTCGTGATCATGTCGTCGCGCTCGAGCTCTTCACCCGCCGCATTGCGTGCGCGAATGTCCTCGGGAATCTCGGTGCGAAAGAAGGTCCGCATTTCGTCGCGGAACGCAGCTTCCTCGTCGGTGAGTGCCAGGTTCATCTTCCGACCTTTCCATTCATTCGATCGTCTTACTGAACCGTACTCCCCGGTAACCATGCTTCGACAGGGGCATATTCTGATCGGCACCATGTCCATTCCCAGCGGCCGACGGGCGCCGAACCCCCTCGTCAGGGTGGCTCTGGTGCGCCACGGCGAAACCGACTGGAACGTCGACGGCCGCCTGCAGGGCTCGTCCGACATTCCGCTGAACGACATCGGTCGTCGTCAAGCGCGCGAGGCCGGGGCGGTGTTGACGGGCGAGCCCTGGAACGTCCTGCTCAGCTCGCCCCTCTCCCGCGCCGCCGAGACGGCCGACATCATCGGTCACGTCGTCGGGCTCGAGCGGTCCGGCGACGACGTCGACCTGGTGGAACGTCGATTCGGCCACGCCGAGGGGATGACCGGGTACGAGGCGTGGGCGCACTGGCCGGACGGCGCGTACCCCGGCGCGGAGAGCTACCACGACCTCGCGGTGCGGGGCCGACGCGGACTCGACCGGATCGCGTCCGTTCATCCCGGTGAGAAAGTGGTTGCCGTGGCGCACGGCGGAGTCATCCGAGCAATTCTGCACACGGTCATCGGCCGCCCGGCGCCGCGCATCGCGAACGCCGGCATCAGCATCCTGGTCGGAGACGGCCGCGACTGGAC
This sequence comes from Rhodococcus sp. (in: high G+C Gram-positive bacteria), assembly GCA_049650605.1. Classification (GTDB taxonomy): domain Bacteria; phylum Actinomycetota; class Actinomycetes; order Mycobacteriales; family Mycobacteriaceae; genus Rhodococcoides. Next base: position 80,632 of record JBASAM010000014.1, on the reverse strand, counting down.
CGTCGAGAGCATCAACTCGATTCCCCTGCGGCGCCGCCGGTGACAGGCAGGAACGTCTCGATCGGGGCGGGTCGGCCGTAGAGGTACCCCTGCGCGTACGTGCAGCCCAGTTCCACCGCGATCGACTCCTGCTCCGCCGTCTCGATGCCCTCGGCGACCGTGCGCATCGTCAGGGCGGTAGCCATGCCCTGGATCGCGGAGACGATCGAGACGGACTTCTCGTCGTCGGCCAGCGCCGACACGAAGGACCGGTCGATCTTGATCACCGTGATCGGTAAATCCCGCAGGCGACCCAGGGAAGAGAAGCCGACACCGAAGTCGTCGAGGATCAGGACGATGTCGAGCTCGGCGAGGCGCGCGAGCACGCGGTGCGCCACGACCGGGTCAGCGATGAGAGCGCTTTCGGTGACCTCGAGACCCAACACGGATCCGTCCAGTCCGTGCGAGTCCAGCAGTCCCGCAACGACGTCCGGCAGCCGTTCGTCACGCAGTTGAAGCACCGACAGATTGACCGACATGGTCATTCGGGGTGACCCCGCCGCGCGAAGACGAACCAGATCGCCGAGTGCGGTGTCGAGAACGAACGTTCCGATCTCGGAAATCATGTTCGTGGACTCGGCGATGGGAACGAACTCGTCCGGCGGGATCCACCGGCCGTCGTGTTCCCATCGGACGAGCGCCTCGTACACCAGCACAGTGTGGGTTCGCAACGAGACGATCGGTTGGTAATGCACTTCCATCTCGCCGCGATCGACAGCGCCTCGCAGAGCCGTTGCCAGGTCGACCGACCGGGTCGCGGCGACCTTCATCGACTCGTCGAAGAACACGTAGGCCGCGGGACCACGGGACTTGGCGTCGTACATCGCGGTGTCGGCCTCGCGCACCAGATCATCTGCGCTGGTCGTACGTCCGGACGACATGGCGATCCCGATGCTCACACTGATGTACAGCGAGACCACACTGAGCTCGAACGGGTCCCCGAACGCACCGAGCATACGAGTGGCGAGGTCCTCGGCATCGGCTCGATCCAGTTGCGTCACCACCACGAACTCGTCGCCCGCATACCGAACGACGATGTCGTCGCCCCCCACCACATCGCAGATGCGCTGGGCGGCGGCGCTGATCAACTCGTCGCCCGCGCGGTGGCCGTAGGAGTCGTTGACCATCTTGAAGTTGTCCAGATCGGCGAACAGCACGGTCAGCCGATCGCCCGAACGGCTGTTCGTTCGATCGAGGGCGTCGGTGAGCAGTGATCGATCCGGCAATCCGGTGAGGACGTCGTGGGTGGCGTCGTACCGAGCGGAACTTTCGCTTCGCTGCGCTCGGCTCAACGCACGCTCGCCTCTGATGAACATTCCGACCAGGACCACAGCGAGGAACACCGAGCGGACCGCGATGTCGGCGGCACCGATGTCGCTACCGGCCAGCGGCAGGACGGCGCAGATCGCGACGAGCGAGACGGCGAGCGTCATGCGTTGTCTCGTGACCTCGGCACTGACGCCGGCATCGAGACCGATCCGCGCCATCGACGGGTGCATGGCCGCCGCGCCGAACAACACGAAAGCAAAGAGGTAAGTCGCGTCGAGTTGCACCATCGGAGCTTCGACCATGCGCGCCGACGCGATGGCGTACCCCAGATCGCCGACGGTGATGGCCAACAACACCGCGACCAACAGGACGAGCGAGACGTTGGCCGCTCGTTTCGACAGCAGCAAGAAGAAGGCCATGGTGAACAATCCGGCGTCGATCGCCGGGAACATCCCGTTGATCACCACCAATGCTGGGTCGGCAGCCGTCGCGAGCGCCGGCGACACCAGCAGGACCCAGGACACGAACGTCATGGCCAGCGTGACCAGTACGGCGTCGACGACGCTGGCAAACGAGCGGGAGAAACCTCTGCGCCCGGACCACCCGAGAATGCCCAACACCAGCAGGAGGTAGCCCAGCAGCACCAGAGATTCGGGCAGCAATCGAATCGACGTCGGTAGGTATTCGCGCATGTCGCGCCCCACGAGTCCGAGGACGAACGCTGCGCTCGCGCCAAGCACGCGTCGCCATGCTCGACGGTCGGCGGAGCTGTTGCGTCGTAGACCGACGACGGCGACCACGGTGCAGATCGACGCGAACAACGCGAACACACCCGTTCGAGCTGCGTCCGGGACCGCCAGGAAGATCGCGATTGCCACGGCGGCGGTACCGAGTGCAAGCATTCCGTACGTCACCGGTGACGGGTCGACGCGAAAAGTGCGTGATCGCCCGCACGCGGGGGGTGAAGAGGAAACGGGTGCCGACACCATCGACTCGTCCTCCTCGGTAGCGTGCGGCGCTTTCTCCACCCCTGCTCAACTTAACCGAGCACGCCCTCCTCAGCCATAATTCACGCCCAGTACTGCAGATTCAGGCAAATGCGACACCGAAAAGGCCAGTGCCTGCTCACACCCCCCGAGCGTGCCGACAACGCCGCCATCGAACTCTAACGAAAACATAACAAAGCTAATGATCGTCCTATTTTGGTGCGACACATGGATCGGTTGTTGGGTAGTCCTGGTCGGTGAACAAATCCGATTCCGCAGATGTGACACGACCGAACGACGCGCCGCCCGACGTGCTCAGGCGCGCTGTCGGAGCGTCCGCCATGGGCAACGCGACGGAATGGTTCGACTACGGCGTCTACGCCTACACCGCCACGTACATCGCAAAAGCATTCTTTCCCGGCGACCTGGAGTCGGCCACCCTGCTGACGCTGGGCATCTTCGCCGTCTCCTTCCTGATGCGTCCGCTCGGAGGGTTGGTCTGGGGTCCGCTGGGAGACCGGATGGGACGCAAGCACATCTTGGCGCTCACCATCGTCATGATGGGTACGGCGACGTTCCTCATCGGCCTCGTCCCGAGTTACGCCTCCATCGGATTCTGGGCACCGGTCCTCTTGGTCCTGCTGCGCATGATTCAGGGCTTTTCCACCGGCGGCGAGTACGGCGGCGCCGCGACGTTCATGGCCGAGTACTCCCCCGACCGCAAGCGCGGCTTCTACGGCAGCTTCCTCGAATTCGGCACCCTCGGCGGTTTCTCGCTGGGCGCATTGGTGGTGCTCGGTGTCGATTTGCTGTCAACGGACGCCTTCATGGACACCTGGGGTTGGCGTCTGCCGTTCTTCCTGGCCGGGCCGCTGGCTCTGGTGGGGCTGTACCTGCGTACCAAACTGGAAGACACTCCGGTGTTCCGTGAACTCGAGGACAACAACGCCGAGAACGACACCCCGTCCACCTCGTTCCGCGAGCTGTTGACGAAGTACTGGCGCCCGATCATGGTGCTGATGGGTCTCGTCGTCGCCCTGAACGTCTGCAACTACACGTTGCTCAGCTACATGCCCACCTACCTGGAGAACCGGATCGGTTTGTCGAGTACGTCGTCACTGTTCCTGGTCGTCATCGGCCAGCTGGCCATGATGGCAGTGATCCCGTTCGCCGGTGCCCTCTCGGACCGTGTCGGGCGTAAACCGTTGTGGCTGGTGTCCATGGTGGGACTGCTGATCTTCGCGATTCCGATGTACATGCTGATGACGGTCAACTTCGGCTGGGCTATTGTCGCGTTCACCGTGCTGGGACTGCTCTACGTCCTCCAGTTGTCGACGATCTCGGCGACTTTCCCTGCCATGTTCCCCACCCAGGTTCGCTTCGCCGGATTCGCCATCGCGTACAACGTCTCGACGTCGTTGTTCGGAGGCACCGCACCGGCCGCCAACGAGTTCTTGGTCGAGCAGACCGGCAACGATCTGGTGCCTGCGTTCTACATGATGGGCGCCTGTGTCATCGGCCTGATCGCGCTGTTCTTCGTCGCCGAGACCGCGGGTGCGTCCATTCGCGGCCGCGGCGTTCCGGGAGTGGACACCGAGCCGCACCCGACGGCCCTGGAAAAAGCCTGAAAGCTCGGGAGGGTCTGGTCTAACGCTTGTGGCGCGGCGGTCCGCCGTCGCGCTGCAGTTGGATCAACACACCGCTGATTCTGGTACGGCGAAGCGCTTCCAGCGTTTCGTCGGCCAGGTCCGCCGGCAACTCCACAAGGCTGTGATCTGGCCTGATGCTGATATGCCCGAAGTCGCTACGCCGCAGACCACCCTCGTTGGCGATGGCGCCGACGATGGCACCGGGCGCAACCTTGTGCCGCTTGCCGACGCTGATGCGGTACACCGCGAGGTCCTGATCTCCCTTGCGAGACTTGCGCAGCGGCGGGGCGTCCCGATCGTCGAACTTGCGCTCGGGTCGGTCTCGCTTCTCGCGCGGCGGGGGCGGCGGCTCGGGCGACATCAGGAACGCGTCGCCGTCCCGCGACTGCGTCGCCAGGGCTGCGGCGATGTCGGCCATCGGGACGTCGTGTTCACGCTCGTAGTCCTCGATGAGGCGGCGGAACATCGCGAGCGAGGTGGACGACAGCGACGTGGTGATGGAGTCGGCGAACTTGGCGACGCGCTGAGCGTTGACGTCCTCGACGCTGGGCAGCTGCATCTCGGTGATCGGTTGACGCGTCGCTTTCTCGATGGCCTTGAGCAGATGACGCTCGCGTGGCGCGACGAACAACAGTGCTTCACCCGCACGGCCGGCGCGGCCCGTACGGCCGATCCGGTGGACGTAGGACTCGGTGTCGTGCGGGATGTCGTAGTTCACGACGTGTGAAATGCGATCGACGTCGAGACCGCGGGCAGCAACGTCGGTGGCCACCAGGACGTCAAGGGCGCCGTTCTTCAGCTGACCGATGGTGCGCTCCCGCTGCGCCTGCACGATGTCGCCGTTGATGGCGGCGGCCGAGTATCCCCGCGCGCGCAACCGTTCGGCGAGTTCTTCGGTGGCCTGCTTGGTACGGACGAAGATGATCATCGCCTCGAAGTCCTCGACCTCGAAGATGCGGGTCAGAGCATCGAGCTTGCGCTGATGCGCCACCTGTACGTAGCGCTGGGTGATGTTGGGGGCGGTAGAGGTCTTGGTCTTGACGGTGATCTCGACGGGATCGTGCAAGTACTGCTGCGAGATCTTGCGAATGGCCGACGGCATCGTTGCCGAGAACAGCGCCACCTGCTTGTACTCGGGGGTATCGGCCAGAATGCGCTCGACGTCCTCCTGGAAGCCCATCTTCAGCATTTCGTCCGCCTCGTCCAGAACGAGGTACTCGAGGCGCGAGAGGTCGAGGGTTCCCTTCTCGAGGTGGTCGATCACGCGGCCCGGGGTACCGACGACGATCTGCGCTCCGCGGCGCAGGCCGGACAGCTGGATTCCGTACGCCTGACCGCCATAGATGGGCAGGATGTGCAGGCCGGGGATGTGGGTGGCGTATTTACCGAAGGCCTCGGCGACCTGGATCGCGAGCTCACGGGTGGGGGCTAGTACCAACGCCTGGGGGACTCGGCTGGTCACGTCGAGCCGGGACAGAATGGGAACGGCGAACGCTGCGGTCTTGCCGGTGCCGGTCTGCGCGAGACCGACGACGTCGTTGCCGGCCATCAGGGGCGGAATCGTGGCGGCCTGAATGGGAGACGGTGACTCGTAGCCCACGTCCGTCAGGGCCTTCAGAACACGCTCGTCGATGCCCAGTTCGGCGAATGTGAGGGTGTCGGGCTGGACCGAATCCGACTCGGAAGTGCTCATGTGCAGCAGAGTCTAGTCGAGCGAGGCGGCGGCGGACCGCCAACCGTGGCAACCGGACAAACCGGATGACGTCCTACCGTCACCGTGCAGGAAGGTCATGTGATGGAATACACACCACACCTGCAGCTACTGGAAGGTACTGACCCTTGCGCGAATATTCCGTACCCGCCTCCTACGACATTCCCGACGACGCGTCCATGGCCGACACCGTCTTCCGCTACCTGGACGAGCGGCCCGACTGGGTTGCCTTCCAACGTCGAGTCGGTGGTTCCTGGAAGGATGTCACCGCACGTACGTTCGCCGACGAGGTCATGGCCGTCGCGAAGGGCCTCATGGCCTCCGGCGTCGAGTTCGGCGATCGAGTCGCGATCATGTCGGGCACCCGCTACGAATGGGTCGTCATCGATTACGCCATCTGGACCGCCGGCGGTTGCACCGTATCCATCTACGAGACCTCGTCGTCCGACCAGGCTCAGTGGATTCTCGAGGACTCGGCGACGAAGCTGCTCGTACTCGAGACCACAGAGCACCGCGATCGCCTCTCCGATGTCACCGAGAATGCGGCCGACCTGAACGAGTCGCTCCTCATCGACGACGGTGCGATCGAGGAACTCACCAAGCGCGGAGCCGATATCTCCGACGACGATCTTCATGCGCGACGCCGGCAGGTGGGCGCGTCGTCACCGGCGACGCTGATCTACACCTCCGGCACCACGGGCCGCCCCAAGGGTGTCCAGTTGACACACTCCAACTTCTGGGCCGAATCCGCCGCGGTTCAGGTTGCCCTGAAGGACTCGATGAAAGAGGGCAAGCGCACCCTCATGTTCTTGCCGATGGCCCACGTGTTCGCGCGCGCCATCTCCTTCGGAGCGTTCGAAGCGAAGGTGACGGTCGCACACACCTCCGACACCACCACGCTGGTCGAGCAGTTCTCCGAGTTCCAGCCCGACTTCATCCTGTCGGTGCCGCGTGTGTTCGAGAAGGTCTACAACTCTGCCAAGCAGAAGGCGCACGACGGCGGCAAGGGCAAGATCTTCGACCAGGCAGCAGACGTCGCCATCGAGTGGAGCACGGCGCAGGACAAGGGCGGCGCCGGGTTGGTGCTCAAGGCCAAGCACGCGCTGTTCGACAAGCTGGTCTACTCCAAACTCCGCGCGGCGCTGGGCGGTGAATGCGATCAAGCCATCTCGGGCGGCGGACCGCTGGGCGCGCGGTTGGGTCACTTCTTCCGCGGCATCGGCGTGCCGGTCTACGAGGGCTACGGCCTGACCGAGACCGCCGCGGCCGTCACGGTGAACACCCCGCAGAAGCAGAAGGTGGGCTCGGTGGGTCGGCCGATCGAGGGCCATTCGGTGAAGATCGGCGAGGACGGTGAAATCCTGGTCAAGGGCCCCGTGGTGTTCTCGGGCTACTGGCACAACGACAAGGCGACCGACGAGTCCATCCGTGACGGGTGGTTCCACACGGGCGACCTGGGCGCCGTGGACGAGGACGGATTCGTCTCCATCACCGGCCGCAAGAAGGAAATCATCGTGACCGCCGGCGGCAAGAACGTCGCCCCGGCGGAACTGGAAGATTCGATTCGGTCGCACCCGTTGGTCAGCCAGTGCCTGGTGGTGGGTGACGCGAAGCCGTTCATCGGCGCGCTGATCACGCTGGACCCGGAAGCGTTGCCGGGGTGGCTCGAGCGACACGACATGGACAAATCGACGGGGGCGGGCGATCTGACCGAGAACGCCGATTTGATCGCCGAACTCGACGGCGCCGTTGCCGCGGCCAACAACAAGGTGTCCAAGGCGGAGCAGATCAAGAAGTACACGGTTCTGCCCGAGGACTTCACCATCGAGAACGGTGAGCTGACGCCCACGATGAAGCTCAAGCGCAACGTCATTCTGGAGTCGCACGCGAAAGAGGTTGCCGGGATCTACGGCGGCTAGTTCCACCCGCACTACGCACAACCGATGCGCGCTCATGAGATTTCCTCATGGGCGCGCATCGTTCGTTGTGACCGGTGAGCAGTAGAGCAAGCCGACGGTCCCTCGGCGACGAATGGACTACATGACCTCGACTGTGACGAGACGCGACAATTCGGACGGTAGCGCGCGTACCCGCGTCCATCCGTTCGCCCGGATGCTCGCGGGCATCGTGTCCGCCGGCATGGTGCTGGGAGTCGGGGAACTGCTGTCGCTGCTGTTCAGCTCGTCGTCCTCGCCGTTCTTCGCCGTGGGATCGACCACCGTCGACCGGACGCCGGCATTCGCTCGTGAGTTCGCGATCGACACCTTCGGCACCAACGACAAGGTCGCGCTGTTCGTCGGTATGTCGATCGGAATCGCGATCATCGCCGCGATTGCGGGCTTGCTCGAGCGTCCGTCGCGCCCCATCGGCTCGGTGATCTTGCTGGTACTCGGCGCCATCGGCGTCTACGCGGTCACCGCCAGGCCCACCTCGTCGCTGAGCGACATCATTCCCACCGTGGTGGGCGTCGTCATCGGCATCGCCGTGCTCCAAGCCCTGACACGCGCGTTGGAAGTTCCCTCCGGCGAGATGGACGGAGCCATGCCTCGCCGAAAGTTCCTGGTGCTGCTGGGAGCTGCGACGGCGGTTGCAGCCGCAGCCGGAGTGGCCGGGCGCTATCTCGGCGACCGGGTCGCCGGCGTCGCCGACGACATCAAGAACTTCCGCATCCCGACGGTTCCTGCGGGCAATACCGCCGAGCCCATCCCGGCCGGAACCGACCTCGAAGTGGATGGCCTCACGCAGTTCGTCACGCCGAACAACACGTTCTACCGAATCGACACCGCCCTCCAGGTGCCGCAGCTGACCACGTCCGAGTGGCAGTTGAAGATCCACGGCAAGGTCGATCGAGAGATGACGTTGACCTGGGACGATTTGATGGCACGCACGCCCATCGAGCGCGTGATCACCCTCACCTGCGTGTCCAACGAGGTGGGCGGACCGCTGGCAGGCAACGCCACCTGGGTCGGGTTCCCCATCAAGGACATCCTCGAGGAAGTCGGCGTCCAGGACGACGCGGACATGCTTCTGTCCACCAGCATCGACGGAATGACGATCGGCTCCCCGGTAGAGGTACTGATGGACGGCCGCGACGCTATCCTCGCGGTCTCGATGAACGGTGAGCCGTTGCCCATCGAGCACGGCTACCCGGTGCGCCAGGTCGTCCCCGGTATCTACGGGTTCGTCTCGGCAACCAAATGGGTCGTCGACTGGGAACTCACACGGTTCGACGACGTCCAGGCCTACTGGACCGAACGCGGCTGGGGCGACCGTGCGCCCATCAAGACCGCGTCGCGCATCGACGTGCCCGCCGCGTTCGCCCCCGTAGCCCCGGGTCCTGTACGCATCGCCGGCACTGCGTGGGCACAGACCCGCGGCATCGAGCGGGTCGAGGTGCGTGTCGACGACGGTCCGTGGGAAGACGCGACGTTGGCAGAGCAGTACTCGATCGACACGTGGCGTCAGTGGTTCTGGGACTGGAACGCCACGGCCGGCAACCACAACGTGCAGGTGCGCGCAACGGATCAGGACGGGAACACGCAGGTCGAAGAGCGCACTCCCCCGATCCCCGGTGGGTCCACCGGTTGGCACACCCGCACGATCATCGTCAGCTAACTGTGGGCGAGGATGTGCCGGGCGGCGTCGTCGGTGACAGTCCGGTGGATCTTCTCGTGCAGTAGGTCGTGACCGGCGTCGGCGTATTCCTTGAGAGTGACGGTCGGGGTTTCGCGGGTGAGCTCGCGAACACCGTCGATGCCCACCATGCGATCGTCGATGCCGTGCAACACCAATGTCGGTGCCGCGCAGGCGGATGTGAAATCGCCATCGACGACAGCACGCGGGGGGACCGCCACGAGAACCACCGAGCGCGCCGACGCCCCGGACGCGAGCAAGCGAACGGCGGTCGCCGATCCCAAGGAATGACCCATGACCGACACCTCGCCGCCAGCGAGATCCACCAGGTGCCCAGCGTTCTCGGCGAGGGCATCGAGGTACGGCAGACCATCGGCGATCTCGCCTTCGGACAGCCCGTGCCCGACGTGGTCGAGCGCCCAGGTGGTGATTCCGTGTGCGGCCATCGCGGCGCCGAAGCGGTGATATTGACCGGTGTGCTGGCCTCTCCCGTGCAGAAAGACCAACGTCACACGAGGGTCGGCGGCGGGCCACCGGCGATAGTGCACACGGCCGCGGGAACCCTCGAAGAACGGCATATGACCATTGTGACGACCGGAGCCGAATCTCTCGCGTCGAGTTGTCCGACCGCCTCGTTGTCGTGTCGGCTTGTCCGACCGCCTCGTTAGGGTGGCGCCATGTTCGTCTCCGGAGACAGCCTCGTCCACAGCGCGGGCGATCTCGCTCTCGCGTCGCAGTGCGAGTTCGCGCTGCTACGCACCCTGGATGCCTGTCTGGGACGTATCGAGACCGAGTCGGCGGAAGACGCGATGTTCGCGCGCCTGGCGCGACTCGGCAACGACCACGAGGTGCGCGAGCTACAGCGACTGAAGCGACTGCATCCGGACGGCGTCGTGATCGTTCCGCGTCCGGAGAAGCGCATCTCGTCGGAGCTGCGGGCGGCGGCGGAGGCCACCATCACCGCGGCGGCGCGTCGCACGCCGGTGATCTACCAAGGGACGTTCTTCGACGGCGAATTTCTGGGATTCAGCGACTTCCTGATCCATGATCCGGTGTCCGACTCCTACGAGGTGCACGACACGAAACTGTCGCGGACCGAGCGGGTGCCGTCGGTACTTCAGATCGCAGCCTATGCCGATGCACTCGATGCGGCGGGGATCGCGGCGTCGCCCAGCGGACATCTGGTTCTCGGGGACGGAACCGACGCGCTGGTGCATCTTCCGGACGTTCTGCCCGTGTACCGCCGAGCCCGCCGCGAGATGGTGTCCGCGCTGTCGCAGCATTACGGACAGTTGCTGCCCGCGTCGTGGGCGGATCTGAATGTTCGCGCTTGCATGCGGTGCGAGCACTGCGCGCCGGAGGTGGAGGCGCAGCGCGATCTACTGCTGGTGGCGGGGATGCGGGTGTCCCAGCGCACCGCGCTGCACGCTGCCGGAATCGACACCATCGACAGGTTGGCGGCGTCGGAGGGACCGGTGCCCGATCTTGCGGAACGCAGCCTGATCGCCTTGCGCGCTCAAGCCGGTGCGCAGGTCCGTCAGGAACAGAGCGGCTCCCCCGTCGTGGAGGTGCATTCGCCCGATGCCCTGGGTGCGTTGCCTGCCGCGGATTCCGGCGACATCTTCTTCGACTTCGAGGGAGATCCGCTCTACAGCGAACGCGGTTCTGCGGATTGGGGTCTCGAATACCTCTTCGGAGTCATGGAGTCGGACGGCGTGTTCCGTCCCTTCTGGGCTCACGATCGCCGCGAGGAGAAGGCCGCATTCGTCGGGTTCGTCGACTACGTGCTCGCCCGCCTCGAGCAGTTCCCCGGCATGCACGTCTATCACTATGCCGCGTACGAGAAGTCGGCTCTGCTCCGCTTGGCGTCGCGGCACGGGGTGTACGAGAACGAGGTGGATCACTTACTGCGGCAACAGGTGCTGATCGATCTCTACCCGGTGGTGCGGTCGGCTCTGCGCATCGGGGCGCGCAGCTACAGCATCAAGAAGCTCGAACCGCTGTACATGTCCGACCATCGCGGCGATGTGGCCGATGCGGTCGCCTCGATCACCGAGTACGCCCGGTGGTGCGACCTCCGCGACCAGGGCTCTGTCGACGAGGCCGCGGCAGTGTTGGCCGATATCGCGGACTACAACGTCTACGACTGCCGGTCGACGTTGGAGCTGCGTGACTGGCTACTGGGGCATGCCGCCGCAGCTGGTGTGCAGCCACGCGGTCCGATACCGCCGGTGGACGTGCCGGTCGACGATGCCGACGGTGTCCGCGACGCTCTCTGGGAGTTCGCCGGAGATCCCGCGGACAGAACGGCCGACCAGCAGGCAGCAGCCCTGATGGCCGCAGCCGTCGGTTTCCACAAACGTGAAGAAAAGCCGTTCTGGTGGGCGTATTTCGATCGTCTGTCCTCCCCTATGGACGAGTGGGCCGACACCCGCGACGTGTTCATGGTGGAGGGTGTCGAGTCGATGTCGGAGTGGACGGTGCCGCCTCGCAAGCGGACCCGGCAGCGCACCACGGTCCTGCGCGGCGAGTTCGGACCCGGCAGCGCGAGCATGGGCGGAAAGGTCAAGGTCCTCTACGCCCCGCCCGCGCCGGAGTGGATACCGGAGGACAAGAGGATCAATCCGCTGCACCGATGGACCGCGTCGGGAACCATCGTCGGAGTCTCCGACGACGGATCCAGAATCACCGTGGACGAGTCGATGCCCAAGGCGGAGCCGCCGCACTCGATCGAACCCGTTGCCACGGTGCCGGATTCGTACATTCGCCACGATTCGCTCATCGCGTCCATCGCAGCGACGGCCGCCGAGGTAGCGGACGAGCTACCGGATCTCCCAACGTCCGCGGTGATCGACGTGCTGCGTCGAGACTCGCCACGGTTGCGATCGAGACGTGCGCTGGCGGAGGTGTCCGGCGACGACACCGTCGGTGCCATCGTCTCCTCGTTGCTGGACCTGGACAGTTCCTACATCGCAGTGCAGGGACCGCCGGGAACGGGCAAGACCTATACCGGTTCGCGGGTCGTGGCGGCACTGGCACGCGATCACGGGTGGCGTGTCGGCGTGGTCGGTCAGTCGCACGCGGTGATCGAGAATTTGCTGGACAAGGTTGTCGACGCCGGCCTGGACCCGGCGGCTGTGGGCAAGAAGGTGGTGTCGGACCGGCCGCATCGTTGGACCGAGGTCACGTCGTACGCCGAATATCTGGCCTCGCAGTCCGGTGGCTGCGTGATCGGGGCGACGGCCTGGCCGTTCACCAACCGTAACGAGGTCGGCGAGCTCGATCTGGACCTGCTGGTGATCGACGAGGCGGGGCAGTTCTCGCTGGCCAACACCATCGCCGTGGCTCGCGTAGCGCGCAACCTGATGCTGCTGGGCGATCCGCAGCAGCTTCCGCAAGTGAGCCAGGGCAGCCACCCCGAACCGGTGGACACCTCCGCGTTGGGGTGGCTCGCCGACGGCGCCGACACACTTCCCCGCGAACTCGGCTATTTCCTGCCGACAACCCGACGCATGCATCCTGCTCTCTGCTCGGTGGTGTCCGACCTGTCCTACGACGGACTTCTTCTTTCACACTCGACGGTGGAGGGCCGACTTCTGGACGGCGTCGAACCCGGCGTGCACACCATGCTGGTCGACCACGTCGGCAATGCGACGTCCTCGCACGAGGAAGCGCTCGCGGTGGTGGCCCTTGCTCGTGACCTGGTGGGGTCGCCGTGGACCGACTCCGGATCGACCCGCCCTCTCGCGGCGTCGGATCTGTTGGTGGTCGCCGCGTACAACAGCCAAGTCGCGACAGTGCGCGCCGCACTGGACGATGCCGGCATGGAATCGGCGGCATGCGGCACCGTGGACAAATTCCAGGGACGGGAGGCCGCGGTGGTCATCGTGTCGATGGCCGCGTCCGCACCGGAGGACGTGCCGCGAGGAATGCAGTTCTTGCTCTCGCGCAACCGAATCAACGTGGCGCTCTCACGTGGGCAGTGGGCGGCGTACATCGTGCGCTCCCCTGCGCTGACGCACTACCTGCCATCGTCTCCCGCGGAACTGTCGCTGCTGGGCGCCTTCATGCGGGTCAGCCCGGACATCGATCCCGTCTAGTTCGCTGACACGAGCTGGATTGCTTGTCGGAGGGTCTTGCTACCTTGTGGGCAGATCGTCGGGGGGCGGTCTGGTTTTTCCTGGTCGGTAGAACTTCGGGGGGGGTGAATGCGTGAGCGGCACAACGGTATCCGTTGATGATCTTGTCGCGGCGAAGATCGACGCGCAGGCTCGGTTCGCGCACACCGTGACGTCCGCTGTGTCCTATGTCGATGTGTCCTCTCGACGCCCTGCTGTGCTCGCGCCGGGTGGGGTGTTCGACGTCGAAGCCGTCGAAGCCTCCGCGATCGCCGAGATCACCTCGGCGTTGGCGGTGTCGACGTCCACGGTCACCGAATGGATGTACCTCACCGGAATCGCACGCCCCGCGGTGCGGGAGGCGTTCGAGGCGGGCCGGTTGGCGTACCCCGTGTTCCGGACGGTGTGCCGGTCTCTGGCCGGGTTCTCCAACGCCACCGAAGCGTTGTTGCGGCGGATCGTCGACACCGCAGCCCGCTGCACCCCCGGCGCCGTTGCCGCTGCCGTCGACCGAATCTTGGTGGAGTTCGACGCCGACTGGCACCGGAAGGTGCGCGAACAAGCCACTGCCGAACGGTCGGCCACGGTGCGCAAGCTCCCCCGCGGTCAAGCGGAGCTTCGGCTTCGGGGCCCGCAAGAAGACATCGCCGCGATGTGGCATTCCATCCTGGGCACCGCCCGCACGGTGTGCGCGGGTGATCCGCGCCGACTCGGTGCCCGCTTCTTCGACGCCGCCCGGGCGATCCTGACGGGCACTCCTGTGTCCTGCGGATGCTCTGATGGTGCGTGCCCGCACCGGGATGTTGGGCCCGCTGGGCCGGCGACGCGGGCGTACATCGTGCTCGACGCCGCCACCGCCGCCGGACTGGCCGGAGAACCCGGCCATCTCGAGGGGTGGGGCGAGATCCCACCGGATGTGGCTAGGCGGATCGCCGCCGACACGACCTGGCAGGCGATCATCACCGACGCCCTCGCCCCCGGACGATGCCACTGCACCGAAACAGACGAGACCGAGCCGCCGGTCCCGACGGAGAACCGCGAGGTCCGCCGCACCCCGGCCAGACCACCGGGCTGGACCCCGACACGAGGACGGCTGGACAGCAGAAAAGCCCGCGACCTCGCCTGGAAATTGGAATGCCTACGGCGATCACCACGCTCCCTCGACGCCGCACCCTCGGACCACTCCGGGAAAGGCGGACACGACACACCACCGGACGGAGCATTGACCTATCGACCCTCGGAGTCCCTCGCTGCCCTGGTGACAGCGCGGTACCCGGTGTGCGTGCACCCCAGTTGCGCCGTACCCAGCTCCGACTGCGACCTCGACCACGTGATCCCGTTCAACCACACCGACCCCGAACACGGCGGCTGGACGGTACTGGGCAACCTACAACCCCTGTGCCGCCGACACCACGGACTCAAAACCCGGAAGCAATGGCACTACCGAATGCTGACCGACGGCATCGTCCACATCCGCGACCCCCACGGCCGCGACTACCTCACCGGACCCGGCAACTAGCCGAACGCGCGGCCCTCGCCGCGGTAGGTGGGCATGGTGGTGCGGGTGTCGTCTTCGGACACCACGTGTACCTCGGTGAATCGCTCGCACACCTCACCGGCCTTGGCGTGCCGGAACCAGAGTCGGTCGCCCACCACGGCACCGGACTTCGCGACAGGTGTCTGCACTTCACCGACGCCCTCGGTGCGGAGCAGCGTGCCTCGGCCGGCCAGCGTCGGTACCCGCGACGCCCCGGCGGGTCCCGACGCCACGTAGCCGCCCGAGAACGCGGTCGCGATCGTCTTCGTGGGAGTGCGCACCACCGGGAGCGCGTAGAACAGGGCTGGTCGGGGGGTGAATGCGTCGTACCGATCGAACAGTGTCGGCGCGAACAGTCCTGACCCGGCCGTCACCTCGGTCACCGCGGGATCCGCTGCCGACACTTCGAGGGAACCCGTGCCACCGCTGTTGACGATCTCCAAGGCGCCGGCCACCTCGGACACGGCATCGACCACGGCGCGCCGTCGGTAGGCCAGCTCGGCCGCCGACCGTTTCTTCATCCATCGCACCGCACGGCCGGAGTCGGGCAGACCAGCGATTTGAGCTTCGTAGAACATCACCCCGACCACATCGACGCCGCGCTGCACCGCAGTTCGGGCCAGCGCGGCCACGTCCGACGGTTCCCGCAGCGGCGAGCGGCGCACCCCGATGTGGACAGGCCCCACCCGCAACGACGCATCCACGTCGAGACATACCCGCGGCGGGACGCCTAGTGGGCCTGCGGCATCGATCAGGTCGAGGTGCGTCGGCGAATCCACCATCAGGGTGATGCGTCGGCACGCGCGGTCGTTCTGAATCAGCTCCGCCAAGGCGCCGCGGTCGGTGGTGGGATAACCGACCAGAATGTCGTCCATCCCGCACTCGCTGAGCCACAGCGCTTCTCGCAGCGAGTACGCCATGACGCCGGAGATGCCGTCCGCTGCCAGAGCGCGTTCCACGACGCCACGCACTCGCACCGACTTCGTCGCGATGCGAATGGGGGTGCCGCCGGCCCGGCGCACCAGATCGCGAAGGTTGGCGTCCAGCGCACCTGAATCCAGCGCAAGCAGCGGCGGATCCAGATCGGCAGTCGCCGATGTCAGATGCCGCGGCGGTTCATCGGTCACGCCGGGACGGCTTTGGTGGCGATGCGTGCGGCCAGGTCGTCGAGTTCGGCGATGACGGCGAGGGTGTCATTGTCCACGAGCCACCGCAGCACGACGCCGTCGATGGTGGCCAACGCGGATCGAGTCAGCGATGCCATGGGCTCGGTCCACCGCATGGACGACGCGGCGGCCGCTGCGATGAGGAACCGTCCGGTCTCCGCATCCATGACGTGGTACTGCTTGGTGCCGATCTCTGGCCCGCACCCTTCCGAGCGCACCGAGTATGCGGTGATCTCGTAGGTCAACAGTTGCCGATCCGCAGTCTTCTCCACCACCGACCACAGTGCTGCAACACCTCTGTGCAGTGATTCGCGCAGCGCGCGGGGGCCAGCGGCGGACTGACCTTCGGCGGTCATCGCGCCGGTGAGAGCCTCGCTGACGGCGGAGCCCAACTCGGCGATCAATGCCTCACCCATGGCCGTGACCAGGGCTTCCTTGTTCTCGAAGCAGTAGTGCACGACGCCGAGCGACACGTGCGCGTGTTCGGCAATCTCGCGCACCGTGACAGCGGAAATCCCGGAGCGTGCCGCCACCGTCAGACCAGCCTCGATCAGCTGGGACCGGCGGTTCTCTGCGGACAGTCGCGCAGTCATGACCCGATTCTAAGGGGTTGACCTGGACGCTTGTCCAGTAGTTCGATCGGGGACATGCGCGAGCGGCACACCACGCAGGCCGAGTGGACCAACTGGGCCGGCAACCAGCATGCCCGGCCCACCGCGTGTCCTCGCCCCCGCACCGGCAGCGAGGTGTGCGACATCGTCGCTCGTGCACCCGGACACATCAAGGCCGTCGGCGCGGGTCACTCCTTCACGGGAGCCGCGGTCACCGATGGCACCATGATCTCTCTCGAACGACTCGTTGGCATCGAAGGCATCGCTCCCGGACCCGAGGGCACCACCGACGTCACGGTTCGAGCGGGAACCCGGCTGCGAGTACTGAACGAACTGCTTCATGACCGTGGCCTGGGCTTGCTGAACATGGGAGACATCGACGTTCAGACAGTTGCCGGGGCGATCTCGACGGGAACGCACGGGACCGGGGCACGGTTCGGCGGACTGTCGTCGCAGGTGGTGGGCGTGCGGATCGTCTGTGCCGATGCCCGTGAGATCGATGTTTCCCAGGGCCCGCTGTTCGAGTGCGCGCGCTTGGGTATCGGTGCGTTCGGCATCCTCACCGCCGTAACCCTGCGGTGCGTTCCGGCTTTCGTGCTGGAGGCGGTAGAGACTCCCGGACGACTCGGTGACGCGCTCGAGCGCTTTCCCGACGACATGCGCACGGTGGACCACCCCGAGTTCTATTGGTTTCCGCACACCGATCGCGTACTGACCAAACGCAACCGGCGCCGTCCGGGCCACACGCCGTTAAGACCGGTCGGGACGCTCGCGCACCTCGTCGACGACGAGTTGCTGTCGAACTCTGCGTTCGAGGCCCTCAACCGTGTGACGACACGATTTCCGTCGCTGATTCCGCGGGTCAATCGCGTGTCCGCCGCAGCGTGGTCCGGGCGTACGTTCACCGACCGCAGTGACCGGGTGTTCGCGTCACCGCGCCGAGTTCGGTTTCGTGAGATGGAGTACGCCATCCCACCGGAGGCCCTGCCCGAGGTGATCGGAGCGATCGACAGGTGGATCGACCGCACGGGCTACCGCGTGACGTTCCCGGTGGAGGTGCGCTGCGCAGCCGCTGACGACGTGTGGCTGTCCACAGCCTTCGGTCGGCCCTCCGTGTATGTGGCGGTGCATCAATATCACCTCCGCCCCGACGGCGGATACTTCTCCGCCGTCGCGGAAATTGCGCGTGATGTCGGCGGCCGCCCGCACTGGGGGAAGCTGCACTCGCTCACCTCCGACGAGTTGCGCCCGCTGTATCCGCGATTCGACGACGCGATTGCCGAGCTGGTTCGCGTCGACCCGGAGGGCAGGTTCGCAAACGACTACACCGGCCGCATCCTGACCGGTCGGTAGAGTGACACAGTGAACGCGCTGCGCAGGGCCTTGTCCGGAATAATCGCCGCGGCCCTGGTACTCGGGGTCGGCGAGCTGTTGGCGGCGCTGGTCGGACCAGGTTCCTCCCCCTTCGTCGCGGTCGGCTCCGCGTCGGTGGACAACACGCCGTCGGCGGTCCGCGAATGGGCGATCGACACCTTCGGCACCGCCGACAAGCTCGCGCTGTTCGTCGGCATGAGCATGGTGATCGCCGCACTCGCCGCTGCGGCGGGTCTGCTCGAGCGTCCACGAATGCCGCTCGGGTCGGCGTTGTTCGTCGTACTCGGCATCGTCGGAGTTCTCGCGGCCATGTCCCAGTCCGACAGCGGCGCGGTTGCGGCGCTGCCCACCGTCGTCGGCGTCGCCGTCGGAATCGTGGTGCTGCGGTCGTTGGTAAACCGCGCCGAACCCGAAGCGAGCGAGGGCTTCTCGCGGCGCAGGTTCGTCACACTGGCCGGGATCGGCGCCGTCGCCGCTGTGGCCACCGGTGTTGCCGGGCGCGCGCTGGGCGCATCGACTCGGGCTGTGACGCAGGACCGTCAGGCGTTCACCGTGCCGGTTCCGGAGAGCCCGGCGCCGCCCGTGCCTGCCGGTGCCGACCTCGACGTCCCCGGCCTCACCCCGTATGTCACGTCCAACGCCGACTTCTACCGCATCGACACCGCACTGGTGGTCCCCCGGGTGAACTCGCAGGATTGGAGCCTGCGAATCCACGGCATGGTCGGCAACGAGATGAGGCTGACGCTCGCCGATCTCGAGGAACGCGTCGCTGTCGAGCGCATGGTGACGCTGACGTGCGTATCCAACCCCATCGGCGGAGATCTGATCGGCAATGCGATGTGGACGGGGTACTCGCTGAAGGACATTCTGGAAGAAGCGCAGCCCGACCCGTCGGCCGACATGGTGCTGTCGTCGTCCTCGGATCTCTTCACCGCGGGTACTCCGCTCGACGTTCTGATGGACGGCCGCGACGCCATTCTCGCCGTGGCGATGAACGGTGAACCGCTCCCCATCGAGCACGGGTATCCGGCGCGGCTGGTGGTGCCCGGGCTCTACGGATACGTTTCCGCGACCAAGTGGGTCACCGATCTGGAGGTGACCAAGTTCAGTCAGGCTCGCGCGTACTGGACCGACCGTGGCTGGTCCGAGCGCGGGCCGATCAAGACCGCATGCCGCATCGACACCCCTATGGGCAGTCGCAGCGTCGACACGGGCACCGTGATGATCGCCGGTGTCGCGTGGGCTCAGCACCGAGGTATCTCGCAGGTGGAAGTGCGTGTCGACGACGGCCCCTGGGAAGAAGCCACATTGTCGGAGGAGTACTCGCGCGACACCTGGAGGCAGTGGTCGTACGCGTGGACCGCCACGTCCGGTCAGCACCGCATCGAAGCTCGTGCGACCGACTCCACCGGCGAGGTGCAGACGGCGGAGCGCATGGACACCGTGCCCGACGGCGCCACCGGGTATGCCAGCACCCCGGTCACCGTGGCCTGACACCCCTACCGACAAGTGCGCACCCCCTCCCGCTGGCGGAAAGGGGTGCGCAGTTGACCGAACCTGTGCGGGATCAGTTGTTGGCGGAACTCAACCGTGTCCGCGCCTCGGGAACGCGCACGTCGCCGAGGACTCGGGCGATCTGCCCGTCGCTCAGTCCGAACCCGCGTAGGCGCTCGCATACCGCTTCGACGCTGAGCATCTTGGCGTCCAGTGCCAGCTGCAGATCGGCGACCTCGTTGCGGAGAACTTCGGCCTCCTCGAGCGCCTCCAGGGTGTCCTCCGGCTCGGGGAGCAGCAGCGCGAGCAGTCGATCACGCGCATCGGTGCTGAGTCCGTCGAACGGGGCAGATCCGTCGGCGGCCTCGTGCTTGCCCATGGGCACCGAGTCGCTGTTCTCGGTGGTGAAGTCGGCGTCGGAAGCCTCGGTGGCGGTGACGTCCGCCGCCGAATCCGCTTCGGGCGTGATGTCGATGGTGGTGCGCAGCGGACGGTTCGGAATGAACAGCACGGCCAACACGGTCACCAGGGCGACGAAGCCCGCGACGAGGAAGATGCGGCCGGTCGCATCGCCGTAGGCGGTGCGAATCACCTCGGCAACAGCGGGCGGCAACGACGCGATGTCCAGCGAACCTCCGCCGTTGGAGCCCGACGGGATGCCGAGCCCAGCGAGGCCGGCGGCCGAGTTGTCGGCGACACGGGTGGCCAGGATCGATCCCAGAACCGAGACGCCGATCGCGCCGCCGAAGGTCCGGAAAAACGCGACGGTGGACGACGCCGCACCGATGTTCTGCACGCTCACCGTGTTCTGGACCGCGAGGACCAGGTTCTGCATCAGCATGCCGGTTCCGAGGCCGACGATCGTGATGAAGATGCCGACGAGCCACAAATGGGTCGCGTGGTCGACGGTTCCCAGCAGCATGAAGCCGATGACCAGCAGGAACGCACCGGTGACGATGAACGGCTTCCACTTGCCGAAGCGGGAGATCAGCTGTCCCGATCCGACGGAGGCGACCAGCATGCCGAACACCAACGGGATGGACAGCAGGCCGGCCGCGGTGGGCGAGTAGCCACGTGCGGTCTGGAAGTACTGGCCGAGGAAGGTGGTGGCGCCGAACAGGCCGACACCGACGGCGATCGAGGCGATGATCGCCAGCCCCGTGGTGCGCTCGGTGACGATCTTCAGCGGGATGATCGGAGACGAGACCTTGGCTTCGACGATGATCGTGGCCACCAGCAGTGCCACACCGGCGCCGACGTACAGCGCGGTTTCGCGAGAGATCCAGTCGTAGTAGCCCGCCTTACCGGCGAACGAGACCCAGATGAGCAGGATCGACACACCGGCGGTCAGAAGCAGCGCGCCCAACCAGTCGATGGAGACGTCGTCCTTGCGGATGGTGGTGATGTGCAGGGTGCGCTGAAGCAGGAACAACGCGATGACGGCGAGCGGGATGCAGACGAAGAAACACCAGCGCCAGCCCAGTGGACTGTCGACGATGACGCCGCCGAGGATGGGGCCGCCGGACATCGATACGGCCATGACGGCGCCCATGTAGCCGGAGTAGCGGCCGCGCTCACGTGGGGAGACGATGCTGCCGATG
This sequence comes from Rhodococcus sp. (in: high G+C Gram-positive bacteria), assembly GCA_049650605.1. Lineage (GTDB taxonomy): Bacteria > Actinomycetota > Actinomycetes > Mycobacteriales > Mycobacteriaceae > Rhodococcoides. Next base: position 59,444 of record JBASAM010000014.1, on the reverse strand, counting down.
ATGGCCACCACCAGGGCGGTGAGACCACCCATACCGATGCCCTGCACGACGCGTGCGGCCAGGAGCACCGGCACGTTGTGTGCGAATCCGGCGATGACCGAACCGATGACGAAGATGACGAGCGAGCTCTGAACCAGGAGCTTCTTGTTGAAGAGGTCGGCCAGCTTGCCCCAGATGGGCGTCGAGGCCGCGTTGGCCAGCAGAGCGGTGGTGATGACCCAGGCGTACGCGGTCTGCGAGCCCTTCAGGTCACCGATGATGGTGGGCAGCGCGGTGGAGACGATCGTGGTGCTCAGCAGCGCGGTGAACAGACCGGCGAGCAAGCCGATCAGGGCCTCGAGGATCTGACGGTGTGTCATCGCCGGGGCTTCCGGCTGGGCCGCCGCCTGAGGCGGGGCGTCGTGTGTGACGGTCATGTCGGCGGTCTTCCTTATCGGTTATGTGACAGGACGCGGTGGCCGGCATGCCGGGCCTGCGCCTCGTCGGTGAAGGTCGTGGTGAGCCGTCGTATGGAGGACAGCGCGGCATTCGCCTCGGTTTCGCTCCAGTCCCCCAACATGCGGGACAACCGTTCGACTCGGTGACTCTTGATGCGGTGCAAGCACTCGAGACCGGCGTCGGACACCCGGACCCGGGTGGCTCGTCCGTCGTCGGGATCGGGCGTGCGAACGACGTGGCCGGCGTCCGCGAGCTCGGCGAGTTGCCGACTGAGGACCGACTGACTGGTGCACACGGCGCCGGCCAGTTCCGTTTGACGGCATTCGCCATGCGTGGCCAATGTGCTGAGTACGGAGACCAGCGCGGTCGGAAGTTCTATCCGATCGTCTCCCGCCACGACGGCCACCCGAAGCGCACGACCGAAGCGGAATACCTCTTCGACCAGTGACTCGGCGGTGTCGGTGTGGACATCCACGTTGCGCTCCTCACCCTCGGTTACTTGCTGTCCGCAACTATATAGATAGATACCTTAGGTAAACAACTACTAGTCGAGTTGTCCCCGTCACACCGACATGTGTCCGAAACCCGGGGTCCGCGACGGGACGCTGTGAGTAGTCCAGAAGACCGCGCTCACGTAACTTTCGTGACCCTCCGTAAGAGAACATCGCCTTGTGGGGAACGGCCAGAACGACGACGCGGCCGACACGGCACCCAGAGGGGTCGACCGTCTCCGCGTACCGCTGACAGACGCTCAGCGTTCTTTGTGGATGGCGCAGGCGTTCGATCCGGACAGCGCATACACCATCGCTCTGTACATCGATATCGACGGCCCCATCGACGGCGCGCGGCTGGACGCCGCGATGTACGCCGCCGGCACCGAATCAGGCATCCGTCAGACCCGCATGCTGCGCGGCGCGGACGACGGCAGCGAGCCGCATCTGACCCTCGTCGACGATGCTCCCCTGAACGTGTACCGCGTCGATCTCAGAGACCGCGACAACCCGGCGCATGCGGCGAACGAATGGATGCGCGCCGAATTCCAACGCCCGGTCGATCTGTACGGCACCGCGTTGTTGCAGTGCGCGTTGATCACCCTCGCCGACGACCACACCTATCTGTATCTTCGTGCGCACCATCTGGTGCTCGACGGCAGCGGCGCGTTCACGTTGCTCGGCCGCATCGCCGGGCACTACTCCGGGACCCTGTCCGGCCGCCACACGCCCACTCCGGACGTAGCCCGGGTGGTACACGAGTCCGAGAGTGCCTACCGGGACTCGACGCGACAGCACACAGACCTCGAACACTGGCGCGAGCAGCTGTCGGGCTTCACCGGACCCGCGTCCCTGTCCGCCGAACCGCCGAGCGCACCGAGACAACCGATGGTGGGCCGGGTGGTGTGGTCACCACCCGGGGACGTCGGCACCGACGCAGTGGCCGTCATTGCAGCGCTGGCACTTCACCAAGCGCGGGTGACCGATTCCGACGACGTCATGTTGGGCTTCCCGGTGCCCGGACGCACCACTGCGGCGCTGCGCGCAACCGCCGGAATGATGGCCGGCTTGGTCCCGCTGCGTCTGACCGTCCGAGGCGACGACACCGTTCCCGACATTCGGCGTCGAGTTCGCGCCCAGATCACCACGGCCCTGCGCCACCAGAGATTCCGCGCCTGGGAAACCCTGATCGACGCTCATGCGCGCACGTTCGGGGTCTCGTTCGGACCGGTGGTCAACATCATGCCGTTCGTCGTGCCCTTGCTGTTCGACGACGTCACCGCCCCGGTGCGGGTTCTCTCCTCCGGTCCGGTGCACGACATCGCCGTCAACATCTACCCCAGCGCTCCGGGCGGCACGGGCGCGCCGGACATCGACATCCAGTGGAATCCGGACCGCTACGACAGGGTGAGCATCGACCGGCACCAGCGCCGGCTCGTTCGCATCCTGGAGGGGGTGGCGGCGGCCACCGACGACACGGCAGTCGACGACATCGAGTTCCTGGATGACGAGGAAAACGCCGATCTGACCTCCCGTTCCGGCGGCCCCGCGCCGGCCCGAACAACTCTGAGCGAACTCCTCGACCACGGGGTCGCCACGGTCGCCGACCGCATCGCACTGATCGGACAAGGCGCGGACGGCGACGAGACCGCATTCACCTACCGCGAACTCGAGGCGGCATCGTCGCGGTTGGCCCGGACTCTTGCCGACGCCGGCGCCGTACCGGGAACCGTTGTGGCGCTGGCCCTGACGCGTTCGGTCGACTACACGATCGCGCTGTGGGCGGTGGTCCGCACCGGAGCTGCGTTCCTCCCTGTCGATCCCGACGGTCCGAGCGAACGACTGCGCCACCTGCTCGCCGAATCGTCGGTTCGAGTCGGCGTCACGGATGCTGATCACCGCGGCGGCGCTCTTCCAACGGACACCGCGTGGTTCACCGTCGCAGACGCGGCCGACCGACCACTCCCGCAGCAACAGACCCGTCCCGCGGACGCGGCCTACGTCATCCACACCTCGGGATCCACGGGAATGCCGAAGGGAGTCGTGGTCACCCACACGGGTCTGGCCGCATTCGTCGCCGCGCAACGCACCCGATTCCCCGGGTCTGACGATGCCCGCGTACTCGCGGTCGCATCACCGACATTCGACGCGTCCATTGCCGAACATCTTCTTGCACTGTCTCTCTCGGGCACTCTGGTGGTCGCGACAACCGAGTCCTACGCAGGTGACCCACTGCAAGAGACGATGCTGCGCCGCGGCGTCACTCACGCCATCCTGACTCCTCGGGTGCTCGGCTCGCTCTCTCCCGCGGAGCTTCCCTCGCTCCGCGGGGTCGTCAGCGTCGGCGAGGCTCTTCCGGCCGATCTGGTCCGAGCCTGGTCTCCGGACCGTGCGCTGTACAACGATTACGGCCCCACCGAATGCACAGTCTGGGCAACGGGATCCGCGGCCCCCATGAGTCCCGGTCCTGTCACCATCGGCCGCCCGATCGTCGGAATGTCCGCGCTGGTGCTGGACTCGAGGCTGCGTCCGGTGCCGGTCGGCGTTCCGGGCGAGCTGTACCTGGCAGGCGACGGACTCGCGCGGGGCTATGCGGGACGGTCGTCCGCAACGGCCGAGAGGTTCGTCGCGAAAGCCGGAGGAGAACGGCTCTATCGAACCGGTGACCGAGTGCGGTGGACCGAGTCAGGCGACCTCGACTTCCTGGGCCGCAACGATGATCAGGTCAAACTGCGCGGACAGCGCATCGAACCCGCCGAGGTCGACGCAGCGCTGCGCGATATCGACGGCGTCACGGATTCGGCCACCGTTGTGCACAGCGGTGATGGTGTCGACCGGTTGATCGCGTACGTGGTCGGCGACAGGATCGATACAGCTGCCGCTCTCGCTTCGGTCACCCGGACCCTGCCGAGCTACATGGTCCCCAGCCTGATCCTGACGGTGCCCGCACTTCCGCTCACCGCGTCGGGGAAGCTCGACCGTGCCGCACTTCTCGATCGCACGGCCCTTCCGGATTCCGACGACGACTCGGCTCGGGCACCGGTCGCGCCGAGCACCGACCTCGAACGTGCCCTCACGAGCGCGGTGTCGCGAGTTCTGGGCCGCGACGACATCGGGATCGAGGACGACTTCTTCGCAGTGGGCGGAGACAGCATCCTCTCGCTCCGATTGGTGTCGGTCGCGGCATCGCTGGGCGTGCACGTGAGTGCCCGCGAGGTCTTCGAACAGAGAACCATCGCCAAGTTGGCGGTCGTGGCGCGCACCCGCCCGGCAGGATCCGAGTCGGCGCCCGCGATGGAACCGCCCGGTAGCGGACTCGGCACGATGCCGCTGACGCCCATCGCCCGGCATCTTCTCGAGCGGGGCGGATCTATCGACCGGTTCGCGCAGACGCTGACCGTCGTGCTTCCGCAGAACATCGACCGACAGTCGTTGGTGGCGACGGTATCCGCCGTCGTCGCCCGGCACGACATGCTGCGGGCGCGGTTGGTGTCGGACACGTCGGGCGCCCACCTCGAGGTGCGCGCGGTCGACGAGGTCGACGTCGACAGCATGGTCCGTAGGGTCACGGACGGGCCGGCCGGCGTCGACGAGGTGATCGAGGCACTCGATCCGGCCGCCGGCGTGATGCTGGGCCTGGTGTGGGTCGATTCCGGCAGCGCCGAGCCCGACACCGCGGTGATCGTTGCGCATCACCTGGTGGTCGACGTGGTGTCGTGGGGAATCCTGGTTCCCGATCTCGTGGAGGCCTGGGACGCCCTGTCCAGCAGCTCGAGACCGGCTCTCGCCCCGGTGGACACCTCGATGCGACGATGGGCGCACGCACTGACCGAGACTGCGGTGAGCGCCGATGTGCGCGAGCACCTGCCGCAGTGGCGAAAGATACTGGCGGACCGCGGTTCGGATATCTTCGCGCAGCACCCCGATCCTGCCGTGGACACCGTGGCCGATACGTCGTCGGCGACGATCACCTTCTCCCCGGACACCACCGAGGCCTTGGTCGTCGATGCACCGCAGCTCTTTCACTGCGGCGCTTCCGACGCACTGATCGCCGCGGTGATTCTCGCCGTGACGTCCTGGCGGCGGCGACGGCAGGACCCCACGAGCGAGCGCACCGTGGTGCAGCTCGAAGGCCACGGCCGCGAGGACCACCTGGTTCCCGGTGCGAACACCGCGCGCACGGTCGGATGGTTCACCACGGTCTTCCCTGTCCGCTTCGACCTCGACGGCATCGACGTCGTCGATGCGTTGGCGGGCGGAGCGGCCGCCGGATCGGCCGTACTGCAGGTCAAAGAAAGCCTCGCCGCGGTACCCGGCAAGGGCGCCACCTACGGGCTGCTCCGGTACCTCTCCGACGACGCCACCCGCGCGGAATTGGCGTGGACACCGGAGATTTCGTTCGCCTACCTCGGTCGGATGTCCGAGGTCGGTGCCGGCGACTGGCTACCGGCACCGGGGGTGTCCCCGCTCGACGGTCCACGCGCCGACACGCTGGGCATCGCCGCGCCGATCGAGATCGACGCGGTGGTGGTGGACGGATCTGCCGTGGTGCGCTTGACGCACTGGAACCGGGTGATGACCGCGGCGGAGGCAACCGAGCTGCGCGAACTCGTCGCCGCAGCCGCCGACGCGCTCGCCGGTCATGTTCGCAGCCCCGGCGCGGGCGGCCACTCCCCTGCCGACTTCCCGTCCGTGCACCTCACCGCGGCGGACGTCCACGACCTCGAACACCGCTTCCCGACGCTGGTCGACGTTCTTCCCACGGCGCCGCTGCAGGCCGGTTTGTTGTTCGAAACTCGGATGGCGTCGGGAGACGTCGATCCCTATGTGGTGCAGTCGATTGCAACCTTCGACGGCGCGCTGGACTCGACTCGTCTCCACCGGGCCGCGCAGGCGGTACTGGACCGACACGACGCCCTGCGGGTGGCCTTTCACTCGACCCGCTGCGGGACCGACATACAGATCGTCTTGCGCGATCAGCGCGCACCGTGGACCGAGATCGATATTGCCGGCGATCCGAATTCCACCGGTGTCCTGGAGGCTTTCCTCACCCACGATCGAGTGGCGACGTTCGACGTCTCTGCGGCGCCCCTTCTGCGGTTCGCGCTGCTGCGTGTCGCGCCCGACCGTCACGTCCTGGTGGTCACCCATCACCACCTTCTACTCGACGGCTGGTCCGTCCCGATCGTATTGGCCGACCTCCTGTCCCTCTACTCCGGGGACGCCGCGCGCCCTGAGCCACCGCCTGTTTCGGACTTTCTGCGATGGGTGTCGGAACGCGATGCCGACGCTGCCAAGGTTGCGTGGTCGACGGCGTTCGAGGGCACCCGACACCCCACCTCGATCGCCTCCACACCGACGTCGCAGACCCAGCGTATTCCCGGCGAGCGGGTGGTCACACTGGCGCCAGACCGAACGACGGAGCTGTCGGAGCGGGCGTCGGCCATGGGCGTCACCGTCAACACGCTGGTGCAACTGGCGTGGGGAATCGTGCTCGGTGCGCTCACGGGCGAGACGGACGTCGTGTTCGGTGCGACAGTGTCCGGACGCCCGCCAGAACTGATCGGCTCGGACGCCATGGTCGGTCTGCTGATCAACACCGTCCCGGTGCGAGTGCAACTGGACGAGTCGGAGACCGTGCGCGACGCATCCGCTCGTCTGCAGAGCACCCAGGTTGCGCTGATGGACCATCACCACCTCGCCCTCGCGTCGATACTCGACACCGTCGGTCCGGGCGGTGAATTCGACACCAGCATCGCGTTCGAGTCGTACCCCGTCGACCGCGCCGCACTCACCGCCTTGGCCGGGGATGCGGGTCTGACGGGGGTCGAGGTTCGCGACACCACCCACTATCCGCTCTCGCTTACCGTCGAATACGGAGCGGAAATGACGATTCGGGCGACGCACCGGATGGAAGCCGATGTCGTCGACCTCGCTCTGGCACGCCTGATTCGTGCGCTCGAGGCCCTCGCCCCGGACCGAACAGTGGGAGATATCGATCTGCGCGGCGATGCCGAGCGCAGGGACGTGGTGACCACGTGGAATACCACCGCTCACCCCGTCGAACCGACGACTCTGGTCCAACTCGCCGACGCCGGGGCCGCAGCACACGGTGATCGAATCGCGTTGGTGCACGGGAACATCAGGCTCACGTACTCCGAGTTCGCATGCAGGGTCCACCGTGTCGCCCGGCACCTGGTCGGTCGCGGAATCGGTCCCGGGGACACCGTCGCCGTCGCGCTCGACAGATCGATCGAGCTGTACGTCGCCGTGCATGCCGTGGTGGCGGCCGGTGCCTGCTACGTCCCACTCGACCCGCAGCACCCGGCGGACCGCGTGAGGCGCGCCGTGGTCGAGTCCTCGGCGGTGCTGGGTATCGCGGCACCCGGCGCGACGCTTCCGGATGCCGTCAGCTGGGTCACGGTCGACGATCTGTCTGTCGACAAAATGACGGTCGACGATCTGTCCGTCGGCGAGGTGGCAGCCGGTCCGCTGACCGACGCCGAGCGCACGACGCCGCTGCGCGCCGACCACCTGGCCTACGTCCTCTTCACGTCCGGGTCGACCGGGCGACCCAAGGGTGTGGGAGTGAGCCACGGCGCCATCGTGAACCAGTTGTGCTGGCGCGCCGATACTCTGGCAATCACGAGCCAAGACGTGGTGCTGCACAAGACGCCGATCACGTTCGACGTCTCCGTCTGGGAGCTGTTCCTGCCCTTGCACGTCGGCGCCCGAGTGGTGATCGCCGATCCCGAGGCGCACCGCGACGCGGAGTCGATGATCGACGCAATCGACGAGCACGGTGTGACCGTCGTGCACTTCGTTCCGTCGATGTTGGCGGTTGTCGCCGAGTCGCCGCGATTGGCCTCCTGCATGTCCCTTCGCCTCGTGTTGTCCTCCGGTGAGGCGCTTCCCGCGGCCGTCGCCGCGTCGGTGCGCGCGGTTCTCCCGATCACCGTGACCAACCTGTACGGCCCGACGGAAACTGCCGTGGACGTCACCGCCCACGACGTGACGGACGCCGACACAGTCATGGTGCCCATCGGGCGACCGGTCTGGAACACCACGACCCTGGTGCTCGATCGGCGGCTCCGTCCGGTCCCCATCGGTGTCACGGGCGAGCTGTACGTCGGCGGAGCGCAGCTCGCGCGCGGGTACGTCGGTCGAAGCGCACTGACGGCAGAACGGTTCGTCGCCGCGCCGAACGGCACGCGCCTGTATCGCACCGGAGATCTTGTGCGCTGGAACGTAGCTGGGGAACTGACCTTCCTCGGACGGTCCGACGATCAGCTCTCGATACGTGGCATTCGCGTCGAGCCTGCGGAGATCGACGCGGCCCTCGCCCGCGACGCCGGCGTGCAGCGGTCGGTGACCGTGGTGATCGACGGGCGGCTGATCGCCTATGTCGTACCGACGGAGGGTGTCTCGTGTGACGTCGCCGCGCTTCGACGCACTGCGCGTGAGATGCTTCCGCGTCATCTCGTACCCGACGACGTCGTACAAGTCGCGGCGATTCCCACGACATCGTCGGGCAAAGTGGACCGGCGCGCCCTCCCCGCACCGACGTCGGCCGCGTCCGTGTACCGCGCGCCGGCGACGCCGACGGAACGCACGGTTGCCGGCATTTTCGCCGAGGTGCTGGGCCTCGGCGACCGCATCGGCGCTGATGACGACTTCTTCGCCCTGGGCGGAACGTCCCTGACCGCGGCACGAGCGGTGTCGCGGGTGCGGTCCGACACCACGCGCGAGGTCTCCCTGCGCACGCTGTTCGACCATCCCGACGTCTCCTCGTTCGCGACGGCACTCGAGTCGGTGGGAGAGTCCGATACGCCGCCGATCGGTGGGCGCAGGCCGGCCGCCGTTCCGCTGTCCTATGCGCAACGGCGGATGTGGTTCCTGGACCGCTACGAGCCGGGGTCGTACCTGATGCCGCTCGCGCTGAAACTGACCGGTGCCGTGGACATTGCGGCCCTGTCGTCGGCAGTCGAGGACGTGCTCGACCGGCACGAGGTTCTGCGGACCGTGTATCTCGAGCACGACGGCGAGCTGATCCAGAAGGTGTTGGACACCTCCGGTACGGCGCTCTCCGCCGCTGCGATACGACCGGACCAAATACCCGATCGTCTTGCCCGTCTGCGCCGTACTCGATTCGATCTCGCGTCCGACATTCCCGTGCGCGCGGAGCTTCTGACGTTGTCCGACACCGAACACGTGCTGGTGCTGGTGCTCCATCACATCGCCGCCGACGGGGTGTCCCTGGGACCATTGACGCGCGATCTCCGCGCGGCCTACCGCGCCCGGCGCGCCGGGACCGAACCCGTGCTGCCCGAACTCACCGTGCAATACGCAGACTTCGCCGTGTGGCAACGCGGTGTGCTCGGCGACCGGTCCGACGACACGTCCCTCGTGTCCCACCGACTTCGGTGGTGGCAGACGCGGCTGGACGGTCTCGCCGACGTGCTGGATCTACCGTCGGATCGGCCGCGACCGCAGCATCCCACCCGAGCAGGCGGCGTCGTCGAGACCACCGTCGATGCCGCGACGACGGCCGCCCTTGCAGCCCTCGGCGCCGCACATCGCGCGACGCTCTTCATGGTGTTCCATGCAGCGTTGGCCGTCGCCTTGTCTCGGTGGACCGGTAGCGACGACATTGCCGTCGGCGCACCGGTGTCCGGCAGATCAGACCCCGCGCTCGACGGTCTGGTCGGACTGTTCGTCGACACCGTCGTGCTGCGCACCGCCGTCGATGCGTCGGAGTCCTTCGCCACCCTCGTGGAGCGGTCCGCGAACGACACGCTGGACGCCTTCGCTCACTCCGAGGTCCCGTTCGACCTTCTGGTCGACGAGATCGCTCCGCCGCGCACGTCGTCGCACCATCCGCTGTTCCAGGTAGTCCTCGCGTTTCAGGACGCCGACCCGCTGGGCGCGCGCTCGAATACCGCCGCGCACAACAGCGACGACCTCGACGTCGAAGTACTGGACGTCGGGCCCGCGCCGGCCACCTTCGATCTGGCACTCGACGTACGGGAGTCCGACGCGGGACTGAAGGTGTCGACGACCTATTCCAGCGAGCTCTTCGATCCCGGGACGGTCCAACGCTTCACGGCCATCGTGCACCGCGTTCTCTCCGCCGTGGCCGCCGACGACACCGTCGTGGTGGGTGACGTGAACATCCTGGGGGCAGACGACCCGGTGGCGCTGAGTGCACCGGTGACCGCCGAGACCCACCGGGCTCCGCATGTACTGGCCGACCTTCTCGACGACTCATCCGGGGACATGTCTACGCCGGCGATCATCGACACCGATCGCGTGCTGTCGCGGGCCGACATGGCCGGCCTGACCGCGCAGTGGGCGCGCTACCTCATCGGCCGCGGCGTCGGACCGGGCACGACCGTGGTGATCGCGCTCGGGCGCTCGTGGCAGTACTTCGTGGCCGTCCATGCCGTGACGCGCGCGGGTGCCGCGTTCCTGCCGATCGACCTCGCACACCCCACCGAACGGCTGGCGCGAATCCTCACCGACGCTGCGCCCGCCGCGATCCTCGTACGGTCCGAAGATGCTCCCGTGCAGGGCGCTTCGAAGTCCATCAACATCGCCGTCGACGATCCTCGGGTGACAACCGCGGTGGAGAAGATGCGAGACGACCCGGTCAGCGACGCGGAACGCATCGCTACGCTGCGTCCGGACCATCTGGCGTACATCATCTACACCTCCGGATCCACCGGCGAACCCAAGGGTGTCGCGGTCACCCACACCGGGCTCGGTAACGCCGTCGATTATCAACGCTCGCAACACGAACGCGGTCCGGACACTCGGGTGCTGGCGGTCTCGTCACCGACGTTCGACGCCTCCATCGGCGAGCTGATCCTGGCGTCGGCGCTGCGCGCACCCCTCGTCGTGGCGCCACCGACGGTGTTCGGCGGCCCGGACCTGGCGTCCTTCGCGAGCCGTCACCGCGTCACGCACGCGTTGATGACTCCGCGCGCTCTCGAATCGATGGACGCAGAAAGCCTTCCGTTACTGCACACGGTGATCAGCGCCGGTGAAGCATGCCCGCCATCGCTCGTGGACGCGTGGGCACCCGGGCGCCGGATGATCAACTTGTACGGCCCCAGCGAGGCGACGGTGTGGTCGACGTCGGGCGATCTGGTGGCTTGGTCCCCGGTGACTTTGGGATCGCCGACGCTCGGTATCGGAGCCGTGATCCGAGACCGTAGGCTGCACCCGGTTCCCGTCGGGGTGGTGGGCGAGCTGTACGTCTCGGGCCCGTCGTTGGCGCAAGGGTATGTCGGAAGTCCTGCCCTGACGGCCGTCCGCTTCGTCGCGACCGACGGCGGCGCACGCTCGTACCGGACTGGTGATCTGATGCGCCAGAACGCTGCCGGTGACCTTCTCTACATGGGCCGTTCGGATCATCAGGTCAAGCTCCGCGGTGTGCGCATCGAGATGGGCGAGATCGAGTCGGCTCTGGCCGCGGACGCCGCGGTGGAGTCTGCCGCAGCGGCCGTGATCGACGATCGCATCGTCGCGTACGTGGTTCCCCAGCAGCGTGATCGAGTCCTCGACGTCGCCGCGCTGAGCCGATCCGTGACGCAGGTCCTCCCCACGTACATGACCCCTTCTGCGATCGTCGTGTTGGACAGGCTCCCGCTGACGACGTCGGGCAAGCTCGATCGCGCATCCCTGCCCAGGCCTGCCGCCCCGCAGACACCGTTCCGGGCGCCGTCGTCGGAATCGGAGATGCGCGTCGCGGCCGCGTTCGACGATGTCCTCGATCACGACGGACCGATCGGGTTGGACGACGATTTCTTCGCTCTCGGTGGGCACTCGCTGAGTGCAACCCGGGTGGCCGCTCGACTGGGGGTGGGAGTGCGGGCACTGTTCGACTCTCCGACCGTGGAATCGCTGGCCGAGCGTCTGGGCGAGGCCCGGCCGTCGGCGGTCACGCCGGGCATCGTTCGCCCCGAACCACTTCCGTTGTCCTTCGCGCAGCAACGCATGTGGTTCCTCAACCGGTTCGACGACAACAGGCAAAACGAGGGGCACGGCCGCTACACCATCCCGTTGGTGCTGCGGTTGCGCGGCGAACTCGACACCGACGCCCTGGCCGCAGCGCTGCACGATGTCATGGCACGACACGAAATCCTCCGCACGATCTACCCTCACACGGAAGGCGAACCCCGCCAGCAGATTCTGGCGATCGACGAGGTCGGTGTTCCGCTGGAGAAGCTGGACTCCGACGACGTGGAGGCGGCCGTCGCCGGAGCCGCGTCGGCGAGTTTCGATCTCACCACCGACCTGCCGATACGAGCGAGCCTCGTCGCGGTCGACGAGACCGAACATGTGCTGGTGCTGTGCCTGCATCACATCGCTGCCGACGGCTGGTCCATGGCGCCACTGGCACGAGATCTTCTCGACGGGTACGCATCCCGCACGTCGGGCGTGGACCCGGTGCGCCCGGCGCTCGCGGTGCAGTACGCCGATCATGCTGTGTGGCAGCAGCGGCGATCGACGGACATCGCATCGCGACTGGCCTACTGGACCGACCGATTGGCCGGCGCGACCGATGTTCTTGCGCTCCCGGTCGACCGCCCGAGGCGCAGCGAGCCGTCCCACCGCGGTGACCGCATCGCCGTGGTGATTCCCGCGGACGTCACCGGCGCGCTGCGCGAGATAGCCACTCATCACCAGGCCACTGTGTTCATGGTGGTGCACGCCGCCTACTCGGTCGCGTTGGCCCGTTGGACCGGAAGCGGCGACATCGCCGTCGGCAGTCCGGTGTCCGGTCGAGGCGACGACGTTCTCGACGACGTGGTGGGAATGTTCGTCAACACCGTCGTGCTGCGCAGCAGCGTGCGCCTTAACGACTCCTTCGTCGACCACCTGAAGCGCGTTCGCGCCGAGTTCCTCTCTGCTCTTGCGCATTCCGACGTGCCGTTCGAGATGATCGTCGATGCGGTGGACCCGGTGCGCGCAGGAACACACCACCCGTTGGTGCAGGTGATGTTGGCATTCCAGAATCAGGACCGGCCCGTGCTCACCTCGGCCGGTCTCGACATCGAGGTCGTCGACGCCCACGCACACGTGAGTGCTCCGTTCGATCTCACTCTGGATCTGAGCGAGGTCGACGATCGCCTCGAGGGCTCTCTCACCTACACGACCGATCTGTTCGACCGTCGCACCGCGCAGCGCTTCGTCGACATCGTGTCGAGAGTGCTGTCCTCGGTGGGCCGACGACCTCTGGGCACCGTGGGCGAGGTGGAGATCCTGCACCCCGCCGAGCGCGCTGTCCTGCTCTCGCAACGAGGTTCGTCCGCTCTGCCCGCACGGATACTGCCCGAGATCCTCGCCGATGCGGTGGCAGCCGACCCCACGGGCCCGGCTCTGATCGACGGCGACCTCGCGGCGCCCGCGTCGACCATGTCCTACGCCGAACTCGATGCGCGCTCCAACCGATGGGCCCGATCGCTGATCTCTCGCGGTGCCGGCCCGGGCACGGTGGTGGCGGTAGCCGCCCCACGGTCGTTCGATCAGATCACCGCGGTGTGGGCCTGCGCCAAGACCGGCGCTGCATTCTTGCCGATCGATCCGGGCGGACCTGCCGACAGACTGGCCCACGTGGTCGACGAAGCAGCCGCACTGCTCGCGATCACGACAGGCTCGGACGCGCCCGGCCTTCCCGCCGAACTGCCGCAGGTGCGCACGCTCGACCTCGACGCAGCCGCGACATCGGAGGCGGCGCTGACATCCGACGATCGACTGTCGCCCGTCCATCCCGATTCGCTCGCCTACGTCATCTACACCTCGGGATCCACGGGACTGCCCAAGGGCGTCGGCATCACCCATCGGGGACTGATCGACGCAGTCTGGGATCAGCGTCTGCGCAGCGACGTGGCACCGTCGTCACCGGACGATGCGGTGGTGCTGGCCGTCGCGTCACCGACTTTCGACGCATCCATCGCCGAAATCGTCATCGCCGTGGCCCTGTCGGCGCCGTTGGTGGTCACGCCGCCGGACGTGTACGGCGGCGCAGAACTGGCGCGAGTCGTCGCCGCGCACCGAGTGACTCACGCTCTGCTCACTCCGCGGGTGCTGGAATCGATGGATCCCGAACAGGTTCCGTCGCTGACCGTGCTGTCCACCGTGGGGGAGGCATGTCCGCCTTCGTTGGCCGCTACGTGGTCTGCCGGCCGGCGCCTGTTCAACGACTACGGTCCTACCGAGACCACCATCTGGGCGACCAGCGCGGGGCCGATGCTTCCCGATGCGGCCGTCACCATCGGTCGGCCGGTACGCGGCGTCGACGCACGGGTGCTGGACGCAGGTCTGCGCCCGGTGCCGTTCGGGGTGGTCGGTGAGCTGTACGCGGAAGGCGCTCACCTCGCGCAAGGCTACGTCGGGCGTCCGGCCGCCACGGCGGAGCGCTTCGTCGCGTCGCCGTACGGTCCTCCCGGCACCCGGATGTACCGCACCGGAGACCTGACGCGGTGGACCTCGGCCGGCAACCTGGAGTATCTGGGCCGCAGCGACTTCCAGGTGAAGATTCGCGGTATGCGGATCGAACTCGGCGAGATCGAGGCTGCCCTGTTGGCCGATTCGACCGTCGAGAGCGCCGTGGTTCACGTGGACGACGACCGTCTGATCGCCTATGTCGTGGGCGCCGATGTGGACACGACCGCACTCTCGAACAACGCTTCTCGGCGGCTGCCCCGATACATGGTGCCCGCTGCCATCGTCGTCCTCGATGCGCTTCCGCTGACCGCATCGGGGAAGCTCGACCGGCGGTCGCTACCTGCGCCCGGCCTCGCCGCCGCCCGGCACCGGGCGCCCACCACCGCCGTCGAACACGTCGTAGCCCGGGCGTTCGCCGCCGTGCTCGACCTGCCCGACGCTCCGGGCCTGGACGACGAATTCTTCGCACTCGGCGGACATTCGCTGGCAGCAACCAGGGTGGCTGCCCGCGTGGCGGCCGACACCGGCCGTGAGGTCACCGTCCGAACCGTCTTCGATCACCCGACGGTGCTCGCCCTGGCCGCCGCCGTGTCCGACGCGCAGACGTCCGCGCGGGCAATCCTCACCGCGGAGGAAAGGCCCGACCGCATTCCGCTGTCCTACGCCCAGCAGCGCATGTGGTTGCTGAACCGAGTGGACGCCGAGCACGGGGGCTACTCCATTCCTGTGGCGCTGGCACTGACCGGTGCGCTGGACACCGACGCACTCCGAGCGGCACTGCGTGACCTGGTCGACCGGCACGAGATCCTGCGAACCGTCTATCCCGCGCCGGACGGTGTGCCACATCAGCTGATCCTGCCGGCAGTGGACGTCCCCCTCGAGATCGAGACGGTCGACCGCGACGATGTCGCCCCGGCCGTTGCCGGCGCCGCATCGGTCCGCGTGGACGTCACCACCGAGACTCCCTTGCGTGCAACGCTTTTGAAGGTGTCCGACGACGACCACGTCCTGATTCTGGTGGTGCACCACATTGCCGCCGACGGGTGGTCGATGGCGCCCCTCACCCGCGACCTGGTCGCGGCCTACTCGGCGCGCTCGCACACGGGCAACGCTCCCGACCGGTCCCCGTTGCCCGTTCAGTACGCCGACCACGCACTGTGGCAGCGCCGCTCGCTCGGAGATCTGGCCGACGCGTCGTCACCGCTGTCGAGGCACCTCGCCTTCTGGCTGGATCGGTTGGACGGACTCTCCGTGGATCTGGCCCTGCCCACCGATCACCCGCGGCCGCGCACGCCCTCCCATGCGAGCGATCACGTCCGGGTCGAGATCGATACGGAGACAACGGACGCGGTCAGCGCATTCGCGCGCGATCACGACGCCACCTACTTCATGGTCGCCCGCGCCGCGTTGGCGTTGGTGCTCTCGCAGTGGGCGGGAACGGACGACCTCGCGATCGGAACGGCCGTGGCGGGGCGCACCGATCCGTCCCTCGACGACGTGGTCGGCATGTTCGTCGACACTGTCGTGCTGCGGTCCACGATCGATCCGGACTCCACCGTCTCCGACTTTCTTTCCGAGACCCGGGAGGACACCGTCGATGCGTTCGCCCACTCCGCGCTGCCCTTCGAGCACCTCGTCGACGCCCTCGATCCCGCACGGACATCCGCCCGGCACCCGGTGGTGCAGGTGATGATGACGCTGCAGAACACCCCGCCGCCCGTCTTCCCGGCGTCGGATCCCGCCGTCGATGTCCTGGATGTCGGGCCCTCGCCGCTGCAGTTCGATCTGGTGGTCACCCTGACCGACGTGGACGGTCATGCCGGCGTCGACATCGGCTATGCCACCGACCTTTTCGAGCGAGTGACGATCGAGCGGATCGCACGTCGACTGGTTCACACGCTCGCGATCATGGCATCGTCGCCTCGGGCTGCGCTCCGCGACGTCGATACCTCGCCCCCTACCGAACGCGCCGACGTACTCGGTCGCCGCGGTGCCCCCGGCGTCCCGCCTCGCACCCTCAATCGGTTGATCGCCGACGCGGTGGCCACCGCGCCCGACGTGGTGGCCGTGCGCAGCGCCGGGACGGACGTCACCTATACGGGCTTGTTCGCGCGGGCCAACCGGCTTGGGCGCGAACTGATCGCGTGCGGCATCGGTCCCGAACAGGTTGTCGCCATTGCCCTTCCCCGGTCGATCGACTACCTGACGGCGGTCTGGGCGGTGGCTGCCGCTGGTGCAGCTTTCCTCCCGATGGATCCCGGTCAACCGGACGAGCGAATCACCCACATTCTGGACGAATCGGCCGCGCAAGTAGTGATCACCACCGTGGGGCACGGCGCCCGGATGTCCGAGGCGGCGCCGTGGATACCTCGGCTCCTTCTCGACGCACCGGACGTGAGCCGAACCCTGGAACGTCGCAGCGACGCCATGATCACCGACGCCGACCGCGCCGCCCCGATACGCGCGGATTCGCTTGCCTACGTCCTGTACACCTCCGGATCCACCGGTCGACCCAAAGGCGTGGCCGTCACTCACTCCGGGCTGTCGAACATCATCCGCGACCAGCAAGGCAGCGGAAGCGCCTCGCGGGTACTGGCGGTCTCGTCGACCACCTTCGACGCCTCCGTCGGCGAGATGCTGACCGCCCTGGCCTGCCGGGGGACTCTGGTGGTTGCTCCCGCCAACGTGTATGGCGGAAAGGAACTGTCGACGTACATCAGAGACCAGCGCATCACCCGAGCGCTGCTGACTCCGCGGGTGCTCGAGTCGATGACTCCGGACGGCCTGGAATGCCTCGCCTCGCTCGTGGTCGGCGCCGAAGCGTTGCCGGAGCCGCTCGCTCGACGGTGGTCCGTCGGGCGTTCGCTCTCCAACGACTACGGGCCCACGGAGACGACGATCTGGGCCACCAGCCACGGACCGGTCTCACCGGATCGACCCCTCAGCATCGGGACCTTCGTTCGCGGTCTCGGCGGGGTGGTCCTGGACGCTCGGCTACGGCCGGTCCCCCTCGGCTCGATCGGCGAGCTGTACCTGACGGGCGCCGCCCTCGCTCGCGGCTACTTCGGTCAGCCCGGGTTGACCGCGGATCGCTTCGTGGCCTCCCCGCACAGCGACGCCGGAACCAGGATGTACCGCACCGGCGATCTGGTGCGGTGGAACACCTCGGACGACCTGATGTTCGTCGGCCGCACCGACTTCCAGATCAAGGTGCGCGGCCTGCGCATCGAACCGGGTGAGATCGAGAACGCAGCGGCCAAGCATCCCGGGGTGAAACACGCTGCGGTCGTCGCCTATCGCGACGACACCGGAGCGGACCGCATCGTGGCCTACGTCACCGGCGTAGACATCGAAGTCGACGATGTGAAAGCCACTGTTGCCAAGCATGTTCCGCAGTACATGGTGCCGTGGCGCGTCGTCGCACTCGCGTCGCTCCCCCGCACGTCGTCGGGCAAACTCGACCGTGGTGCGCTGCCGATACCCACCTCCGAGCCGGTGCGGTTTCGGCCGCCGGTCACCGCGACGGAGCACATGGTGGCCGACGCGTTCGCCATCGTGCTCGGCACCTCCGAGACCACGCAAGCCGGGACCGCGAGAGTCGGGCTGGACGACGACTTCTTCGCGCTCGGCGGTACTTCGCTGACGGCAACCCGAGTCGCGGCGCACCTTGGGCGGGCAACAGCGGTGGACGGCGTGCTGCGGTTGCTCTTCACCTACGGCACCGTGGCGCAGGTCGCGGAGCAACTCGATCGCGGTCTGGGCGACGACGTGGCGACGGGCGACGCCGTCGGACCGATCATGCGACTCAACGACGGTGACGGTCTCGCCCCGGTGTTCTGCGTGCACCCGATGATGGGCTTGGCGTGGCCGTACTTCGAACTGGGCAGATTCTTGGAATCGAATCGACCGCTGCACGGCGTGCAGACCCCGGCGGTCGCGGATCCGGACTTCGCACCGTCGTCGATGGACGAACTGATCGATCGCTACGTCGAGGAGATCCGTCGCGTCGACCCCACCGGCCCCTACCACCTGGTCGGATGGTCGGTCGGTGGTGTCATGGCCCAGGCGATCGCCGCGCGGATGCACTCGGAGGGCTCACCGATCTCCTCGCTGACGCTGCTCGACCCCGTGCACAGCATCGAGCCTGGAAGCGTGGTGAAGAAGTCCCAGAAAGAAGCGCTCTTCGGCGCGTACGAATACGTGACCGACGACATCTCCGACATGACGCCCGACGCGTTGTGGTCGGTATGGTCTGCCCTCGGTGGCGATCAGCTGCCGGTGTCGGACATCCAGGCCAGGTTGATCACCAAAGCGATGCTGACCATCTTCGCCCTGGTCGACGACTTCGTACCGCCGACGTTCCCGGGGGACGTGCTCATCGTCGATTCGGAGATCACCGCGGTCGAACTGGGCCGGGTGTCGGAGTTCTGGTCCCCCTACTGCACCGGCCGGGTGAGCACCGCGTCCGTCGACTGGCGTCACGGCGAATTGCTCTCCAGCGAGGCGCTCGAGGACGTCGGGCCGGTGGTGGCCGAGTGGCTCGCGAGGAGCGACACACTCGCTACTGTCGAAGAGTGAGTGCACCAGACGCGTACAGGCCAGATCAGTTTGCCCTCTCCGGCGCGTGGAACTTCCGCGATGTGGGCGGCATGCGGACCGTCGACGGTTCCCGCACTCGCAGCGGAGTGCTCTACCGCTCGTCCGCATTGACCCATCTGACGGACACCGGCCGCGCCGACCTGACCGGGTTCGGAGTGCAGCACGTCTTCGATCTGCGCAGTGCGGCCGAACTGGAACGAGACGGGTCGGACCGCACTCCGGACTCGGTGTCCGTTCACGGTGTCCCTTATGCACTGCCGGCTGCCGACGCCGTCGATCCGGTGCGGGCAGCCGAGAACGCACCGCACGAGCGGCAGGACCGCGCCACCTCCGCTCGGGAGTACATGAGCGAGTCCTACCGCGGCTTCCCGACGCTGCCGGGAGCCCGGATTGCCATCGCGTCCGTCATCGGCACCATCGCATCGTCCGGGTCGTCGGTGCTGGTGCACTGCGCCGCCGGAAAGGATCGAGCCGGGTGGACGGTGGCGACGGTCCTGCGCGCTGCGGGCGTGGCCGAGGACGACATCGTCGCCGACTACCTTCGCAGCAACGACGCGATCGAACCGTTGCGTCGACACATCCTCGATCACATCGACGACGCAGTCGACCTCGACGACGATCTTCTCGGGGTTCACGAGGAGTACTACCGCGGCGGTCTGGAGTCGATGTATTCCACCTACGGCTCGTTCGACAATTACCTCGACTGGATCGGGATCGACTCGGACACCGTCGCCGGACTCCGCCGCGCGCTCATCGTCTAGCGCGTCTCCACACCGGGTCTGCCTGACCGCCACCGTCCGTTCATCGGGTGGGGGCACGGTATGTCGGACCCTGTTCGACGACTGGAGGCATGACCATGTTCCGACGACTTGCCACCCTTGCGTGCGCCGTGTCCTGCGCCGTTACGCTCGCAGCCACACCCGCGTTCGCGGAGCCCGCCGATTCGGTGTACACCTACGCCGTCATCGGTGACGTGCCCTATGGCGCCGACCAGATCGCAGCGTTCCCCCAGTGGATCGACCAGATCAACGCCGACAAAGCGGTGCGGTCGGTCTTTCACCTCGGCGACATCAAGAACGGCTCGTCGGAATGTTCGGACGACTACTTCGCACAGATCCGCACGCAGTTCGACCGCTTCGCGCAGCCACTGATCTACACCCCCGGCGACAACGAGTGGACCGACTGTCACCGCGCCAACAACGGCGGCTACAACCCGCTCGAACGCCTGTCGGCCGTGCGGGAGGTGTTCTTCGACGCGCCGGGCCGCACGCTGGGGCAACGGTCGCAGCCGGTCGCGTCGCAGTCGGCCCTCGGTATCCCGGAGAACGTCTCGCTGTCCGAGCACGGCGTCGCGATGGCCACCCTGCACGTGGTGGGCAGCAACGACGGTCTGCAGCCGTGGACCGGAATCGGCCGCAGCGCAGCAACTCCCGAGCAAGTGGCCGACGAAGCTCAGCGCATGGCAGGAGCGGTCGCTCAGGTCGCGAGCGTCTTCGCGCAGGCAACGCAACGCCGCGATCGAGCCGTCGCCCTGTACTTGCAGGCCGATATGTTCGACCCCACCACACCTGTCGAGGAGGCCAACTTCAGCGCCTTCCGCCCGTTGGTGAACGCCATCGCTCGGGGCGCAGCCGCCTTCGGCAAGCCGGTGTACCTGTTCAACGGAGACAGCCACGCCTACACCTCGGACACTCCACTCGGTGTGGGCTCTCCCTGGCTGGAGTTCTACGGCGCACCGACCGTCCCCAACCTCAACCGGATCACGGTGGACGGGTCGGCGAACAATCAGGACTACTTGCGGGTGAACATCACCCGGCCGGGCAGCTCCCCCGACGTGCTCACCTGGGAGCAGGTGCCCTACCTGGTGCCCTGAGAGCTACCGGCCGGTGTACGTCGCTTTGCCGGGTCCCACATCGAGGAAGCTGCGCACCGCACCTTGCAGGTCCGAGGTCTCGAACAGCGCGCCCGACACGGCGGACGTGATCGAATCCGCGTGGCGCACGCCGCCGGACCGCCAGGCGCCGATGATGTCCTTGGTGGCCGCGTGCGCACGCGTCGGACCGTCGGCAAGCCGTGCCACCAACGCCTTCGCGGCGGTGTCCACGTCGTCGTGCACCTGGTTGACCACGCCCCACTCACGCATCGTTTCGGCGGAATACAGGTCACCGGTCATGACGAACTCGCGAGCGCGTCCGCTGCCCGCACGCTCGGCCATGCGTTGCGGTCCGCCCATCGACGGAGTCAGCCCGACGACGGTCTCCACCAGCCCGAACTTGGCCTTGGGTGCGGCGAGAATGATGTCGCAGGCCAGCGCGATTTCGAGCGCGGCCGTCAGGGTCAGGCCGTGCGCGGAGAACACCACCGGGCACGGCAGCGACTCCAACGGGTGCGCGATCGACTCGAACATCGTTTCCCACAGTTCGGTACCCTGCGCCTCCGACAACCCGTCGAATACATGCACGTCGACGCCGCCGGAGACGACTTTGCCTTCGGCGCGCAGAAGAACGGCCCGAGGCGGCGATGCCACCAGATCGGCCACGTCGGCGGTGACAGCGTCGAACATCGCCTGATCGAACAGGTTGAGCGCGCCGTGGGCGAAGGTCAGAGTCGCAATCTCGGCGCCCGCGTCGGTGGTGCTGCGCTCGAGTCGGGTGGGCTTGTCACTCATGATCAAAGCATGACACAGTCGTACCCCTGGGGGGTACCTCTTGTATCGTCGGTGGCATGCACTCAGCAAATCCGCATCGCCGACGGGGTCCGACCTCGGCGGCCGGTTTGCTGATCGTCTTGACGGTTTTCGGTGTGCTGTCGATGCACTCGGTGACACCGATGTCGATGTCTACGTCGATGAGCGGTGGCCACGCCTCGATGGCGGGACCGTCCCACGTGAACAATTCGGTGTCGATTCCGGTGATAGCCGGGGAACACGATTGCCCTTCAGGGCATCGGATGATGCATCCCTGCGTGGGCACGACAGCATCGTGGCCAGCGCTGACGGTCCCGGCGACGAGCACAGCGATTGACCTGACGCCAACGTCGGTACACCGAAACGTAGGACGTGCCGGCTTCATCCTCGAGCGCGCGCCACCGTGGACGTTGTGGGAGTTGGACAGATCGGTGACCTTGCGAGTGTGACAGGGAGCCCGGAAGACGTGTGTCTGCCGGCGGGTCGATTTACCTCCATCCCCCTGTTTCATTCACCCTTGCAAGGAGATTCGACATGCGTACCAAGATCGTTGTCTCGATCGCGGCTGCCACCGTGAGCGCTTTCATCGTTGTCGGCTGTAGCGACAATTCGACCGATTCGTCGACGGACGGGCGTTCGATGGGATCGATGATGTCTGCACCGAACTCGTCGATGCCGACGAGTGCGTCGGTTCAGTTCAACGATGCCGACGTGATGTTCGCGCAGATGATGTACCCGCACCACGCACAGGCAGTCGAGATGGCGGACATGGCAGAAGGTCGTACCGACAATCCCGATGTGTCGACGTTGGCGTCGGCCATTGCTGCCGCACAGCAACCGGAGATGGACCAGATGACGAGTTGGCTGGCCGATTGGGGCCTGCCCGCACCCGACGCCGACATGGGCTCGATGGGCGGTATGGATCACAACTCGGGCAGCGGCATGATGACCGAACAGGACATGGAAACCTTGACGGCTCTCTCGGGTTCGGAGTTCGACCGGCAGTGGTTGTCGATGATGATCGCTCACCACACCGGTGCCATCGAGATGGCGAACACCGAGATCGCGGACGGTTCCAACCCTGACGCGCAGGAGATGGCCCGCACCATCGTCGCCACTCAGCAGCGGGAGATCGACACCATGCAGCGACTGCTGGGCTGACCTGCACACCTATCACTCGAAGGGTCGCATCCTCTCACGTCGAGAAGATGCGGCCCTTCCTCGTTGTCGGGGTGGCCGGGTGGCCACCCGGCGCCGCGCGGTTACCGTGGTTTCCGATGAACTCGCATCAGATCGACATCGTCCGACTCGCCTGGGCCCGCGAACTCGGCCTGGGAGACCACTCCTCGCTCGACGACGCGGACCGCCTCCACGTCATCGACGACGACACCACCGACCTCACGTTCGTCGTACTCGACGGCCACGCCGTGCTGGTGGCCCCCGAAGAAATGATCGACCGCGCGAGCCGGATCTCCAACGACGTCCTCGCGACGCGTGACGGTCTCGCCGACATCGCCGGATCGCACCGCGGTCGGTGCGCCGGCCCGCAGGTACTGGCTTACCTCGACGACAGCCGAAGCGACGTACGCATGGAACGTCCGCTGATCTCGCACGAGAAGGGCGACGCCCGACGAGTCGTTGCGGCGGTTCCTCCCGACGATGCCGCCGGCATCCGCCCGGCCGACGTCGACTCGTGGTTCACCGTCTTCGACGACGCAGCAGGTGAGGCCGACGCCGCGCCCGCTGCCGCCGCCGGTTATGTGGAATGGCAGGGATTCATCGCCGACACGGTTGCCGTCACCGCCCCGCACTACCGTCGCCGCGGGTTCGGATCGACCGCAGCCCGGTTGGCCACCAACGACGCGATCGACGGCGGATTGATTCCGCAATGGACGGTACCGATGGACGATTCTGCGGCGCGGTTGTTCGCCCGTTCCCTCGGTTTCACCGAACTCGGGGTGCGCATACGAATGGAATTGACCACGCCCGGGTAAGTTGAGATCTATGACCACCGACAGCGACTCCGGCTCCTACGTGGACAAGGGCGGTTTCGACCGCGACACCAATTACATCGAGGATCGCATCACCTCCGACGGCGCCGGCAGCTACCCGGTGGAGGCAGGACGGTATCGCCTCGTGGTTGCTCGCGCGTGCCCGTGGGCCAACCGAGCCATCATCGTGCGTCGGCTGCTCGGGCTCGAGGACGCGATCTCGATGGGCGTCTGCGGACCGACCCACGACAAGAGAAGCTGGACATTCGATCTGGACCCGGACGGACTGGATCCTGTGCTGAAGATCCCGCGGCTCCAGGATGCGTTTCTCGCACGGTTCCCGGACTATCCACGCGGCATCACGGTTCCCGCGATGGTCGAAATTTCCAGCGGCGAGGTGGTCACCAACGACTACCCGCAGATGACTCTCGACTTCTCGACGGAGTGGACCGCCTTCCACCGCGACGGTGCCCCGGATCTGTATCCCGAGGCGCTGCGCGGCGAGATCGACGAGGTGGCCGAGCTGGTGTTCCAGGACGTCAACAACGGCGTCTACAAGTGCGGTTTCGCCGGTTCGCAGGAGGCCTACGAGAAGGCGTACGACGCGTTGTTCTCGCGCCTCGACTGGCTCACTGAGCGGCTCGAAAATCAACGCTTCCTGGTTGGCGAAACCATCACCGAAGCCGACGTCCGCCTGTTCACGACGCTGGCACGATTCGATCCGGTGTACCACGGCCACTTCAAGTGCAACCGCAGCAAGCTCTCCGAGATGCCGGTGCTGTGGGCGTACGCGCGCGATCTGTTCCAGACTCCCGGATTCGGCGACACCATCGATTTCGCGCACATCAAGTCGCACTACTACGAGGTACACACCGACATCAATCCCACCGGCATCGTGCCCAAGGGTCCGGACCTGTCCAGCTGGCTCAGCCCGCACGGTCGTGAAGCGTTGGGCGGCTCACCGTTCGGGGACGGCACCCCACCGCCGGCACCGAAGACAGGCGAGGAAATTCCGGCCGAACACTGGGCCTGATCCGCCGGCCAGAACCGTCACGGGCGGAGGGTGAGAATCCTCGGCCCATCATCGGTGACGGCCACCGTGTGTTCCCAGTGCGCCGAACGTGATCCGTCGGTGGTGACGACGGTCCAGTCATCGTGCAGTACCCGGGTTTCGTGCGTTCCCAGCGTCAGCATCGGCTCGATCGCCAGCGTCGACCCCACCACCAACTCGGGACCCTTGCCGGGCGCACCTTCGTTGGCCAGGAACGGCTCCATGTGCATTTCGCGGCCGATGCCGTGACCGCCGTAACCGTCGACGATGCCGTAAGAACGCCCGTGCGCCTTCTCCGCGGCGATGGTCCCCTGCTCGATCGCGTGCGAGACGTCGGTCAGCCGGTTTCCCGGCAGCATCGCGGCGATACCGGCCTCCATGGAGAGGCGGGTGGCCTCGCTCAACATCTGGTCGGCCTCGATGATGTCGCCGATGCCGAACGTCCACGCCGAGTCGCCGTGCCACCCGTCGAGGATGGCGCCGCAGTCGATCGAGATCAGATCGCCCTCGGCCAGAACGTCGGCCTTGCTGGGGATGCCGTGCACCACGCGTTCGTTGATCGAGCTGCAGATGCTGCCGGTGAACCCGTGGTACCCCAGGAACGACGGAACGGCGCCCGCGTCGCGGATCACGGCTTCTGCGACCTCGTCGAGTTCGAGCGTGGAGACGCCGGACTTGGCGGCGTCACGCACAGCCACCAGAGCCGCACCGACGATCGCTCCCGCCGCGGCCATGGCATCGAGCTCGCCGGCGCTGCGGAACGGAACGACCTTGCGCCTACGTCCGAAAGCCATGGCTCAGCTGTCGCTCTGAATCGCGTCGATAACCTTCTTGTTCACATCGTCGACCTCACCAACAGCGTCGACCGTGATAAGGAGAGCCGACCGGCCTCCGGCCTGCCCGCCGTGCCCGGAGTAGTAGTCGAGCAGCGGCGCGGTCTCGTCGCGGTAGACCTTCATCCGGTTGCGGATGACGTCTTCTTTGTCGTCCTCACGGCCGCGGGCGAGCATGCGCTCCACCACCACGTCCTCGTCGATCTCGAACGACACGACGGCGTCGAGACTGTGCCCGGACTCCTCGAGGATCGTCGCGAGCGAGTCGGCCTGCCCGGTCGACCGGGGAAAGCCGTCCAGAATGAAGCCGTTGACGGCGTCGGGCTCTGCCAAGCGGTCACGCACCATGTCGACGGTCAGTTCGCTGGGAACCAGGTCACCCGCGTCGAGGTACTTCTTGGCCTCGACACCCAATGGGGTCTTCTGGCCGATGTTCGCGCGAAACAGATCGCCGGTGGACACGTGGGGGATGCCGAGCTTTTCGGACAGCAGCGATGCTTGCGTGCCCTTGCCTGCTCCGGGAGGACCGAGGAGGACGAGTCTCACTTGAGGAACCCTTCGTAGTTGCGCTGCATCAGCTGGCTTTCGATCTGCTTCACCGTGTCGAGTCCGACGCTCACCATGATGAGCACCGCAGTGCCGCCGAACGGCAGGTTCTGCGCACCACCGGAGTTACCGATGTCGAGGAACAGGTTGGGAAGCACGGCGATGGTGCCGAGGTAGATGGCGCCGGGCAGCGTGATGCGGCTGAGAACGAAATTGAGGTAGTCGGCGGTGGGGCGCCCTGGCCTGATGCCGGGGATGAAGCCGCCGTACTTCTTCATCTCGTCTGCACGCTCTTCTGGGTTGAACGTGATGGCGACGTAGAAGTAGGTGAAGAAGACGATCAAGCCGAAGTAGATCCCGATGTACACCGGGTTCGCCGGGTTCACCAGATACGTGTTGATGGCGCGTTGCCACCAGTTGGGATTCGCGGCGGTGCTGGCCGACGTCAGCTGCGCGATGAGATTGGGCAGGTACAGCAGAGACGACGCGAAGATCACCGGGATGACACCGGCCTGGTTGACCTTGAGCGGCAGGTACGTCGACGATCCGCCGTACATCCGCCGGCCGACCATCCGCTTGGCGTACTGGACGGGGATTCGGCGTTGTCCCTGCTCGACGAACACGACGCCGACGATGATGGCCAGCGCGGCCAAGCAGACGAGGGCGAAGACGATGCCGCCGCGGCTGTCGAGGATCGACTTGCCTTCGGACGGGATGCGCGAGGCGATACCGGCGAAGATCAGCAGCGACATACCGTTGCCGACGCCCCGCTCGGTGACGAGCTCACCGAACCACATGACCACCGCAGCGCCCGCGGTCATCACCAGCACGATGGTGACCAGTCCGAAGATGGACGGGTCGGCGATGATGTCGAGGTTGCAGCCCACCAGCAGCTGACCGCGCGACGCCAGAGCCACCAGACCGGTGGACTGGAGAACAGCGAGGGCGATCGACAGGTACCGGGTGTACTGCGTCATCTTCGCCTGGCCGGCCTGGCCCTCCTTGCGGAGTTCCTCGAACCGTGGGATGACCACGGTGAGGAGCTGGACGATGATGCTCGCGGTGATGAAGGGCATGATGCCGATCGCGAACACGGACAGCTGCAGAAGTGCGCCGCCGGAGAACAGGTTGATCAGCGAGTAGATGCCGGCGGAATCGCCACCGGACACCTGGTCGATGCACTGACGGACGTTGCCGTAGTCCACACCGGGCGACGGCAGTGTCGCGCCGAAGCGGTACAGAGCTACCAAGCCGAGCGTGAAGAGGATCTTCCGTCTCAGGTCAGGGGTCCTGAGGGCCGACACAAAGGCGGAAAGCAACGATCCTCCTGGACGGGGTGACTAAACGAGGGGAGATGGTCGAGACGCACGGGCGCCCCGTCGAACTCTAACAGCGGACCGAGCGGCGGTGCCCCGAGCGAGGAAGCCGGTACGCGATGCGGCCGCCGAACGACCGACGGCCGTGGCACGAAAGTCGTACCACGGCCATCGGGACGAACAGGTCCGTCACAACTCGGTGGTGGACCCACCGGCTGCAGTGATCTTTTCCTTGGCACTGCCGGTGAACTTGTCGGCGGTGATGGACACCTTCACCGACAGGTCGCCGTCACCCAGGATCTTGACCAGGCGGTTCTTGCGCACTGCGCCCTTGGCCACCAGATCGCTCTTGGAGATCTCGCCGCCCTCGGGGAACAGACGCTCGATGTCGACGAGGTTCACGACCTGGTACTCGACGCGGTTGCGATTGGTGAAGCCCTTGAGCTTGGGAAGCCGCATGTGCAGCGGCATCTGTCCACCCTCGAACCGTGCGGGCACGTTCTTGCGTGCGCCCGTACCCTTCGTACCGCGACCGGCGGTCTTGCCGCGCTTGCCGCTTTCACCGCGACCGACGCGGATCTTGGCGCTCTTCGAACCCGGTGCGGGGCGAAGATGATGCAACTTGATGGTCATGTCAGACCTCCTCAACTGTCACGAGGTGACGCACCACATTGATCAGCCCGCGGTTCTGCGGGGTGTCCTCGCGAACGACCGTCTGACGGATCTTCTTGAGGCCCAGCGTGCGAATGCTGTCACGCTGGTTCTTCTTCTGACCGATGGTGCTCTTGATCTGGGTCACTCTGAGCTCAGCCATGTGCTGCACCCCCTGCTGCTGCCTGGGCGCGAGCGCGCAGCATGCCGGCGGGAGCAACGTCCTCGATCGGCAGACCACGACGAGCCGCGACCTCTTCCGGACGCTGCAGGCTCTTGAGCGCTGCAACGGTGGCGTGCACGACGTTGATCGCGTTGTCGCTACCGAGCGACTTGGCGAGGATGTCGTGGACACCTGCACACTCGAGCACGGCACGCACCGCGCCACCGGCGATGACACCGGTACCGGGGCTTGCCGGGCGCAGCATGACCACACCGGCCGCAGCCTCACCCTGGACGGGGTGCGTGATCGTGCTGCCGATCAGCGGGACGCGGAAGAAGCTCTTGCGCGCTTCCTCGACACCCTTCTGAATTGCGGCGGGAACTTCCTTGGCCTTGCCGTAGCCGACGCCGACCAGTCCGTTTCCGTCGCCGACGATCACGAGGGCGGTGAAGCTGAAGCGACGACCACCCTTCACGACCTTGGAGACGCGGTTGATCGCGACTACGCGCTCGAGGTTGTTCTTCTCGGGGGCGTTGCCGCCACGAGAGTCCCGACGGTCGCGACCGCCGCGGTTGTCTCCGCCGCGGTTGTCACCTCCGCCGGCGTTGGGTCCACTGTTGGCTCCGGCGGGTCCGCTTCCGCCGTCACGCCGTTGACGTCCCGGCATCAGGCTGTCCTTCCGTTGGTGAGCTGAATCTTCGCTGCGTTGGTCATCAGAACTTCAGCCCGCCTTCGCGAGCTGCATCGGCGAGAGCCGCGATGCGTCCGGCGTAACCGTGGCCGCCGCGGTCGAAGACCACGGCGTCGATGCCGGCTGCCTTGGCACGCTCGGCGATGAGTGCGCCGACCTTGGCGCCGCGAGCCTTCTTGTCACCCTCGGTGGCACGCACATCGGCCTCGATGCTGGACGCGGCTGCGAGTGTGCGGCCGGTCAGATCGTCGACGAGCTGGGCGTGCAGATGACGCGAAGAGCGGTTGACCACGAGACGGGGACGCTCGGCGGTGCCGGACACCTTCTTGCGGAGACGGAAGTGACGACGCGTCTTGGACAGGCGACGACGCGTGGAGGCGTCCTTGCCCAACGGGATGCGCTTCGGGTTCGATGCAGAACCCTTGGTTGCTGCTGTTGAATTGCTCATCACTTACCTGTCTTTCCGACCTTGCGGCGGATCTGCTCACCCTCGTACCGAACGCCCTTGCCCTTGTACGGGTCGGGACGACGGAGACGACGGATGTTGGCAGAAATCTGGCCGACCTTCTGCTTGTCGATGCCCGAAACCGAGAATCGGGTGGGCGTCTCGACCGCGAAGGTGATGCCGTCGGGCGCCGTGATCGGCACCGGGTGGCTGTAGCCGAGAGCGAACTCGAGGTCGCTGCCCTTCAGTGCCACGCGGTAGCCGACGCCGTGAATCTCCATCTTCGTGGTGTAACCGGTGGTCACACCCGTGATGAGGTTCGCGACGAGAGTGCGCGAGAGGCCGTGGAGCGAGCGACTACGACGCTCGTCGTCGGGCCGAGTAACCGCGAGGGATCCGTCATCGTTCTTCTCGATGACGATCGGCTCTGCGATGGTGAGGTTCAAGGTGCCCTTGGGTCCCTTGACGGTGACATCCTGGCCGGCGATGGTGACATCGACTCCGGCGGGAACTGTCACAGGAAGCTTTCCGATACGCGACATAGTGGTGGCCTCCCTTACCAGACGTACGCGAGGACTTCGCCGCCGACGCCCTGATTGGCCGCCTGGCGATCGGTCAGCAAGCCGGTGGACGTGGAGATGATCGCCACGCCGAGGCCGCCGAGCACCTTGGGCAGATTGGTGGATTTTGCGTACACACGCAGTCCCGGCTTGGACACCCGGCGCACACCGGCGAGGCTGCGCTCGCGGCTGGGGCCGTACTTGAGATCGACGATGAGGGTCTTGCCCACCTCGGCGTCCTCGGTGCTGTACTCGGAGATGTAGCCCTCACGCTTGAGGATCTCGGCGATGTTCGCCTTGATCTTCGAGTGCGGCAACTTTACCTGATCGTGGTACGCCGAGTTGGCGTTGCGCAGACGCGTCAAGAAGTCTGCGATTGGATCGGTCATGGTCATGACAGAGTTCATGGCCCTTTCTCGCAGCGGTTCCCATGCAACACGCGCGACACCGGTTCCCGCAGGTGAGCGGGCCTCGTGCGACACATCGTGGGCCTACAGCGAAGTGTTCTGTCCTGACCGACTGTTGCCGGTCAGGGGTGGTAGCTCCCGCCAGTGCGTCAGCACTGACAAGCTGGTGAACCTCTACCGTCTGTGGTCGCAGCGGGCCGTGTGCAGGCACGACGGATCCCGGGCAACCGGCCAAGTGTAAGGGAGTCCACTACCGCGAGCCAAATCCGCGCAGCTCAGGCACTGTGAGCCAGTTGTCACACGCCGGTGACACAGAAAGACGTAACCGGTAACACGCTTCCGGCGCAATAGTTCGATGATCATCTTCGGGGTCGCACTCACCGTCGCACTCATGCTGGGAGTCGGCATCGCCGTCGCCAAGAAGGTGGACGGCGACAGTGCGAATTATCTGGTCGCGGGCCGATCCTTCGGGGTACCACTCGTCGCGGTGGCATTGGCGACCTCCGCCGTGGACTCGAACGCCATCGTCGGCAACACCGATCTCAGCTCCGGGGCCGGTTTCTGGGCGGGGGCCTCGCTGGCCATCGGGCTGGCGATCTGCCTACTGATCTCGGGGCTGTTCCTGGCCAAGCCGATGAACCGAATCGGGCTCTACACCTTGGCCGACTTCTTTCGGCGGCGCTACGACCGCAAGACCGAAGTGACGGCGTCGGTGCTGATGATCTTCGCGTTCACCATTTTGCTGGCCGGAAACCTCGTCGCAATGGGCTTCCTCATCGAGTACTTCACCGGCCTGCCGTACGCCGCGGGCGTGGTGGTCGCAGTGCTCCTGGTGCTGGCCTACACCATCGGCGGCGGGCTCTACTCCGACACCTACGCCGCCGTCATCCAGGCCGTGATCACCGTCGTCGCCACGGTGTCACTGTTCGTCTGGGTCGCCATCGAGCTGGGCATCTCCGTTCCCGACGGCATGGGTCCTTTCGACCTCGAACAACTCACCAGCGCCGATGCGGGCGCACCGATCAACTGGGCCACCCTCATCGCGTTGGGGGTGGGCGACCTCGTGGCCATCGACTTCATGCAGCGCATCTTCTCTGCCCGCACCCCGGAGATCGCGCAGAAATCGTGCTTCATCGGCGCCGGATTCACCTTCGGAATCGGCGTGCTGTGGTCGCTCATCGCTCTCACCGCCACCGACGTGCTGGGCTTGACCGCCGATGTCGCTCCGGTGATGTTCCAACTTCTCGACGGCCCTGCGCCGGTCCTGCTGGCGATGCTGGCGCTCTCGGGCATCGTCGCGGCGTCGTTCTCCACCGCGTCGGGCGCCATCCTGGCCACCTCGGCCATCGCGGTGCGCAACATCCTGGGCATTCGCAAAGACCCGGAGACCAGTGGTGATCCCCTGCTTCGCAGCACTCGCCGCGCGATGATCCCGGTGGTGGTGATCGGCATCTTCCTGGCCATTCGGGTCAGTCAGACCGGCATCATGCTGGCGCTCGCGTTCGACCTGATGCTCACCTGCCTGATCGCACCGTTCATCGGCGGCCTGTTCTGGCGTCGATCGACGGTGACCGCGGCTCTGGTCTCCGCTGTGGTCGGCGGCGGCGTGCGGATCGTCTTCTTGATCTTCACCCCCACCATCTTCGGTGCCCCGAACGACCTGTTCTACATCGAGAACACCGTCTTCGGCGCGGGCTTCGACGGGTGGGCCACCATGGTCGCGTTCGCCGTCGCAGTCACCGCATTCGTCGTCACGGCGCGGCTGACCGAGCACAGCGTCGAGGAGGAAGTCGACCTGCGCCACGCCGACCGATTCGACGAGGTACAGAAGGCCGCAGTCGACGCAGACCTGGTGTAGAAAATTCGGTGTAGCGGCTATTTCTTCTGACGCCGACTGCCCCCGTGCCAGTCCTCCTGCTTGCCCACATCGCCCTCGGCGACTCCGAAGCCGACCAACTGCGGCATTTCACGCAGGCTCCGCTTGAGTTCGGCGAAGCCGGGGAAACTAGCCAGTCCCACCACGTGGTCCCACAACTCGACGGCCTCGTCCTCGCTGGGCAGCCGGGAGATCACCGGGCCGAAGAACGCGACGCCCTCGGGCGGGGAGAACTGAATGATCGGTGTGCCGACATCTTTACCGGTCAGAGCGAGGGCAGCATCGGTCTCACCCTGGATGGTCTCGTCCCACGACGTGTCGTCGAGCGCGGCCACGTGCGACTCGGGCAGGTCCAACTCCGTCAGAATCGGACCGAGGAAGTCCGCCGTGCCCCGGTGGCCGGGATCTTCCTCGGGGTCGGGAGGGCTGTCGAAGATCCTGGTACCGAACGCTGCATACAGCGCCGCCACCGCGTCCTGCCCGTGCTGGGCCCGAACGCTCGCCGCCACCCGCAGCAGGCGAAGCCCGGCAGTGTGTCCCGCTTCGTACTCGGGCGGAAAGTGCGCGTCGTAGTCGATGTGCGCGTTGATCAGGCGCAGGGAGATGAACTTCCATTCGACCGTGTACTCACGTTGCGACTGCACCATGCGGACCCATTTGCTGGTCATCCACGCGAACGGGCATACCGGGTCGAAGTAGAAGTCGATGTCTGCAGCGGAATTCTTGTCGACCACGATGGACGTCCTCTCGATAGGTATCGCCGTCCATCGTGGCACGCTAGCGTCGCACCATGACGGGACCCAGTGAACCGGACCAGATCGTCGCCGAGCTGCGCCACCGCGACATCGTCGGTGTGACCGTCGGCTGGGTCGACAACAACGGCATCGTCCGGTCCCGAACCGTTCCGACGGCCGAGCTTCCCGCTGCAGCGCGCCGCGGCGTGGGAGTGACCGCCGTGTTCGCGGTCTTCGACTCGCACGACGGCATCACCTTCGCTCACGACGGGCTGTCGACACCGTCAGGCGACGTGCGGCTGCTCCCGCTGCTCGACACGGTGACACCGTTGGCGGGCCAGCCCGGACTGGCATGGGCGCAGGGCCGCCAGCTTTCCGCCGACGGATCACCGTGGCCCTACGACCAGCGTGCGGTGCTCGAACGCCAGGTTGCCCGAGCGGCCGAGCTGGGTTTCGACGTGCGGGCCGGGTTCGAGATGGAAGTGCTCCTCACCCGCGAATCAGATGGCCACTCCGCCCACCGCGGTCCCGCCTACTCCGCGAACGCGGTGCGCGATGTCGAGGAGTTCGCGGTGCAGTTGCTGCGCGACCTCGACGCCAACGGCCTCGCGGTGGGTCAGCTGCACGCCGAATACGGGCGGTCTCAAGTCGAGATCGCACTGTCACCTCTGGGTGCGGTCGAAGCCGCCGACGCGCAGGTACTGGCCCGGCAGACGATTCAATCCGCGGCTCGCGCACACGGTCTGCGCGCGAGCTTTGCTCCCCTGCCGAGCGTTCACGACGCCGGGAACGGGTGGCATCTGCACACGTCCCTGGCGCGAGACGGCCACAACGCCTTCACCGGCGACGACGAGCATGGGCTGTCGGGGACCGGGCGCGGCTACATTGCCGGACTGCTCGCCGAGCTTCCTGCAGTGGCCGCCGTCACCGCGCCGAGCACCGGATCGTTGCTGCGTCGTCGGCCCGGATACTGGGCTGGCGCATTCGCGTTCTGGGGCGTCGAGAACCGAGAAGCGGCGGTGCGGCTGGTGCCGTCGTCGCCGTTGCTGGGGCCGAACCACACCAACGTCGAGTTGAAAGCCTGCGATGCCTCGGCCAACCCGTATCTGGCCCTCGCGGTCACCGTCGCTGCGGGACTCACCGGTATCGAACGCTCGATGGAGCTGCCCGCGCCGGTGCAGGAGGACGTCGGCAATTGGACCGCAGCGCAGCGCGACTCCGCAGGGATCACGGCACTCGCGACGACACATGCGGAGCAACGGGCACACCTGGCCGAGAGCGCGTTGATGCGTGACGTCCTGGGCGAGGACTTGCTGGGTGCGTTTCTCGCCTGCCGCGATGCCGACGCACTCTGGGCTTCACGGCACCCCGAGAACGAGGTGCTCGAATCCCTGCGGTGGCTTTATTGATGCGCGAGTTCTGCGGTGCTGCAGCAATACTCGCAGCACACGCTCCCGCACTGCCCCAGCCGGATCAACTGTGCGGTCCGTTCACCGCGCATCTGGCACTGCACGCACTGCTCGCGTCGCCGCCCTCTGTCGCGGCGCTGGCATCGGCGTCGGGGACCTCGATCTGGCCGCACGAGCTGGACGGATCGCGTCCGATCGGAGCGCCGCTGGTGACGACCGGGTGGGACCAACTTCCCCGCGCTGGTGACCCCGACACTGCCGGCACCACCGCGGCCGGGGTGGCAGCCGGCGTCGAGTCGTGCTGCGCGGACATCGCTGTCGTCCGGGTCCCCACCCCGAATGCGACATCGCTGGTTCGCCTGTTCGGCGCGCTGCTCGATACACCCGTCGGCATTCTTGCGAACGTGCACACCGGGCCGATCACCGATCCCGAACTCGGCTGGGCTGTCGGTCATTTCGTTATCGTCGTGGGCTACGACGCAGAGCGCGCGGAGGTACTGATAGCCGACACCTACCGCGAAATGGGCGCGCCCGGTCATCCACCCGGTTGCCGGACCGTCGGACTCGCAGCGCTGGTCGCGGCGCTGGCAGACCGAGGTTTGTTGCTGCTGGTCGATGTCGATCAGAAGAGCTGACTACTGTTTCGGCGCACCGTCCAGCGGTCGGCGCACCGTGCAGCGTGCGCCCATTGCTGAACGGTGCGCCAAACGGCTTAGTGCTCGCCCGACACCTCGGCCGGGTCCATCCAGATGACCTCCCAGACGTGGTTGTCCAGGTCGAGGAAGGAGCGGCCGTACATGAATCCGTGATCCTGCGGGTCCGTCCACGCCGATCCGCCAGTGCTCAAGGCCTTGTCACACGTGGTGTTCACGTCGTCTTTGCTGTCGGCGGAGACGGCGACGAGGACCTCCCGAACCCGCGACGTGTCCGCGATGTCGTCGCGGATGAAGCTCTTGAACTTCGCTTCTTCGAGAAGCATCACGATGGCCTGGTCGTTCACGATCATCGACGCGGTGTGCTCATCGCTGAACTGATCGTTGAAATCGAAGCCGAGGCCGGCGAAGAACTCGCGGCTGGCTTTGACGTTTTTGACTGGCAGGTTGACGAAGATCATCCGAGACATGGTGCGCTCCTGGGTCGGTGGCGGGTTACGAACGTACAGACAACCTGCCGAGCGAAAACTCATCGAGACGCTGATCCAGAGTGGACCTGACACACGAAACGGCCCCACCTCGTCGATGACGAGGCAGGGCCGTTGTCGGTAGAACTCTCAGATCACCAGGAGCTCTTGTGCACTCCGGGCAGCTCGCCGCGGTGTGCCATCTCGCGGACGCAGATACGGCAGAGGCCGAACTTGCGGTACACCGCGTGGGGACGGCCGCAACGCTGGCAGCGCGTGTATGCGCGAACCGCGAACTTCGGCTTCTTGTTGGCCTTGTTGACCAGCGCCTTCTTTGCCATACGCTCAGTTCTCCTTGAACGGGAAGCCGAGGTGCTTGAGCAGCGCGCGGCCTTCGTCGTTGTTGGTGGCCGTCGTGACGACGGTGATGTCCATGCCGCGGGGGCGATCGATCTTGTCGACGTCGATCTCGTGGAACATCGACTGCTCGTTCAGGCCGAACGTGTAGTTGCCGTTTCCGTCGAACTGCGTGCCCGACAGGCCGCGGAAGTCCCTGATTCGGGGAAGCGCGACAGAAACGAGGCGGTCGAGGAACTCCCACATGCGGTCGCCACGGAGGGTGACGCGCGCACCGATGGGCATGCCTTCGCGGAGCTTGAACTGCGCGATGGACTTACGAGCCTTGCGGATCTCGGGCTTCTGGCCGGTGATCGCGGCGAGGTCGGAGACCGCACCGTTGATCAGCTTCGCGTCACGGGCAGCGTCGCCGACGCCCATGTTCACGACGACCTTGACGACGCCGGGGATCTGCATGACGTTCGCGTACTCGAACTCGGTGTTCATCGCGTCCTTGATTTCCTCGCGGTAGCGAGTCTTCAGGCGCGGAACGATCTTGTTCTCGGTGGTCGTCATCAGATGTCCTTCCCGTTCTTACGGGAAATCCGAACGCGCTTGCCGTTGTCGTCGGTGCGGTAGCCCACGCGAGTGGGGTTGCCGTCCGAGTCGATGACCGCGACGTTGGAAACGTGGATGGGAGCTTCCTGGGTGACGATGCCGCCCGAGGATGCGCCGCGCTCGTTGGCCGAGGCAGCGGTGTGCTTCTTGATGCGGTTGACGCCCTCGACGAGGATCTTGGAGGTCTCGGGGTAGGCCGTGATGACCTTGCCCTTCGCTCCCTTGTCCTTACCGGAGATGACGAGAACCGTGTCGCCCTTGTGCACCTTCATCTCACAACACCTCCGGAGCAAGCGACACGATGCGCATGAACTTCTTCTCGCGCAGCTCGCGGCCGACCGGGCCGAAGATGCGGGTGCCGCGGGGATCGTTGTCAGGCTTGATGAGAACGGCAGCGTTCTCGTCGAACTTGATGTACGAGCCGTCGGCGCGGCGACGCTCTTTGGTGGTGCGGACGATGACGGCCTTGACGACCTCGCCCTTCTTGATGTTTCCACCGGGGATCGCGTCCTTGACGGTGGCGACGATGACGTCGCCGATCCCGGCGTAACGACGTCCCGAGCCACCGAGAACGCGGATGCACAAGATTTCCTTGGCGCCCGTGTTGTCGGCGACGCGAAGTCGCGACT
The DNA here is from genome assembly GCA_049650605.1 of Rhodococcus sp. (in: high G+C Gram-positive bacteria). Taxonomy (GTDB): domain Bacteria; phylum Actinomycetota; class Actinomycetes; order Mycobacteriales; family Mycobacteriaceae; genus Rhodococcoides. Next base: position 22,402 of record JBASAM010000014.1, on the reverse strand, counting down.
CCTGCTGAATCATGGGTCTCCTTGATGACCTGGATGTACGTACGCGGCGGATACCGACCCGACGCGCGCGGTCTGTGCCGACCGGGCGGACGCATGCGTCTACCACGGGCAACCGTTCGAGTGTAGAGAACACGCGGGCTTGAACCAAATCCACGATCCCCCGGCGTCGACGCCGGGGTACATCGCTACGATCTGCTCATTCCGGGCGACGAGTCGGGAATCCGATGAGAATTCGGAGCGGTCGCGCCACTGTATCCAGCTCGAGCCAGTCCTCGAACCGGGAGCCAGACCTCACTCGTCGCCGAAGTTTCTGGCGTCACGCCAGTTCCGATCAGGGTCGCGATGTGCCCTGCAGGAGGTTTCTTGCGATGAGCAGTCCACCCGCGCCCCCACCGACGCCTGTCTTGCGACGACTCGAAACCGGCTAGGTGGCGGTCGGGCGCCGTTCGCGCGCCACCGTCGTCCTGCTGACCCTGTTCGTCCTCCTCGTGCCCAGTGCGGTGCTCGGCGCCGCGTTCGGTGCCGAGCCCCTGCCCGTCTCGACCGTCGTCGACGCACTGGCCGCCAGATTCACCGGCACCTCGGTGCCGCGCGCTCTCGACACCATCGTGTGGGAGCTTCGGTTGCCGCGAACGGCGCTGGCGGCGATTGTCGGCTCGGGCCTGGCGCTCGCCGGCGTCGCCATGCAGACGCTGGTGCGCAACCCGTTGGCCGATCCCTATCTCCTGGGGGTGTCGTCCGGTGCCGGCGTCGGGGCTGCGGCAGTTCTCACGTCCGGCGTCTTCGTGGCTGCCGGTGTGTGGGCGCTGTCGGCGGGCGCATTGATCGGGGCCCTCGCGGCCGGCGCGCTGGTACTGCTGGTCACAGTCGCTCAGGGCGGACCGACACCGCTTCGCCTGGTGTTGACCGGAACCGTCCTCGGATCCGCGTTCTCGTCTCTGAGCAGTTACCTCGTGTTCCGCAGCAGCGACCCGGCGGCCGCACAATCCGTCCTGTTCTGGCTGCTCGGATCGCTTGCCGGCGCAGACCGCACCCGGTTACTGCTTCCCGCGGTGACCGTCCTGATATGTGGAGCGGCGTTGGTGGCGGCGTCGGGACGGCTGGACACGCTGCTACTGGGCCACGACAGCGCCACGTCGCTGGGGGTCCCGGTCCGCACTCTGCGCCTGACCCTGTTCGTCCTGCTCGCCGTCCTGGTGGGGGTACTGGTGGCGGTATCGGGCGGAATCGGCTTCGTCGGACTGGTGGTGCCGCACGTCGCCCGCATCCTCGTGGGGCCGATGCACCGCACGCTGCTGCCCACCGCCGCGCTGGCCGGAGCGCTGCTGCTGATCTGGGTCGACATCGGCACCCGCGTTCTCGCACGTCCCAGTGAAATCCCGGTGAGCGTGCTCACCGGCCTGATCGGTGCCCCGATCTTCCTCGTCCTGATGGGCCGGCGGAACTACCGCTTCGGCAGTACCGCCGGCTAGCTCGCTTGCACTCGCCTCGACAACCTCGTACAACACCCGGGAGAACCATGAAGAAGTCCGTTTTGCCGATCCTGCTCACCCTCGGGGTGGTCGCGTGTAGCGCACCCGCCACCGCCGACGGGCCGTCGGTGACCGTCACCAACTGCGGCCAGGAAGTTCGGTTTCCCGCTCCCGCCGCGGGAATGTTCGTCAACGACGGGAACATGGTGTCGATGGTCCTGTCCCTGGGCGCGCAAGACTCCGTTGCGGCGGTCTCGAGCGTGCAGCGCGACGAGCAGACCTTGCGCCGGCACTACGGCGACGCCGTCGACGAACTGACGTCGGTATCGACGACGTACCCCTCACGCGAGACCGTGCTGGCGCAGGACCCCGACGTGATGGTCGCCGGCTGGAACTACGGCTACAGCGAGGAGAAGAACATCACCCCGGCGTCTTTGCGCGCCGACGGCATCGCGCCGTACATCCTCACCGAGAGCTGCCGGCAAGAAGAGGGGCGTAGCGCACGCGGTATCACCGAACCGTGGGACGCGCTGCGTACGGACCTGACCAATCTCGGCACCATCACCGGCCGCGAGGACGACGCGGCGCGAGCCGTCGAAGACCTCGACGATCGGCTCGCCGCACTCGCGGCCGCGCCGAAAGCCGAACGTCCGCCGGTGGTCTTTCTCTTCGACAGTGCCACCGACACCGTGTTCACGAGCGGGAGGTTCGGCGCACCCCAGGCGATCCTCGACGCGGCCGGCGCGGTCAACGCAGTGGCGGATCTGGACGACACCTGGACGGCGGTGTCGTGGGAACGCGTGGCAGCAGCAGATCCCGATGCCATCGTGTTCGTCGACTATCCGCCGCAGACCTTCGCCGAGAAGGTCGCGCTTCTGCAAGCACGGCCGGGTATCTCCGAGCTCGAGGCCGTCAGGGAGCAACGGTTCCTGAATCTTCCCTACGCGTTGTGGACCAGTGGTCCACTCAACGTCGATGCGGCCGAGCAGGTTCGCGAACAGCTCGAGGCCTGGGGCATGGTGCCGCCGTCGAACGTCTCGGCCGAATTCGATGATTCGGTGGGTATCGAATGATCTGTGCGAGTGTCCTGTCGTGAAGCGGCGGGGCCGTGCACACTGGACGGCGTGAAGACTCTCGCACGCGGGGAGAACTGCCCGTCGCCGTCCGCGACGCTCGGCGTCACGGTGTCGGGCGCGTCCGCGCTCGACGTCTCGGCTCTCCTGCTCGGCTCCAACGGCAAGGTTCGGTCCGACAACGACCTGATCTTCTTCAACAACCCACGTGGTCCGGGAGTGCAGTACGACGGACGCGTCGTGCACATCGACACTGCGGCCGTTCCGCCGGACGTCGACTCGATCGCGATCACCGCCAGTCTCGACGGCACCGGACCTGCGACGTTCGGGACGGCTGGATTCATGGCGGTGGGCGTGTTCGATCAGCACGGCGAGGAGTCGGTCCACTTCGACGTCACCGAGCTGGGTACCGAGTCCGCCGTGGTGTGTGTCGAGATCTACCGCCGCGGCGGCGCATGGAAGATCCGCGCGGTCGGACAGGGATTCGACGACGGCCTGGCCGGCATCGCGACCGATTTCGGTATCACCATCGACGACGAGCCGCCTTCCGAAACCCAGCAGCCACCAGCCCAGCACCCACCAGCCCAGCAGCCACCAGCCCAGCAGCCACCATCACGCGCACCGACCCAGGGAGCACTGGCCATGAGAAGCGAACTGTTCGCCCCCACCAACGCCGAGGTCCAAGGCGTCGGCATCCAGAAGCAGGGCAGCAAGATGGCCCGCGTCGCGATGAACGGCGAGCTCATGGCCCGCGCCGGGTCGATGGTCGCCTACCAGGGCGATCTGAAGTTCGAGGCTCAGGGATCCGGCGGCATCGGAAACATGATCCGGCGCACGGTGACCGGCGAGGGCGTGCCGCTCATGAAAGTGTCGGGGCGCGGTGACCTCTTTCTGGCCAACGCTGCGCAGGACGTGCACATCATCGATCTCGACGGCAGCGACGGTCTGACCATCAACGGTGCGAACGTGCTGGCCTTCGACACCTCGGTGTCCTACACGATCGGCCGCGTACACGGCGCCGCAGCGGGTGGCAACGCAGGCTTGTTCAACTGCATTTTCACCGGCCAGGGACGCATCGCGATCACCACGGACGGCCAACCGGTGGTCCTGAACGTGGATCAGCCGACGTTCGCCGATCCCCAGGCGGCGGTCGCGTGGTCGTCGAGTCTGCAGACCTCGGTGAAGCGGAACGATCAGCTGAACTTCGGAACACTGATCGGACGCAGCACCGGCGAACGCTTCACGTTGCAATTCTCGGGCCAGGGCTTCGTCGTCGTCCAGCCCTCGGAGGAGCCGCCGGGCGGATTCATCGGCGGCACCGGCGGCGGACAGCAAGCAGGCGTCGGCGGCGCTCTCGGTGGCCTGCTCGGACGGTGACCGCTGCGCTCGCGAAACCAGGCGAGACTTCCGACCCGGACGACACGAACTTCCGTGCCCGGGTACGGTTTCCTGTGATGAGAACCGGCGGTACGGGGGGTGAGGTCGCGATGACGCGCGCCGAAGCCGAAACCGGCCTGCCCTGGTGGCTCCACATACCTCTCGACCGTGTCGTACGACTCGACGGAGCAACCGCTCGTGACCTCGCCGCGTCCGTCGACCCACTCCCGGACGACGGCCCCGTCACACTCTTCTTCGCGCTGTCGGCATCGTCGGCGACGCACCTGGTGGACGCGGTGGTCGATGCGCTGGAAACAGCTGCCGTCCAGTTGGCTCCGCAGTGGCTCCCCGGTGTGTCCGACGACGATCGCTCGACCTTGACGCGCAGTGCGGCGCAGGCCCGCGCACAGGAGATGGCGTCCACCACCGACCACTTCGGCCCGTACGTGGCGCACCTGGCCGACTCCTACGTGTCCGGGCATGCACCGCGTGCCGAGAGGTTCTCCCGCGATGTCCGCATGAGCGGCGCCCGACGAGTCGTCATCTCGGCGCACGGACGTGAATCGGCGCTGCTGGTGATCGACGTCCCGCACGATGCAGATCCCGACATGGTGTCCGCTGCCGCGGAGTGGTTGTGCTCGACCGGTATCGGAATCGCGCTCGTCGGCCACGGAGCAGCGCGGGTGCAGCGGTTCCCGTCGATCCGCGTCGACACCCCGCCTGCGCCCCGGGACGTGACCACCGTCGTCGACCGATTCCGGCCGCTCAGCTACCCACCGGTGCTGGGTCGCCCGCATCCGGCCAGCCCAGCCGAGCGATATCTGTACGAACTCCTGAACGGGCGTACCTGGGCGGTGGGCCGCGGCCACAACCGCGTCGTGCAGCTGACGGCGCTCCACCAGCCGTTCACTGTCGACGTCCTGTGGACCGACGATCGAGTGGTGGTCGAGATCGACGGTCCGGAGCACCGGGCGGCGCAGATGTTCTCGGCCGACCGATCACGAGACAACCTTCTGCAGACGCACGGCTACCTGGTCCTACGCTTCGCCAACGACGACGTGCTCACCGATCACGAGCACGTCCTGGCGACCATCGAGCAAGCACTCCGACGACGACGATCGAAGGGAACGACCACGTGAGCGACGAGCTGACCGGTACCGAAGTAGCGGTGCTGATGGTGCTGATGGCAGAGGCTCGAGCGGTCCGGAACCCGGAGCTGTCCGTGCTGGGCCCGGTGCTCGCGAAACCTCGGCGTGAACACCTGGTGCGACTCGGGCTCGTGGACATCGGCAAGGACGGCCGATCGATGACGCTCGAACTCACCGACAAGGGGTGGAAGTTCTGCGCCGATCTGATGGGTAGCGACGCGCCGAAAGGCGCCGCCGGTCCCAGCAAGGCCCTGTTCACCGTCATGGCGGGTCTCGGGCGCTGGTTCCAGCGAGACGACGTCCGACCCGCCGAGGTGTTCTTTCCCCGCGACACACCGGCCGAGATCGCCGAACTGCCCACTCCCACCAACGCGTTCGTGGCGCCGCACGTGCAGTCCGAGCCGATCGACGTGGAGGCCCGCGTGCGCCACACCTACGCCGCCCTGGCCCGCGAACCCGGCGCGTGGGTTCGCCTGTCCCGCCTCAGACCGGCATTGCCCGACATCGACCGCGCCGAACTCGACGACACGCTCGCCCGGATGCGCCGGGCTCCCGACGTCTCGCTCATTCCCGAAGAGAATCAGAAGACGTTGACCGACGAGGACCGAGCCGCCGCTGTCGTCGTCGGCAATCAAGACAACCACCTCCTGGCGATAGAACAGTGATGGGCGAGACCGCGATGACGAACCAGACCACGACCAATTCCAAGTCCGAGCAAATTCTGGCGCTCGAATCGGTACGCCTGAGCTGGGCGCCGACTCCCGACGACGTGTGGCGTTCGCAGTCGGACGTCCACGTCCCCGGTATGCACGAGCGGGTCTTCACCGAAGTGATGAGTGCGTACACCGATGCCGAGAACTCCGACGACGCAAGCCCTCTCGGCGTCGTCGTGCAGGGTCCTGCCGGCTCGGGAAAGACCCACCTGCTGGGCCAGGTGCGCGAGGAAGTGCAGAAGCGCGGCGGGTACTTCTTCCTCATCCGCCTGCTCGACGCGGCCGGCTTCTGGCGGTCGACGCTGATGGGCATGTTGGACGACCTGAACCGACCCTCGGGCCAGGACGGAGGCGAGGGCGCCGACAGCCAGCTCGACATGCTCCTGCGTCGCCTGTGCGACATCGGAGAGATGAGCGAGGAACAGCGCTCGAAGATCATGGGGCAGTCCATGATCGACCTCGAGACACTGAACGACTTCGTCACCGCCGTCTACAAGTCACACCCACGGCATCGAAGGACCTCACAGCACACGCTGCGCGCACTGGTCCTGTCGGTGGCACCCGACGCTGCGGTGCAGGACATCGGCGACGCGTACTTGCAGTCCATCGACGACGTCGATGCCGACGAGTTCGAGACCTGGGGCATCCGCCGGGCCGAACTGGGTCATCAGGGTATTGCCGAGAACATTTCGCGACTGCTTGCGATCACAGGCCCGACCATCCTGGCCATCGACCAGATCGACACGCTCGTCGCCCAGGCCCGCACCGGCGCCGACAAGGAGTTCGCGGACGAGCAGGAAGACAAGGTGGTCGAGCAGCTCGCGCACGGCCTGATGACGCTGCGAGAGACGCTGCCCCGCACCGCTTCCGTGCTGTCGGCGCTGTCGAGCGCCTGGGATCTGATTGCCGCCCGCGGTGTCGCGCCGATGCGTGATCGCTTCCGAGTCACGCAGCGGCTCAAGCCCATTCCGTCCTCCGATGTTGGCCGACTCCTCCTCGATCGCCGACTCGCCGCATGCTTCCGCGAGGTGGGGTTCGTTCCGCCGCACCCGACGTGGCCGATTGCGGTCGACGCCTTCGACAAGGCCCCGGATTTCACCCCGCGGCAACTGCTCATCGCCGTCGACAAGCACATTCGCTACTGCCTGGAGACGGGCGTCGCGGCCGAACTGACCGACTTCGCCACCTCCGGTGGCTCGGAGGCGCCGGCGCTGCCCAAGGCGAAGCCGTCGGAACTCGAGGAACTGGACAAGCGTTTCCAGAATCTACGCGCCGCAGCCGACGTCTCGCGACCCCTCGAGCCGGGCAACGAGGACAGCCTCGTACCGGCCCTGTTGTCCGCCGGTCTCGATGCCTGGATCCACGAGCACCAAAGCTCGGACGACAGCCTCGCACAGGACCCGCCGCCCAGTGGCCGACCCGCACTGCACGCCCGTCTTCGTCATACCGTCGACAGCGACACCGACGACGAAGAACACTGGTGCTTCCGCGCCGTCACCTCCACCAACGCCCGAGCCGCGCTCGCCCGGATCGAACGAGCCGTCACCGCGGCTGGTCTGCACATCGACATGCCACGTCGGCGTCTGATCCTGATCCGAAACGACCCGTGGCCCAACGGTGCGAAGACGGAGCAGACGGTCGCGGCGCTTCACCGCGCGGGCGGCGTCGAGATGGCGTTGAGTGACGAGGACCGCCGGTCGCTGCTGGCGTTGGGTGCACTGCGGACCGAGAACTCTCCGGCCCTGACGTCCTGGCTGCTGGCGCGCAAGCCGGCGCACAGCATCGAACTGTTCACCAAAGTCCTGCCAGACGTCAGCGTTGTCGACGACGATCAAGCGTTGATCGAATCCGAGCCGACGCCGACACAGGCACCGAAGCGCCGCGACCGTATCGAGATGGGTACCGAACTCAGCACCAACGCCGAAGTTCATATTCCGCTCGAGGCGCTGCGTAAGCACACCGCCATCTTCGCCGGTTCCGGGTCCGGTAAAACGGTGCTGATTCGTCGTCTGGTCGAAGAGTGTGCGCTGCAGGGCGTGTCGTCCATCGTGTTGGACATCAACAACGACCTCTCCCGCCTGGGCACCCCGTGGCCCGAGGACGAGCGCACCTGGCCGCCCGGCGACCAGGCGAAAGCCGATGCTTACCTGCGCGATACCGATGTCGTGGTCTGGACTCCGCGTAAGTCGTCGGGCCGTCCCCTCAGCTTTCAACCGCTTCCCGACTTCGCCAGCGTGGCCGACAACCGGGACGAGTTCGACGCCTCGGTGGAATCCGCACTGGCAGCACTCGCCCCCGCGGCCTCGGCTACCGGAACCAGCGAGAAGGCGCGACACCGCCTGGCGGTACTGCGTGCAGCGCTCGACGGATTCGGTCGTCGTTCGTCGGGTTCTCTCGAGGACTTCGTCGAGCTCCTCGAGAATCTGCCGGAGGACGCCACGGAGATGCGCGACGGAGTCCGCATCGCCGCGGATCTGGCCGAGAACCTCAAAGCGGCCATGACCAACGACCCGATGCTCGCCGGCTCCGGCACACCCGTGGATCCGAGTGTGCTGCTGACTCCGGCCGACGGCAAGAAGGCGCGTGTGTCGGTCATCAACCTCTCGGGGCTGACCACGGACGAGATGAAGCAGAACTTCGTCAACCAGCTGCAGATGGGACTGTTCGCCTGGATCAAGAAGAACCCCGCCGGTGATCGCCCGCTCGGTGGATTGTTCGTGATGGACGAGGCACAGAACTACGCCCCGTCCGATCGCTTCACCGCCGCAACGCACAGCACGCTGGCGTTGGCGTCGCAGGCCCGCAAATACGGGCTCGGTCTGGTGTTCGCCACTCAGGCCCCGAAGGGACTGCACAACCGCATCGCCGGGAACGCCGCAACGCAGTTCTACGGACTTCTCAACAGCCCTGCGCAAATTCAGGCCGCGCAGGAGATGGCCCGCGCCAAGGGTGGATCGGTGCCGGACGTCGGCAGGCTGCCCGCCGGCCAGTTCTACGCTGCGGTGGAGGGATCCGAGTTCCGGAGAACTGCCACTCCCCTGTGTTTGACCTACCACCCGAAGAGCCCGCCCACCGAGGAGGAGGTCCTCGAACTGGCACGCGGGTAACATTGTTCGCATGGCTTACAGATTTCTGGGTAACAGCGGACTCAAGGTTTCGGAGATCACCTACGGCAATTGGCTGACTCACGGCTCGCAGGTGGAGAACGACGTAGCAACCGAGTGCGTGAAAGCGGCGCTCGATGCCGGCATCACCACCTTCGACACTGCCGACGTCTACGCGAACGGTGCGGCGGAAACGGTGCTGGGCAAGGCCATCGCGGGCGAGCGACGCGAGGGCCTCGAGCTCTTCACCAAGGTGTACTTCCCCGTGGCCGAGTCGGGACCGAACGACACCGGCCTGTCTCGCAAGCACATCTTCGAAGGCATCCACAATTCGCTGCGCCGTCTGGGCACCGACTACGTCGACCTGTACCAAGCGCACCGCTACGACCACGAGACGCCGCTCGAGGAGACCATCGCGGCGTTCGGCGACGTCGTCCAGCAGGGCAAAGCTCTGTACATCGGCGTATCCGAGTGGACCGCCGACCAACTGCGGGAAGCGCAGTCGCTGGCGAAGCAGCGCGGATTCGCCATCGTCTCCAATCAGCCGCAGTACTCGGCACTCTGGCGCGTCATCGAGTCGGACGTCGTGCCTGCGTCGAAGGAACTCGGCATCTCCCAGGTGGTGTGGTCTCCGCTGGCACAGGGTGTGCTGACCGGCAAATACGTTCCCGGACAGCCGTTGCCGGAGGGATCGCGCGCCACCGACGACAAGGGCGGCGCGGACATGATCTCGCGCTACATGAACGACGAAACGTTGACCCGAGTACAGAAGTTGAAGCCGATCGCCGACGATCTGGGGATCACCATGTCGCAGCTCGCCATCGCCTGGGTGCTGGCCAACGACAACATTGCCGCAGCCCTGGTGGGCGCGTCGAAGCCCGAGCAGATCGCCGACAACGTCAAAGCAATGGACGTCACGTTGGATTCCGACGTGCTGGGCAAAATCGACGACGCGCTGGGAAACATCGTCGAGCGTGATCCGGCCAAGACCGTGAGCCCCGAGAAGCGTTTGGTGTGACGCGGTGACCAGTCACATCAAGATTGAGTAAAACCTAGACCGAATAGGGCCAAAATACCGTCACGCACCGCGTGGAAGGCGTCGAATGAGCCCATGACGTCCACAATCGGAATCCTCGCCGCAGACGGCGGGACCCTGAGCTCGATCGAAAATGCGATCAACAGCGCGTTCGACCCAATCACGGTGGCCGTGTCGAACGTGATCTTCTACTCGATCGACATCGGCGGGGCGTCGGTGCCGCTGGTGGTGCTCTGGCTCCTCGCAGCGGCGATCATCTTCACCGCGACGTTCAAGCTGTTGCAGATCCGCGGCGCCAAACACGCGCTCGAGTTGGTGAGCGGAAAGCACGACGACGTGGATGCGCCCGGCGAGGTGAGTCACTTCCGAGCGCTCACGGCCGCGGTGTCCGGCACCGTCGGCCTCGGCAACATTGCCGGCGTCGCCGTCGCCGTCACACTCGGCGGTCCGGGAGCCACGCTGTGGATGATCCTGGCCGGCTTCCTCGGAATGGCGACCAAGTTCGTCGAGTGCACCCTCGGCGTGAAATACCGAGACGTGCACGAGGACGGCACCGTCTCCGGTGGCCCGATGAAGTACCTCACCAAGGGTCTCGCCGAACGTGGCATGGCCGGCTTCGGCAAGATCATGGCCACCCTCTACGCGATCATCATCATCTTCTTCGGCATCGCCGGCGGCAACATGTTCCAGGCCAACCAGACCTACGCCCAGATGCGCAGTGTCACCGGCGGTGACGACGGGTTCCTCGGCTCGGACGGCGCGAAATTCGCGTTCGGTCTCGTCGTCGCGATCCTCGTCGGCTTCGTGATCATCGGCGGCATGAAGACCATCTCGGCGGTCACCTCGAAGCTGGTTCCGTCCATGGCCATCGTCTACATCGTCGCGTGTGCCATCGTCATCATCGTCAACATCGAACAGGTCCCCGCCGCGTTCGGCGAGATCTTCAGTGGTGCGTTCTCCCCGACCGGCATCACCGGCGGTGTCCTGGGCGTGATGATCATCGGCATCCAGCGCGCGGCGTTCTCCAACGAGGCCGGACTGGGATCGGCAGCGATCGCACACTCGGCAGTCAAAACCCGCCACCCGGTCACCGAAGGTTTCGTGGCCATGCTCGAGCCCTTCATCGACACCGTCGTCATCTGCACCGCGACCGCACTGACCATCGTCATCGCCAACACGCAGACCTGGCGGGACCAGCGCGAAGTGGTTGCTCAAACGGGCGAGCTGCCCGCCGGCGGTGTCACGCTCACCTCGGATGCGTTCGAGACCGTGCTGCCGTGGTTCCCCTACGTTCTCACCCTGGCCGTCGCCCTGTTCGCGCTGTCCACCGTCATCACCTGGGCGTACTACGGTTCGCAGGCGTGGACGTCGCTCTTCGGGCGCAGCACCTTTGCCAAGCAGAGCTTCAACCTGATCTTCTGCCTCTTCACGGTCATCGGCACTGTGCTCTCGCTCGGTTCGGTTCTGGACTTCGCCGACGCCGCGCTGTTCGCCCTGGCCTTCGTCAACATCATCGGCCTGTACCTGCTGCTCCCCGTCGTGCGCCGTGAACTGCGCGACTACATGGAGTTCCGCAAGACCGGTAAGACCGGATCGGACGTATCACTCGACAAGTAAGCCCCTTCGATTCTGCGCCCGTTCCGTGTATCCGCGCCGGCCATAGCCGCCGCTGATCCACAGGACGGGCGCAGAATTGCGTTAGTCCACAGGGAGTGGGTTCGGGAGGGTTGCGGGACCGGCGCTCCCCCACACTCGGGGAATGAGCGAAGACTTCTTCACGCGGCGCGAGGCCCACGATCGCGGGCTCACCGATTCCGGGATCCGAAGCGGAGTTCGCTCTGGCCGCCTCACCCGTCTGCGGCCCGGCGCTCTGACAGATTCCGCGCACTTCTCTGCGCTCACCGCTGCCGCGCAATACCGCGTGCGTGTTCGTGCGGCAGCGGACGCGAGCGCCGCGCCCGTCGTGGTCAGCCATCTCTCCGCGGCAGCTCTACACGCCCTTCCCGTGCTGCGCCCCGACTACTCGCGTATCCACCTCACGATGGACGGATCGGGCGGCGGCAGAGTAGGACCGCGCACGCTCCACCGAGTCAGGTTGGACCCGAGAGAAGTAACCATCGTCGACGGACTGGCGGTGACCACTCTCGCCCGTACTGCGGTGGACACCGCGTGCATGGGAACGTTCGAGCAGGCGGTATGTGTGGTGGAATCCGCGCTGCGCGCCGGTGCCGAGCGCGATGAACTCCACGCCGCACTCTCACGCATCGGCAAGCGGCGAGGTATCTCGGTGGCTCGCAGAGCGTGCGCATTCGCAGACCCACGCACCGAGAGCATCGGCGAATCGTGGAGCAGAGCGATGATGACACGCTGGCGCGATGTCCCTCCGCCGCGTCTGCAGCACCGATTCGTCACCGATGACGGCCGCTTCGTCGCGCGCACCGACTTCGACTGGGACGGGCTACTGGTAGGTGAGTTCGATGGGGTCACCAAGTACGTGAGCACCGAGGTGATGGTCGACGAGAAGCGGCGAGAGGACGCACTGCGGCTGCTGGGGATACACGTGATTCGCTGGACCTGGAGCGACCTGCTGAACCCGGAGCGCTTCCACCGTATTCTCCGCACCGGACTCGAGCGCGCCGGGCTGTAAGCGATTCTGCGACCGACTTCTGTACCTGCGCGCCCCACCGCCGACGCGGATACACAACGCGGACGCAGAATCGCACCTCACCGAAACGCACGCAGCCCCGCACTCCGGAAAGAGTGCGGGGCTGCGTGCGATGTGGGGCAGGTGCTACTTGGCCTTCTCGAGGACCTCGACCAGTCGCCAGTGCTTCGTGGCGGACAGGGGACGGGTCTCCATGAGCTGAACGCGGTCACCGACGCCGGCGACTCCGTTCTCGTCATGGGCCTTCACCTTGGTGGTGCGTCGGATGATCTTGCCGTAGAGGGCGTGCTTCACACGGTCCTCGAGCTCGACGACGATCGTCTTCTGCATCTTGTCGGAGACGACGTATCCGATACGCGTCTTCCGGCTGTTGCGGGTCTCTTCGGTCACTGTTTCCTCGCTCATGCTGCGTCACCTGCCGTGTCCTCGGAAGGACCTGCGGCCAGCCCGAGCTCACGCTCGCGCATCACGGTGTAGATGCGCGCGATCTCGTGGCGAACGACGCGCAGTCGACGGTTGTTGTCCAGCTGGCCGGTGGCCATCTGGAAGCGGAGGTTGAACAGCTCCTCCTTCGACTCACGAAGGCGGTTGATCAATTCTTCGTCACCGAGCTCGCGGAGCTCGGCAGCCGGGGTACCGGTAGCCATCAGAACTGAACCTCCCTCGTGATGATGCGTGCCTTGATGGGCAGCTTGTGAATCGCGCGCGTCAGTGCTTCACGAGCAATCTGCTCGTCCGGGTAGCTGAGCTCGAAGAGCACGCGGCCGGGCTTGACGTTGGCGACCCACCACTCCGGCGAACCCTTACCGGAACCCATGCGGGTCTCGGCAGGCTTCTTGGTGAGCGGGCGGTCCGGGTAGATGTTGATCCAAACCTTGCCGCCACGCTTGATGTGGCGGGTGATCGCGATACGGGAGGCCTCGATCTGACGGTTGGTGATGTAGGCGGGCTCGAGAGCCTGGATGCCGTATTCACCGAAGGTCACCTGAGTTCCGCCCTTGGCGGCACCCGAACGCTTGGGGTGGTGCTGCTTGCGGTGCTTGACCCGACGGGGGATCAACATGCGTCAGCCCTCCTTCTGCTCGGTCGTAGCGGGTGCATCAGCGGTTGCAGTCGCTGCGCGGCCGGCCTCGGTGCTGGTCGCCGTGGTGCCCGAGGCACCGCTGCGACGCGGACGAGACGGACGCTCACGACGGGGACGGTCACCGGCCGGTGCTGCCGCTGCTGCGACCTCACGCTTGCCGCCGACGATGTCGCCCTTGTAGATCCAGACCTTCACGCCGATGCGACCGAAGGTGGTCTTGGCCTCGTAGAGGCCGTAGTCGATGTCCGCACGCAGCGTGTGCAGCGGAACGCGACCTTCGCGGTAGAACTCGGAGCGGCTCATCTCCGCGCCGCCGAGGCGACCGGAGCACTGAACGCGGATGCCCTTGACGTTCGGCTGACGCATGGCCGACTGAATGGCCTTGCGCATCGCACGACGGAAAGCAACGCGGTTGCTGAGCTGCTCCGCCACGCCCTGGGCCACGAGCTGTGCCTCGGACTCGGCGTTCTTGACCTCGAGGATGTTCAGCTGAACCTGCTTGCCGGTCAGCTTCTCGAGCTCGGAGCGGATGCGATCGGCCTCGGCGCCGCGGCGACCGATGACGATGCCCGGACGCGCGGTGTGGATGTCGACGCGAACCCGATCACGGGTGCGCTCGATCTCCACCTTGGCGATGCCGGCCCGCTCCATGCCCGTGGCGAGGAGCTTGCGGATGGAGACGTCTTCCTTGACGTACTCCGCGTACTGCTTGTCTGCGTACCAGCGCGACTTCCAGTCGGTCGTGATGCCGAGTCGGAAGCCGTGCGGGTTGATTTTCTGGCCCACTACTGAGCTCCCTTCCGGCGACCACGCGCAGAGGTACCCGTCTTGGGCAGGCTCTCCACGATGACCGTGATGTGAGATGTGCGCTTACGAATGCGGAACGCACGACCCTGTGCACGCGGCTGGAAACGCTTGAGGGTTGCACCCTCGTCCACGTAGGCAGCGGCGACGATCAGTGTGCTGGGGTCGAGATCCAGGTTGTTCTCCGCGTTGGCTGCTGCCGAGGCAACGACCTTCGCGACGGGCTCGCTGGCGGCCTGCGGTGCGAACTTGAGGATGTTCAGAGCATCCTCGACGCTGCGTCCGCGGACCAGGTCCACGACTCGACGAGCCTTCATCGGCGTCACGCGAACGTGCTTGGCCGTGGCCCGAGCGATCGGATTGTCGGTGGGGGTGAAGTTGGTCATCGCCTCTTCGCCTTCCGGTCGTCCTTGATATGACCCTTGAAGGTCCTCGTCGGCGCGAATTCACCGAGCTTGTGTCCGACCATCGCATCCGAGACGAACACCGGCACGTGCTTGCGACCGTCGTGGACGGCGAAGGTGTGACCGATGAAGTCGGGGGTGATGGTCGAGCGGCGCGACCAGGTCTTGATGACCTGCTTCGTACCCTTGTCGTTCTGAACGTCCACCTTTTTCAGGAGGTGGTCGTCGACGAACGGGCCTTTCTTCAGACTGCGTGGCATCTGCTACTCCCTCCTGCTTATCGCTTGTTCTTGCCGGTGCGGCGACGGCGGACGATCAGCTGATCGCTCGGCTTGTTCTTGCGGGTACGGCCTTCCGGCTGTCCCCACGGGCTGACCGGGTGGCGTCCACCGGAAGTCTTGCCCTCACCACCACCGTGCGGGTGGTCGACCGGGTTCATGACGACACCACGGACGGTGGGGCGCTTGCCCTTCCAGCGCATGCGGCCGGCCTTGCCCCAGTTGATGTTGGACTGCTCGGCGTTGCCCACCTCGCCGACGGTGGCGCGGCAGCGCACGTCGACACGACGGATTTCACCGGACGGCATACGCAGCGTGGCGTAGGGGCCTTCCTTACCGAGCAGCTGCGCGCCGGCACCCGCGGAGCGGACCATCTTGGCGCCGCCACCGGGGCGAAGCTCCACCGCGTGGATGGTGGTACCCGTGGGGATGTTGCGCAGCGGGAGGTTGTTGCCGGGCTTGATGTCCGCGGCAGCACCCGACTCGATGGGCGAACCCTGCGAGATGCCCTTCGGCGCGATGATGTAGCGCTTCTCGCCGTCGGCGAAATGCAGCAACGCGATGTTGGCGGTGCGGTTGGGGTCGTACTCGATGTGAGCGACCTTGGCCGGCACGCCGTCCTTGTCGTTGCGACGGAAATCGATCAGCCGGTAGGCGCGCTTGTGACCGCCACCCTTGTGACGGGTGGTGATACGGCCGTGTGCGTTGCGGCCACCGCGGCCGTGCAGCGGGCGGATGAGCGACTTCTCCGGTGTCGAGCGCGTGATCTCCGCGAAATCGGAGACACTCGAGCCGCGACGACCGGGAGTGGTCGGCTTGTACTTACGAATTGCCATGTTTTTCTCGTCCCTTGATCCTCGAGGACCCTCGTGAGCGCCGGCCGCTTACGCGACCGGGCCTCCGAAGATCTCGATGGGCTTGCTGTCGGCCGAGAGGGTCACGAGCGCGCGCTTGGTGCTCTTGCGCGTGCCGTAGCCGAAACGGGTCCGCTTGCGCTTGCCCTGCCGGTTGGCGGTGTTCACGCTGGTCACGGTCACGCCGAAAACCTTCTCGACTGCGATCTTGATCTGCGTCTTGTTCGAGTCGGGGTGCACGATGAACGTGTATGTCCCCTGCTCGATGAGCCCGTACGACTTCTCCGAGATGACCGGGGCCAGCAGGATGTCGCGGGGGTCGGCAATGGTGCTCACTTGTCCTCCTCCTGTGAATCCTGTGCGGCCGAGGCGGGTCCGGCGATGAAGGTGTTCAGGGCCTCGACGCTGAAGATCACGTCGTCTGCCTCGAGCACGTCGTAGGTGTTGAGCTGATCGGGCGCGATGGGGTGAATTCCGTCCAGGTTCTGAACGGACTTCCATGCGGCCAGGTCTGCGCGGCCGATGACCAGCAGAACCTTCTTGCGATCGGTGAGCTCGGCGAGGAACGAACGAGCACCCTTGGTGGAGGGAACCTGTCCGGCGACGAGTTCGGTGATCACGTGGATACGCTCGCTGCGCGCCCGGTCGGAGAGAGCACCGCGAAGCGCGGCTGCCTTCATCTTCTTGGGGGTGCGCTGGCTGTAGTCGCGTGGCTGCGGGCCGTGAACGGTGCCACCGCCGACGAACTGCGGTGCACGCGTCGAGCCCTGACGAGCGCGGCCGGTGCCCTTCTGGCGGTACGGCTTCTTGCCGCCACCGCGAACCTCGCCGCGAGTCTTCGTCGAGTGCGTGCCCTGGCGTGCGGCAGCAAGCTGCGCGACGACGACCTGGTGCATCAACGCGATATTCGCGGTGCGGTCGAAGATCTCCGCGGGGAGATCGACGGTGCCGTTGGTCTTGCCTCCGACCTCCTTGACGTCGAGCGTCAAGTTGGCTGTGGACTTTTCGAGACTGGTCATGCTCGCGCACCACCCTTCACTGCACTCTTGACGATCACGACGCCGCCCTTGCGGCCCGGGATCGCACCCTTGATCAGCAGCAGACCGTTCTCGGCGTCCACCTTGTGGACCGAGAGGTTCTGCGTCGTGATGCGGTCGCTACCCATCCGGCCCGACATGCGCATGCCCTTGAAGACACGGCCGGGGGTGGCGCAGCCACCGATCGAACCCGGACGACGGTGCACGGCCTGTGCGCCGTGGCTCGCGCCCTGACCCTTGAAGCCGTGGCGCTTCATCGTTCCCGCGAAGCCCTTGCCCTTGCTGACTCCGGTGACGTCGACGAATGCGCCGTCCTCGAACTCTGCAGCGGTGAGCTCCTGGCCGACCTCGTAGCCTGCGGCGTCTGCGACGCGAAGCTCGGCGAGGTGGCGACGGGGAGTGACGCCGGCCTTGGTGAACTGGCCGGAGACCGGCTTGTTCACCTTGCGGGGGTCGATGGCACCGAAGGC
This sequence comes from Rhodococcus sp. (in: high G+C Gram-positive bacteria), assembly GCA_049650605.1. Classification (GTDB taxonomy): domain Bacteria; phylum Actinomycetota; class Actinomycetes; order Mycobacteriales; family Mycobacteriaceae; genus Rhodococcoides. The sequence goes on along the minus strand of JBASAM010000014.1, from coordinate 4,883 downwards.
AACCTGAACGGCGCTGTAGCCGTCACGCTCTTCGGTACGAATTGCGGTCACGACGTTCGGGTCCGCCTTGACGACGGTGACCGGGACGACGCGGTTGTTCTCGTCGAAGACCTGGGTCATGCCGAGCTTGGTGCCCAGAATTCCCTTGGCCGGACGGTTCTTGTAGTCAGTCATGGTTGTCTCCGCGCTCACTGAATGTTGACGTCGACGCTGGCCGGCAGATCGATGCGCATGAGCGCGTCGACCGTCTTCGGTGTCGGGTCGAGAATGTCGATGAGTCGCTTGTGCGTGCGCATCTCGAAGTGCTCGCGAGAGTCCTTGTACTTGTGCGGCGAACGGATGACGCAGTACACGTTCTTCTCGGTAGGCAACGGCACAGGTCCGACCACACGTGCCCCGGTGCGGGTCACGGTTTCGACGATCTTGCGCGCGGACGCGTCGATCGCCTCGTGGTCGTAGGCCTTGAGCCTGATGCGGATCTTTTGTCCCGCCACGCTATGTCCTCTTCCTTGCCCTGGTCCTGATCAAACTTCGGGGTTTTCGTGTCGCAGTGCATGACGAAGAACGTGGCGGAGTCTCGCATCCACGCGCATAGGCGTGGCCAGGAGTAATCCGTTGCCGCTGTTCATCTGTCATTGTTCTCCGGTCCACGCGGTCGGGCGTGTCGCATTCCCGCACATGATTATCCTGATCGGCCCAACTTCGACCGGGAGAACCACTCGGACCGGACGCGCCACATGGTGCCGGCGCAGTCACTGCTCGTTCTTCTCGCTACCTTGCTCTTGCAGATCGCTCTTGTAGATCAACCTGGACCTCGATCGCTCGCACCCGCGCTGAACGCACGACAGCAATCGCCTCGGTCAAGGCAACCCGAACAGTATGACCCACCGGGCCGCCGTAGTTCAAATCGGTGCGCGAGCACGCAACGACCGAAAATCTTACTCGTGAGTAAGATCCGGGCCCATGGCTATTACTACCAGCACCTACGCGGCATGGCAGAAGCTTCCGACGCCCGTGAGGTCGATGGCGTTCTCGGTCGGTATGTGTCTACGAGTGCCGTTCTTCGCCAACGTGACGCCACTGGTGCGCGAACTGGAACCAGGTCGGTGCGTGGTCACCGGTCCCAAGTGGTTCGGCGTCCACAACCACCTGGGCACCTTTCATGCGATCGCCGCGTGCAACCTGGCCGAGGTCGCGATGGGCATGCTCGCCGAGGCGACCGTGCCGCCGACGCATCGGTGGATTCCCAAGGGGATGACGGTGAGCTACCTCGCCCCCGGACGTACGTCGCTCACCGCCACCGCTGAAGTGACGGAGCTACCCGACTGGGACCAGGTGACCACCGGGCGCGACATGATCGTGCCGGTCAGCCTGCGAGACACCGGCGGGACCGAGGTGGTCCACGCCGACATCACCGTGTGGTTGACCGCGAAGTAGCGGGCCACTCGACTTCGGGCCGTTCAACTTCGGGCCACTCAATTTCGGGGCGCAGGAGCCTCGGACAGCGCCGCGGGTCGGAACGACTGCTGGGTGACCAGCCGCTTGGGCGAGAACGAGCGGCGGACGGGGTCGTACGCCCGGTAGGGGAACCAGAACACAGCGTGGGACAACCACGTCAGCGGCGCGACGATCCACCGCAGTGACCAGTTCGATCGGCCGTGGATCTCGAAGCTGGTGACTCCGGCCTTGACGAACGAGGTGTATTCGAGCGGAGGCGTGAGCGCCCGACGCGGTGAAATGTCCGCCCACATCTCGGTGGGTTGCACGATGGAGTACCCGGCCTCGATCAGGCACAGTGCGAAATCGATGTCTTCGTGCACGTCGGCCCGCGACGTCAATTTGTCCTGTACGGCGTTCCATGCGTCGAGTCGCACTGCCATGTTCGCCCCGTGCATGTTGTCGATCTTCATGCTGTTACCCAGCAGTTTCGCCCGCACCAATGCATCGACCAGAACTTTCTTGGACCGACTGAACGGCGAATCATACGGTGCACTCAATCCCGTTATACCGCCGAGATTGATAGCGGGGTCCGCGTCGGCGAATGCGTCACGGACGGCTTTCACCCACCCTGCACCAATTCGAGTATCGGCATCTATGCGCCCGACAATGTCCGATTTCGCCTCCCGAAAACCTGCGTTCCGGGAGAAAAACAATCCTTTACGCGGTTCATGAACGATCCGCACCTTGGGCTCGCGTGCGACGTACTCCTTGACGATCTGCACGGTCTCGTCGGTGGATCCGTTGTCCACCACGATGACCTCGGAAACCTGGCTGATCTGCGCCATCACGCGATCCAGACAGGCTCCGATGTAGTCCTCCTCGTCGAGGACGGGAATTACGATGCTGATCTCGGTCTTGTTGGCGGTCATGATTCGTCACCCCTCGTCACTCGACCACGATAACGCCGATTGCCGCGGTGACGGAACATTGATCTACGAATTGCCGAAAACAATCCGTGAAAATCACGAGCATCACAATCCGAGCGACGTCGACACCATCGGCCAGGACTCGTGGAGGTCTTGTTCCCAATAGGCCCAAGAATGCGTTCCGCTGTCCCGGAACTTCACAGTGGCGGGAATGCCGAGCTGAGAGAGTCGCGCTGCGAAGGTCCGCGTGCAGCTGTCGGTGATCGCTTCGATACCGCCACCGACCAGCACCCGGTTCACCAACATGGGCACGTCACCGGCGATGCGCGCGCTCTGCAGGTTCTCGTCGAATCCGGGCAGGCCGCTGCCGGTCGTGATGTACATGGGAGTGCCCCGAAGTTTCTCGGCGTTGACGAGGGCATCGTTGGCGGGCCATTCGGGACCGTCGTCCGGACCCCACATGTTCTCGGTGTCTCCGTCGCCCCGCGATTCGACGACCAACTTGACCCAGGCCCGGCCGAGATCGTCGGACGTGCCGGGGCAGCCGCTGAACGACGCCACCGACGAGTAGAAGCCGGGACGATCGGCCGCGAGCATCAGTACCGCGCTCGCAGCCATGGAAATGCCGCCGACCGCCTGGCGACCGTTGGTTCCCAGCGACTGGTCCATGAGTGGAGGCAACTCGTCCAGGAGGAACGTCTCCCACTTGTTGCTTCCCAGAACCGGGTCGTCGGAGAGCCAGTCGGTGTAGTAGCTGAAGGCACCGGCCTTGGGAATCACGACATTGACGTTCTTGTCGGCGAAGAACTGCTGAGCGTCCGTCTGATCCGGCCAGTTGCTGGATGCGTCCTCCCCACCGCTGGCGCCGTTGAGCAAGTAGTAAGTGGGCCGCGGAACCGAGGTGTCTGCCGGCCGGAAGACCTGAAGCGGGATGGAGCGATCCATCGACGGCGAGTAGACCGTGACCAGGTACCGAAGGCCGTCGATGTGCTCGACGCTCTCGACCCGCGCTCCGGACGAGGTGGCGACGGCCGCGGTCGGCGACACGGGAGCCGCGCCGGCCGTTGCGGGTATCAGAGGTAGAAGCGCGGCTGCCAGCACTGTCGCAAAAGCCGCGCCGAGCGACCGGCAAGACGCGCGTCGGAGATCCGAGCGGCGTCGTGTCGACATCATCGATGTTTCTCCCTCGTCCCAGCCGTCACATGCCTCGATCACTGTAAATGACCTCCGTGACCAGTGCGGGCGCATGACCGACACTTCCCGCGAACCGTGTACCCGTAACGATGCAGTGATGCCGACCGATCACACGATCGAACGAGACACAACCACATGCGCGATAGATGAATTACCGTTGAAGTCATCATTTCGATTAGTTCAACGCTGAAACCAATCTTTCGGTATTGTTGTCTGGGGTCGGATCACGAAAGAAGACGGTGACACTCATGACGAACGGACACCCCGTTGCGGGCGAGCCCATGACCGCTCGCGATGCGTTGAACTACTACTTCGAGACGGATCGCACCCCCGGAAGCATCGTGCACGGCCTCGTCGTCGACGCTGTCGCGTCGGACCACCCCGTGCGCACCCACGACGACGCCGTGTTCTTCGCCCGCGGCATCCTCGACCTGCACCCGCTTTTCCGGCGGCGACTGCACACCGTCACGGCAAACCTGTCTTTCCCGCTGTGGGTCGACTGCGATGTCACCGTCGCCGATCACGTCTTCGTCCACCACGCGCACGGCGACGACGATCACGACTTCCTTCGCAGACGCGTCATCGACGCATCTCGAACCCCCTTCGACTTCGGTGCGCCGGCCTGGCAACTGCACTTCGTCACCGATCTTCACGGCGTGCCCGGCGTACCTGCCGGCGGCACCGTGATGCTGTTCAAGGTCCACCACAGCGCGATAGACGGCATGGGCACAACGGACCTGGTGCACCGGATGCTCGCGCCGGCAGGAACGGACACTGCCGGCTTCGACGCGGACTCGTACCGTCGCACCATCACCCCGATCCCGTCGACCTGGTCCGCAGCACGGACACTGCCGAAAGGCCTGCTTCGTTTGGGACGCGCTGCTTTGGCCCGCGCGCGGGCGATGCGGCGCCTCGACCCCGCCGACCGCCCGGTGGCACACAAGTACCCGGCCACGCGGTTCAACACCAACACCACCCCGGACATGTCCTTCGACCTCACGTGGTTCGAACTGGACCTGATCCGCCGTATCAAGTCCTCCGTCGAGGGTGCGACCGTCAACGACGTCATCATGACGATCGTCTCGTTGGCGATCTCGGAATACCTCGGACACGACATGCCCGAGCACACCCTGGGCGCCTCGTTTCCAGTGAATGTGCGCCCGATCTCGAGTGGCGGCGACACCGCCAACCAGCTCGCCATCGCGGTGGTCGACCTCGCGACCGACGTGGCCGACCCGATGGATCGACTCGTGGCCGTCAGCGGCGCCGCGCGGGAGCGCAAAGCCGAGTTGGCGCGTCGCGTCGCTCTGCTCCCGCCCCACC
>JBASAM010000013.1:0-59938 GCA_049650605.1 Rhodococcus sp. (in: high G+C Gram-positive bacteria) | reverse complement strand
GCTCCCGGCCATCGCATTCGCCGCCGCGCGTGCTTCGCTGACAGCAGGCCGACCGGTGCTGGTGCAGGTACCGCGCCGCGGGTATGTGCCCTCGCTTGCCTGTAGCAAGTGCCGAACTCCGGCGCGGTGTCGTCGATGCCACGGCCCGCTGGCGCTGCCGTCGGCGCCGGGTGCGGACGGCGCCGGCGCTCCGACCTGCAAGTGGTGTGGGAAGTCCGATCCCGGTTTTTCCTGCCCGACGTGCGGGTCCCGTGCACTTCGGGCGGTCGTCGTCGGTGCCGGCAGAACTGCAGAAGAGCTGGGTCGTGCGTTCAGCGGGGTGACCGTGCGGCAGTCGGGGGGCTCCGCTGTCCTCGACACCGTCCCCGCCGGTCCGGCGATCGTCGTGTCCACGGTGGGAGCCGAGCCGGTCGCTGACGGTGGCTACGGCGCCGCTCTTCTGCTGGACGGCTGGGCCCTGCTGGGTCGAGCCGATCTTCGCGCATCCGAGCACACCCTGCGGCGGTGGATGGCCGCCGCGACCCTGGTCCGACCCGCCTCGGACGGAGGTGAGGTGGTGGTGGTCGCCGATTCCTCGCTGCCGACGGTGCAGGCGCTGGTGCGCTGGGACCCTGTGGGTCATGCGGCCACCGAACTCGCCGAACGCGCGGAGGTCGGCTTTCCGCCCGCGGTGCACATCGCGGCGGTCGACGGTACGACGGAATCGCTGCGCGCGCTCCTCGAGTCCGCGCGTCTTCCCTACGACGCGGTGACTCTCGGCCCTGTCGATCTCCCCGCCGGGGAGCGGCTGCCGTTCGGTAGCGAGATCGACGCCGACCCGGCCACTGCGGTCGAACGCATGCTCGTGCGGGTTCCGCGTAGCTCGGGTGCAGCGTTGTCGCGGTCGCTGGGGGAGGCGCGGGCTGTCGTGGGGGCGCGGAAGACGGCATCGGCACTGCGAATCCAGGTCGATCCGCTCCGCATAGGGTGAACGGCGTGCGCCTCGTCTTCGCCGGTACTCCCGAGCCTGCTCTTCCCTCACTGCGACGCCTCCTCGACTCGACCCGCCACGAGGTGGTCGCGGTGCTGACTCGGCCCGACACCGTCGCGGGCCGCGGCCGCAAGGTGGTGCGTTCGCCCGTCGCAGAGCTCGCCGATCAGCACGGGATTCCGGTGCTGCAGCCGGCGAAACCGTCCGAGCCCGAGGCCGTCGCTGCGCTACGGGATCTCGAGCCGGATTGCTGTCCGGTCGTCGCGTACGGCGCGCTGCTCCCACAGGCGGTTCTGGACATTCCGCGGTTCGGGTGGATCAACCTGCATTTCTCGCTGTTACCGGCATGGCGCGGTGCGGCACCGGTGCAAGCCGCGATCGCAGCGGGGGACGAGGTGACCGGCGCGTCGACCTTCCTCATCGAGCAGGGTCTGGACACGGGGCCGGTACTCGGCGTGATGACGGAGCGAGTTCGACCCACGGACACCGCCGGAGACTTGCTGGGGCGTCTCGCCGACAGCGGAAGCGTATTGCTCGAATCCACCCTCGACGGCATCGACGATGCTGCGCTGCACGCAGTTCCCCAGTCCACGGATGGCGTGTCACACGCTCCGAAGGTGTCGGTGGATTCCGCGCGCGTCGATTTCACCCGGGCGGCGCACCTGCTCGACCGGCACATTCGCAGCGTGACACCTTCGCCGGGAGCGTGGACCGAGATCGGGGATGTGCGCGTGAAACTGGGACCGGTGACAGTCACGGACGAGGTTCTCGCCCCGGGAACCGTCGAGGTCCGAAAGAAGGCGGTTCTGGTGGGTACGGGGACGACGGCCGTGGCGCTGGGTGCGGTGCAGCCGCACGGAAAGAAGCAGATGGCAGCGACCGACTGGGCACGCGGCGCGCGCGATGTGAATGGAGCGATCGCACGATGAGTGACGACAGGCCATCGGGCCGCGGTGGACAGCGCCGGCGGAACACGCGACCGAAGCAGCCGGGGCGTCCGGATCCAGCTCAGGCGGGTTTGGATCCGGCGCGCATCGCGGCGCGGGATGTTTTGCGGGCAGTGCGCGAGCGTGACGCCTACGCCAACTTGGTTCTGCCGGGTTTGCTGCGTGACCGCGGACTGGACCAGCGCGACGCCGCACTGGCGACGGAATTGGCGTACGGAGCAGCGCGAGCGCAGGGCGTTCTGGATGCGGTGATCGAGCACGCGGCCTCTCGCCCGGTCGTGGAGATCGACGGCCCACTTCTCGATGTGCTCCGACTGGGTGCGTACCAGCTCCTTCGTACGAGGGTGGCGCCGCACGCGGCCGTGGCGACGTCGGTGGACATGGCGCGCAGCGAGTCCGGGCCCGGTAAGTCGGGATTCGTCAATGCCGTCCTGCGTCGGGTCTCCGAGCGCACGCACGACGAGTGGATCGACCTGCTCGCACCGCCGGTCGAGCGTGACCCGGTGGCGCACGTGGCGTTTCGATACGCCCATCCGACATGGATCGCGCAGGCGTTCAACGACGCATTGGGTGCCGACGCGAACGAGCTGGAGGAAGCGTTGGCGGCCGACGACGCGCGGCCGCTGGTGCATCTCGTCGCCCGCCCCGGGGAGATCTCGGCGGACGAGCTCGCGTCGATCACCGGCGGCGAGGTGGGGGACTGGTCGCCCTACGCGGTTCACCTGGACAGCGGTGGAGACCCCGGACGTCTCGACGCTGTCCGTGAAGGCCTGGCGGCGGTGCAGGACGAGGGCAGTCAGCTGGTTGCGCGGGCGTTGACGCTCGCCGAACTGGATGGCCCCGATGGCGGTCGCTGGCTCGATCTGTGTGCCGGGCCGGGTGGCAAGGCCGCACTGCTCGGTGCCATCGCGGCCATCGACGGCGCACGAGTGGATGCGGTCGAACCGTCGGAGCACCGCGCGGAACTGGTGCGCAAGACGGTGCGTGAGCTGCCGGTGACCGTCCACACCGTCGACGGTCGGGACAGCGGACTCGAGCCCGGCTACGACCGCGTGCTCGTCGATGCCCCGTGCACGGGTCTCGGGGCACTGCGCCGTCGGCCCGAGGCGCGGTGGCGTCGGCACGCGAGCGATGTGGCCGAGTTGGTGACGTTGCAACGCCAGCTCCTCGCGGCCGCGGTGGCGCTGGTGCGGCCGGGTGGGGTGATCGTCTACTCCACGTGCTCGCCGCATCTGTCGGAGACGGTGGGGGTGGTGGCGGACGCCGTGCGTCGTCACGATCTGGTTGCCGAGGACACCTCGGTACTGGTTCCGGGCGTGCCGCGCACCGGAACCGGATCGCATGTTCAGCTGTGGCCGCACCGCCACGGCACCGACGCGATGTTCTTCGCGGCGCTGCGCAAGAAGGCGGAGTAGCCGGCGTGGGGTGACGACCGTCGCACGGCTCGAGCGGCAGGGTGCGGGTACAACGGGAGAGTGATGCGTGTGCGTTCTCTCCGTTCCGGTCGTCTGCTCGGCGCCGTCGGGTTGATATCTGCGTCCGCGCTGCTGGCAGGCTGCTCCTCGACGTCTACGGCGCTGCCCACCGATCATGTGGATCGGGAATTGGCGTCGCAGACATCGGCGGCGGCACAGGCGGCGATGGACCGGCAGGTGCGGGTGTCGGTGATCGGCGACTCGTTCTCCGCAGGGCAGGACAACGACGTCGTGTGGCCGGACGTCCTGGCCGAGGAACACGGCATCCGAGTGGCGAACGTCAGTCTGGGCGGTTCCGGATATGTGGCCGGCGACGACTATCTGGGCACCTTCGCCGATCAGGTTGCGTTGGCCACCGAGGAGCGGCCGTCGGTGATCCTCGTTGTCGGCAGCGAGAACGACGTCGACGCGGATCCGGACGATGTGCTGACCAATGCCGAGGACCTCTACGACGGCTTACGTCGACGTTCTCCCGATGCACGCATCGTCGTCATCGGTCCGATCTGGACCGGGGGGCCGGTGGCGGAGTCGATGTGGGACGTGGACGCAGCGGTCGAGGCGGCAGCAACGTCGGCGGGCCTGGAGTTCGTCGACACCCTCGACAAGGGATGGCTGGCCGACCCGACGCTGATCCAGGAGGACGGTGACCACCCGACGGACGAAGGCCAATACCTCTTGGCCGGGCACATCGACGATGCTTTGGTGGGCTTGGATCCCGACCTACTAGGCTGACCGCTCGTGGCCACTCCGCAGCACCCCATGATCGCCCCGTCCATCCTGTCCGCGGATTTTGCGCGGCTCGCCGACGAAGCTGCGGCCGTCGCCGGTAGCGATTGGCTGCACGTCGACGTCATGGACGCCCACTTCGTGCCCAACTTGACGCTGGGCCTCCCCGTTGTGGAAAGCCTGCTGAAGGCGACCGACATTCCGCTGGACTGTCATCTGATGATCGAGGATCCGGCCCGCTGGGCGCCGCCGTACGCCGAGGCCGGCGCCTACAACGTCACCTTCCACGCCGAAGCCACCCTCGATCCGCGGTCGGTGGCGCGCGACATTCGCGCCGCGGGGGCGAAGGCGGGGCTGGCCGTGAAGCCGAACACCGCGATAGAGCCGTACCTGGAAATCCTGCGCGACATCGACACGCTGCTCATCATGAGCGTCGAGCCGGGATTCGGTGGTCAGAGCTTCATGCCGCAGGTGCTGGACAAGGCGCGCGCGATTCGCCGGCTGGTCGACGCGGGTGAGTTGACGGTGCTCATCGAGGTCGACGGCGGAATCAACGCCGACACGGTCGAGGAAGCCGCGGCCGCCGGGATCGACTGCTTCGTGGCCGGATCCGCCGTGTACTCCGCGGAGGATCCCGCGGAGGCGGTGCGATCGCTTCGAGCTGCCGCCGCGTCGGCGTCGCCTCATCTGACGCGGTGACAGTCCCGTCCGGTGACCAGCAGGTGGTGGCCGCGATGCGGCGCGCCATCTCTGTTTCCAGCGCGGCCCGCGGTATCAGCACTCCCAACCCGCCGGTCGGGGCGGTCGTTCTCGATGCCGACGGCGCCGTGGTGGGTGTCGGTGCGACGTCGGCGCCCGGCGGTCCGCACGCCGAAATCGTGGCCCTGGGTCAGGCAGGGGAGCGGGCGCGGGGCGGCACCGCCGTCGTCACGTTGGAGCCGTGCAATCACACCGGTCGAACCGGACCGTGTTCGGTGGCACTCGTGGAGGCCGGTGTTCGCCGCGTGGTGAATGCGTTGTCCGATCCCAATCCGATTGCGAGCGGTGGCGTCGAGACCCTTCGCCGCGCGGATGTCGAGGTCGTCTCCGGTCTGCTTGCCGACGAGGCTGCGGATGGACCACTGCGAGCCTGGTTGCATCGTCAGCGCACCGGTCGCCCGCTGATTACCTGGAAGTACGCGGCGACGTTGGACGGCCGGACGGCAGCGCCGGATGCGACGAGCAAGTGGATCACCGGCGCAGCGGCGCGTGCCCACGTTCACGCCGAGCGGGCCCGGATCGACGCCATCGTGGTGGGCACGGGAACGGTGCTGGCGGACGATCCGGCGCTGACCGCGAGGATGCCGGACGGCTCGCTCGCCCCGCACCAACCGTTGCGCGTCGTTGTCGGCACGCGAGAAATCCCGGTCGATGCCCGCGTCCTCGACGATTCGGCGCCGACGCGGCTGATTCGCACCATCGACTTGGACGAGGTTCTGGGCGCGCTCGCCGACGTCAACGACGTGATGGTCGAAGGAGGTGCAACCCTGGCCGGTGCGTTCCTGCGACGGTCACTGGTAGATCGAATCACGGCTTACATCGCCCCCGTGGTGCTCGGCGAGGGTCCCTCGGCGGTGCGCGGAACCGGTGTCGGAACAATCGGCGATGCGATGAGGTTCCGACGACAGACGCTGGACACGGTAGGGACGGACATCGTCATGACGCTCGTGTCCGACGCGCCGACCGGCGTGCCGACGCGCCGACCGCAGTGACTGCCGACAACACACAGCTGCAAGGATATGGACATGTTCACCGGAATCGTCGAGGAGCTCGGCAGCATAGAGGCGAAGGACGAGATGGCCGACGCCGCTCGCTTCACGGTGCGGGGGCCGCTGGTCACGTCGGATGCATCGCACGGCGACTCCATCGCCGTCAACGGCGTGTGTCTGACGGTCGTCGAGGTCACCGCGGGTGCATTCACCGCCGACGTGATGCAGGAGACGCTCGATCGGTCGTCGCTGCAGGCGCTCGTAGTAGGCAGCCCGGTCAACTTGGAACGTGCCGCGTCGTTGTCGTCGAGACTGGGCGGCCATCTGGTTCAGGGCCACGTCGATGGTACGGGCGTCGTGATCTCCCGCACACCGTCCGAGAACTGGACCGTCGTGCGCATCTCGTTGCCGCGAGACATCGCCCGGTATGTCGTACACAAGGGGTCGATCACGGTCGACGGCGTATCGCTGACGGTGTCGGCGTTGGGCGGTGAGAAGGACGAGCAGTTCTTCGAGATCTCGCTGATCCCGACCACGCTGTCGCTGACGACGCTGGGATCGGCGGAGCCAGGGACCCCCGTGAACCTCGAGGTCGACGTGATTGCCAAGTACGTCGAACGGCTGCAGAAGTGCGACTGACGACGGACCTCCGCCGCGAAGGTCGTAGGCTGGTAGTGGAAATAGATCTGTCCGAAACTGCGGACAGCAGAGGTGGGGAGCGCACGGCGTGACCAGGTTCGACACCATCGAGCGCGCTGTCGCGGACATCGCGGCGGGTAAGGCGGTCGTCGTCGTGGACGACGAGGACCGGGAGAACGAAGGCGACCTGATCTTCGCCGCCGAGAAGGCCACCCCCGAATTGGTGGCGTTCATGGTGCGTTACACCTCGGGTTATCTCTGCGTCCCGCTGTCCGGCGAAGACTGCGATCGGCTGGGCCTTCCCCCGATGTTCGCCACCAACCAGGACAAGCACGGCACCGCCTACACCGTCACCGTCGATGCTCGCGTCGGCATCGGAACCGGTATCTCGGCGTCCGATCGTGCAGCCACGATGCGTCTGCTGGCCGACCCGGACACCGGCGCCAACGACTTCACCCGACCCGGTCACGTCGTACCGCTACGGGCCAAAGAAGGCGGGGTGCTTCGGCGACCCGGCCATACCGAGGCCGCAGTCGACCTCGCGCGCATGGCAGACCTGCGTCCGGCCGGCGTGATCTGCGAGATCGTCAGTCAGAAGGACGAGGGCGCGATGGCCCAGACGGACGAGCTCCGAGTCTTCGCCGACGATCACGACCTCGCGCTCATCTCCATCGCCGATCTCATCGCCTGGCGCCGCAAGCACGAGAAGCATGTGGTGCGCATCGCCGAGGCACGCATTCCCACCGCGCACGGAGAGTTCCGCGCAGTCGGTTACCAGAGTGTCTACGAAGAGGTCGAGCACGTCGCACTGGTGCGCGGCGACATCGCCGGGCCCGACGGCGACGGCAGCGACGTCCTGGTCCGAGTGCACTCGGAATGTCTGACGGGCGACGTCTTCGGATCGCTTCGCTGCGACTGCGGCCCGCAGCTCGATGCTGCGCTGGACATGGTGGCGCAGGAAGGTCGCGGAGTGGTGCTCTACATGCGAGGTCACGAGGGCCGCGGCATCGGCCTGCTGCACAAGCTGCAGGCGTACCAGCTACAGGACGCCGGATCCGACACCGTCGACGCCAATCTGGCGCTCGGTCTGCCGGCCGACGCGCGCGACTACGGTATCGGCGCTCAGATCTTGGTGGATCTCGGTATCTCGTCTATGCGGCTGCTCACCAACAACCCGGCGAAGCGGGTGGGATTGGACGGGTACGGGCTGCACATCACCGATCGCGTCCCGATGCCGCTGCGCGCGAATTCCGAGAACCTGACCTACTTGCGAACGAAACGCGATCGCATGGGCCACGACCTGGTGGGTCTCGACGCCTTCGACACTGCCACGCCGGAGCAGGCTCCTGATGCGGGTGGTCTCTGATGAGCGGCGACGGGGAACCCGTACTTCGGTTGGGCGGCGCGGAGGACCTGTCACTGGCGATCGTGGCCGGCCAATGGCACGAGCAGGTCAGCACCGCTTTGGTCGACGGTGCCTTGCGCAAGGCCGAGCAAGCAGGTCTGCGCGATGTGACGCTCGTTCGGGTGGCCGGAGCCATCGAGCTTCCCGTCGTTGCGCAGCAGCTTGCCAGGACCCATGACGCGGTGGTGGCTCTCGGTGTGGTGATCCGTGGTGGCACACCGCATTTCGAGTACGTATGTGATGCGGTGACGGCGGGTTTGACCCGCGTGTCGCTCGACGAGTCGACACCGGTGACCAACGGGGTGCTCACCGTGAACGACGAGGAACAGGCCCTCGATCGTGCCGGTCTTCCCGGATCGAAGGAAGACAAGGGCGCCCAGGCGGTAGCTGCGGCCATCGACACCGCGCTCACGCTGAAGGGCCTGCGTCAGGGAGAACGCCCGTGAGCCGGACCGAGGCCGACACCGGACAGTGGGAGCTCGAAGCACGTCCGCACAAAAGCGCTCGATACGCCGTCGCCGTGGCGATTCTGTTGATCGCGGTGCACACCACGCTGGGAATCCTGCTCCGCACGGGCGACACCGGCGTGTTCTTTCAACGTGTCGATCAATTCGCGATGATCGCTATCGGCTGCGCCATGGGCGCGGGAGTTCTCACGCTGACACGCCCCCGCATCAAGGTCGGCGCGCAAGGCGTTCTGGTCCGCAACCTGTTGACCGAGAAGCTCATTCCGTGGGACATGGTCCAAGGATTGTCGTTCTCGCCGGGAGCGAGCTGGGCTCGTGTCGAACTGCCGGACGACGAGTACGTACCGGTGATGGCAATCCAGGCAAACGACCGTGAGTACGCCGTGCACGCCGCGAGAACGTTCCGCGCCCTCGAAAAGAAGTACGCGTCGCCCATCTCCTGACGTCACTCACCGGATCAGCTCAGCGAACTCCGTCGCCCATCACCACACCTTCACGTCGTGGGTCGGCGCCGCCGATCCACCCGCCGTCGCTGCGAACCAGAGCGCTCGACCCACTCGACTGATCGGCCACCGACACTCGGTGTCCCATCTCGCGCAGCTTCTTCACCAACGGATCTGCCGCGCCGTCGTCGGTGGCGTCGACGTTCGGATGCTCGCCGCCCACGTTGGTCGTCGGCGAGTTGGCGGCACCGACGTTCACCGCGGATACGGCCTGCTGTGGGTCCAGACCCCAGTCGAGCATCCCCACGAGATTCTTGACGACGAACTGGATGATCACGGACCCACCAGGCGAACCCGTGACCAACGCGACGTCTCCACGAGTTCCGTCGTCACCGCGGTCGAAGACAATGGTGGGCGCCATCGAGCTGCGCGGACGTTTTCCCGGCTGCACTCGGTTGGCCACGGGTGCACCGTCCGGACCCACCGGTTCCGCAGAGAAGTCGGTGAGTTGATTGTTCAGCAGGAACCCGTCGGTCATGTGGAACGAGCCGAACGCGGATTCGACCGTCGTGGTCATGCTGGCGACGTTGCCGTAGCTGTCGGCAACGCTGAGATGGCTCGTTCCCGACTCGGGCCCCGAGTAGCTGCTCAGGGGAACCGGACCGAAATCGCCCGGCTGCGCCGTACCCATGCTCTTCTTCGGATCGATGCTCGAGGCTCGGCGCTCGAGGTAGTCGGGATCGAGCAATTCGGCGGGACTTCCTCCCGGCAGCGGGATGTAGTCGGGGTCGGCGATGTACTTGTCCCGGTCGGCGTACGCCAGGCGTTCTGCCTCGGCGATCAGATGCACCCCTTCCGCATCCGGGACGCCGCCATCGGCGTCGACCGACGTCGGTCCGTATTTCGACATGTCGAAGTGGGACAAGATGCCCATCGTCGACGCGACCGTGATGCCACCGGACGAGGGCCCCGGCATCCCGCAGATGTCGTGATCGCGATAGTCGACGCAGACGGCGTCACGCTTCTTGGCTCGGTACGCCGACAGGTCGTCCAAGGTCAGTCGGCCGGGTGTACGACCGGCCGTGGTGTCGGCGGTCGCGTCCACGATCGACTGGGCGATGGCACCCGTGTAGAAGGCATCGGGGCCGTCGCTTGCGATCGCGCCGAGGGTTTTGGACATGGCGGGGTTCGTCAGCACCGTCCCCACCTGCTTCGGGGACCCGTCCGATTCGAGGAAGTAGTCGGAGGAAGCGGGGTCGAGCGCGAGTTCCGCCGCCGACCCCTCTATCGACGACGCCATGCGCGGACTGATCTCGAAACCCTCGTCGCTGAGTGCGATTGCCGGATCGAACAATTGTTGCCAGGGCGTGTCTCCGTGTTCGGAGTGGACGTCCCCGAGCATGCGCACCACCCCGGGTACACCGATGGAGCGGCCGCTGCCGCGTGCGTCGGGCTTGGGCGCGGACATGTCGGCGGGGGCACCCGGCGACGCAGCATCACCGACGAACTTCAGGTAGTTCTCGGTGGCGGATGCCGGAGCTGTCTCGCGTCCGTCGTAGGTCTGCAGCGCGCGGCTCTCGGCGTCGTAGTACAGCAGGAACGCACCGCCGCCGAGACCGGAGCTCTGCGGCTCGACCAACCCGAGCACGGCCTGCGCCGCGACCAGCGCATCGGCAGCCGTCCCACCGTCGCGCAGGACGTCACACGCCGCCTGTGTGGATATCGGATTCGCCGTCGACACTGCGTAGGTCGCCGTGCGTACCGCGGTCATACCGCTGCGGTACCCGGTGGCCAGTTCCGGAGCGCCCTCGGGGTCGGTGCCGGTGGCGCTGCCGATGGGTGTCCCGCCACCGCCGACCACGCAGGAGGGAGGACTGCCGGCGTCGTCCGAGTTTGCCTGTATGGACGCGTCGGACGTGCAGGCGGCGCCGGCGAGCGCCATCGAGAGGGCGACTGCGGCGAGTCGGAACGATCGGGAGGTGCGCACGCCACCATCAGACCGCGGATCATCGGAACGCGCAGTGCGATCCGAGAACTTGCAAGCGATCCGAGACTTTCGGGGACCCGATCACTGTAACCCCGCCCGCCCGACGACCCCGCTCGCCCGACGAGTACGCCCCCCTCACACCGGGCGGCGTGAGGGGGGCGTAGGCGCGCTCGAGTAGTGCTCGCGATCAGCCCGGCTTGACGTCGTAACGGTCCGCCATCATGACCTTGTCCCACACCGCAACGAAGTCGTGGACGAAGCGCTCCTGACCGTCGCTTCCGGCGTAGACCTCCGCGACCGCGCGCAGCTGCTGGTTCGAGCCGAACAGCAGATCGTTACGGCCCGCGTCGTAGACCTTCTGGCCGTTGGCGCGGTCGTTGATCGTGAAGGACGTGCCTTCCTCGTCGACCTTCTCCCACTCGTAGTCCATGCTCGTCACCGTGTCGAAGAAGTCTGTGGAGAGCACACCGACGCGGTCGGTGAAGATCCCGGTGGACGATCCGTCGTGGTTGCAGCCCAGAACGCGGAGGCCGCCGGTCAGTGCCACCCACTGCGGGGCGGACAGACCCAGCAGAGCCGCCTTGTCCATGAACATCTCCTCCGGGGCGACGCGCGAGATGGAGGAGAATTCGGGCAGGACGAAGTTGCGGAACCCGTCCACGACGGGCGCCAGCCACTCGAACTGCGCGATATCGGTCTGCTCGTCCGTGGCGTCCACTCGGCCGGAGGTGAACGGCACCGTCACCGTGACACCGGCGGCCTGCGCAGCCTGCTCGACGGCGACACAGCCGCCCAGCACGATGAGGTCGGCCAGGCTGACGTTCACCGCGCTCGACGCCTTGATCTGCTGCAGGGCTGAGATGACGTCGCCCGTGCGGGCGTTGACCTTCCAATCCTTCTGCGGGGCCAGTGCCAGCCGGCCGCCGTTGGCGCCACCACGCTTGTCGGAGTCGCGGTAGGTGACTGCCGCCGAGAAGGCGGTGTAGGTCAGATCCGACACCGAGATGCCGCTGGAGCGAATCGCGTCCTTCAGGTTGCCGATCTCGGCGTCGCCGATCTGCGGTGCATCGTAGGAGGGCAGCGGGTCCTGCCAGATGAAGTCCTCCGCGGGAACCTCGGGTCCGAGGTATCGCGACTTCGGGCCCATGTCGCGGTGGGTCAGCTTGTACCAGGCCTTGGAGAATTCCCGAGTGAAGAAGTCGAAGTCGTCGAGGAACTGCTCGCAGATGCCGCGGTACACCGGGTCGACCTTGAGCGCGATGTCGCTCGTCATCATCATCAGGTCGTTCATCTGACCGTCGATGTGCGCGTCGGGAGTCTTCGGCGCCGAGGGGTCGACCGGCTGCCACTGGGTGGCGCCGGTAACCGAGTTCTCGATCTTCTCCCACTCGAACCCGAAGAGATTCTCCAGGTAGGTGTTGTCCCATTGAGTGGGGTTGGGGCTCCACGCGCCTTCGATGCCATTGGTCATCGTGTACTCGGCGAAGCCCTTGCCCTCGGGGTTGGCCCACCCGAGACCTTGAGTTTCCATCGGGGCGATCTCGGGCGGCGGCCCGATCTTGTCGGCGGCAACTTTGCCGTGGCTCTTGCCGAAGGCGTGGCCACCGGCGATGAGCGCCACGGTCTCCATGTCGTTCATCGCCATCCGGCCGAAGGTGATTCGGATGTCGACCGCCGAGTCGCGAGGGTTGCCGTTCTCGTTTGGGCCCTCCGGGTTGACGTAGATCAGCGCTTGGTGCGACGCCGCCAGGGGCTGCTGCAGCTCGTAGTTGCTGTCACCGGGCTCACCGGTCCAGCGGTCGCTCCGCATCACCATCGCGTCGAACGATTCGGGGTTGCTGTTCTCGATCCACTCCGCGCCCCAGTAGGTGGCGTCGTCGGCTTCCCACGAGTCGCGTCGTCCGCCGCCGAAACCGGTGGTGGGGAAACCCATGATCTCGAGGGCGCAGTTTCCGGTCAGGATCATCAGGTCGGCCCAGGACAGCGAGCTGCCGTACTTCTTCTTGATCGGCCACAGCAGGCGCCTGGACTTGTCGGTGTTGCCGTTGTCCCACCAGGAGTTGATGGGGGCGAAGCGCTGCAGGGCCTGTCCGGCGCCGCCGCGTCCGTCGGCGATGCGGTACGTGCCGGCGGCATGCCACGCCATTCGTATCATCTGCGGGCCGTAGTTGCCGTAGTCCGATGGCCACCAGTCCACGGATGTCGTCATGAACGACTTGATCTCGGTTTTGAGCTCGTCGAGGTCGATCGCGTTGAACGCGGCTTCGTAGTCGAAGTCGGAAAGCGGGTTCGCGGCCACACCATCGCGGTGCAGCTGCTCGACGCGCAGACGGTCGGGGTACCAGTCGGACAAAGTCGGTTTGGAGGTGTACGCACCGCCGACGGTGTTACCCCCGAAAGGGCACTTCCCTTCGAGGACGTCCGAGTATTCCTTGTATTCGTTCATGTAGCTGTGGCCTTCCGCGTTGTCGCGAGCGGCGGGACACGGTTGCCCCGATGCTGTGACAGCGGTGCTGTGCCAGCGTCGTTGCCCCGATGGTCCCGGAGACGGTGTGACTGGGTCTCGGCTGGTGCCGGGGCCCGGGTGGTGCTCACCCTCACTCTGTACCCCACGAACTCGTCGCTCATGCGTTTATGTGGCCTTCTTCGGGTGCCATCACCGCCGAAAGCACTGTCGGACCCGGCGACTACCGTGGAGCAGGTGTCCGACCCCGCTACGTACCGCCCGGCCACCGGAACCATTCCGGTGGAGCCCGGGGTGTACAGATTCCGTGACCCACATGGTCGCGTGATCTATGTCGGCAAGGCCAAAAGCCTCCGCAGCCGTCTCAATTCCTATTTCGCGGACGTCGCTGGACTGCATCCGCGTACCCGGCAGATGGTGACCACAGCGGCCGGCGTGGAATGGACGGTGGTCACCACCGAGGTTGAGGCACTCCAGCTCGAGTACAACTGGATCAAGGAATTCGATCCCCGGTTCAACGTCCGTTACCGCGACGACAAGAGCTATCCGATGCTCGCGGTCACGCTGAACGAGGAATTTCCTCGGCTGTTCGTCTACCGGGGGCCACGCCGAAAGGGTGTGCGTTACTTCGGTCCGTACGCCCACGCCTGGGCAATTCGCGAGACGCTCGATCTGCTTCTGCGCGTCTTTCCCTCGCGCACGTGTTCCGCTGGAGTGTTGAAGCGTCACAACCAGATCGGCCGCCCGTGCTTGCTGGGGTACATCGACAAGTGTTCGGCCCCGTGTGTCGGTCGCGTATCGGCGGCCGAGCATCGCGCGACGGTCGAGAACTTCTGCGACTTTCTGTCGGGCAAAACCGACAAACTCGTTCGCGAGCTCGAGAACAAGATGCAGGCGGCGTCGGAAAACCTCGACTTCGAGGCCGCCGCACGGCTGCGGGACGATGTGGGCGCGCTCCGCCGGGCGCTAGAAAAGCAAGCGGTTGTCCTCGGTGACGGAACCGACGCAGACTTGGTGGCCTTCGCCAGCGATGATCTCGAGGCGGCGGTGCAGGTGTTCCACGTCCGCGGTGGACGTGTGCGCGGTCAACGGGGTTGGGTGGTGGAAAAAGCTGCCGAGGTGGTCGAAGCCGAGAATGTCGTCGCCTCGGACGGTGCCGTCGGAGGCGCTGCGACGGACGCGGACCTGCCCGCCCTGGTCGAGCAGTTCCTCACGCAGTTCTACGGCGAGCAGGCGGCACTGTCGACAACCGACGGTGGCGCGAACAACGCGGTGCCGCGTGAAGTGCTGGTACCCGTCCTACCCCCGAACGCCGAAGAGGTGCAGGCATGGCTGGGTTCGCTGCGGGGATCCGCCGTGCAACTGCGCGTACCCCAGCGCGGTGACAAGCGGGCCCTAGCGGAAACGGTGCGCCGAAACGCGATCGAGTCGCTGCAGCAACACAAGATGAAGCGCGCCGGTGATTTCACCTCCAGATCGGCAGCGCTGCAGGGCATCCAGGAGGCGCTGGATCTCGACAGTGCGCCGCTGCGCATCGAGTGCATCGATATTTCGCACGTCCAAGGCACCGACGTCGTGGCGTCCCTGGTGGTGTTCGAGGACGGGTTGCCGCGCAAGAGCGATTACCGGCACTACTCCATCAAGGAGGCCGCGGGCGACGGTCACTCCGACGATGTCGCCAGCATCGCCGAGGTCACCCGACGGAGGTTTCTACGTCACGGTAAGGATTCCGGCGGAGACCTCGCACCCGAGGCGTCCCTCGATCCGCAGACGGGTCGGCCGCGCCGATTCGCATATCCGCCCAACCTGTTCGTCGTGGACGGCGGCGCCCCTCAGGTCGCCGCCGCGGCAGAGGTCCTCGCCGAGCTCGGTGTCACCGACGTCGCGGTCGTGGGACTCGCCAAACGCCTCGAAGAGGTCTGGGTGCCGGGTGAAGACGACCCGGTGATCCTGCCGCGAACCAGCGAGTCGTTGTTTCTGCTTCAGCGGGTGCGCGACGAGGCGCACCGATTCGCCATCACTTTTCACCGCAGCAAGCGCTCGAAACGAATGACGGCCTCGGCGCTCGATTCGGTACGGGGGCTCGGTGAAGCGCGTCGTACGGCGCTGGTCAAGCACTTCGGTTCGGTCGCCAACCTCAAGCGAGCGGAGGTCGCCGACATCGTCGAAGTGCCGGGCATCGGGGAGACAACGGCGCGCGCAGTACTCGACGCGCTCGGCGTTCCCTCGGAGAAGCCCCTCACGACGCCCGATGCCGGCGCAGACCCCGGCGATGGCTCCGCCGAGCAGCAGAAGGAAGCGAACGTGCGCGAGGTAGTCCATGATGAGGGCACCGACGAGACCGGTCAGTATCCCGAGACGAGGACCGTGTTGGAGTCGGCGACGGCGACACAACGAGGAACAGGACGAACGGGCGAGTGAACACGCAGCGAGAGCACGGGGGAGCTGCCGCAGCCTCCCGCCTCACAGCAGAAGCTCGGCCGAACGCCGACATCGATGTCGCCCTGGTCACCGGGTTGTCCGGTGCCGGTCTTGGGACGGCGGCCAAGGTACTCGAAGATCTGGGCTGGTATGTCGCGGACAACATGCCGCCCGAGCTGATCACGCGCATGATCGAGATCGGGCGAACCTCGAGTCCCGGCATCGAGCGTCTTGCGCTGGTGGTCGACGTGCGCAGCCGACTCTTCAACGGTGACGTCGCCACTTTGCTCACCGACCTGTCGACCGAGGGTGTCCGACCGCGAGTGCTGTTCCTCGACGCGTCCGACGACGTGCTGATTCGCCGGTTCGAGTCGGTCCGCCGCAGCCATCCGCTGCAAAATTACGGCCTCGACGGCACGCTCACCGAAGGCATCGCGGACGAGCGTGCGCGGTTGGCTTCGGTCAAGGAGACCGCCGACATCGTCATCGACACGAGTTCGCTGTCGGTGCACGGTCTGCGCGATCGTGTCGCGGCGGCATTCGGAGACGACGTGGTGGGCACGGTTGCCGTCACCGTGGAGTCCTTCGGTTTCAAGTACGGCGTCCCACTGGACGCCGATGTGTTGTGCGACATGAGGTTCCTGCCCAATCCGCACTGGATTCCCGAGCTTCGAGCGCTCACCGGCAAGGACGCCGGCGTGCGTGACTACGTCCTCGGTCAGCCGGACGCGGAGGAGTATCTAGCTCTGTACCACCGGTTGTTGACCATGACCCTCGCCGGTTACCGACGCGAGGGAAAGCGATACATGACGGTCGCAGTGGGCTGCACCGGCGGAAAGCATCGCAGTGTCGCCATGACCGAAGCGCTGGCCGACCGGCTGCGCGAGGACTCCGACACCAGTGTGCGAGTCGTTCACCGTGACCTGGGTCGCGAGTGAGCTCCCTCGAGTCGGCCGACGGCAATCCTCCGCACATCGTCCCCCCGCACATCGTCCCCCCGCACATCGTCCCTCCGCACATCGTTGCGCTGGGGGGAGGGCACGGTCTGTTCGCGACACTGTCCGCGGTTCGGACGTTGTCCACCGACGTCACCGCCGTGGTCACCGTCGCCGACGACGGCGGATCGTCCGGTCGGCTTCGCGCAGAACTCGGCATGATCCCTCCCGGCGATCTGCGGATGGCCCTCGCCGCGCTCGCGGCGGACGATCCGCGTAGTCGGTTGTGGGCCGAGGTGCTCCAGCACCGGTTCGGCGGCAGTGGTGCGCTGGCCGGGCACTCGGTCGGCAACCTTCTGCTCGCCGGGCTGGCAGACGTTCTCGGCGATCCCGTTCCTGCACTCGACGAGGTTGCCCACCTGTTGAACATCGACGGCCGAGTGCTGCCGATGTCGCCGATGGCCCTCGATATCGAAGCCGACGTGTGGGGCCTTGAATCCGACCCGCGGGTGAGCCGGGTGATTCGCGGACAGGTGGCGGTTGCCACGACGCCGGGCAAAGTTCGTCGTGTTCGATTGCGCCCGGAGGCGCCGCCGGCCACGGACCAGGCGGTGCGTGCGATCCGTCGCGCGGACCTGGTGATACTCGGACCCGGGTCGTGGTTCTCGAGTGTGCTGCCGCACGTGCTGGTCCCCGATCTTGCCGATGCCCTGGGTTCCACGAACGCGCGCAAGGTGCTGGTGCTCAACCTCGGACCGGAGCCGGGGGAGACGACGGGATTCTCGGCGGAGCGGCACCTGCACGTACTGTCCCAACACGCGCCTGGTTTTCGGGTGCACCACGTGGTGGTCGACTCGGCATCGGTACCGCCGGGATCCGAGCGCGAGCACTTGGCTCGGGCCGCCGCCGCTTTCGGGGCGGACGTGATCTATTCCGACGTGGCGGGGGCGACGCCTCACGCACACGACGTCGGGAAGCTCGCAGCCGTGTTCGCCGACGTCCTCGGCGACACCAGCAGTGACAGTAGGAAGGAACCGACATCGTGGCCATGACAGCCGATGTCAAAGACGAACTGAGTCGACTCACGATCACCCAGGCCAGCTGCCGCAAGGCTGAGGTGGCGGCGCTGTTGCGATTCGCGGGCGGCCTGCACATCGTGGCCGGCCGGGTCGTGGTGGAAGCGGAGGTGGATCAGTTGTCCATCGCCCGTCGCCTCAAGCGCGAGGTGTTCGAACTCTTCGGCTACAGCGCCGACGTGCACTCGATCGGTGCCGGTGGTCTGCGTAAGTCGACCAGGTACATCGTGCGTGTCGCCAAGGACGGCGAGGCGCTGGCTCGGCAGACCGGGTTGCTGGACATGCGCGGCCGACCTGTGCGCGGTCTCCCGGCGCAGGTGGTCGGCGGAACGGTGGGGGATGCGGAAGCCGCGTGGCGAGGCGCGTTTCTCGCACACGGTTCGCTGACCGAGCCCGGCCGTTCGTCGGCTCTCGAGGTCAGTTGTCCCGGTCCGGAGGCCGCACTGGCGTTGGTAGGGGCGGCGCGCCGGCTGGGCGTCGCGGCGAAGGCGCGAGAAGTACGCGGTGCCGACCGTGTCGTCGTGCGCGACGGCGAGGCCATCGGTGTACTCCTCACCCACATGGGTGCTCAGGACACTCGGCTGACGTGGGAAGAGCGTCGGATGCGGCGTGAGGTCCGGGCAACGGCAAATCGGCTCGCCAATTTCGACGACGCCAACCTGCGCCGGTCCGCGCGCGCTGCTGTCGCGGCAGCTGCCCGGGTCGAAAGGGCGCTGGCCATTCTGGGCGAGGACGTACCGGACCATCTCGCTGCGGCCGGTCATCTTCGAGTGGAGCACCGTCAAGCGTCGCTCGAGGAGTTGGGACAACTGGCCGATCCGCCCATGACCAAGGACGCGGTGGCCGGGCGCATACGTCGCCTGCTGTCGATGGCGGACCGCAAGGCGAAGGACACCGGTATCCCGGACACGGAGTCGGCCGTGACGGCGGACCTTCTCGACGACGCCTGATCGAAGGCAACGCCTGACGAGAGACGGCAGGCCCCGAGCACTAGGGTGTAGACCGTCGGGCAGCGGTGCGGGCGACGGTCGCGCCTGCCAGGACACACAGACGTCCGCACCACCACATGCGGTAGATGGACATCGGTGCACGACCCGTGCACCGACGCGGTACACGAGTTTCAACACAAAGGAGCGAACAGTGACGGTTCGGGTTGGCGTGAACGGCTTCGGTCGTATCGGACGTAACTTCTTCCGGGCAGTCGACGCGCAGAAGGCGCTCGGCACCACCGACATCGAGATCGTTGCGGTGAACGACCTCACCGACAACGCAACTCTCGCTCACCTTCTCAAGTACGACTCGATCCTCGGCCGCCTGCCGTACGACGTCTCGCTCGAGGGCGAAGACACGATCGTCGTGGGCGATCAGAAGATCAAGGCGCTGTCCCTGCGTGAGGGTCCGTCGGCGCTGCCATGGGGCGATCTCGGTGTCGACGTCGTGGTCGAGTCCACCGGCATCTTCACCGACGCCGCGAAGGCGAAGGGTCACCTCGACGCGGGCGCCAAGAAGGTCATCATCTCCGCGCCTGCCAAGGGCGAGGACATCACCATCGTCATGGGCGTCAACGACGACAAGTACGACGGCAGCCAGAACATCATCTCCAACGCGTCGTGCACCACCAACTGCCTCGGTCCCATCGCGAAGGTGCTGGACGACGAGTTCGGCATCGTCAAGGGTCTGATGACCACGATTCACGCGTACACCCAGGATCAGAACCTGCAGGACGGACCGCACTCGGATCTGCGTCGTGCGCGCGCAGCCGCCCTGAACGTCGTTCCCACCGGAACCGGCGCGGCCAAGGCAATCGGCCTGGTTCTTCCGCAGTTGCTGGGCAAGCTCGACGGGTACGCGCTGCGCGTGCCGATCCCTACCGGTTCGGTCACCGACCTCACCGCGCAGCTGCGTACCAGTGCCACCGCGGAGCAGATCAACGCCGCCATGAAGGCTGCGGCCGAGGGTCCGCTGAAGGGCATCCTGAAGTACACGGAAGCGCCGATCGTGTCGTCCGACATCGTCACCGATCCCGCGTCGTCGATCTTCGACTCCGGTCTGACCAAGGTCATCGAGGACCAGGTGAAGATCGTGTCCTGGTACGACAACGAGTGGGGCTACTCCAACCGTCTCGTCGACCTCATCGGCCTCGTCGGAAAGTCGCTCTGAGCCGATGGCTGTCAAGACACTGCAGGATCTGATCAACGAAGGTGTGGACGGCCGCGGGGTGTTGGTGCGAGCGGACTTCAACGTGCCGCTCGAGGACGGTCGGATCACCGACGCGGGCCGCATCGAGGCGTCGCTTCCGACGCTGATGACGCTGCTCGAAGCCGGTGCGAAGCTGATCGTCACCGCACACCTCGGTCGCCCCGACGGCACACCGGATGCGAAGTACTCCCTCGCGCCGGTGGCGGCCAAGCTCGGTGAGCTGTTGGGACGTCACGTTCAACTGGCCGGCGACGTGGTCGGTCAGGACGCCGAGGCGCGCGCCGAAGGATTGACCGACGGCGACGTGCTGCTGCTCGAGAACATTCGCTTCGATCCGCGCGAGACCAGCAAGGACGACTCGGAGCGGCTCGCGCTGGCGAAGGAACTGGCCACATTGGCCGGCGACGACGCCGCATTCGTCTCCGACGGATTCGGTGTAGTGCACCGCAAGCAGGCGTCCGTCTACGACGTGGCGACGCTGCTTCCGCATTACGCGGGAACGCTGGTGGCGACCGAGGTCGACGTGCTGACCAAGCTGACCGAAACACCTGAGCGTCCGTATGCGGTGGTCTTGGGTGGCTCGAAGGTGTCCGACAAGATCGGCGTGATCGAAGCGCTGGCGCCCAAGGTGGACACCTTGGTCATCGGCGGCGGCATGGCATTCACCTTCTTTGCAGCACAGGGATATTCGGTGGGAAACTCGCTTCTGCAGGAGGACCGTATCGAGACCTGCAAGGACCTTCTCGAGCGGTTCGGGGACGTCATCCACCTGCCCACCGACGTCGTGGTGGCCGACAGTTTCTCGGCCGATGCGGAATCGAAGACGGTGAAGGTGTCCGAGATCCCCGACGGCTGGATGGGCCTCGACGTCGGCCCCGATTCGGTCGATCGGTTCGAGGCGGTGTTGAGCAACGCCAAAACCATTTTCTGGAATGGTCCGGCGGGTGTGTTCGAGTTCGAGAAGTTCTCGAAGGGCACCGAGGGAATTGCTCGCGCGATCATCGCGGCCACCACCAAGGGCGCGTTCAGCGTCGTGGGCGGCGGCGACTCCGCCGCGGCAGTGCGCACGCTCGGGTTGCCGGACGACGGTTTCTCGCACATCTCCACCGGCGGCGGTGCCTCTCTCGAATACCTCGAGGGAAAGCAACTCCCCGGACTTTCGGTTCTGGAGGGCTGACTCATGGCACGGACACCGTTCATCGCCGGCAACTGGAAGATGAATCAGAACCATCTCGAGGCCATTGCGCTGGTGCAGAAGATCGCCTTCTCGCTCCCCGCGAAGTACTTCGAGAAGGTCGACGTCGCAGTAATTCCGCCCTTCACCGACATCCGCAGTGTGCAGACACTGATCGATGGAGACAAGCTCCTGCTCACCTTCGGTGCGCAGGATCTGTCGCGGCACGACTCCGGCGCCTACACCGGCGACATCAGTGGGGCTTTCCTCGCAAAGCTCGGATGTACCTACGTGGTGGTCGGTCACTCGGAGCGTCGCGCCGGACACGGCGAGGACAACGACACCGTGCTGGCCAAGACCAAGGCAGCACTGAAGCACGGGCTCGTTCCCATCGTCTGTATCGGTGAGGGTCTCGAGGTGCGCGAGGCGGGTGAGCACGTCGCCTACAACGTCGAGCAACTTCGCGGATCGCTAGCCGGCCTGAGTGCCGACGAGATTGGCAAGATCGTGGTGGCCTACGAGCCGGTCTGGGCCATCGGCACCGGCCGCGTCGCCAGCGCTGCGGACGCGCAGGAAGTGTGCGGAGCCATTCGTGAAGAATTGGTGTCGCTCGCGGACGTGGATACCGCTGCGAAGGTTCGGGTGTTGTACGGCGGTTCCGTCAGCTCGAAGAACGTCGGCGAGATCGTCGGTCAGACCGACGTCGACGGTGCGCTGGTGGGTGGTGCGTCGTTGAAGGCGGACGAATTCGCCACACTGTGCGCCATTGCGGCCGGGGGACCTCTTCCCTGATCCGGGGCCCTGGGAACGAACGCGGAGGGCACGTCGCAGTTGCGACGTGCCCTTTGCGTTCGGCCCGTGCTTCGGCCTGTAAGATCGGCGATTATGCGTACGTTCCTGGACATCTTGCTGGTGGTCACCAGCATCGGCCTGCTCGTGTTCGTTCTGTTGCATCGCGGCAAGGGTGGCGGTCTGTCGAGTTTGTTCGGCGGTGGTGTGCAATCTTCCCTGTCCGGGTCCAGCGTGGTGGAGAAGAATCTGGATCGCGTCACGGTGTTCACCGGGGTCATCTGGCTCATCTGCATCCTCGGCATCGGCCTGGAGATCAAGTTCGCCTGATCGCGTCACAGCATTTCCTCCCGCGCTGCAGATTATGCGGGCGACAACGATACTGAGTGCATGACAGTCGTCGATCCGGGTCTGCCCGCCACTGAACCACTGCGAGAAGACATCCGGCTCCTGGGAGGCATCCTGGGGTCGGTCATCAAGGACCACGAGGGCGAACAAACCTTCGATCTGGTGGAGAGGGCCCGCGTCGAATCGTTCCGGGTCCGTCGCTCCGAAATCGACCGCCATGAACTGTCGTCGTTGTTCGATGGCATCGACATCGCCGCCGCTATCCCGGTAATCCGAGCCTTCAGCCACTTCTCGTTGCTGGCCAATCTGGCCGAGGACATTCACCGCGAACGTCGGCGGGCCGTTCACGTTCGGGCAGGCGAGCCTCCGCAGGACAGCAGCCTCGCTTCGACCTACGCCAAGCTCGACGCCGCGCAGCTCGACGCCGATACCGTTTCCGATCTGCTGCGCGACGCGCTGGTGTCGCCGGTCATCACCGCGCACCCCACCGAGACCCGCCGCCGGTCCATCTCCGAGACGCAGAGCCGAATCACAGAGCTCATGCGTTTCCGTGAGCGCACCGAACTGGACGATACCGAGATCGCGGAGACCGACGCCAAGATCGAGCGGCAAATTCTCGCGCTCTGGCAGACCGCGCTCATTCGACTGTCCAGGCTGCGGATCCAGGACGAGATCGAAGTGGGACTCCGCTACTACGACATGTCCTTGTTCGACGTTATCCCCCGGATCAACACCGAGCTGCGCGCTGCACTCCGCGGCCGGTGGCCCGATGCGGAACTGCTGACCACGCCGATGCTGCGGCCGGGATCGTGGATCGGCGGCGACCGCGACGGAAACCCCTTCGTGACCGGTGAGATCGTGCACCAGGCGACCAATCGTGCCGCCCAGGTGGCATTTCGTCGCTACCTCGCCGAACTGGTGCATCTCGAACAGGAACTGTCGATGTCCGCCCGCCTGGTCAGTGTGGACGATGATCTGCGCTCGCTCGCCGATGCATCGGGCGACACGTCGGAGTTCCGCGCCGACGAGCCCTTCCGTCGTGCGATTCGGGGTATCCGTGGACGCCTCACTGCCACGGCCGAGAAAGTGCTCGACGAGGTGCCCGAGCACGGTCTGGCATCGACCCTCGAGCCCTACGACGCACCCGCAGACATGTTGACCGATCTCGATCTGCTCGACAGGTCGCTGCGCCGTATGGCCAACGGCGCCATTGCGGACGACCGTCTCGCAACCCTTCGCCATGCGGTCGAGACCTTCGGCTTTCATCTCTCGGGTCTGGATATGCGTCAGAACTCGGATGTGCACGAAGAGGTGATAGCAGAACTGCTGAGCTGGGCAGGAGTCCACGCCGACTACCTGTCGTTGTCGGAGGACGAGCGCGTCGAGATCCTGGCGGCCGAGCTGGAAACTCGACGACCGCTCATCGGTCCCCGCGCGACGTTCAGCGAGCAGACCACCAAGGAATTGGCGATCGTCGAATCCGCGGCCGATGCCGTGCGGACGTTCGGCGGCGGTGCGGTGCCGAACTACATCATCAGCATGTGCACCTCGGTCAGCGACATGCTCGAAGCAGCGGTGCTTTTGAAAGAAGCCGGCATCCTGGACCCGGGCGACGCCGACACCGGCCCGACATCACCGGTCGGTGTGGTCCCGCTGTTCGAGACCATCGACGATCTGCAGCAGGGCGCGGCGACTCTGACCGCGACCATGAACATCCCGGTTTATCGGGCGCTGGTGACTTCGCGCGGCGATAACCAGGAAGTGATGCTGGGGTACTCGGACTCGAACAAGGACGGCGGCTACCTCGCGGCCAACTGGGCGCTGTACCGAGCCGAATTGGACTTGGTGGATGCGGCCCGCAAGACGGGAATCAGGTTGCGGCTCTTCCACGGTCGCGGCGGCACGGTCGGTCGCGGCGGCGGCCCCAGCTACGACGCCATTCTCGCTCAGCCCACCGGCGCCGTCACGGGATCGCTGCGCATCACCGAACAAGGTGAGGTGATCGCGGCGAAGTACGCCGAGCCCAGATTGGCACGGCGCAACCTCGAAACTCTCCTGGCGGCGACGATCGAGAGCACTCTCCTCGACGTCGAGGGCCTCGGTGACGACGCCGAGCCCGCCTACGCGATCCTCGACGACCTCGCGGCACGCGCACAGGCGGCGTACGGCGCTTTGGTCCACGAGACGCCCGGCTTCGTCGACTACTTTCGGATGTCGACGCCGGTGGCCGAGATCGGTGAGTTGAACATCGGTAGCCGCCCGGCGTCGCGGAAGCCCACCAACTCGGTGTACGACCTCCGGGCCATTCCCTGGGTCATGTCCTGGAGTCAGTCCCGAGTGATGCTGCCGGGTTGGTACGGCGTGGGTACCGCATTCGAGGACTGGGTCGACGGGGACGACGACAAGCTGGCCAGGCTCACCGACCTGTATCAGCGGTGGCCGTTCTTTCGGACGGTCCTGTCCAACATGGCACAGGTGATGGCCAAGTCGGATCTGGGCCTTGCTGCGCGGTATTCGGAATTGGTGCCCGACGAGGAGCTTCGCAAGACCGTCTTCGGCATGATCGAAACGGAGCACGCCAAGACGGTGAAGATGTACCTCGCTGTTACCGGCTATGACGGTCTTCTGGACGACAACCCGGCGTTGGCGCGTTCGGTGTTCAATCGATTCCCGTACCTCGAGCCGCTCAATCATCTCCAAGTGGAACTGCTCAAGCAGTTGCGCGCGGGGGACGATCGCGAGCAAGTCAAGCGCGGCATCTTGTTGACCATGAACGGACTGGCCACGGCGCTGCGCAACAGCGGTTAGTCGGAACCGAAGTCGGGACCGTCGCGTCTTAACGAGGGAAGGCCCATTCGCCACACCCTCGGGAGACGAGATGTCGCAGTGCAGTAGCAAACTCGAACACTGGCGTGACGGCTCGGCGTATCGCGGGGCTGTTAGACGCCCGCACTACAGGCCGCTGGGGACGGACATCACGCTGCGGCGCGACTCGGATCACGAGCCCTTCCGCGACAACGGTGCCCAACCGTGACACGACTGCCCAACCGTGACACGACTGCCCAACCGTGACACGACTGCGTGAGCAGTCGGGCGGTCAGAGCTCAGAAGCAGCGGCCTCGTCGAGGAACCATACGGTCGATTCGAGGCCGACGGCCCCTCCTGCCGGGTGCTCGATGGGATCCGCGCCGTTGACACAGGCAGCCACAGCGCCTGCTTTGGCCTCGCCCGAGACGAGGAACCACACGTGTCGGGCGCGACGGACTGCCGGAAGCGTCATCGTGATTCGAACGGGTGGCGGTTTGGGGGAGTCCGTGACCGCTACGACCAAGCGCGAACCCTCTCGAACCGCGTCACTGCCGGCGAAGAGCGAGTTGATGTGGGAATCGGGCCCCATGCCCAGGAGATGAATGTCGAAGGTCGGCCCGTCGTCACCGCCGAACGCCGCGACCGCCTGCTCGTAGGCCACCGCGGCCGCTTCGACGTCGTCGCCGAGCGGGGAGTCGAGAGGCGCCATCACGTGGACACGGCCGGTGTCGACATCGACATGATCGAGCAGCGCCTCGCGTGCCTGCACGTAGTTCCGCTCGGAATCGCCCTCGGCGACGAAACGCTCGTCACCGAAGAACACGTCGACGTTCGACCAGTCGATGTCGCCGCCGAGTTCTCTGACCGCGGCGAGTGTCTGTCCGCCGGCTCCGCCGCCGGTGAGCACTACCGACGCACTTCCGCGCTCCCTCTGGGCATCGAGAATGACCGATACGAATCGCTGAGCTGCGGCCCTCGCGAGCGCCGCAGTGTCGGGGGAGCGGTGGATCTCACTCATATGTCACCTTGTCCAGTCCGGCGAGTGCCTCTTCGTAGATTTCGTCGCGGTCGAGCCGCCGCAGCTCTTCTGCCAAGCAGTCGCGGGTTTCCCTGCGCGCCAACGACACCAGAGTGTCCGGTTGTCCGGTCCGAATCAGTGTCGCGGTGGTCCCGGTCTGCGGACGGCTGATGGATACCGATCTGCCGGTGAGCACCATCTCGACCCGCAGCTCGCCCACGTTGCGGTGGACCGGAACATCTAGTCGTGCCGCGAGCCAGCCCGCGAGGATGTCGAGCGCCGGTTCGTCTCGCAGCCCGGACACCGTCACCGATTTCACCGGCTCGGCCTGCTGGTCCAGCGCCGTTGTCAGCAATGCCCGCCAGTACGTGATGCGCGACCATGCGAGATCCGAGTCGCCTTCGGAGTAGGACGAGAGCCGTGAGGCGATGGCAGCTCGCGGATCGGGTGCGTTGGTGGCGTCCGTGATGCGCCGGATCGCAAGCTTGCCTACGGGATCCATCGCAGGGACGTCGGGGGCACCCGACGGCCACCAGGCCACCACCGGGGTGTCCGGCAACAGGAACGGCAGGACGACGCTCTCCTCGTGCTCGGAGAGCTCTCCCCGCAGTCGCAGGACGACGACCTCCGACGCGCCCGCGTCACCGCCGACGCGGATCTGTGCGTCCAGAACGTCGTCGTCGTCACGTTCGCCACGGGCCAGCACGATCACCCGGCACGGGTGTTCACGGCTGGCCTCGTTGGCAGCTTCGATGGCGGCCTCGAACTTCGACGGGTCTCGGATCACCACGACGAGGGTCAGCACGCGTCCCAGAGTCACGGCTCCGCCCGACTCGCGAAGTTCCACGAGCTTCTTCGACACGGCGCGAGTACTGGTAGCCGGTAGGTCGACGATCACGGTCTTCTCCATTCTCGCCCGGTGCGCTGCATCATCTCGTTGGCGGAGTCGGGACCCCACGTTCCGGCCTCGTACGGATCGGCCTCGCCACCCGACGCCCAGTACTCGAGGATCGGGTCCAGAATCTTCCAGGACAGCTCGACCTCGGCGTTGACCGGGAACAGCGACGGCTCACCCAACAGAACGTCGAGAATGAGCCGCTCGTATGCCTCCGGCGACGATTCCGTGAAGGCCTGGCCGTAGCTGAAGTCCATGCTGACGTCGCGCACCTGCATGCTCGATCCCGGCACCTTGGATCCGAATCGCATGGTGACACCTTCGTCCGGTTGAACGCGAATGACGAGAGCGTTCTGACCTAGTTCCTCGGTCATCGTCGCGTCGAACGGTAGATGCGGGGCCCGCTTGAAGATCATGGCGATCTCGGTCACCCTGCGTCCCAGCGATTTGCCCGTGCGCAGGTAGAAGGGCACCCCGCCCCAGCGGCGCGTGTCCACCTCGAGCGTGATGGCCGCATAGGTCTCCGTGGAGGATTCGGAGTCGAACCCCTCTTCCTCCTTGAGCCCTTTCACCTTCTGACTGCCCTGCCACCCGCTGGTGTACTGGCCGCGTGCCGCCGTCTCCGAATACGGCTCCGCGGGCCGAGTCGCCGACAGGACCTTGATCTTTTCGGACTGCAGCTCTGCGGGGCTGAAGCTGACCGGTTCTTCCATCGCGGTGATCGCGAGCAACTGCAGCAGGTGGTTCTGGATAACGTCTCGCGCCGCACCGATGCCGTCGTAGTACCCCGCGCGACCGCCGAGACCGATGTCCTCGGCCATGGTGATCTGCACGTGGTCGACGTAGTGCGCGTTCCAGATGGGGTCGAACAACTGATTGGCGAATCGCAGCGCCAAGATGTTCTGGACCGTCTCCTTGCCGAGGTAGTGGTCGATACGAAAGACCCGGTCCTCGGGGAACACTCGGTTCACGACGGCGTTGAGCTCCTGCGCGCTCGCCAGGTCGTGTCCGAACGGTTTCTCGATGACGACGCGGCGCCATTGATCCGGCCCCCCGTCGACGGGTTGGCCCGTCGCGAGACCGGACGACGACAGCTGTTCCAGAACGACCGGGAAGGCACTCGGCGGAATGGAGAGGTAGAACGCGTGGTTTCCACCCGTGCCGCGCTCGACGTCGAGCTCTGCAAGCGCTGTCGTGAGCCGACCGAAGGCGTCGGGATCGTCGAAGGTGCCCTGCACGAAGCGGATCCCCTCGGCGAGCCGCTCCCAGACGCTTTCCCGGAACGGCGTGCGGGCGTGCTCGCGAACGGCATCGTGCACCACCGTCGCGAAGTCCTGGTCTTCCCACTCGCGGCGCGCGAAGCCCACCAGCGCGAAGCCGGGCGGAAGTAATCCGCGATTGGCCAAGTCGTACACGGCCGGCATCAACTTCTTGCGTGCCAGGTCACCCGTGACACCGAAGATCACCAGGCTGCAGGGCCCGGCGATCCTCGGGAGACGCTTGTCTCGGTTGTCACGAAGCGGATTGACCCACGTGGCGCCATCCGTCGTCATCTTGTCAGCTCTTGCTCTGCGCCTGATCGAGCTGTTGCTGGGTGGCGTCGATGAGTTCGGTCCACGCGGTCTCGAACTTCTGCACGCCCTCGTTCTCGAGAACGAGGAACACATCGGTGAGGTCGATGCCCAGACCGCTGATGCTGTCGAAGATTTCCTGCGACTCGGGGCCCTTGCCGGTGATGGTGTCACCGGTGATCTCACCATGGTCTGCGACCGCGTCCATGGTCTTCTCGGGCATGGTGTTGACGGTGTTGGGAGCTACCAACTCGGTGACGTACAGCGTGTCGGGCAGGGTCGGATCCTTGACTCCGGTCGATGCCCACAGCGCACGCTGGGGGAGTGCACCGTCGTCGAGCATGCCCTGGAACCGGGACCCGACCTCGAACACCTGCTGGTAGGCGACGTACGCCAGGCGCGCGTTGGCCAGGCCTGCCTTGCCCTTGAGCTCGATGGCTTCGGGGGTGCCGATCGCGTCCAGCCGCTTGTCGATCTCAGTGTCGACACGGGAGACGAAGAACGACGCAACCGAATGAATCGACTTCAGATCGTGGCCCGCGGCCTTCGCCGCTTCGAGGCCCTCGAGGTAGGCGTTCATCACCAGCTCGTAGCGCTCGACCGAGAAGATGAGCGTGACGTTGACGCTGATGCCCTCGCCGATCACCTTCGCGATAGCCGGGATGCCGGCCTCGGTGGCCGGAATCTTGATCAGAAGATTCGGGCGGTCGACGATCTTCCACAGCTCGATCGCTTGCGCGACCGTCTTGTCGGTCTCGTGCGCCAGACGGGGATCAACCTCGATGGACACCCGGCCGTCGATGCCGTTCGAGGACTCGTAGACGGGCGCGAAGATGTCGCACGCGTTGCGCACGTCGTCGGTGGTCACCGTGCGGATGACGGCGTCGACGTCGGCGCCGCGCGAAGCCAGTTCGGTGACCTGCTCGTCGTAGGCCGTTCCCGAGCTGAGCGCGGCCTGGAAGATCGACGGGTTGGTGGTGACACCCACGACCGACTTGGTGGAGATGAGCTCGCCGAGATTGCCGGACGAGATTCGCTCGCGCGACAGGTCGTCGAGCCATACCGAAACTCCGGCGCTCGACAGGTCCGCGAGGTGCTGATTCTGAGTCATGGTGTTCTATCCCTTCACATTGGTGATGGAGCGCTGCGCGGCGGCGACGACGGCCTCGGCCGTGAAGCCGTACTCGCGGAACAGCGTGGCGGCATCGGCGGACTCACCGAAGTGCTCGAGCGACACGATCTCGCCGAAACCGCCGACGATCTTGTACCAAGGCATGGCGATGCCTGCTTCGACGGACACCCGAGCCTTGACCGTCGGCGGCAGGATCTGATCGCGGTAGTTCTGGTCCTGGCTCTCGAACCACTCGACGCACGGCATCGACACCACGCGCGCGCCGACACCCTGCTCCTCGAGCATCTTCTGCGCTTCGACGGCGTACTGGACCTCGGAGCCGGTGGCGATAAGCACCACATCCGGGGTGGCCTTGGACGACTCCACCAACGTGTAACCGCCCTTGGCGACGCCCTCGTAGCTGGTGCCGTCCAGGATCGGGACACCCTGACGCGTCAGAGCCAATCCCACCGGGCCGCTGCTGGACGACTTCGCCAACACCGCACGCCACGCGTGGGCCGTCTCGTTCGCGTCTCCGGGACGCACCACCGACAGGTTCGGAATGGCGCGCAGCGCAGCGAGGTGCTCGACCGGCTGGTGCGTCGGGCCGTCCTCGCCGAGACCGACCGAATCATGGGTCCAGATGTAGATCGGATCGATGTCCATCAACGACGCGAGACGCACCGCGGGACGCATGTAGTCGCTGAACTGCATGAAGGTGCCGCCGTACGCGCGGGTCGGTCCGTGCATGACGATGCCCGACAAAATGGCACCCATCGCGTGCTCGCGGATACCGAAGTGCAGCGTGCGGCCGTACGGTTCGGCGTCCCAGTCGTCGGTCGAGATCGATGTCGGGCCGAAGGACTTTGCGCCCTTCATCGTCGTGTTGTTGCTGCCGGCGAGGTCTGCGGAACCGCCCCACAGTTCCGGGAGAACGTCGGCGACGGCGCCGAGCACCTCACCCGACGCAGCGCGAGTGGCAAGTGCCTTGCCGCCCGGCTCCCAGGTGGGAAGCACGTCGGACCAACCCTCGGGCAAGGTGCCCGCGGTGAGTCGGTCCAGTAGCTTCTTGCGCTCGGGCTCGCGCTCGGCCCACGCGTCGAACTCGGTGCTCCACTTCTGGTGCGCCTCGCGGCCGCGCTGCTCGAGCGAACGGGTGTGTGCGATGACCTCGTCGGTGACCTCGAAGGTCTTGTTCGGATCGAAGTCGAGGGCCTTCTTGACCGCTGCGACCTCGTCGTCGCCCAGGGCTGCGCCGTGCACGGCTCCGGTGTTCATCATGTTCGGAGCGGGGAAGCCGATGATGGTGCGCAGCACGATGATCGACGGCTTGTCGGTGACGGCTTTCGCCGCGTCGATGGCGTCCTCGATGGCCGTGACGTTCTCGCCGCCTTCGACGACCTGAACGTGCCAGCCGTAGGCGTCGTAGCGCTTGGCGGTGTCCTCCGACAGTGCGATATCGGTGGAGTGCTCGATGGAAATCTTGTTGTCGTCGTAGAACAGGATCAGGTTGCCCAGCTGTTGGGTACCGGCCAGCGACGACGCCTCCGAGGTGATTCCCTCCTCGATGTCGCCGTCGGATGCGATGACGTAGACGAAGTGGTCGAACGGGCTCTCCCCGAGGGCGGGCTCCGGATCGAACAAGCCACGCTCACGTCGCGAGGCCATCGACATGCCCACGGCGGACGCCAGACCCTGACCGAGCGGCCCCGTCGTGATTTCGACGCCGTCGGTGTGCCGGAACTCGGGGTGACCCGGAGTCTTCGACTTGTAGGTACGCAGCGCCTC
Organism: Rhodococcus sp. (in: high G+C Gram-positive bacteria); assembly: GCA_049650605.1. Lineage (GTDB taxonomy): Bacteria > Actinomycetota > Actinomycetes > Mycobacteriales > Mycobacteriaceae > Rhodococcoides. The sequence goes on along the minus strand of JBASAM010000013.1, from coordinate 28,534 downwards.
GAGATCCGCAAGTTCCAGGCCGAATCCACCGAGGTAGAGCTGGATGTAGAGCGTGAGGGACGAATGTCCGCAGGACAGAACGAAGCGATCGCGACCGATCCACGTGGTGTCGTTCGGATCGTGCCGCATGGTGCGCTGGAAGAGGGTGTAGGCGAGCGGCGCGAGGCTCATCGCTGTGCCGGGGTGACCGTTTCCCACCTTCTGCACGGCGTCGGTCGCGAGCACACGAGCAGTGTCGACCGCCCGCGTGTCCAGATCGGTCCAGTCGCTCGGGTGGTGAGCGGTGGTGAGAACGGTGATGTCGTCTGTGATCGACACGAGCGGAGATCTCCTGACACTGTCGGGGTGTATTCGGCCAGTACATTCACGCGCAAACGACGGGCGATGCGCCGTCGACGCGCCCTGGAGCCTAGTTCCTCGAACGGTTTGCTCGGGATACCTGGTAACTCCAGGTTCTTCGGGTCAAGCGTAGTTCCGTCAGCACCGTCCCGCTGATTCGTCTACGAACGCATCGGTCAGGTGCTCACCTTCGGACTACCCGCCGATTGGGGTGATCACACAGGCGGCGTCTACCATCGCTTGTAGTAGCGCCACCTTTTCGGTGGTGAAGCGATTGCGTGAAAAAGGGAGATTCGAGTGGGGATGCGGCAGAGCCCGAGCGGACACGGGTTCGCCGACAGGGCGGTAAGCGACCCGTCCTCGACTCCGACCTCACTTCCCGGCCGACTACTCGCCCGTGCCGGGGCGTACATCGCCTTGACGAAGCCCCGCGTCATCGAGCTCCTGCTGGTTGCCACCATCCCCACCATGCTGCTGGCAGACCGCGGATCGGTGAACCTGCCGTTGTTGTTCGCGACGCTGTTCGGGGGCTGGATGGGCGCCGCGAGCGCCAACACCCTCAACTGCGTGGTCGATGCGGACATCGACAAGGTGATGAAGCGAACTGCTCGTCGCCCGCTGGCCCGCGAGGCCGTGCCGACTTCGCACGCGTTCGTATTCGGAACGCTGCTCGGCGTCGCGTCGTTCGCGTGGCTGTGGTGGGCGGCCAATCTGCTCAGCGGCGTGCTGGTCGTCGTGACGATTCTCTTCTACGTCTTCGTCTACACGATGGGGCTCAAGCGTCGGACCTCGCAGAACGTGGTGTGGGGCGGCGCTGCCGGATGTATGCCGGCTCTGGTGGGTTGGTCTGCCGTCACCGGCACCATCGGTTGGCAAGCCATCGTGCTGTTCCTGGTTATCTTCTTCTGGACGCCGCCCCACACCTGGGCGCTGGCGATGCGATACAAGGACGATTACAAGGCGGCAGGGGTGCCGATGCTTCCCGTCGTCGCCACCGAGAAGGTCGTCACCAAACAGATCGTCATCTACACCTGGCTGACCGTGGCTGCCACCGCCGCGCTGATTCCCGCAGCCGGCGTGGTGTACGCAGCGGTTGCCCTCGCGGCAGGTGCATGGTTCCTGTTGATGGCGCACCAACTCTATGCAGGCGTGCGCCGCGGCGAGCCGGTCAAACCTCTTCGACTTTTCCTGCAGTCGAACAACTACCTCGCGGTGGTGTTCATCGGTCTCGCTGTCGACTCGGTGCTGGGACTGAGCACGGTCGGTAACTTCTTTTCCTGAGCGTTACCGGTCCCGACACCGGGGGCTGAGGCTCAGGGTTCGAGAACGATCGATCCGGCAGTGCGGCGGCCCTCCAGATCCCGGTGGGCCTGCGCCGCATCCGCAAGCTGGTAACGGTGCTCTACTCGCACCGCGAGACTGCCGTCGGCGAGTGCACGCATCACGTCTCCACCGCGCCACTCCAGTTCGTCACGGTCCCTGATGTGGTCGACCAGGGTAGGCCGAGTCAGGAACACCGACCCCGCCTTGTTCAGTCGCTGCGGATCGACCGGCGCCACCGGACCGCTGGCCGCACCGAAAAGCGCGACCGTGCCTCGAACGCGGACGCTGTCCATGCTGGCGTCGAACGTGCTCGCACCCACACCGTCATAGACCGCGGCGACGCCGGTGCCGTCGGTGATCTCCCGCACCCGCGCCGCGATGTCGTCCCCGTACCGCAGCACGTGGGCGGCACCTGCCGCACGCGAAAGCGACTCCTTCTCGTCCGTCGACACGGTGGTGATAACCACTGCGCCCTTCGCCACGGCGAGCTGAGTGAGCAACAAGCCGACACCACCGGCGCCGGCATGCACCAGCAGAATGTCGTCGTGTTGTACCGGGTAGGTGGACTCGACGAGGTAGTGCGCGGTCATTCCCTGGAGCAGGACCGACGCCGCTTGCGGTGCGTCGACACCGTCGGGGACCGCGATCGCGACCCGCGCGGGAACACGCACCAGTTCTGCGTAGCTTCCGGATGCTGCAGCCCACGCGACGCGATCACCGATCTGCACCCCGGTGACCTGCGACCCGACAACCTCCACCACACCGGAGGCTTCGTCGCCCGGAACGAAGGGAAGCTCGCGTGGGTAAGCGCCGGTGCGAAAATAGGTTTCGATGTAGTTGACTCCGGTCGCCTGAACGCGAACGAGAAGATCCTCCGGCCCGATCTCCGGGTCCGAGACCTCGGTGTAGTCGAGTACTTCCGGTCCGCCTGTCCGGGTGACGAGAATCGCATGCATCCACCGATCCTGCCACCGCCGGGACAAGGCGGCGAGCAGGATGCGTCGGTTACCGGCCGGTAGGACCGCTCGAGACGTACCGGGTATTCTCGCCACATGAGTACCGAGAGCATCGAGAACGCACCCAAGGGCTCGTCCGGACAGAGCACGGAGACCGCTGCTCCGCCGTCGAAATTGGTGTCGTCCATCGAGTCGTTCGTCTCCGACCACGGCGGTTCCGCCACGGCCGTCGTGCAGCCGATGGGCCGCGCGGGCGTACGTATCACCTTGGTGGGCGAAGACGGCATCCTGGGTGATCGGGTTGCTGCGAACCTGCCCACGGCGTACGCCGTCATCGATGCGCTCGACTCGGTGACCGTCGGCGAATGGGACCGCGAGCTCACCAGCGTCGTGACCCCTCGCAAGGGCCACTTCAAGCAGATGGCCGGGTGGGTCGCGAGTCAGACCACGTTCCCGAAAGCGCGCAACGGGCAGTAGTTACGTACCGGTCGAGTTCCCTACCGGTCGAGTCAACTGCAGGTCGAACTGCCAACGGGTCGGTTACCCGGTTGCGGAGACGGCATCCTCGCGGCTGTCGGCGGGGACCTTGTCACGATCGCGAAGCGCGGCCCACAACGCAGCTGTAGCGGCGGTACATGCAGCTGCTCCGGCGACGTGCACCGCGACCAGGGCGGCGGGGACATCGGTGAGGTATTGAACGATTCCGACCGATGCCTGGGCCACCACCAGAGCCAGCAATATGTGCAAGCGTTTCTTGAGCGCGCTCGCGCCGGACCGGCTCACGGCGTACACCCCGAACGTCAATCCGACCAGCAGTGCCAAGTAGCCGACCAGTAACTCGGCGTGCAGGTGAACCAGTGTCACGATCTCTACTTCCAGGCGTGCGACATCCGCGTCGCCGGCATGCGGCCCGGCGCCCGTCACCATCGTCCCGGCCACCAGCACGGCGGTCAGCATCACCGCTGCCAGCGCTGTCAGCCAGCGAAGAGGCGCAGGAACGGCTGCGACCGAGACCCCGTCGTCACTCTCGCCGATCTTGTGGAACAGCAATGTTGCGAGCCACACCATCAGCATCGAGATGATCAGGTGGACCGCGACCGTCCACCACAACAGACCGGTCAACACCGTGATCCCGCCGACGACGGCCTGCAATACGGTGCCCGCCGGCATCAGCCATGCGTAGCCGATCACCTCTCGTCTGCGCCTGGCCCGAGTGACCGCGAGCACTATCGCGGCTGCCGTGAGCACGACCAGGAAGGTCAGCATGCGGTTGCCGAACTCCACTGCCTGGTGCAGCACCGGAACTTCCGACACCCCGATGGGGGTGAAGCTTCCGGGGAAGCACTGCGGCCACGTGGGGCACCCGAGCCCGGAGGCCGTCACCCGGACGACGGCGCCGGTGACAGAGATGCCGCCTTGGGTCAGGATGACGACGAACGCGATGATGCGTTGAGCCCGTACCGACGGCAGCGGCAGACGATCGACCAGGGAGAGGAACACGCGGGAGAGCACGCCTCGATGATAGTCGCCGCCTGCTACACGCTGTAGTTGCGGAGGCCCGCACGTTCGGAGGTTCGGAGGCTCGGAGGTTCGGAGGTGCGCGGGGTCAGGTGAAGGAGAACTTGCGCCCGGCCCACACGCCGCACACCGCCGCCCACACGGCCAGCACCAGGATCCCGACCAGATCGATACGACCGGCGACGGCCTGCTCGAGCGTCTCCGCCATGGCTCCCGACGGAATCAATCGAGCGATCATGCGCACACCACCGGGGAGCGCCTCGCTCGCGAAGACCACGCTGCCGATACCGAGCATGACGAACCACGCGATGTTGGCGAGAGCGAGCACGATCTCCGCGCGGAGAGTGCCACCCAGCAGCAGACCCATCGTCGAGAACGTGACGGTCCCGAGCGCGATGACCAGGGCTCCCAGTGCGAGTCCGACCGCCGTCGGCCGCCATCCGAGCGCCGCTCCGATGAGTCCGAGAAGAACGGACTGCGCTGCGACGACGATCAGAACGGCGATCGACTTGCCGGCGATGGCACCCCACTTGGGCAGAGCCGTAGCGCCCAGGCGTTTGAGCGCGCCGTAACGACGGTCGAAGCCGACCGCGATGGCTTGGCCGGTGAAGGCCGTGGACATGACCGCGACCATCATGACCGCAGGAACCACCGTGCCCACTCGCTCGGAACCGAAGTCGCCGAACGGCAGGAGGGTGAGTCCGATCAACAGCGTCACGGGGATGAACATGGTCAACAGAAGTTGCTCACCGTTGCGCAGCAGAAGCGTCAGCTCGAGCTTGGATTGCGCAGTCAACATGACGCGACGCGACGCAGGGCGGGGATCCGGGGTGAAGGTTCCGGGTTCGAAGCGACTCGGCGCGCGCTCGGATCGTGATGTCACGCTCATCCTCTCAATTCCCGCCCCGTGAGGTCGAGGAAGACGTCCTCGAGGCTGCGCTGCTCCACTCGCAGGTCGGTCGCAAGCACGTTGAGCCGAGCGCACCAGGACGTGACCGTCGCCAGAACCTGCGGGTCGATGGTCCCCTCGAGCAGGTAGGAACCGGGAGTGCTCTCGACGGGGTCGAAACCTTCCGGCAGCACCATCTGCAGCAACGTCAGGTCCAAACCGGGCGGGGCCGAGAAGCGGAGTTGGCCCTCGGCGCCGCGGCGGGTGAGTTCGGTCGGCGTACCCGACGCGACGACCTTTCCGTGATCGATGATGACCAAGTCGTCGGCAAGGTATTCGGCCTCGTCCATCAGGTGTGTGGTGAGCAGAATGCTGACGCCGTCTCGTCGCAGGGCGCAGATCAGGTCCCATACGAGCAACCGCGCCTGGGCATCGAGCCCTGCTGTCGGCTCGTCCAGGAACACCAGCTCCGGGCGACCCACCAGAGCGCATGCGAGTGACAACCGCTGTTGCTGGCCGCCGGAGAGGCGTCGATAGGGGGTCCGCACCGCGTCGGAGAGTCCGAGCTGACCCATGAGCCAGGCCGGGTCGAGGGGGTCGGCGGAGTACGCGGCCACCAGATTCAGCATTTCGCCGGCTCGTGATCCCGGGTACGCGCCGCCGCCCTGGAGCATCACGCCCATGCGCGGCTTGAGCAGATGTCCGTCCGCAACGGGATCGAGCCCCAGCACGCGCACTTCGCCCGAGTCGGGGGTGAGGAAGCCTTCGCACATTTCCACCGTGGTGGTCTTGCCGGCACCGTTGGGACCGAGCAGCGCCAACACCCGACCACGTCGTAGCTCCACATCGAGTCCGTCAACCGCGGCGGTCGACCCGAAATGCTTCTTGACGTTCCGCACCGACACAGCGGCCGACGCGGCTTCCAGCGGCGGCCCAGAGTCCGGCGCTGTGGGGGGAGGAGCAGGTCTAGCGGTCACGATGATCCAGCGTAGGCGTCGTCGGCGCGGTCGGACGTCGCCGCCCCGGTCCGCGCACGCCACGGCATCACCGTGCGAGTCACCGCGAAGATCACACCGATGGTGACAACCGTGGCCACGGCCGCCTGCACGATGACGAACGGCTGCACCTCGCCGCCCGTCGGCATCACGATGAGGGAGACGAACGCCGAGAACGCGATCACCGGCACTCGGAACGCCGGCCGGGTCGCCCAGGCAGCCAAAGGTGTGACCGCCCAGAGCAAATACCAGGGCTGCACGACGGGGAACAGCAGAACCAGAGCGCCCAACGAGACACCCAGCGCACCGACCGCGTGAAGCCGTCCCAGGAGCACCGAGACGAGCATCCTGACGATGATCAGTCCTGCCACAACCGACGCCAACGGACGAGTGAGAGACAGCACAGCGGTGGTGTGGTCGCCGATGCCCAGCAGCACCCCGGCACCACCCGTAGCGAGTCCCATGAGCGTGGGCAGCGACATCCAACTGCGCACGGCGCTGGCGGTGTTCAACGTTCCCAGCCACCCGAAACCCAGCCCACTGGCGGCGCTGACGACCAGAAACACGATGACCGTCACCGCAGCCAGCAACCCGGCCGCGAAGGCGACGTCGCGTACGCGTCCGCCCCGTCGACGCGCAAGCGCCATACCGACGAATCCGAGGGCCAACAGCGACGGGATCTTGATGGTTGCGGACAGCGCGATGATGGCGGCCCCGGCCATCAACAATGCACCGTGGCGACCACGCAGAGGTGCGGACGATTCGACCGCTCGGAACGACAGCTCGAGTCCGGCGAGCATGAGGCCCAGCATCGCCGCCTCGTTGTGGATACCCGCGACCAAGTGGAACAGCACGAGGGGGTTCGCCGCGCCCAACCACAGAGCGGCAACGCTGGAAACCCCGCACCGAGCCGCGAGCCGCGGCAGCGCCCACACCATCAGCGCGATGCCGACCAGGGCGACGATGCGGTGCAGGAAGATGCCCGAGACGATGTCGTCGCCGGTGAGGGCGGTGATGCCCCGGCCGATCCACAGGAAGAACGGTCCGTACGGTGCGGGGGTGTCGCGCCAGATCGTCGGGACCGTGCGAGTCAGCACGTGATCGACGCCCAGAGCCGCTTGCGGGCCGATGCGGTAGGGATCGAGACCTCGAGCGGTGATCTCGCTCTGAGCGAGGTAGGAGTAGACGTCCTTGCTGAACATCGGCGGCGCCACCGACAGTGGAACGATCCACAGCGCCAACGTTCGGTCCAGTTGAGAGCGCGACATGCGGCGCGGCGACATGTGGGCTCCGAACGAGCCGATGGCGAGTCGACCCAGCAGCAGCCAGGCGATGACGACCATTGCGGTGCCGATCATGGTCACCGTCAACGCGGCGGGGAGGGCGCGAGCGAACAGTCCGAGGACGCGAACGCCCTGAACCGGGTTCTGCAGGACGGGTTGAGCGCCCGCGCCGAGTGCGCCCAGCGCCATCATCGCCGCGCCGGTGGCACCGAATCGCCGGATGTGTGCCAAATCTCGCGTCTCCGCGGCGTCGAGGCCGGGACGCTCGGGTTCGTTGGTGTGGAGATAAGCGACCCGATTGGTGCGCGCCCGCGAATCGAGCCCCAGCACTCGCCGAGCTGCCCGTGTCGCCGCAGTACGGGCCTTGCCTGCGGTAGCGGTCAGGAACGACGGCGCGGGCGTGGCGTCGTCGAGTGGGGTCACAGGCCGCATCGTATCCACTTCTCCTGGCGGGGCCACGCAGGATCGGCCGCGGGTGCGCTCGGGGCTGCGCCAGGTGCCACCCAAGGGTGCCCTTGGTGGAAGGTCGTCGGCAATTCGGTCACACTGGTGTTGTGAAAACGACATCCGTACGTTCCAGCGGGCACCCCGGTGCCCGCGACGACGTCGCGTCGGTTCAGTCGGGCGAGGGTCGAACGCGCTCGGCGGTAGTGGCCTTGCTGCTCGAGGAAGGTCCGATCAGCGCGACCGACGTCGGCATCCGTCTCGGCATCAGCGCGGCCGGCGTTCGACGCCACCTCGACGCTCTCATCGATGCGGGGGATGCCCGCTCTGCGGTGTCGTCTCGGCTGGGCGCTCGCGGTCGTGGACGGCCCGCCAAGATGTTCTCGCTGACCGCCCGCGGACGGTCGAGCCTGAGCCATTCCTACGACGATCTGGCCGGTGCGGCCATGCGGCAGCTACGCGAGATCGGTGGTGACGACGCTGTTCGCACGTTCGCGCGTCGACGAATTCAGTCGATCGTCGGCGACGTCGAACCGGCAGATACGAACTCGGTGGCATCCGTCGCAGGCACGGCCGATGCCATCGCGCAGGCCTTGACCGAGTCGGGTTTCGCTGCGTCGACCAGGCCCGTCGGTAACGGCGTGCAGATCTGTCAGCACCACTGCCCCGTGTCGCACGTCGCGGCCGAGTTCCCGGAACTGTGCACGGCCGAGCGCGAGGCGTTTGCCGACCTGCTCGGAACGCACGTTCAACGGCTCGCGACCATCGCCAACGGCGACTGTGCCTGCACCACACATGTGCCGCTTCGCACACCGTCGCCTCCCAGTTCCGGCAATACCGACGACGATGTCGGTGTTGTACGTGACGAGCCCGCAACCACCACCCCCCAGCTCGATCCACCCCAGCTCGATCCCCTCCGGAAGGAGACCGCATGACTGTCACACCAGACCAGGTGACCCCCACGGTGCCCGAGAGCCTGACGCAGGACGAGACCATCGCGTCGCTCGGTACCTACGGCTACGGCTGGTCCGATTCCGACGCCGCGGGTGCCAGCGCCAGGCGCGGTATCAACGACGACGTGGTTCGCGACATCTCGGACAAGAAGAGCGAGCCGGAGTGGATGCTCGAGGCGCGCTTGAAGGCGCTCCGCACGTTCGAGCGCAAGCCGATGCCGAACTGGGGATCGAACCTCGACGGCATCGACTTCGACAACATCAAGTACTTCGTGCGCTCCAGCGAGAAGCAGGCAGCGACGTGGGACGATCTGCCGGCAGACATCAAGAACACGTACGACCGGCTCGGCATCCCGGAGGCGGAGAAGCAGCGTCTGGTCTCGGGTGTGGCCGCACAGTACGAGTCCGAGGTGGTCTACCACTCGATTCGTGCCGACCTTGAAGAGCAAGGTGTGCTGTTCCTGGACACCGACTCGGGCCTGCGTGAGCATCCGGAGCTGTTCCAGGAGTACTTCGGTTCCGTCATCCCGGCCGGCGACAACAAGTTCTCCGCGCTGAACACGGCGGTGTGGTCGGGTGGATCCTTCATCTATGTGCCGCCGGGCGTCCACGTCGACATCCCGCTGCAGGCGTACTTCCGCATCAACACCGAGAACATGGGCCAGTTCGAGCGGACGCTCATCATCGTCGACGAGGGTGCATACGTGCACTACGTCGAGGGCTGCACCGCGCCGATCTACAAGTCGGACTCCCTGCATTCCGCTGTCGTGGAGATCATCGTGAAGAAGGGTGGTCGGTGCCGGTACACCACCATCCAGAACTGGTCGAACAACGTCTACAACCTGGTGACCAAGCGCGCCAAGGCCGAGGCCGGCGCGACCATGGAGTGGATCGACGGCAACATCGGTTCCAAGGTCACCATGAAGTACCCGGCCGTGTGGATGACGGGTGAGCACGCCAAGGGCGAGGTTCTGTCCGTCGCGTTCGCCGGTGAGGGCCAGCACCAGGACACCGGATCCAAAATGCTCCACCTGGCGCCGAACACCTCGTCCAACATCGTGAGCAAGTCCGTCGCACGTGGCGGCGGGCGTGCGTCCTACCGCGGACTGGTTCAGATCAACAAGGGCGCGCACGGTTCGAAGTCGACGGTCAAGTGCGACGCGCTGTTGGTCGACCAGATCAGCCGTAGCGACACCTACCCGTACGTCGACATCCGCGAGGACGACGTGACGATGGGCCACGAGGCGACCGTCTCCAAGGTGAGCGACGATCAGCTGTTCTACCTGATGAGTCGCGGTCTCACCGAGGACGAGGCCATGGCGATGGTCGTGCGCGGCTTCGTCGAGCCGATCGCCAAGGAACTGCCGATGGAGTACGCCCTCGAGCTCAACCGACTGATCGAGCTGCAGATGGAGGGATCGGTCGGATGACCCTGCCCACTACCGGAGTAGCTGCCGCAGTCGCCGGCGAGAACCCGGCTTCCGAGAACAAGCGAGCGATCGTGCCGAACAAGGGTGCGCAGTTCTCGTCCTTCGACGTCGCCGCCTTCGAGGTTCCGTCGGGTCGCGACGAGATCTGGCGGTTCACGCCGATGCGTCGGCTTCGCGGACTTCACGACAGCTCCGCCGTTGCCAACGGCACCGCTCGGGTGTCGGTCGGCGAGGCACCCGAGTCGGTGCGGGTGGAGTCCGTCGGTCGGGACGACCCGCGTCTCGGTGCGGCGGGTACTCCGACCGACCGGGTGGCCGCGCAGGCGTACTCGTCGTTCGAGTCGGCCACCGTCGTCACGGTGAAGTCGGAAGCCGAAATTGCCGAGCCGTTGATGGTCACGGTCGACGGCCCGGGTGCCGAGAACATCGCGTTCGGACACATCCAGATTCGTGTGGAGGCGTTCGCGAAGGCCACCGTCGTGCTCGAGCAGCGCGGCGGCGGAACCTACGCCGAGAACGTCGAGTTCCTGGTCGGCGACGGCGCACACCTGACCGTCGTCGCTCTGCAGGAGTGGGACGACGACGTGGTTCACGTTGCGTCGCACCACGCGTCGGTGGGTCGCGACAGCACGCTGCGATACGTCTCGGTCAGCCTCGGCGGCGACCTGGTTCGGCTGACCCCGACCGTCAACTTCACCGGTCCGGGCGGAGACGCAGAACTGTTGGGCTTGTACTTCGCCGACGACGGTCAGCACCTGGAACAGCGTCTGTTGGTCAACCACACGGCCCCCAACTGCAAGTCCAACGTGGTCTACAAGGGTGCGCTGCAGGGTGACCCGACGTCGAAGAAGCCCGACACGCACACCGTCTGGGTGGGCGACGTCGTCATCGGCGCCAAGGCCGAGGGCACTGACACGTTCGAGCTCAACCGAAACCTGATCCTCACCGACGGCGCGCGCGCCGACTCTGTCCCGAACCTCGAGATCGAGACCGGAGAAATCGTCGGCGCAGGTCACGCCAGCGCGACCGGTCGATTCGACGACGAGCAGTTGTTCTACTTGCGCGCGCGCGGCATTCCGGAGGATCAGGCTCGCAGGCTGGTGGTCCGTGGGTTCTTCCACGACGTCATCGCCAAGATCCCGGTCGAGTCCATTCGTGAGCGGTTGTCCGACGCGGTCGAAGCCGAACTGGCCATCACCGGCGTCTGATCGCTCGCATTCGTTCTCGTCACTCTCATTCACAGGCAAGGAATCTCATGTCCACTCTCGAAATCCGCGATCTGCACGTCGACGTGGCCAACACCGACGATTCATCGCAGCCCATCGAGATCCTGAAGGGTGTGAACCTGTCGGTCTCGTCCGGCGAGACGCACGCCATCATGGGTCCGAACGGCTCCGGCAAGTCCACTTTGTCCTACGCCATCGCAGGCCACCCCAAGTACCGGGTCACCTCCGGAACCATCACCCTCGACGGTGAGAACGTCCTGGAGATGTCCGTCGACGAGCGGGCTCGCGCCGGGCTGTTCCTGGCGATGCAGTACCCAGTCGAGGTACCCGGTGTCTCGATGTCGAACTTCCTTCGTACCGCGGCCACCGCGGTACGCGGCGAGGCCCCCAAGCTGCGGCACTGGGTCAAGGAAGCCAAAGAATCCATGAACGAGCTGGACATCGACTCGTCCTTCCTTGATCGCAGCGTCAACGAAGGTTTCTCCGGCGGTGAGAAGAAGCGCCACGAGATTCTGCAGTTGGGATTGCTCAAGCCGAAGATCGCCATCCTGGACGAGACCGATTCCGGCCTCGACGTCGACGCGCTGCGCGTCGTGTCCGAAGGTGTCAATCGTTACGCCGAGCGGGAGAACGGTGGCGTGCTGCTGATCACCCACTACACCCGCATCCTCCGGTACATCACGCCTGACCGTGTGCACGTGTTCTCGGCCGGCCGCATCGTGGAGTCGGGCGGACCGGAACTTGCCGACGAGCTCGAGGCCAACGGGTACGAGCGCTTCACGGCCACGAAGACCGCCGCGGGCGCATGACAGCCGCGGCGGCAGTCGGGACCATCGACGTCGCGCGGATACGAAAGGACTTTCCGATCCTGAGCCGAACGGTTCGGGACGGTAAACCTTTGGTGTATCTGGACTCCGGCGCCACTTCGCAGCGTCCAGTGCAGGTTTTGGACGCGGAGCGCGAATTCCTGACCACTTGCAATGCCGCAGTGCACCGTGGTGCCCATCAGCTCGCCGAAGAAGCGACGGATGCGTACGAGGGTGCACGCGCGACAATTGCGGCGTTCGTCGGTGCGCGGTCCGACGAGATCGTGTTCACCAAGAACGCGACCGAAGCGCTGAACCTCGTGGCCTACGTCTTGGGTGACAGCAGGTTCGAGCGATCCCTGGTCCCCGGTGACGAGATCGTGATCACCGAATTGGAGCACCACGCCAATCTGGTGCCGTGGCAGGAGCTTGCACGTCGTACCGGCGCGACCCTGCGGTGGTACGAGGTCACCGACGACGGACGGATCGATCTCGACTCGCTCGAGCTGTCCGACCGTACGAAGGTGGTGTCGTTCACGCACCAGTCGAATGTCACCGGAGCCGTGGCACCGGTGACGGACATCGTCGCGCGTGCGCGTGCGGCGGGAGCTCTTGTCGTGCTCGACGCCTGCCAGTCGGTGCCGCACATGCCTGTCGACGTGGCGGCGCTGGACGTGGACTTCGCGGCGTTCTCCGGACACAAGATGTTGGGACCTTCGGGTGTGGGCGTGCTGTTCGGCAAAGCAGACCTCCTGGCCGCCATGCCTCCGTTCATCACCGGCGGATCGATGATCGAGACCGTCACGATGGAACGCACGACCTACGCGGCGCCGCCTCAGCGTTTCGAAGCCGGTGTGCCAATGACGTCACAGGTCGTCGGGCTGGGTGCGGCCGTGGAGTATTTGACTGCGCTCGGCATGGAGGCGGTCGCGGCGCACGAACACTCGCTGACCGCAGCTGCCCTGGACGAGCTCGGCGCGATCGACGGTGTTCGGATCGTCGGGCCCGAAGATGCTCACGAGCGCGGCGGCGCGGTGTCGTTCGTCGTCGACGGTCTGCACGCCCATGATCTGGGTCAAATCCTCGACGATGAGGGAGTGGCGATTCGTGTCGGACACCACTGCGCGTGGCCCCTGCACCGCAGGTTCGGCGTGGCTGCCACCGCGCGTGCGTCGTTCGCGGTCTACAACACGGTCGACGAAGTCACCGCTCTGGCCGATGCCATTCGTCAGGCTCAGAAGTTCTTCGGACTGACCGAGACGGGTGATCCATCGTGAGAATGGAACAGATGTACCAGGAGGTAATCCTGGACCACTACAAGCACCCGCACGGTCGTGGACTACGGGAGCCTTTCGGTGCCGAAGTTCACCACGTCAACCCCACGTGCGGCGACGAGGTCACCTTGCGGGTGCACCTGGCCGACGGCGTCGTGAAGGACGTGTCCTACGACGGGCAGGGTTGCTCGATCAGTCAGGCCGCCACCTCCGTACTGACCGATCAGGTGGTCGGGTTGTCGGTGACGGTAGCCATGAGCACCGTGGACGCGTTCGCGGAGATGGTGGGTAGCCGTGGGACCGTTGCCGGCGACGAAGACGTCATCGGTGACGGAATCGCCTTCGCGGGCGTCGCCAAGTATCCGGCGCGTGTGAAGTGCGCGTTGCTCGGATGGATGGCTTTCAAGGACGCCGTTGTTCGAACGGTGGAGCAGGACGAAGCTGATCAGCACGTGACTACTGGAGGACTCACATGACCGACACCGACAACACCGCCGCGGGGACCGACTCCGTCATCGAGGACCTCGAGGAAGCCATGCGCGACGTGGTCGACCCGGAACTCGGCATCAACGTGGTGGATCTGGGCCTCGTATACGGAATTTCCATCGACGACGCCGCCGTGGTGACGCTGGACATGACGCTGACGTCGGCCGCGTGCCCGCTCACCGACGTCATCGAAGATCAGAGCCGTAATGCCCTCGTGGGCAGCGGACTGGCCGAAGAGCTCAAGATCAACTGGGTGTGGATGCCGCCGTGGGGACCGGACAAGATCACCGACGACGGCCGTGAACAGCTCCGAGCTCTTGGATTCACCGTCTGAGGGTTCACTGTCCGACGGGCTGACGGCTGCACAGGCCGATTGGTCGACCTCACCCGCCTACTGGGCGAGGTCGCGGCTGTAGATGCGGTAGGTCCTGCTCGGATCGACTGGGTACGAAGACCGCATGGAGCGGAACCAGCCGCCGTCGATTTGGACCGGCGCCGCCTCGACGGAGTCGTAGCCACGATTATGGATGCGTTCGAACAGTTCGAAGATCAACATCGCGGAGACACCGCGGTCCGGGCATTCCGGATCGACGAACATCATGTCCAACCGCACGTGCTTGCGTCGCGCCTGACCGCCGGGTCCGCGCCAACGCCACAGGGTGTGTAGATCGCGCACGATGCCGAATCGCGATCGAACGGCATCCCGCGCAGCTTTGTTCACGTCCGGGATGCCCATGACGAAGCCGACCACCTGGCCGTCGAGTTCGGCGAACAGGACTATTTCCGGGTCGAGGATGGGTCGCATGGTGGCAACGAGTGCTTGGATTTCGTCCGGTTCCACCGGCGTGAACCCCCAGAACGACTTGAAGGCCTTGTTGTAGAGCAGCCGCAACTTTTCGACGTCGTCGTCGAAGCTGGAGCGATTCATCGTGCGGATGACGACGGACGAGCGCTTCTTCCAGCGCATGGCCAAGCTGTGTTTGCGCTCGAAAGCGGGGGAGGTGGCCAGCGTGTGCGGGTCTTCGTGGAAAAAGCTGTGAAACTCCTTCACGCTCCGCATGCCCCACGATTCGACATGTGACTCGTAGTAGGGCGGATTGTGCGGCATTCCGACCAGTGGTGGGATGTCGTTGCCGTGCACCAAAAGTCCAGCGTTCCACAACACCGATGGGCTGAGGGGGCCGACCAACGTGGTCAGCTTGCGGTCGAGGGCCCACGCCGCGGCGGCGTCGAGAAGTGCATGCGAGACCTCCTCGTCGTCGACGCACTCGAAGTACCCGAAGTAGCCGCTGCGGTCCTCGTAATGATCGATGAAGACCAAATCTGCGATGGCGGCGATACGACCTACCAGTGTCTTGCCGCGATACGCCAGGAAGGCTTGGCTGTCCATTCGGCGTTTAGTGTCCACGGACGGTTTGCGCAGCATCATGGTTGTGTCCGCGACGTCGCCGGGAATCCAGTTGGGATCCGATTTGTAGACGATGAACGGAACCTTCGCGAAGGCAGACCACTCGCGGCGGGACTGCACCGCACGAATGGTGATCGCATCCGCGAGAAGTGTCGGTTCGGAGGTTCGCGTCGTCATGATGTTCCTTGTCCGAGTGTGGCGTCGGCCATCGAACGGCTGTCGGGCGAGGCCGTGCGGGCGTGGGCGAGGACGGATTCGCCGGCCCACACGTACTGGCCGGGACGGACGACGATTGCATCGCGACCCGCTCCGTTGCGGGAGTCGAGCAGCTCGTCGGGAAGAAAAACATCGCACTGAGACCCGAAGCGAATCAGACCGTACTGCTCGCCGCACGACAGATCGTCGCCCACCTCGGTGTGCGCCACGATGCGGTCGACCCACAGATCTGCAATCTGTGTGACGAACACCGTCGCACCCGTCCGATGCCTCAGTCCGATGGTCAGGCGCTCGTTGGAGAGCAGGTAGTCGCACCCCTCGTCGTACGGCGTTCGTCGCAGAACGAGGTTCGCCGTCATCCTCGCCATCGAACGGTTGAACGGCGCGGCTCCCCGATGCTCGCGGAGTACCACCGTCCCCTCGACCGGCGCCCGGTTGCGATGCACGGAGTGCTCGGTCATGTAGGTGCCGATCAGCCACCCACTCGCGTCCGAGTCGACACCCGCAAACTCCGACAGCGGGATGGACCGGCGCTTCTTGACCGCGATGGGGACCTGGCCTCGTTCGACACGCTTGACGTAGGTCACGTACCCGTCCGCGGCGGACACGACGGCAGATGGATCGCCTGGCGGGATGCGTTGCGGATCACGGAGAAAGGCGGCGCTTCGCCAATACGTGTAGCCGCCTACCAGCAGGGCCGCAGCGGTTGCTCCTACTGCGCCGGCCGAACCTGCGCCCGGCATCCTCACGAGGCATCCAGAGTGGTCGCGGTCTCCGTCGTGGGCACCGTGCCGTGATCGATGTGCTCGACGAGCGCGATGAACTTCTCGTAGAGGTGCGTGCGGAGAACGGAGTCGACCGCAACCGCTCCCAGGCCCAAGGTGCCGAGAGCGACGTAGTAGACCAGGCCCAGTGTGAATTCGACGAAGTCTCCGACGAACGTCCGGACGCGATACCGCAGACCTGTCTCGAGAAAGACAGGCTGATGCGGTACGCGTCCGGAGGTGGGAGCGGTGGGACGAAAGGTCACGCACTCACCATTCGAGGCCGCGTGGAGGTCGCGTCCCGGAATTGAATGACCGACAGGTAAAGCGCGAAGAGCTTGTCGTGGTCCCAGGACGATCCGTCGAAACTCGCCGGCATCAGGGACGGCGCATTCGAGCGGCGGATCAGGTCGTTGACGTCCGATCCCAAGAGGGACGCGGTCTTGGCCGCAGGGATCTTGCTGTCGACGATTGCTTTGAATTCGGTCCACGGGACCAGATCGAGCCCCAGCGCGGACGCAATGACGTCGTTTCCGTACGGAATGGGGTTGGACGGCACCAGATGATTCATGGTCTGGTCACCGAGTGCGTTGTCCGCCAGGACGCCGGCCAGCACGTCCACCGGCGCATAGTTCATTCCGGGGCCGTCCCACAAGGCGCCGACGCTGTTGGCAAGCTCGATCGCGCGCCAGAAGCTGTAAACGCGACCGGGGTCCTTTCCGACGGTGGTACTTCCCAGGACATACGGCGATTCGACCAAGGTGACCGAGGCGACGCCGTCCCGTGCCAGCCAACTCAACATCTGGCCGTTGATCCATTTCATCTGGCAGTAGCCGGAGTACCACCATGAATCCGGCCGTAGGAAGTCCTCCGGGCTGGTGTAGATGAACGCGCCGATCGATCCCATGTACGTGAGGTGCTTCCGGCGATCTTCGAGCGTGAACTGAACGACACGCAGCAGCGATTCGAACCAGTCCTGCCGGAGTTCGAGGTAGGAGGAGTCGTAATCGGTCGAACTGGCAGAGTTGAACACCTGATCGACGGTTTTGCGCAGGTCGTGGAAGGTTCTCTCGTCCAACCCGAACTGCGACTTGGTGGGAACCGCCTCGATGACGACAATCTTGGAAGGGTCGATGTCGGTGATCGAGTAGCTCCGGACCGTCTCGTCGAATCTTTCCCGGGCCGTCATGGCGTCGGACGCGCGAACGCCGGCGTACACCGTGCGTACGCCCGCGCGGACAGAGAGTTCGGCGACCAGGTGGGCTCCTACGAATCCGTTGGCACCGAAGACCAGTGCCACCTCGGAAGCGGGAGGGGGCATGTTCTGGACCTCCTCCACCGTTCCCGGATCGATGACCGGCCTCAACAATTCCGAGTCACCAGCGCTGAGCGCAGCGATGTCGGCGTATTTGCGTGTGAAGAGCACCGAGGGCGCATCGTCGGTAAGAGAAAGGACCGGGCTTACGAGATGCCCGTCGTTTGCGACTGTGGTGAAGTGGTAATCCTCGAACAAAATGGCCCCCAGAACCTAGATGTACGGCGTGCTCAGACGCGCCGATGCATTCGCTCGTGTCTGGGAACCCACGCTATTCCGGCATTCGGCACTCCGAATCCCCTTTGGGATTGTGAACAACACAGATAACGAGACGCTGGTTTATGAGAAACGTGCGACCGCGCACGTTGCAGGTGTTCGACCTCACGCATGCTTACGCGCGTCGCCCGAATTCGACTCCGCAGTGGTCGTCGCGCTTTTCTTGGCAGCCTTCTTGGGAGCGGCAGCTTTTCGCCCCGGGCTCTTGGCAGGAGCCTTATTCGAGGCTGAATTCTTGTCGGCAGAAGCGGTCTTGTCGACAGAAGCGGTCTTCTTGGCAGGGGCCTTCTTCTTCGCGGAGGCCTCCGGATCGCTGGTCTTCCCGGAACGACCTGCCGCCTCGACGCTGCGCTGCAGTGCGGCAACGAGATCGACCACTTCTGCGTCTTCGCCGGAATCGTTGTCCTCTACCTCGGCGGCAATGACCTTCTCGCCCCCGTTCTCGATTGCGTCTTCGAGAACTTTCCGGAGTTCTATCTGATAGTCGTCGGTGTACTCGGACGGGTCGAAATCACCCGACATGCTCTCCACCAGTGAGCCCGCCATCTTCAGTTCCTGTGGACGCGGTGCGGTGACGCCGTCGAGCGAAGAGAACTCCGCCGCGCGAACCTCGTCCGGCCACAGCAGCGTCTGAATCATGAGCACATCGTCGTGGACACGCAACGCGGCAAGCCGAGTCTTCTGCCGCAGGGTGAAGTGGACCAGCGCGGTGCGTTCGGTGGCGGACAACGTCTCGCGCAGCAGGACATAGGCCTTGGGGGACGTCCCGTCCGGCTCGAGGTAATAGCTCTTGTCGAACAATATGGGATCGATCTGCTCGGTCGGAACGAATTCGAGGACCGGAATCTCGTGTTTCTCCGCGGCGGGGAGGTTCTTGAAATCGTGGTCGGTGAGCACCACTCGGTCACCGTCCGGCGATTCGTACGCCTTGTCGATATCGGCGAACTGAACCGACTCCCCGCAGACCGAGCACTTGCGGTCGTACTTGATGCGCCCGCCGTCCTTGCCGTGCACCTGGTGAAATTTGATGTCGTGGTCCTCGGTCGCGGTATACACCTTGACCGGAACGTTCACCAGACCGAAGGCGATTGCGCCTTTCCAGATCGATCGCATGGGTCAATCTTGGGCCACACGCCGACGCATTGCCACCACGGGTCACCGACGGCTGGCCAGCGCCTCGGACGTCGCCGACCACACGGTGCGCCGCACCGCGCCCAAGATGACTCGCCGGTCCGCGGTGTCGATGTGTGAAAACAGGGTGAGCATCGCGCGCGACAGCCCGATCACGTCGTCGTCGGATGACAGGTAGGCCCGCTGTTTGGGCTCCGGCATGTCGAAAAAATGATCGAAGAACGGTGCGAGAGCATCCCCGGGAAAAGACAGCAGGGCATTCGCGCCGATGCTTCTGAGGGCGGCGACGCCACGCCCGCCGGCGCTGTCCACCGAGGCGTCGGCAGTGAGCGTGTCGACGATGCGGTCGGCTCTGCGCAGCGACGCCGCGACGCTGTATCCGGTGGCGGGGTGGAGTGCCGGGCTGCGAGTACCCGTGGTGAGTGCGCCCTGAACGCGCTCTGTCGGCGCTCGCATCGCGAAACGCACCCGCTCGATCGGCTCGTCACCGGCGACCGACACGCCGCGGGCGGCCAGACGCACGAACAAACGTCGCGACAGTTCCTTGCCCGACAGACCCGGCCGACCGATCAGGCAGGTCTCCTCCAGCAGCACGGTGTCGAGGTCGAGCGGAACGGCGTACAGAAACGACGGCGTGCTCCCCGGCTCGGATCCGTTGTCCTGCCGCCAATCCATGACGAGCGTCGAGGCGCCGTCCATCGCGGCGGATGCTGCCTCCCGCGACATCACAATTCCGTGGGCGGTCTGCTCGGGGATACCCGGACCGACTGCGGACCCCCGAGCATCGATGACGTGGTCGGCAGAGATCACCGAGCCGTCGATCAACGTCGCCGACCCGCGACTCGCGGTCCCGACCTCACCGGCCACCGTCGTGATGTCCTCGTGAGACAACGCCTGCTGGAGCCGGGGAGTGTCGAGCACCGTGTACTGCCTCCCGACGACGTGGCGACGCGTTCCGACCACGACGGGATTCGCGACCGTCGTCGCGCGAACCGACTGCGGCAACCAATCGGGCAATTCATCGGTCCACGTGCCGTAGGTATTGACCCATCGGCGGTCCGGGTGTCGATCGATCAGCGTCACGCCGACACCCGATCCGGCCAATCGATACGCCGCCGCGCGCCCGGACGGCCCCCCGCCGAGGACGAGAACGTCGGTCAGAACGTTCCTGTCGCCAAGAGTCCGCCGTCCACTCGAACCGTCTCGCCGGTGATCCACGAGGATTCGTCCGAGGCAAGAAACCCGATCAGTTTCGCAACGTCCTCGGGAACGCCGAGTCGCTTCATCGGGTAACCGGCGGCGGTCGCTTCTTCGCCGCCGGCTACCAGAGCCTCCGCGAACTTGGTCTTGACCACGCCAGGTGCGACCGCATTGACGCGAATCGACGGCCCGAGCTGCCAGGCGAGCTCCTCGGTGAGTCGGATCAGAGCGGCCTTCGACGCGCCGTACGCCGCGATGACACCCGTCGACCGAATTCCCGCGACACTCGCAACGTTGACTACCGTGCCGCCGTGCTCTGCCATCCAGGCACGGTGTGCCTGCTGGATGTAGCCGAGAGTGCCGACCACGTTGACGTCGAAGATTTTCCGAACGCCATCCAGGTCGGCCTCCATCAGTGACCCGTAGACGGGGTTGATACCCGTGTTGTTGATCAAGATGTCCAGCGATCCAAGCTCCGCCACCGTGCGGTCCACCGTGTCGCGACGCGAATCAACGTCGCCCGCATTTCCTGCGATAGCCAGCACCGTTGCACCCGGCACCGCGGCGCGCAGTTCTTCTGCGGCGGCGTCGAGCTGCTCTTGCTTTCGGGCGGTGATGGTCACGGCGGCGCCGCGAGAGAGCAGGTGCTGCGCTACGGCCTTACCGATTCCTCGACTCGCGCCGGTGACCAGAGCCACTCTGCCCTGGAGATCAGATTGCTTGTCCATACATCGAACGTTAGCGGAGTCACTTCCAGATGGATCGACGGCTTGCGAACAAGGGTTAAAATAAAGGTTTGCACTGATGTGTTCTGTGCTGTGTCTCCCGTGTCCGCGGGGGCGCCGACGAGAGACAAGAGGAGTTCGTACCGTGATCACCGCCACCGACCTGGAGGTTCGTGCCGGCGTGCGTACTCTTCTGTCCGCCCCCGGACCTGCACTGCGCGTGCAGGCAGGGGACCGCATCGGCCTTGTCGGCCGCAACGGCGCGGGGAAGACGACCACGCTACGAATCCTCGCAGGCGAGGGGGAGCCCTATGCAGGGTCGGTGGCGCGTACGGGCGAGCTGGGTTACCTGCCGCAGGACCCCAAAGAGGGCAACCTCGACCTGCTCGCGAAGAATCGCGTGCTTTCCGCTCGCGGCTTGGACACCCTCCTCCACGACATGGAGAAGCAGCAGGCACTGATGGCGGAGGTCGCGGACGACGAACGCCTGGACAAAGCGGTCCGCAAGTACGGCGAGCTCGAAGAGCGGTTCGCCTCGCTCGGCGGTTACGTCGCCGAGAGCGAGGCGGCCCGCATCTGCAACAGTCTCGGCCTCCCCGACCGCATCCTCGATCAGCAGTTGCGGACGCTGTCGGGCGGTCAGCGCCGTCGCGTGGAGTTGGCACGCATCCTGTTCGCCGCGTCGGACGGCAGCGGCGGCCGCTCGGAAACCACGCTGTTGCTGGACGAGCCGACCAACCACCTCGACGCAGACTCCATCACCTGGCTGCGCGGCTTTCTGCAAAGCCACGAGGGTGGGTTGATCGTGATCAGCCACGACGTCGACCTGCTTGCCGACGTCGTCAACCGCGTCTGGTTCCTCGACGCCGTCCGCGGCGAGCCAGACGTGTACAACATGGGGTGGAAGAAGTACCTCGACGCTCGCTCGACGGACGAGCAGCGCCGCCGCCGTGAGCGCGCCAACGCCGAGAAGAAGGCCGGGGCGCTGCGTGCGCAGGCCGCGAAGATGGGCGCCAAGGCAACCAAGGCCGTCGCCGCGCAGAACATGGCCAAGCGCGCAGACAAGTTGATGGCCAATCTCGACGAGGAGCGCGTGTCCGATCGCGTCGCGCACATCCGATTCCCCGAGCCCGCGGCCTGCGGAAAGACACCGCTCATGGCGTCGAACCTGACCAAGATGTACGGCTCGCTCGAGATCTTCGCTGGAGTCGACCTGGCCATCGATCGCGGATCGCGCGTGGTGGTGCTGGGTCTCAACGGCGCCGGCAAGACGACGCTGCTTCGCATTTTGGCCGGAACCGAGAAGAGCGACTCCGGCAACCTCGAGCCGGGCCACGGCCTACGAGTCGGATACTTCGCGCAGGAACACGACACCCTCGACGACATGGCGTCGGTGTGGGAGAACGTGCGGCACGCAGCGCCCGATACCCCCGAACAGGAACTGCGCTCGCTGTTGGGCGCCTTCATGTTCACCGGTCCGCAGCTCGAACAGCCGGCCGGCACATTGTCTGGTGGCGAAAAGACCCGCCTCGCGCTCGCGGGTCTGGTCTCCTCGGCTGCCAACGTGCTCCTGCTCGACGAGCCGACCAACAACCTCGATCCAATCTCGCGCGAGCAGGTTCTCGAAGCGCTGCGCAGCTACAAGGGCGCGGTGGTGCTGGTGACACACGATCCGGGAGCGGCGGAGGCGCTGTCACCCGAGCGAGTGATCCTGCTGCCCGACGGCAGTGAAGACCACTGGTCCGAGGAGTATCTGGAACTGATCCAGCTGGCCTGAACGCAGCCGGCAGCCCCGTCAGGGACGGTCTCGCCGCACCGATTCCTCGACCAGATCGAGGACCGCAGCGAGGTCGTCCGTGCTCTGACCCGATGCAATTCGAGTCACCAAACCGTCCATGACCAGGTCGAGGTATCCGAGCAGAACTTTCGTCGGCACATCGTCCCGCAGTCTTCCGGCCGACTTCTGGCGCTCGAGGCGGGAGAGCACCGCGTCCTGTAGTTCGACCGAGCGCTCGGACCACCCGGCCCGGAATTCGGCGTCGGTCTTCAGGCGTCGGGCAATTTCGAGTCGCGTGCCCAACCAGTCGAAGTCTTCGGGTGCCGCCAGCATGTCGCGCATGACCTGAACCAGGCCCTGACCGGCAGCAACGTCGGCCATTCGGCGAGCATCGTCGCGAGCGAGCGACAGGAACAGCCCGTCCTTGTCCTTGAAATGGTGGAAGATGGCGCCGCGGGAGAGTCCGGTGGCCTCTTCCAGTCGGCGCACCGTGGCCCCGTCGTACCCGAACTCGGCGAAACAGCGCCGCGCCCCGTCCAGAATCTGGCTTCGGCGCGCCGCCAAGTGGTCGTCGCTGACCTTGGGCACTGGAAACTCCTTCGCTCACCCTGTTACGCGAAACGCGCACGACCGATCCCGAGTGGAGAGCGGTCGTGCGCGCGTCGCTGCCCTGTACGGGCACTGATCACGGCGTCGGGTGAAAGATCAGCCGACCATGTTGCGCAGCACGTACTGCAGGATGCCGCCGTTGCGGTAGTACTCGGCCTCACCGGGGGTGTCGATGCGGACCACGGCGTCGAACTCGACGGCGGAGCCGTCTTCCTTCTTGGCGGTGACGTGCATCGTCTTCGGCGTGCGGCCCTCGTTCAGCTCGGTGATACCCGAGATGTCGAAGGTCTCGGTGCCGTCCAGCTTCAGCGACGACGCGGACTCGCCGGCCGGGAACTGCAGCGGAACGACGCCCATGCCGATCAGGTTCGAGCGGTGGATGCGCTCGAACGACTCGGTGATGACGGCCTTGACGCCCAGCAAGCGCGTGCCCTTGGCCGCCCAGTCGCGCGACGAACCCGACCCGTACTCCTTGCCGCCCAGCACGACCAGCGGGATGCCGGCCTCCTGGTAGTTCTGCGACGCGTCGTAGATGAAGGCCTGCGGGCCACCGTCATGTGTGAAGTCGCGGGTGTATCCGCCCGAGACATCGTCGAGAAGCTGGTTACGCAGACGGATGTTGGCGAAGGTTCCGCGAATCATCACCTCGTGGTTGCCGCGACGCGAGCCGAAGGAGTTGTAGTCCTTGCGCTCGACACCGTGCTCGTCGAGGTACTGCGCGGCCGGCGTACCGGACTTGATGTTGCCGGCGGGGGAGATGTGGTCGGTGGTGACCGAGTCTCCCAAGTACGCGAGCACGCGAGCGCCCGAGATGTCGGCGACGGGCTCCGGATCCTTCGGCATGCCGTCGAAGTACGGGGGCTTGCGCACGTAGGTGGATTCGGAATCCCACTCGAACGTCTTGCCGTCCGGGGTGGGCAGTCCGCGCCAACGCTCGTCGCCCTTGAACACGTCCGCGTAACCCTTGGTGTACATCTCCTTGGAGATGGACGAGTCGATGGTGTCCTGGATCTCCTTGGGCGACGGCCAGATGTCCTTCAGGAAGACGTCGTTGCCTTCGCCGTCCTGGCCCAGAGCATCGTTCTCGAAGTCGAAGTCCATGGTGCCCGCGAGAGCGTAGGCGATGACCAACGGCGGCGACGCCAGGTAGTTCATCTTCACGTCGGGGGAGATGCGACCCTCGAAGTTTCGGTTGCCCGACAGCACCGCGGTGACCGTGAGGTCGTTGTCCTGGATGGCCTCGGAGATCTTCGGATCCAGCGGACCCGAGTTGCCGATGCAGGTTGCGCAGCCGTAGCCCACCAGGAAGAAGCCCAGCTTCTCGAGGTAGGGCCACATTCCGGCCTTGTCGTAGTAGTCGGTGACTACCTGCGAGCCCGGAGCCATGGAGGTCTTGACCCACGGCTTGCTGGTCAAGCCCTTGTCGACGGCCTTCTTGGCAAGCAGTGCCGCGCCCAGCATGACCGACGGGTTCGAGGTATTGGTGCAGGAGGTGATCGACGCAATGGCGACGGCACCGTGGTCGAGCACGAAGGTGCCCTGCTCGTCCGACTGCACGCGAATCGGGTTGGTGGGACGGCCTTCGGCGTTCATCGCGGCGGAGTGCAGCGGTTCTGCGTCGTCGTCGGCGAAGGACAGTACGGCCGGATCGGAGCCGGGGAACGTACCGTCGAGGGCGTCGTCCAGCTTGGTCGGCGTCGCATCGGGATCTTCGCCACCCACGTAGTTGTGGATGTCCTTGCGGAACGCAATTTTGGACTCCGACAGCAGGATTCGGTCCTGCGGGCGCTTCGGTCCCGCGATGGAGGGGACGACGTCGCCCAGGTCCAGCTCGAGGTACTCGGAGTACTCGGCTTCGTTCTCGGGGTCGTGCCACATGCCCTGTTCCTTGGCGTACGCCTCGACGAGCGCGAGCTGCTCGTCGGTGCGTCCGGTGAGGCGCAGGTAGCTCACGGTCTCATCGTCGATGGGGAAGATCGCGGCAGTCGAGCCGAACTCCGGGCTCATGTTGCCCAGGGTGGCGCGGTTGGCCAGCGGTACCTCGGCGACGCCCTTGCCGTAGAACTCGACGAATTTGCCGACGACGCCGTGCTTGCGCAGCATGTCCGTCACGGTCAGCACCACGTCGGTGGCGGTGACGCCGGGCTTGATCTCACCGCTGAGCTTGAAGCCGACGACGCGCGGGATCAGCATGGAGACGGGCTGGCCGAGCATGGCCGCCTCTGCCTCGATGCCGCCGACGCCCCAGCCGAGGACGCCGAGTCCGTTGACCATGGTGGTGTGCGAATCGGTTCCGACGCACGTGTCGGGGTAAGCCTGGCCGTTTCTGACCATCACCGTGCGAGCAAGGTGCTCGATGTTCACCTGGTGCACGATGCCGGTGCCCGGCGGGACCACCTTGAAGTCGTCGAACGCGCCCTGTCCCCAACGGAGGAACTGGTAGCGCTCGCCGTTGCGCTGGTACTCGATGTCGACGTTGCGCTCGAAAGCGTCGGCGCGGCCGAATACATCGATGATGACCGAGTGGTCGATGACCATCTCGGCGGGCGCGAGCGGGTTGACCTGCTCCGGGTCGCCGCCCAGAGCCGTGACGGCCTCGCGCATTGTGGCGAGGTCGACGATGCACGGCACGCCCGTGAAGTCCTGCATGATCACGCGGGCAGGTGTGAACTGGATCTCGATGCTCGGATCTGCCGACGGATCCCAGTTCGAGATGGCGTCGATGTGGTCCTTGGTGATGTTCGCGCCGTCCTCGGTGCGCAGAAGGTTCTCTGCGAGGACCTTGAGGGCGTAGGGCAACTTCTCGGCTCCGGGAACCGCGCTCAGACGGAAGATCTCGTACGAGTTCTCTCCGACCTCCAGCGTTCCCTTTGCGTCGAACGAATCGATACTTGCGGTCACGTCAGCTCCACTCGTCTTCAGGGCTGCCGTCGACGGGGCTGCGCCGACGGCCTAACGACAGCCGTAGCGTCCGGTCGCTTCGCCGGGCGAGGGTGCGCCCGGCGGCGTCGATGCCACCGCTGCCTCTGTCTTCGATTCTAACAGTACGCTTGTCCTGTGAGAATTCCGGGCGAATGGTCGCGTGTCGATTTCTCGACGTCGGTCTCGTCACTGCGTACGTCGTCATAGTTCTCCACCCGGCGGGCCCGCGCAACGACAGCGGCGAACGACCCGCGCACCGACCGGTGCCCGCGGTTCGTACCGTAGGGTTCCGCGAGAAACTGCTGAGATCTGCATCTCGTGTGTGTACCCGCGACGATGCTCGAGCCCGGACGGACGATGTCACCTTCACCCACCGATCATGTGTCGGCCCTGCCTGCGCCGTTTGCGGCGTCGCCGGTGTCGATGGAGGTGCCGTCCTTCGTCGACGTCGGATCGACTCTGACCGATGTCGCGGCCGACGGTGTTTCCGCGCCGAGCGAAGATGTCTCCGGTCTGGAGACCGTCGTGGCACGCGCACAAGATCTGAATATCGACCTGAGCATCGTCGTTCTGTCGTCACCTGCACAGACCAATTCGCAACTGCGCGATCTCGCGACGACGGTCGGTTCGTCCGATGGCGGCACGGTGTTGGTTCTCGGGCCCGGACAGGTGGGTACGTTCAGCGATTCGATCGACCGGGTGACGCTCGAGGCCGGGCAGGACAGGGCCTACACCGGAGATGTGGTGCTGTCGGCCAACAACTTCCTCGACGTCGTGACCGAGCCCGGTCCACCGTGGACGGCTATTACCATCGCACTTGTCGTGCTGGTTGCCGTGGTGTTGGGCGGCACGTGGTGGGCGAACGTTCGACGCCACGGGGAGTCGGCCCGAGGTGCTACCTCGAGCCCGGACGTTTCCACCAGGACCGCTGACCACGACACGGGTGAGCACGACGGTCGCGCCCGGGGACATGTCACGGGCAAAGACGGTTCGCACGCCACCGATTAGTGGCCATTCCCAAAAAAAGTCCGAACGAATCTTTCGGCAAAAACGTCCTGATCAGGGCAGATACTTCTCCTTGAATCACAACTGTGTCATTTGTGACTGGAGTTCCCTAAGCGTTCGAAGTGTCGTACGGTTCGCAAGGCGCTGCTTGGGGAAGAAGTGTCGCAGAGTGGCTGGTCGTTGCTCCCGGGACGGTTCGTGTCTGAACCATTCGGGCTCACGTCGCGCTGCGTCTTGTCTCCCCAGTACATGCAGCGGCAACGATTCCGCGGTGCGGATGTGAGGGAGATGCAGGTGAAGCGATACCGCTCGGGTCGAGCCCGCCCGGATCGAGACCGCCCGGATCGGGCAGAGGACAGTGGGCGCACAGTCCATCGGCCCCACGCGGTTCGCCGCTCGATAGGCGGCGTCGTTGTCGCGCTGAGCGTGGCGTTGTCCGGGAGCGTGCTGATGCCATTGCCGGCCGTGGCCGTTCCTCCGCCGCCTCCCAATCCGTCCGACTCCGATATCGCTGCCGCCGGTGCACGCGTCGGTGATCAACTGGGCCGTGTGGGTCAGTTGATCGACCAGGTGGCCTCGGCCAACCAGCAACTCGCCGCCCTCGACGCCCAGGTGGCGATCAAGCGGGAGGACGTCAACAAGGCGCTCGTCGATCTGCAGAACGCCCGCACCGTTGCCGATGCCGCGGCCGCGGCGGTCGTAATCGCGCAACAGGCCCTCCGGGATGCCGGCCAGATGATCTCGGACGCGCAGAAGAAGTTCGACGCGTTCGCCGTCACCGATTACGTGAAGGGGACCGGCTCCGCCGGCATCTCCTCGCTGCTCGACGCCCAAGGGCCCCGAGACGTCCTCGACCGCGCACAGATCCTCCGCGTGCTCTCGAGTAAGCAGAACGCCACTCTCGATGGATTGCAGCGCGCTCGGACGGAGGAGGCGAACCGCGATTCCACGGCCCGCGCCAGCAAGATCGAGGCCGATCGAGCGTCCGCCGAGGCCGACGCGAAGAAGGACCAAGCGCAGCAGGCCATCGCCTCGGCCATGGCCGCGCAGCAAGATCAGGAAGCGCAGAAGGCCGCCGTGGAGGCGCGACGCGACGGCGCGGTCTCAGAACTGGACCAGGCCAGAAACGCCGCAGCCGGTCTCGAGGGGCAGCGCGAGGCGTACTCCCAGTGGGATCAGCAGCGTCAGGCCGAGGAAGTGGCTGCCGCTGCCGCTGCCGCAGCGGCTCGGGAGGCGGCAGTGGCTGCCGCCGCGCGCGTCGCCG
>JBASAM010000012.1:0-7212 GCA_049650605.1 Rhodococcus sp. (in: high G+C Gram-positive bacteria) | reverse complement strand
CAGCTGGTGAATGCGGTGAGGCGGGCCTGCGCGGCGCCGGCTGCGTCGCCGCTCCATGTAGCGGCGAGTCCGGCAGTGACACGGCCGACCGCAGCGGTGGCATCGGCGAGTGCGACGGAGACGGTGGACCAGGCAGCGCCCGCCGCTGCCAGCGGTACCGGCCCTGTCCCGGCGGTCAGCGCGGCGGAGTTGACGGGCGCGGTTCGCGGAAGCCAGAACACCCCGGTGGGACCGGCGGTCATGCGGTGCCGCCCGCGGTCAGGGCCGAGGAGAACGAGGTGTCGACATCGAGGTACCCGGCTGCCTGAGCGCGCAGAGCTGCCGCGGCTTCGTGAAGTTCCGCGATCGAGGCGCCGACGGCACTGTCCAAGGATTGCGCAGCGGACACGAAGTAGCGCGCTGCGAGCATCGACACTTCTTCTGCACCGGCCGGGGGTGGACGAAGCCCGGGCGCGGCGGCCACCACCGATGCCGTGAGCCGCGCGGCGGCGGCGTCCAGCTCGGCAGCAGCCATGAGCAGAGCGTCGTGGTCGACGATCACATGGCCGGGCATGGTGGACCTCCTCGTTCCCTCGAGTCCGATTTGCGTCGAGTCCGATCTCGAACAACTTGGACGCGCGAAGAGTGCAAACGGTTCCACCCGAACGTCAGCCGAAGCCGAGCTCGTGGAGTCTGTCGTCGTCGATGCCGAAATGATGGCCGATTTCGTGTGCCACAGTCACGGCAATCTCTCGCCGAGCGTCGCTCGCGTCCTCGGCGATGTCGAGAATCGGGAGTCGGTAGATGGTGATGACATCGGGCAGGTGGCCGCTGTAGTCGAAGCGTTCGGTCAGCGCGACGCCTTCGTAGAGCCCCAGCAGGTCCTCGGTCGGATGCTCGTCCTCGACCAGTACGACGACATTCGACATGAACGCCGCCAATTCGTCGGGCAACGTGTCCAGTGCGTCTCCGACGGCATCGTCGAACTCGCTCTCGGTCATACGGACCGGCATGTCACGCACCAGGAATCGGCGCGGCTCCCGGCAACGGAACCGGCAGACTGCGTCCGTCCGGAACGGCGGGCGGCGGCACGGGCGCTGCACCGTCGATGGTGATGTCGCCCTTGGCGGAGCCGACGATCGAGGCGAAACCGCCCGAGTCGACCTCCTTGCCGATAGAGCAACTCACTTTCTTGCTTCCCGCCAGCCAGCTGGACGCGTCGACGTTGTCCCAGAAAAGAGTCAGCGTCTTGTTGCGCAGGACGTCCGCACCGCCCAGATAAGCCTCGGAAGCCTGGGTGCAGGTGGGCTCGAGGAAGCGGTCCTGGTCCTCGACCGACGGCAATCCGCCGGGGAACTGTGCGCCGAGGTCGACGACGGACACCACCTCGAAGGCATGCGGGGCACTGCAGTCGATGGGGTCGGTGGGCACTCCCGCCTCGACACCGACACAGCTACCCGCCTCCCACACCATGGATTGGTCCTGGTCGGCCACGCTGCCGGTCATCAGCTGCAGTGCACTGTTGGCGCCTGTCTGCTGGATCCCGCACCGAATAGCGCGTTCCCCGGAAGCCCATCCCGCTTGACTGGGGAACATCAGACCCACCGAATACTTGCCGGTGGGATCGAACCGTCCAGCGGTGTAGTCCTGAACGGCGTTGTTGCAGTGCTCGTCCCGTAGCGAAGCGAAGCGTGCCGCATCCGGGTACGGCGATCCGGTGGCGAACTCGGCGATCGGGTACGCCGCGAGGTCGACCGTCTCCGCCACCTCGAAGCGGTGTGGCTCCGCGCAGCCCACCTCGGACAGATCCTGGCGGTCGGTGTCGGGATCATCGGTGGGAGTCCATTGGAGGCAGTCGCCGGCGTCCGACGATCCGAACGACGTGGTCGACGCGGTATCGACGGTTCCTGCGGTGGACGGCGTCGCCAACTTTTCGCTCCGGTCGAACCCGCCCGACACGCCGATGGTGATGGCGGCCGCACCGATGGCACCGATCGCGACCAGCGCCAGCAGCCGTCGCGCCTTCGACGCCTGCACCGTGCGCTGTTCCGCCTTCGCGGAGTCGGGCTGTTCCGCTTCCGCGGAGTTACCGTCAGTGCCCTCGTCGACAGGGATCATGACGGTGGGCGGATCGTCGGTGGATCCGGCCCTGCCGTCGGAGCTGTCCGCGTCGGCCGCCGAGTCGGCGGGCGCGGTGGCGGGCTCGTCCTCGGCGGGCGAGCCCGTGGCGGGATCTTCGGGCTTCTCAGACATCTCCTCCATCATGCCTGCCGCGCGGAGCGGACGGTACGAGTGGTGCGAAACCCGCGGCAGCAGGCACGCGACGGTCGGTCCGGTCCCAGAATTCCGGGTCACAGTAGGCTGACGTTCCGTGATCGACCTCAGAGTTGTCCGCGAGGACCCCGACGCCGTCCGACAGTCGCAGCGCACCCGGGGCGAGGATCCGTCCCTTGTCGACGCGTTGCTGAGTGCCGACACGTCCCGTCGGGCCGCCGTGTTGGCCGCCGACAACCTCCGCGCGGAGCAGAAGGCGCTGGGGAAGAAGGTGGGCAAGGCGTCGCCGGAAGAGCGGCAGGAGCTGCTCCAGGGTGCCTCCGAATTGTCTGCCCGCGTCAAAGAAGCAGAGGCCGCTCAGAACGCCGCGGACGCCGAGTTGGACACCGCACACCGCGCGTTGTCGAACATCGTGCAGGACGGCGCACCGGCCGGCGGCGAGGACGACTTCGTCACGCTAGAGACGGTGGGGGAGCTGCCGGAGATCGAGGATCCGAAGGACCACCTCGAACTCGGTGAAGCTCTCGGCATCATCGACATGGAGCGCGGGGCGAAGGTGTCGGGCGCCCGGTTCTACTTCCTGACCGGCTACGGCGCCCTTCTGCAGCTCGGATTGCTGCAGATGGCCGCGCAGAAGGCCGTGTCCAACGGCTTCACCATGATGATTCCCCCGGTTCTGGTTCGGCCGGAGATCATGGCCGGTACTGGCTTCCTCGGTGCGCACTCGTCGGAGATCTACCACCTCGACGACGACGACCTCTACCTGGTCGGGACGTCCGAAGTTCCTCTTGCCGGCTATCACTCGGGGGAAATCCTCGACCTGAGCGGTGGGCCCAAGCGGTACGCCGGATGGTCCTCGTGCTTCCGGCGCGAAGCGGGCAGTTACGGCAAGGACACGCGAGGCATCATCCGCGTGCACCAGTTCGACAAGGTCGAGATGTTCGTCTACACCCGCCCGGAGGATGCGGACGCGGAGCACCAGCGCCTGCTGGGGTGGGAGAAGGAAATGCTGGCCGCGGTGGAGCTTCCGTACCGCGTGATCGACACGGCGGGTGGCGATCTCGGCTCGTCCGCTGCTCGCAAATTCGACTGCGAGGCATGGCTTCCCACACAGAACACCTATCGCGAGCTCACCTCGACGTCGAACTGCACCACGTTCCAGGCGCGTCGACTGAACGTGCGGTACCGCGACGACAGCGGTAAGCCGCAGACGGCGGCCACGCTGAACGGCACCCTGGCAACGACACGGTGGATCTCCGCCATTCTCGAGAACCACCAGCAGCCCGACGGCAGTGTGCGCATTCCGGAAGCTCTGGTGCCGTTCGTCGGTACCGACGTGTTGCGCCCCTCCTGACCGGCGGGGGACGAAATCCGCTCACCCCGCAGCAGTAATCACACGTCCTGACCTGTGCACACTGCTGCGAGGTGTGCAGTCGTCGGGGATTACTCGTCGGTGGTGGGCGGATCGGTTACCAGCACATCGTCGGCGGGGAGCGGCAGGGCGATCTCGATCATCCGCTCCGGGTACGAGGGATAGGCGGGGCGAACCCACACCCTGGTGTCGTCGAGTTGAGTCATGGTCATGCGTCGCCACCGCCAGGCCGGAGTGGGACGAGTCAGGTCGACTTCGCGCTCGATGGGTAGAGGAGCGAGAGCCCAGCACGGCGCCGACAGCGACGCCAGGCCGTGCGCCTCGAGAATGTCGACGGCCTCGTCCAGTCGTACGTCGCGTGCCACCACATGGCCGACAGGATTGACGGCGTCGACCCGCTCGCCGTCGTCGAGTGCCAGGTCCGAGACGGTCCAGCCCACGACCTCGCCGTCGGACGCTCGTTTCACGGGTAGTCGGCTGCGCCAGCGAGCAATATCCACCGCGTCGACGGTACCGATTCCGGTAGTCCGACCGAGCGCGCGGACTCACCAGCGGTAGTCGAGGAACTTCCCGTCGAACGTGACGACGACGCGGTCGCCGTCGGGGTCCGAGCGTCGACCGATGTCGACCTTGAAGTTGATCGCACTCATGATGCCGTCACCGAACTCCTCGTGGATGAGCTCCTTGAGTGCCGGCCCGTACACGGCCAGCGCCTCGTGGAACCGGTAGACGGTGGGGTCCTGCGCCGCAGCCGGGTCCGGCGTCCGGCTGGGCTGTAACTGCAGGGCCTCCACAACTGCCTCGGAGAGGCCGAGCAGCTCGCCTACTGTCGCCGCCGCGTCACCGGGCACCGGGTGCTGGCCGAGCAGCGCGGCGGTGGTCCACACCAGCGGCTTGTCCAGTGCGGTGGCGATCTCGGCCCACGTCATAGTGGCGCGGATCCGGGCTGCGCGGACGTGCTCGGCGGCCTCGGTCTTGGTCATCAGGGTGTCCACGCTGCTCCTAGCGATTGTCGATATGGGTTCGGGAATGTGCTGCTCACGCGGGTTGCGGTGCTGCTGCCGTCTCGGGGGCGGTGGCCTGCTCCGGCGCTCCACGCTTACGGCCCGGGCGGGCGTGAGTGAAGTAGAGGGCCAGCCCGACGAAGATGAGACCGCCGGCGAGATTGCCCAGCACAGTGGGGATCTCGTTCCAGATCAGGTACTCGGCGACGGTGAAATCGCCCCCGAGCATGAGCCCGATCGGGAACAGGAACATGTTGACCACGGAGTGCTCGAAGCCGAGGTAGAAGAAGATGATGATGGGCATCCACATGCCGAGGACCTTGCCGGACACACTGGTCGACATCATTGCGGCGACCACGCCGGTCGAGACCATCCAGTTGCACATGACGCCGCGTACGAACAGCGTGAGCATTCCGGCGGCGCCGAACTCCTGGTAGCCCACGGTCCGGGACGCACCTATCTCCTGCAGGCGCTGACCGACTTCGTTCGGTTCTATGGCGAAGCCCATCGTCACGGTGATCGCGATCATCACCGCGACGGTCAGCGCGCCCGCGAGGTTGCCCACGAACACCAGGCCCCAATTTCGCAACATCGACTTGATGGTCACGCCCTCGCGCTTGGCCAACAGCGCAATCGGGACCAGCGTGAAGACTCCGGTGAGCAGGTCGAAACCCAGCAGGTAGATGAGCGAAAATCCGACTGGGAAAAGCAGAGCGCCGACCAGCGCGTTTCCGGTCTGCACGGTGATGGTGATGGCGAAAGCGGCGGCCAACGCGAGGATTGCTCCCGCCATGTAGGCGCGGATGAGCGTGTCGCGCAGGCTCATCATCACCTTGCTCTGGCCGGCGTCGACCATCTTGGACACGAAGTCGGGTGGGCTGAGGTAGGACATGCGGACCTCCGGGGCCGAGCGTCGAGTCGGCAGTGGCGCCGACGCCTCCGATCGTGCACGACGCTTGTTACCGGCTTGTGTGCGTCGCATTTCCCCGGTTTGCGAAGTCCTGGTGCTCCCGAGAGTCGACTCGACACAGCAGCGTTCGCGCTACGCTGCCAGTCGTGGAACCCGTTTATCGCACCGTCATCGGCATCGCTCGCACGATCTTCGCCGCCCAGGGGCTGACTTTCGACGTCACGGGGGCAGAGAACATTCCCGCTCGAGGCGGAGCGGTGATCGCGATCAACCACACCGGCTATTTGGACTTCACCTACGCCGGTCTACCTGCGCGTAAGCACAAGCGATACATCCGATTCATGGCCAAGAAGGAAGTGTTCGACAACTCGAAGTCGGGCCCGATCATGAGGGCACTGGGACACATTCCTGTCGACCGCGGCGCGGGCGCGCAGTCGTACCGGGCGGCCGTCGACGCACTCGCGAGTGGCGAGCTGGTGGGCGTCTACCCCGAGGCCACCATCAGCCGCAGCTTCGAGATCAAGGACTTCAAGTCCGGGGCTGCCCGGATGGCGATCGAAGCAGGCGTGCCGATCATTCCGGTGGTGATCTGGGGAGCGCAGCGCGTGTGGACCAAAGGATTCCCGAAGCGTCTCGGACGGACCAACACGCCCATCAGCATCGTTGTGGGGGAACCGATCGCCGCGACCATGTCTGCGAGCGAGCTGACGGCGCATCTCCGATCAACGATGCAAGCAACCCTGGCCGACGTCCAGAAGAACTACGAGCACCCCGCCGGTGAGTACTGGGTACCGGCGCGACTCGGGGGCGCAGCCCCGACCCTCGAGGAAGCCGACAAGCTCGATGCCGACGACCTCGAGGCTCGGAATACCGCACGCGAGAAGAAGATTCGCGACGCAGACTGAACCTGAACTAGCTGCTGGGGCCGGCGATCTCGAGCGCGATGTTGTCGGGGTCGCGGAATTCGAGGATGGCCATCCCGGCGTCGCCGAGGTTCTTGACCGGTTCGTGCTCGATCCCGAGGTCGTCGAGGACTGCGGCCGCGTCGTGTACCGCCTGCAGCGACTCGACTGTGAAGCTCAGGTGATCGAGTCCGGACCGATCCTCGGCGAACGCGTCACCCTTCTGCGCAACCGGCCGTAGACCGAGCAGCCCGCCGGCGAACTTGTAGATCACGCCACCGAAGAGAAATGCCAGCGCTTCACGCGTCTCGGCATCCGGGTTCGGTGGCAGTTCGAACGCCACCTCGAACCCGAACACCGAGTCGTAGAACTTTCGCGATACGTCGATGTCGGTGACGGTCAGGCGGACGTGGTTGTAGTCCACTGCTGCGATAGGCACGAGCACTCCGTTTCCGAGGCACCGGGGAGTCCCGACGCTCGGGAACCCGTGATGCACTCGGGAGACATTCGTGGCCGACACCGCAACCGATTCCTCGATGGGGAGATGTGTTGACACGGGCTGACCTGGTGATTTGCATACGGCGAATCACTGGCGTAACTTTCTTCGAGTCAGAGCGACACGGACACCGACCGAAGGCTTCGCGGGTTGTTTGCGGGGTTGGGCGAACGAGGTTGTACGGAGTCGCCTGGTTGGGACAGAAAAGGCTCGTCTGCCTGGTGTATATGTTGCCGGGTGTAGGCTGAGCGTACAGTCCACTTCCTGATCTGCGT
>JBASAM010000011.1:0-36648 GCA_049650605.1 Rhodococcus sp. (in: high G+C Gram-positive bacteria) | reverse complement strand
CCGACTGAAGGTGCCCTTCAGTAGATGTTCGCGGGGTGCCTCAGACGCCGGCCTGCCCCATCCGCGTGCTCTTGCGGATGTAGAAGAACCACGTGACCACGAGTAGTGCGATGAAGAAGAACACGTAGAACCACAGGGCCGGTTCGATGTTGCCGACCGAACTCTTCGACCACGCGTAGGCGAGCGGGACGATGAACCCACCGAACGCGCCGACCGAGGAGATGATGCCCAGCGCACCGGCGGCCTGGCGACGCATGTGGGTCATGATCTCCGGTGTCCCGCCGGCGTCTTCGCCCTTGACGCGGAAGATCTTCGAGATCATGCGGTAGGTGGAGCCGTTGCCGATTCCGGTCGAAACGAACAGAAACATGAACGCTGCGAAGAACAGCGGCAGGTTCGTGGACTTGACCGCGACGAGAGCGAGAGCGGCGCCTGCGGCGAGCATCATGAAGCTGATGGCGGTGATGCGTGCCCCGCCGATTCGGTCGGCGAGCTTGCCGCCCAGCGGCCGCGCGACGGATCCGATGCCGGCGCCGAGGAAGGCCCAGGTCAAGGCGATGTCACCGCGATCGAACACGGCCTTGAGCAGCGACGGGAATGCCGCCGAGTACCCGATGAACGATCCGAACGTACCGATGTAGAGCAGCGACATGACCCAGGTCTCCTGGTGTCGCAGCGACTCCAGCACCGGCTTCACGTCGGCCTTCGCCTCGGCCAAGTTGTTCATGAACAGAAATGCCAGCACTGCCGCGATGACGGCCAGCGGCGCGTACAACAGACCGGCGCGGGACAGTGCGACACCGCCACCGGCGACGACGAGAAGCGGAACCACCTTCTGCGCCACCGCGACACCGATGTTGCCGCCGGCCGCGTTGAGCCCCAGTGCCCAGCCCTTCTCCTTCTCCGGGTAGAAGAACGAGATATTCGCCATCGACGACGCAAAGTTGCCGCCACCGAACCCGGCCGTTGCCGCGATGAGAAGCAGGACGCCGTAGGAAATGGTCGGGTCGCTGACCGCCCACGTCAGACCGAGGCACGGGATCAGCAGCAGCAGTGCGGAGATGACCGTCCAGTTGCGGCCGCCGAAGATGGGAACGGCGAACGTGTACGGCAGACGCAGGAACGCGCCGACTCCACTGGGCACCGCCACCAGCCAGAGCGCCTGCGTCGTGGACAAAGCGAATCCGGACGCTGCGGCCTGACCGTCCGGACCCGCCGTCATCTGGACGACGACGATGCTCCACAGCAGCCACACCGAGAAACCGATGTGCTCGGCGAAGATCGAGTAGATCAAGTTCTTGCGCGCAACCGGTTTGCCGACCGACGTCCAGAAGGCGTCGTTCTCGGGCTCCCAGGTGTGAATCCAGTGGCCCCGTTGATCGAGGGCCACCTCTTTGTCGTTCGGCTCCACAGTGGTGGTCATCGCGCGGTCTCCCCATCCTCATGGTGTCCGATCGAGCCGATGGGCCCGACGTCGATACGCACAAGGTAGGAAGGCGCGATTACGGCGAGAGGACTCGACCGTTACGCAAGAATCACACTGTCCACACAGTCCGCCGAGGACTCACGTGAGGATGTCGGTTACGACGCCTGCAGGAGGTCGATCATGAACACGAGGGTCTTGCCGGACAGACGATGACCTGCACCGGCCGGGCCGTATGCCAGCTCCGGCGGGATGGTGAGCTGACGACGGCCGCCGACCTTCATGCCGGGAATACCGTCCTGCCAGCCCTGAATGAGGCCGCGGAGAGGGAACGTGATGGACTCGCCGCGGTTCCAGGAGGAATCGAACTCTTCGCCCGTATCGAACTCGACGCCCACGTAGTGCACCTCGACGGTGCCTCCCGAAACTGCCTCTGCACCGTCACCCACCGTGATGTCCTCGATGAGGAGATCGGTAGGGGCCGGGCCGGACTGGAATTCGATCTCGGGCTTGGTCACGGGTGAACTCCTGTAGTCGTTTGAATATGTACAAATGTTCTGCAGTACCGTCCGACTCTAACGCGGACCGTTGCTCGTCAGGAGACATGCATGAGAATCAGCCTCGCCCAGATCACCGCGTCGCGCGATCCGCAGGACAACATCGAGCTGGTACGCAGATCGGTTCGCGACGCAGCTGATGCCGGCTCGCGGCTCTGTGTGTTCCCCGAAGCGACCATGCGCCGCTTCGGCGGCTCCATCGTCGACGTGGCCGAGCCGCTGGACGGCCCGTGGGCGACGGCGGTTCGCACCATCGCCGAGGACGCCAGCATCACCGTCGTGGCGGGGATGTTCACCCCGGCACAGGATGCTTCGGACGAGCGGGTGCGGAACACGTTGCTGATCACGGGCGGTGGAGTCGAGGCCTCCTACGACAAGATTCACTTGTTCGACGCGTTCGGTTTCGCCGAATCCGACACCGTCGCAGCAGGATCCGATCCCGTCGTCGTCGACGTCGACGGGGTGGGCGTCGGCTTCGCGACGTGCTACGACATTCGATTTCCCGGCCTGTTCCAAACCCTCGCCGACCGCGGCGCCGCGCTGACCGTGCTGCCGGCGTCCTGGGGTCGCGGACCGGGCAAGCTCGATCAGTGGACGCTGCTCACCCGAGCGCGCGCGCTCGATTCCACGACCTTCGTCGCTGCCTGTGGGCAGGCGGACCCAGCGGATTCCGGAATCGAGATCACCGGTCCGGCGCCGGTCGGCATCGGCAACTCGATGGTGGTCTCCCCCACCGGCGACGTACTCGATCGACTCGGCTCGTCGCCCGCGATGTTGACCATCGATATCGATCCCGCAGAGGTCGACTCGGTGCGCAAGTCCATTCCGGTGCTCGCGAATCGCAAGTTCTGACCCCCTCCCGAACCTACTGAAGGGCCCCTTCAGTCGGATAGATCGACCGAAGGGGCCCTTCAGTAGGACGGGGCGGGGACTCTAGCGAGCGTCGATACCCTGGTATCCGCGCTCGGTGTAGCCGGTGTAGATCTGGCGGGGACGACCGATCTTCGCGTTCGGATCCTGGTGCATCTCCTGCCAGTGGGCGATCCACCCGGGCAGTCGGCCGAGGGCGAAGAGCACGGTGAACATGCGCTCCGGGAATCCCATGGCCCGGTAGATCAGACCGGTGTAGAAGTCCACGTTGGGGTACAGCTTGCGCTCTACGAAGTAGTCGTCGCCCAGGGCGACTTCTTCGAGCTTCATCGCGATGTCGAGCAGCTCGTCGTTGGTGCCGAGCTTCTCGAGGATCGTGTGCGCGGTCTTGCGGACGATGGCCGCGCGGGGGTCGTAGTTCTTGTAGACGCGGTGTCCGAAGCCCATGAGCTTGACACCGTCCTCCTTGTTCTTGACCCGACGAAGGAAGTCGGCGCTGTCGCCGCCCTCACCCTGGATGCGGTAGAGCATCTCGAGCACCGCCTGGTTGGCGCCGCCGTGCAGCGGGCCCCACAGCGCGTTGATGCCGCCCGAGATCGACGTGAAGAGGTTGGCATCCGACGAGCCGACCAGACGCACCGTCGAGGTCGAACAGTTCTGCTCGTGGTCTGCATGCAGGATCAGCAACATGTCCAGAGCCTTGACCATCTCCGGGTCGGCCTCGTAGGGCTCGGCCGGGAACCCGAACGTCATGCGGAGAAAGTTCTCGACGTAGCTCTTCGAGTTGTCCGGGTACAGGAACGGCTGACCGACCGACTTCTTGTAGGCGTAGGCCGCGATGGTCGGCAGCTTGGCCAGCAGACGGATGGTGGAGAGCTCGACCTGCTCGGGATCGTCGGGGTCCAGCGAGTCCTGGTAGTACGCGGACAGCGCGTTCACCGCGGACGACACGACCGGCATCGGGTGCGCGTTGCGCGGGAAGCCGTCGAAGAACCGCTTGAGGTCCTCGTGCAGAAGAGTGTGCCGACGGATCCGGTCGGTGAAGTCGTCGAGCTGACCGGAGGAGGGCAGCTCACCGTAGATCAACAGGTAGCTGACCTCGAGGAACGACGACTTCTCGGCCAGCTGGTCGATGGGGTAACCCCGGTAGCGCAGGATTCCCTCGGCGCCGTCGATGTAGGTGATGGCGGACTTGGTCGATGCGGTGTTGACGAACCCGCCGTCCAGAGTCGTGTATCCGGTGTTCGCGAGCAGCTTTCCCAGCTCGATACCGTCGTTGCCCTCGGTAGCTGTCGCGATGGTCATCTCGTGTTCGCCGCCCGGATAGATCAGCTTGGCGGTAGCGGCGGTGTCGGCATTCTCAGCGGGCACGAATGGTCCCTCTCGAGCTCGGTGTAGCGGAACTTGTGGTGTCCGGCATAAAACTAGTCGCCGCCAGCTTCGTCCGCCCAGGGAGGGTCTGCGCCCGGCCGTGACACCGTGATCGCGGCCGCCCGCGCCGCGAACGTCAGAGCGCCCGTCCACTCCTCGACGCCGAGCTCGCGCAGATCGTCGGGTGACCGTACGCCCTGCTCGGCAAGGTGGTGCAGGATCGCGCCGTGGACGGTGTCACCGGCGCCGATGGTGTCGGCCACCTCGACGGACACCCCCGGCACGGTGGTCTCGCCCTCGGTGGTGATCACCGACACACCGTCGCCGCCGCGCGTGACGACGACGGCCGTGACGCCCGCGTCGAGCCACTGCTGCGCGGTGGTACCCGTGTCGCCTTCTCCGAGCCACTCGGCGTCCTCCACGGACACCTTGAGAATGTCGACCGACGGCAACCAGGTCTGGAATCTGGTGCGGTAGGCGTCGGCGTCGGTCATGGCCGCCGGACGGATGTTGGGATCGAGCATCGTCATCACGCCCGCGTCGTGCAACCGGGTCAGCAGAGCCGAGTAGACGCTCGCGCCGGGTTCGTACAACAACGACAACGTGCCGAAGGACGCTGCCGTGACAGTCGACGGAATCTCTGCGGGCTCCTGCACCAGGCGGTCCGCGGTGCCGTCGGCGTAGAACGAGTATTCGGCGGCGCCGTCGGAGTCCAGGACCGTCAACGCGAGCGTCGTCAGCTCGGGGCCGCGTTGGAGCAGATCGAGGCCGACGTTCGACGCCTGCAGCCACGTCACCAGGTCACGGCCGAACGGATCGGTCGAGATCCGCGACAGGAATTGCACGTCCGCGCCGAGGCGCCCCAGGGT
The DNA here is from genome assembly GCA_049650605.1 of Rhodococcus sp. (in: high G+C Gram-positive bacteria). Lineage (GTDB taxonomy): Bacteria > Actinomycetota > Actinomycetes > Mycobacteriales > Mycobacteriaceae > Rhodococcoides. The sequence continues at coordinate 31,558 of JBASAM010000011.1, read as the reverse complement.
GACGGCGACGTTGAACGGTCCGCCCCCCAGTTTGGGGGTGAGGGCGGAACTGCCGCCTTCCCGGTCGGGAACCAGGTCGACCAGCGCCTCCCCGCACACCAGGATCGTCACGACAGCCGCCCGTCGTCCTCGCGAATCCCCCACCGTCCGGTCCAGGTGTCACCGGGCTCCAGGACCACCAGGCTCACCCCCGAGTTCAACGCGTCGGGTGGGCAGCTCATCGGCTCGATCGCCAGCGCCCGGCCCCGGTCGGGGTAGGCCTGGTCGTGATCGGGATCGGCGGTGAACACCTGCACCCACGGAAACGCCGAGTCGGTCCACAGCACGGTGGCGCGGCCGTCGGGAGGGGTCAGGTACTGCCGTGCGATGCCGTCGCCGTCGGGTAGCAGCGCGCTGAACGGGGTGTCCAGCCATACACCGTCGAGGGTGCGGGCCTCGCTGAAATCATCGCCACCGTGCACCTGGACCGGTCCTCCGCTGGGGAGATTGCGCTTCGGGTCGAGCGGCAAGCGAACGCCCGCGCACAGCCGTAGCGTGCACGTGTTCAGGGGCGCATCGCCGGCGCGCACGAACGAGTGGACGCCCATGCCGAACGGTGCGTTCCGATCGCCGATGTTCTCGGCGGTGTGGGTGACCGTCAGACCGTCGTCGCCCAGGCTGTGCCGCGCGGTCAGCCGCAGCCGGTGCGGCCACCCTTGCTCGCCGCCGATCTCGATGGCGTGGGTGACGGCCGACTCGCTGCGCTCGACCTCGTCCCAGTCGCGTCTGCGCACCAGACCGTGGCTTGCGTTGTTGCGCGACGGTTCGGTGATCTCGAGCTGGTACGTCTCACCTTCGAAGCTGTACCGACCGTCGCGGGTGCGGTTGGGCCAGGGCGCGAGGACCAGTCCGGCGGACAACGGCGGCTTCTCCCCCGCCGGCCAGGTCTCGGTCAGCGCTCGTCCACCACGAGTGAGGGATCTCAGCCCCGCACCGGTGGCGGCGACGTCGGCTCGGTACGGGCCGTGGGACAAACCGACGGTGGTGGAGCCTGACCGGGATTGCGCAGCGTCGACCATGGCAAAACGCTACCGCGCGTCTGTACGGTGGTCTCGGTGTCCGCACTTTCCGTAGTGAGCGTCCCGGCCCGGGACTCGCCTCCCCGCTGGTTCGACCGCACGGTCGTGGACATCGTCGTCGTCGTGGCAGCGCTGGTGGTCTTCAACCTCACAGCTCACTTCGCGCCGACGCCGGTCGCGGTCGCGGCGGTTCCCGTCGGCGCCCTCGCCCTGCTGGCCTTCGCTCGCGCCCGCGGCGTGCAGTGGAGCGACCTGGGGCTGAAGAACATGGGCCGCGGCGCACGCCACGGCGCCGCCGCCGCCGGAGTGACGCTGCTGGTCGTGGCGATCGCCGCATCGATTCCGTTCACCCAGAGCGCGTTCCTGAACGAGCGCTACGGAGTGAACGTCGGCGCCACGCTGATCGCCGCGTTGGTCATCATCCCGCTGCAAACCGTCATCCCCGAGGAGCTGGCGTTCCGCGGCGTGCTGCACGCCAAGTTGTCGCGACGCTTCGGCATTCGTGCGGTGGCCGTCATCGGGTCGCTGTTGTTCGGGCTGTGGCACGTCGCGTCGTCTTTGGGCTTGACCGTGGGCAACGACGGCTTCTCGGCCGTGTTGGGCACGGGCCTGTTCGGGCAGGTGGTGGGCGTCTGCGGCGCCGTCGCCGGTACTACCTTGGCGGGCTTCGTGTTCACCTGGCTACGCCACCGCGGACGCAGCATCCTTGCGCCCATCGGGCTGCATTGGGCCCTCAACGGCGCCGGCGCCTTGGCGGCACTCGCGGTGTGGCACGTCACTTTTCACTGACCTTCGTGAATCACTGAAGCTCGAGCGTGTCGGCGAGTCCTGACACCACGTCGTCGTAGAACGCTTCCACGTCGTCGACGGACCCCACCAGGTGGCCGAACCGCTCGAACGAGACCACGCCGAACACCGTCGTCCAGGCGGTGAGTGTGCGCCGCACGAGGTCGTCGTCGATCGCCCCGCCGATGTCCTCGCCGAACTTCTCGCGGTACAACTCCGTTATCGCCGTGCGAGCGGGTGTGTAGGTGCTCTCCGGCGAGGACCCAGCCGCTCTGTCCTTGTTTCCCTCGGCGACTATCCGGATCAGTACCAGCGTAGGTCTCGTCGCGGGCTCGATGGTCAGGGTCGGCGCGACGTATCCGGGAACCGGCGAGCCGTACAGCAGCGCGTATTCGTGGGGGTGTCGCTCGGCCCACCTGCGAATTTCCCGACAGACTTCCATCCATCGCTCGCGCGGACTCGTCTGCGGGTCGGCGTTTTCGAGCGCCGCGCCCAACTCGTCGTAGCACTGCACGATCAACAGCGTGAGCAGGTCGTCTCGACTGGCGACGTACCGATAGACGGCTGAGGACACCACGCCGATCTCCCGTGCGACCGCGCGTAGCGACAGCGCCGCGGGCCCGACGTCGGCGAGGTGGCGGCGCCCCGCGGACACGATGTCGGCGGTCGTCTCGGTGCGCGCGTTCTCTCGTGCTGTGGGCATGACCCACCCTAACCGAGAGCACCGCTCTTGACTTTCGAGAGCAGTGCTCTCATAGTTGTCGGAGAGCACTGCTCTCCCTCAACGAAAGGTGGACACCATGTCCGATCGCCACATCGTCGTCGGGGCCGGCCCCGTCGGCACCCACGTCGCTCGACTGCTCGCCGACCGCGGCTCCGAAGTAGTCCTCGCCTCCCGGCGTGGCACGGCCCTGGGCGGCGCAACTTCCGTGCCCCTCGACGCCTCGGACGTCGACGGGCTGACAGCTCTCGTCGACGGCGCCGTCGCGCTGTACAACTGCGCCAATCCCGGCGACTACACATCCTGGGAGACGGTCTGGCCGCCGCTGGCTCGATCGCTGCGGCTGGCAGCAGAGCGCACCGGTGCGGTCCTGGCCGTGACCGGAAATCTCTACCCGTACGGCCCCGTTGCCGACGGCGTCATGCGCGAGGGCATGCCCGATGCTGCAACCGACCACAAAGGCGTTCTGCGAGCACACATGTGGGCGGAACTGGAAGCAGCACATCAGGCCGGGTCGCTGCGCGCGGTCGAAGTTCGGGCCTCGGATTACGTCGGCACGGGCGTCGGTGCCAATGGCCACGTCACCCGGGTCTTGCCTGCCGCGCTGGCAGGCAAGACCGCATGGGTCATCGACGCCGCCGACGTCGCGCACTCGTTCACCGACGTGCTCGACGAGGCGCGCGCGCTTATTGCCGCAGTCGACGACCCGGACACCTGGGGGCAGGTATGGCACGCGCCGACCAACGCGCCGGTGACCCTGCGTCAGGCCGTCACCGACGCCCTGGCTGCCGTCGGGAAGCCTCCCGTTCCCGTGCGCGTGGTGCCGCGGGCCCTCACCGTCCCGGCCGGTCTGGTGGTACCGATGATGCGAGAACTCAACGATCTCTCCTACCAGCGGACCGCGCCCTACGTGCTCGACTCGACTCGCTCGCAGCAGGTTCTGGGACTGCAGCCCACACCGTGGGACGAGGTCTGCCGGCGTACCGCGCAGGTGTGACGGTCAATCCGTCGCCGGTCCGATGCGGTACTTGACGAACGCCGGGATGGCGAAGGCCGCGATCATCACCCCGATGATGACGAGGACTCCGCCGCCGGCTGCCGCGGCTGCGGTACCCACCATGAACGCGGCTGCGCCGTGCAGCACGTCGCCGACACGCGGCCCGCCCGCGACAACCACGATGAATACGCCCTGCAACCGTCCGCGCATGTCGTCCGTGGCCACGGACTGCAACATCGAACTGCGGAACGCGGCCGAGATCATGTCGGCGCCGCCGCCGATCGCGAGGAACCCCAGCGCCAGATACAACGCCCATCCCCGCTCGCCCACCACGGCGACGCCGACCGAAACGCCGAAGCCGATCATCGCCCCACCCCACACGACGATGCAGGCGATCACCGCGACGCCCTGACGCTGCACGCGCGGCAACCACCCGGAGAACACACCGCCCAGCACTGCACCCACCGACAGCGAGGCGAACAGCAGACCCAGCACCAGACCGCCTTCGGCAGGGTCACCGAACGTCTCGGTGGCTACCTGCGGAAACAGTGCACGCGGCATGCCGAAGACCATCGCGATGATGTCGACGACGAACGACGCCAACAGCACTCGCTGGGTCGCCAGGTACGCGAAGCCCTGGAACACCTCCCGGATGCCGGCTCGACGCGAGTCGCCCGTCGGCGGAATCTTCGGCAGCCGCACCACCGCCCACAACGTGACCGACAGGGCAATGGTGTCGAGCAGATACAGCGTCGGAAGGCCGAAGGCGGGAATCAGCGCGCCGGCCAGCATCGGGCCGGCAATCGCACCGAAGTTGAACACCGTCATGTTCAAGGAATTGGCAGCGGGCAACTGCTGCAACGGAATCAGGCGCGGAATGATCGCACTCCGAGTGGGCTGATTGACCGCGAAGAAACCCTGCTGCACCGCCAACAGCACCAAGACCACCCACACGTTGTTCAGTCCGAGATGCGCCTGCAGCCACAGCAGAAAGGACGTGCCGCCGATGCCGACGGTGGTGATCATCAGCAGCGTGCGGCGATCCATCACGTCCGCCAGCGCGCCGCCCCACAGTCCGAACACCACCAGGGGTACCAACGCGAACGCACCGGCAAGACCGACGAATGCCGAGCTCGCCGTGATCTGGAAGATCTGTTGCGGGACAGCGACCACCGACAGCTGCGCCCCGATGACGGTGACGACACCCGACATCCACAGGCGTCGGTAATCGGGATTCTGAAGTGGTGTGGTGTCGGCCAGCAGCTTCACGGCTGCCTACGCTCCACTCCCGCCGCGGTGACGACGAGCCTGTTGTGTAGCCGATTGTTGCGTCCCTGCCAGAACTCGACGCTCTCGGGCGCGATGCGTAGTCCACCCCAATGGGGAGGCACCGGAACGTCACCGCCCTCGAATCGCGCCGTCACTTCCGCAAGCTGATCTTCGAGCGCGCTGCGGGAGCCGATCGGACGGGACTGGTGCGATGCCCACGCACCGAGTTGAGACCCGCGCGGGCGCGTCGACCAGTACGCAGCGGTCTCGTCGCGGTCGACCTTGACCACGGGTCCGCGCACCGTGAGTTGTCGCTGGATACCGATCCACGGGAACGTCGCGGACGCGAACGGCCGCGCCTCGAGATGCTGCGCCTTCGCGGACTCGTAGTTGGTGAAGAACACGACACCCTCGTCGGAGATCTCCTTGCACAACACGGTTCGCGTCGCGGGTCGGTGTCGTTGATCCACCGTCGCCAAGGTGAAGGCATTGGGCTCGGGAAGGTTGGCTTCGATCGCTTGCCGCAGCCACTCGTGCGCCAGGGCGAGCCACCCGTCCTTCAGGTCACGCTCCTCCAGATCCGCGTCGCCGCCGTAGGCCACACGCATCTCCGCCAGATCGACGCGGCCGATGTTCTCACTCACCGCGCAGACGCTACTCCCGGGTCAACCGCCCGGCATCGCTACCCGCTATGGTGCGGTGAGGTGCAGGTTCACCGCGTGTCGGCCGGACCCGCGGACGGACGGAACGAGGGATCAGATGGCCCAGGACACCGCAGTACCCGAGGGCTTCGTCGGCGGACTCGAGGGCGTCGTCGCCTTCACCACCGATATCGCCGAACCCGACAAGGACGGCGGAGCGTTGCGCTACCGCGGCGTCGACATCGAAGACCTCGTGGCCAAGGGCGTGACCTTCGGCAACGTCTGGGCTTTGCTGGTCGACGGCCGCTTCGGTCCGGGACTTCCACCGGCAGAACCCTTTCCACTACCCATCCACACCGGCGACGTGCGCGTCGACGTGCAGGCGGGCCTGGCGATGCTGGCACCGATCTGGGGCTACCAGCCGCTTCTCGACATCGACGACGACACCGCCCGCGAACACCTCGCCCGTGCGTCGGTCATGGCGTTGTCGTACGTCGCCCAGTCTGCCCGCGGCATTTACCAACCCGCCGTTCCGCAGTCACGCATCGACGAATGTTCAACGGTGACAGAGCGTTTCATGACTCGCTGGAAGAGCGACCCCGATCCGGCGCACACCGAGGCCATCGACGCCTACTGGGTCTCTGCTGCCGAGCACGGGATGAACGCCTCCACGTTCACCGCCCGGGTCATCGCGTCCACCGGTGCCGACGTCGCCGCAGCGCTGTCGGGAGCCATCGGCGCCATGTCCGGGCCACTTCACGGCGGCGCCCCCGCACGCGTCCTGCCGATGATCGAAGAAGTCGAGAAGACCGACGACGCACGCGCTTTGGTCAAGGGCATCCTCGATCGCAAAGAGAAGCTGATGGGCTTCGGGCACCGCGTGTACCGGGCCGAGGATCCGAGGGCCCGCGTGCTGCGCTCGACGGCCGAGCGCCTGAACGCACCTCGCTACGAGGTGGCCGCGGCACTCGAGCAAGCTGCCCTGGCCGAGCTTCGCGAACGTCGTCCCGACCGAGCCATCGAAACCAACGTCGAGTTCTGGGCCGCGGTCATCCTGGACTTCGCCGAAGTGCCGGCCCACATGATGCCCGCGATGTTCACCTGCGGCCGCACCGCCGGATGGTGCGCACACATCCTCGAGCAGAAGCGCCTGGGCAAGTTGGTGCGCCCCGCCGCCATCTACACCGGCCCCGATCCCCGCTCCCCCGAATCCGTCGAGGGGTGGGGCACGATCGCCTGACCGGCCTGATCTGACCCGGCGCGCGCATCGCTCACCGCTCCGCGCATAGTGCACGGTGCGCGGACGGGCGCGCGCATCGCTCGCTGGCTGTGGATGGTCGAAAAGTTACCCACAGGGGCGCCCGGTCGTGAGGACGGCTCGGTCGGCGGGAGCGACAGACTGCACCGGTGAACTTCCGAGACGACCTGCTCCTCGACCGAACAGCGCTCCTCGCGCAGGGCGCCACCGATCACGACATCGCCGCAGCGCTCACACACGGGCACCTCGTGACGCTGCGCCGCGGGGTGTACGCGAACGGCCCGGCCTATCGCGAACTGGACCGCGACGATCAGCAGCGGCTACTCATTCGCGCGGAGGTGGTGATCTGCGGCGACGACGCCGTTGTCAGTCATCAGTCCGCCGCACTCATGCACGGGCTCGGTCTTCTCCATCGCACCGACACCGTGCACGTTTCTTGCTCCCGCACCTCCGGCGGGCACGTCTCGCGAACGCGCCACCTGCACGCGAGCGGACTCGAGGCCGTCGATACGTGTTACGTCGGCGGACTGGTGTGCACCTCGCCGGCGCGCACCGTGGCCGATTTGGCACGAGCGCTCCCGTTCGAAGACGCGGTCTGTGTGGGCGATTCGGCGCTGCGGCTGTCCGTGACCACAACCGACGCGATCGCCGATGCGGCGCGGCGAACGTCGTCGAGACGCGGACTTCCCGCCGCAGTGCGCGCTGTCGACTTCATGGACGGGCGATGTGAGAGCGTCGGCGAATCGCGCAGCCGAGTCTATTTCCATCACTACGGGATTCGGCCTCCCGAACTCCAGGTGACCTTGCTTCTCGACGATCGTCTGACTCGATTTCGTCCCGATTTCCTCTGGGACGACGAAAGGGTTCTCGGCGAATTCGACGGCCTCGTCAAGTACACCGACGGCGTCGGCGCCACGGCGAGCGACATCGTGGTCCGAGAGAAGATTCGGGAGGACCTGCTCCGCGAGCACGGATGGACGGTGGTGCGGTGGACCTGGCGCGACCTCGCGTCGCGGCGCCTCGCCGACACCCTCACCCGTGTACTGGCCGAACGCGGCGCCGGTCGACCACGGACAGTGCGGATCGCCGGGTGAACCGTCGGCCGATTCCGCTCGGTGCGCGCATCGCTCGTCGTCGCGCGCACCGGGCACGGTGCGCGGAAGGGTGCGCGCATCGCTCACCGGGGCCGGGCCGGGCAGGACAGGACGGAGACGGCCTGGTGCGCTGAACTACCCTTGACCCGCCGGAACCGCCACGAGAACTAAGGACGCGATCACCGTATGGCCGAGAACCTGACAATCCCCTCCGACCTCAAGCCCGGTGACGGACGCTTCGGGTGCGGTCCGTCCAAGGTTCGGCCCGAGCAGCTGCAGGCCCTGGTGGACGTGGGCGCCTCGGTGTTCGGCACCAGCCATCGCCAGAAGCCGGTCAAGGACGTCGTCGGCCGCGTGCGCGACGGCCTGCGCGAGCTGTTCTTGGTTCCCGACGGCTACGAGGTGGTGCTGGGCAACGGTGGCTCGACGGCGTTCTGGGATGCGGCAGCGTTCGGCTTGATCAAGGAGAAGTCGCTGCACCTCACCAACGGTGAGTTCAGCTCCAAGTTCGCCTCGGTGGCCAAGGCCAACCCGTTCATCGGGGACCCGATCATCGTCTCCGCGGAGCCGGGCAGTGCACCCGAGCCCACCTCCGATCCGTCGGTGGACCTGATCGGCTGGGCTCACAACGAGACGTCGACGGGTGTCGCCATTCCGGTCTCACGGCCGGCCGGTTCCGAGCACGCGCTGATCGCCATCGACGCCACGTCCGGCGCCGGCGGTCTACCGGTGAACGTCGCCGACTCCGACGTGTATTACTTCGCGCCGCAGAAGAACTTCGCTGCCGACGGCGGACTGTGGGTTGCGCTGATGAGCCCGGCAGCATTGACGCGGGTCGACGAGATCGCCACGTCGGGCCGCTGGGTACCCGACTTCCTCTCGCTTCCCATCGCCATCGACAACAGCACCAAGAACCAGACCTACAACACCCCGGCGGTGGCGACACTCCTGCTGTTCGCCGATCAGATCGAATGGTTGAACGGCAAGGGCGGGCTGGACTGGGCGACCTCACGTACTGCCGACTCCTCCTCGCGTCTGTACGACTGGGCCGAGAAGTCGGAGTTCGCCACGCCGTTCGTCACCGAGCCCGGGCACCGCTCGCAGGTGGTGGGCACCATCGACTTCGACGAGAAGGTCGACGCGGCCGCGGTTGCGAAGACGTTGCGCGCGAACGGAATTGTGGACACCGAGCCATACCGCAAGCTCGGCCGCAACCAGCTGCGCGTCGGCATGTTCCCCGCCGTCGAGCCCGACGACGTCACGGCTCTCACCGCCTGCATCGATCACGTGGTCGAGCGCCTGTCCTGAGGCGACGTGCGTGTCCCCCCGGCTGCGGCACTGTGGTGCATTACAGTCGGGGGAGGCACCGAAGCCGTCTTTCCACTCGACACACATTCGAGTCCGGGAGCGGAGCCGCGACGCGAAGGAGTGATCGTGCGAGAGATCCACGTGATCGGCCTTGCATCCGACGGCAAGAACATTGTCTGTGCCGATTCCTCCGGTGAGAAGTTCCGATTGCCGGCCGACGAGAAGTTGCGCGCTGCCGCCCGTGGTGACGCCGCGCGACTCGGACAGATCGAGATAGAGATGGACTCTCTGATGCGACCGCGCGAGATCCAGGCGCGAATCCGTTCCGGTGCCTCGATCGAGCAGGTAGCCAAGGAGTCGGGCATGCCGGCGAGCAAGGTGGAGCGCTATGCCCACCCGGTTCTGCTCGAGCGTTCCCGTGCCGCCGAACTGGCGCAGCTGGGCCACCCCGTGCGAGGCGACGGCCCCGCCGTCCTCACACTCGTCGAGATCGTCGGTCTGGCATTCCGTGGGCGCGGCCATTCCATGGATCAGGCCGAGTGGGACGCATGGCGGGACGAGGACAACCACTGGATCGCGCAGTTGACGTGGCCGGCGGGACGCACCACCAACACCGCGCACTGGCGTTTCCAGCCTGATGCACACGGCGGCAGCGTGACCCCGCTCGACGACGCGGCGTCGGAGCTGATCGATCCCGACTTCGGGCGTCAACTTCGCGGACTCGCCCCCGTCGCACCCGTGAGGGACGACGACACACCGTCCCAGCAGACCCTCGACGACTACTACGGCGTCAATTCCGACAACGACGACCAGCACGCCGACGACGACCACGCGACAGTGGAAGTCCCGGCGGAGCCGGTAGCGGACCATGAGCCGGAACCGGTCCAACCCAAGCCCGCACCGTCACATCCCAGCCCCAAGGACAAGCGGGGCAAACCCTCCATGCCGTCGTGGGAAGATGTGCTTCTGGGAGTTCGCAGCAACGGTCGATAGCATCGACGTCGACAGTGACCGTCTGAAGCCGGACGACGAGAGAGGGGCGCCCGGTGGGGGTGGGTACAGCAGCGTTGTGGTTCGTCGACGCGGTGGATCCGACGTCTGTGTTGCGTTCGGGAGTGCAGTCGGACGCCGATGCCGCAGCGGCGCTGGCACGGCGCTTGCACCCGGGCCTCGAGCCCACGTTGATCGGAATGGCGCCGCTGACCGCGTTCGCGGTGGCGGCCGAGCCCAACAGAGTGCTGGTGGGGTGTTTCTCCGGGATCACGGTGGTGTGCGCGTCGGAGCCCGCGTCGGTGCGCCCGTCCTCCCTGGGCGACGAGTGGACTGCTCTGGTTCCCGCTCGGAACACGTACCTGATCGCTTCCGAGCGCGAACACGCCTGGGGCGCTTTCGCACACTGGAACTCGGGCACACTCAGGCGCTCGTTCAGCGCCGGACCGTCGTACATCCACGAGGACGAGGGTGTGCCGTTCCCCTGGGAGCGCCCGTTCTGGTCCGGTGAACACCCTTTGCAGTTCGACGGTGAGACCTACCCCGACCCGCAGGCGCTTCCGTTTCACCCCCAGGAGTTCACCGACGCGGCGGGAGCGAACTGGTTGGGACTTCGCATGATCGGCGGTGCACGCGGCGACGACACCGATCCGTCGTCGATTCTGTTGTGCGACTTCTCGATGCGCGACCCGCAGGAGTTGTCCGGAGCCCAGACGCCGGAGCGTGGGACGCCGACGCCGCACGCCGAGGAACCCAAGCGCAAGCGTGGTCTGTTCGGCCGCCGCCGCTGACGCCTGCGTCCGTAGGTCAGCGCACTCGCTCGTAGAAGGCCATCGCAGCGGCCGTCGCGACGTTCAGCGAATCCGTTCCCGGCGCCATGGGAATACGCGCTCGAATGTCCGTCGCACGCATCGCATGTTCGGTGAGGCCCGGTCCTTCCGCGCCGAGCAACAGCCCGACCTTCTCCCCGGTCATCGCCTCGCTCAGCGGTACCGCCGCCGGGTCGGGTGTGAGTGAGATCAGCTGAAAGCCGTTGTCTCGTAGCACCGACAGGCCGCGAGGCCAGTCCGGCACCGACGCGAACGGCACCCGCAGAACGTGTCCCATCGACACCCGGACAGACCGGCGATAGAGCGGATCCGCGCAGGCACCGCCGAACAGCACGGCGTCCGCGCCGAGCCCGGCAGCGTTGCGGAACATCGATCCCAGGTTCTCGTGATCGTTGACACCTTCGAGGATCGCCACCGTTCGGGCGGATGCGACGACATCGGTGAGGTCCAGCGGTGACGGTCGATGCGCAGCCGCCAGCACCCCACGGTTCAGATGGAACCCCACGGCCGCGGCCATGACGTCGGCAGTGGTCCGGTAGAACGGCACGTCCACCTCGGCCAGGTCGTCGGCCAGCTCTCCCAGCCGCCGCTCGACACCGAGAAGCGCGATGGGCTCGAATCGGGATGTCAGTAGACGTTGCACCACCAGAACCCCCTCCGCGATGACCAGCCCCTTGCCCTCGGGCAGGTCGGGCCGCCGATCGGAGGAGTTGAGGTCTCGAAAATCGTCGAGTCGGGAATCGGCGGGGTCGGTGATGTCGACGACGTGTACCACCGACCCATGATCGCAGAGCGAGTGTTCGACGAATCGGTGCGGCCCGATAAGATTCGCCGCGATGACTACCGACGACACGATCACGATACGTAGGGCCACCGAGGACGACTGGGACGCCATCGCGCTTCTCGACGCCCATGCTTTCGGCGAGCATCAGAACAGCGACGACATGGCCGAGACCAAGTTGCTGACGGCCTCGTCCGAGATCTTCCTCGCCTGCGACGGTGACCTGCCGGTCGGTGTCACGATGCATTTCCCGATGGACGTCACCGTCCCCGGCGGCACGTCTTTGCCCGCCACCGGGGTCTCGTGGGTGTCGGTGGCTCCGACGCATCGCCGGCGCGGCATCTTGCGGCGTCTCTTCACCGCTCAGCACGAGCGGTTCGAAGACGCCGGCAAGCCCCTGTCGGTGTTGACCGCGAGCGAGGCCACCATCTACGAGCGGTTCGGGTACGGCGCCGCCACGCAGGGCGTGAACTTCACCATCGACCGTCGTTTCACCGCGTTCCGCAAGGAACTTCCGCCGCCGGAGGGTGCGCGGTTGATGACGTCCGAGCAGGCTCGTGAGTTGCTCCCGGACATTCACGATCGGTGGCGACGCGTGACGCCGGGCGCGCAGCCGATGCCGACGACTCGATGGCAACGCTTCTTCGCCGACCGCAAGAATGCCCGCGGCGGCTTCTCCAAACTGTTCTTCATCGTGCACCCGGACGGGTACGTCGCGTTCCGCCGCGGTTATCGCGTCGGTACCGCCGGCGCACAGGAAGCGCGGGTGGACAGTTTCGTCGCCGTCACCGACGAGGCGCGATCGGCGTTGTGGCAGGTGTTGTGCGGTGTGGACCTGGTCGAGTCCATCGAAGTGACCTTGCCTGCGGGCGATCCACTGCTCACGCTGCTCACCGATCGACGCGTCCCGGCCGTCACCGGCGTCAAGGACGGGCTGTGGGTTCGCCTAATGGACGTGCCCGCTGCGCTGACGGCGCGTACCTATGCGATCGACACCGATCTGACGATCGCCGTGGAGGACCCGTTCCTGAATGCGGGCGGGGTGTTCCGCTTCGTCACCCGAGACGGCCGCGCCGAGGTCACCCCCGCCACCGGGGAACCCGATGTGACACTGTCGTCCTCGGTGCTCGGAAGCATGTACCTGGGCGCTCACCGAGCCCGGCAGTTCGCCGCCGCGGGTCGAGTGACGACGACGTCGGAGAAGGCGCTGCACGAGTTCGATCTGGTGTTCAGCACCCCCAGCCAGCCGCAGATCGGCTGGTTCTTCTAGCCCTTCCGGGCCGCTTGGGTCACCACGACCGGCGCCGGTGGGGCCGGGTGCATGCGCCGCACCACCACCGCGGCGCCGAGGCCCGCGAGCAGCGACACCACGCCGCCGACGATCAGCGGTGCTCGTGGGTCGACCACGTCGGCGATCCATCCCAGCAGTGGGCTTCCCAACGGCGTTCCGCCGAGGAAGCACAACATGTAGATCCCCATGACTCGGCCGCGCATGTCCGACGGGATCGACGCCTGCAGGATGTTCATCGCCACGGTGCTGAAGGTCAGCTGCACGGCACCGGCCGGCATCAACATCAGCGCGACGGCCCAGAAAGCCGGCATGACGCCGGTGACGGTCTCGAGCGCCCCGAACGCGATGGCGGACGCGGCGAACAGCCGGATACCGGGGGTGCTGCTGCGCCGAGCGGCCAGGGTCGCACCGATCATCGTGCCCACCGCGAGCATCGTCGACAGCAATCCGTAGGCGTCGGCGCCCTTCCCGAAGGTGTTGCGAGCGATCACCGACAGGGCCAGCGGGAAATTGATTCCGAACGTGGACACCACGAACACGGTGGCCAGAATGACGCACAGGTCGGCTCGCCCGGCGACGTAGCGGAAACCTTCGCGTACCTGGCCGGTGCGAGAGGGCGCGCGGTCCACCGTGAACAGCTCATCGGTTCGCATGATCTTCAGCGCCCAGAACACGGCGACGAACGACGCGGAATTGACCAGGAAGACCCACCCGGTGCCGACCAGCGTGATCCCGACACCGGCAATCGCAGGCCCCACGATGCGCGCCAGATTGAACGTCATCGAGTTCAGGCCGATGGCGTTGGGGAGACGCTCGATGCCGACCATCTCGATGGTGAACGACTGCCGTACCGGGGCGTCGATGGCCGACGAGCATCCCAGCAACAGGGCCAGGACATACACGTGCCACAGCTCGACCACTCCGCCCACGTCCAGCACTCCGAGGGCGACACCGAACACCGCTGCGGCGGCCTGAGTGGCCATGAGCAACCGGCGCTTGTCGTAGCGATCGGCCAGCACTCCGGCCCACACCGAGAGAAAAAGTGTCGGGCCGAATTGCAACGCCATGACGACGCCGACGGCGAAGCCGTTGCCGCCGGACAGTTCCAGTACCAGCCAGTCCTGCGCGATGCGCTGCATCCACGTGCCGATGAGCGAGACGATCTGGCCCGACGCCCACAGGCGGTAGTTGTAGGTGTGCAACGCGTCGAAGAGGGACGGCCGTACCGTCCGCTTCTTACGTAGTTGCACGAAGTATCAACATACTCCGCTAATTTCCAGCGAGTGGTTACTCCGACTCGTTGACGATGGCGGAGATGATGTCCACGGACACCCGCATGGCAGCGAGCTGCTCGGCATTGAGTCCGCGCAATTGCTCGGTGAGCCACATCTCGCGGGCGTTGGTCTCGTCCTCGATGACCTGCCGTCCGGCGTCGGACAGCGAGACGATGATCTGGCGACCGTCGGTGGGGTGCGGCATACGTTCGACGAGTCCGACGTCTCCGAGCGAGGCAACCACACGCGTCATCGACGGCGGCTGCACCCGTTCCTTCGCGGCCAGGGTGCCGGGCGTCATGGCGCCGTCGCGAGCGAGGGTGGCGAGCGCGGACAGCTGGGTCAACGTGACCTGGCTGGTGCGGCGGCCTCGAAGGTGACGTGTCATGCGCACGACGGCAAGGGACAGATCGCCGGCAAGTGCACGTAGTTCCTGAGGCATCGAAACAGACTACGACACCGGAGCGGGCCCATCGACTCCAACGGCCGGGGCCCGGCGCGCCTGCTTCGTCAGGTGAGCGCGTCGGTGATGGGGCCCAGGGCGAAATAGACGACGAACAACACCGCCACGATCCCCAGCAGCGGATGCACGCTGCGAATCTTGCCGCGGCCGATGGCGAGGACCACCCAGCTGACGAATCCGACGCCGATTCCGTTGGCGATGGAATAGGTGAACGGCATGACCATGATGGTCAGGAAGGCCGGCAGCGCGATATGAAACTGGGTGAAGTCGATGTCCGCGACCTGACCGATCATCAACGCACCCACCACTACCAGCGCCGGTGCGGCAGCTTCGATGGGAACCACCGAGTACAGCGGCGTGAGAAACATGGCCGCGAGAAACAGCACGCCGGTGACGATGTTGGCCAGTCCGGTCCGAGCGCCCTCGGCGATGCCCGACGCGGACTCGACGAAGACCGTGTTGGACGATGCGGAGCCGGCGCCGCCGGCCACTGCGCCGACACCCTCCACGACCAATGCCCGCCCCACGCCCGGGAGCGTTCCGTTCTTGTCCGCGAGTCCGGCTTCCTTGCCCAGCCCCGTCATCGTTCCCATCGCGTCGAAGAAGTTGGCGAGCACCAGTGTGAAGACCAGCAAGCTCGCCGCCAGCACGCCGATACGGGTGAAGGCTCCGATCAGGTCGACATTGCCCACCAACGACAGGTCCGGCAGCTCGAACACGACGTCGGGGAGTGCCGGCACGCTGAGGTTCCAGCCCTTGGGATTGACGCCCTGCGACGCGCCCGTCTTCGTGACGGCCTCGACGATCGCCGCCAGGACGGTGGTGACGACGATGCCGATCAGGAGACCGCCGCGCACTTTGCGCGCCACCAGAATTCCCATCAGCAACAACCCGAAGACGAAGGTCGCGGTGGGCCACGACGCGATCGATCCGTCGATTCCCAGCCCGACGGGGACCGTCGTTCCGGCGACGTCGGGGATGCGGCGGACGAACCCGGCGTCGACCAGCCCGATGAGCGCGATGAAGGCGCCGATGCCGGCTGCGATAGCCGCCTTCAACTCCTTCGGAATGGCCTCGAACACCGCGGTGCGGAACCCGGTGAGCGCCAGGACCACGATGATGATGCCGTCGATGACGACCAGTCCCATGGCCTCCGCCCACGTGACCTGCGGGGCGATGGTCACTGCGACCAACGTGTTGATGCCGAGTCCCGCCGCGATGGCGAACGGGTAGTTGGCGATCAAGCCGAACAGAATGCTCATGACGCCGGCGACGAGTGCCGTCACGGCGGCCACCTGCGGCACGGACAGGATCTCGCCCAGCACGTCGGTCTTCGCGGCCGCGTCGTCGGGCGAGAAGCTGCCCAGGATCAACGGGTTGAGAACGACGATGTAGGCCATCGCCACGAACGTGACGACGCCACCACGCACCTCGGTGGACAACGACGAACCACGCTCGCTGATCTTGAAGAAGGAATCGACTCGCCCGGAGGCGGCGGCGCGGGGCAACGCTCGAGACATGAAATGGAGACTAAGCCATCGACACGGAGACGGCCGACCGGGCAGAGACGTCCGACCGGGAGTAACGGCGAGTAATCTCGGCGCGGTGACGGCGAACTCCGGGGATGCTCCCACTCCCCCACCTACCCTGCCGTCGCGGTGGACGGATCCGGCACCGGCGATCGCCGTCGGCACCGCGATTTTCCTGATCGCCGCAGTCGTCTGCTCGGTGATCGGCTCGCTCTCGGCCGCCGCACCCACCTGCTGGGCAGGAACCGTCCTGGGCGCAGCGGGTTTCGCACTCTTCGCGGCGCAACGTCGTGCCGCCCGTAGCGGTAGCCGCACCGCGCAGCGAGGGCTGGTGGACCGCCCGAAGGACCGATAACTGTGACGCGGACAACTCCTGTCAGCGCTCTGACGTGCGCGAACTCACTCGCTCACAGGTTGAGTAACACAGAGTTAACGTGGACGATGGGTTATGTCAGATGAAGCATCAACCCCACAGCAATAACGTCCGGAGCAAGTGAAGTGAAGTACGTCGAAAGTTTCCTCAACCACCGTCGCAACGTTCGGGCCCTGCGTGACCTCTACGCCCGAGCGAACAATGTCGGTAGCCCGGCGATGCGTGACGAGCTCCTTGTCATCGCACAGCGCCTGCGCTGAGCAGACTCAACGCACAGCGCCTGCGCTGAGTAGTTTGCGCGACAGCAACACCCCCGCAACTCCGAAGAGCGCCCCGAAGGTCCAGCCGGCCACCACGTCGCTGAACCAATGCGCACCGAGATAGATGCGGGAGAGCCCGATGAGCAGCGATGCCGCCGTGACCACGGCGGCCGCTGCTCTCGTTCGTTTCGGGGCCACTCGTATCGTGACCAAGACAGTCACCAACGCCGCCGCGAACATCGCCGACATCATCGCGTGCCCCGACGGGAACGCGTACGACGACAGTTCCACCAATCGTTCGGGCAGCGGCGGACGCTCGCGCCGGAACGCGTACTTGAGGGCATTCATCAGACCCCACCCGATCGCCAGGGTCAGACCCATCGCGATCGCCTGCTGCCGGAAGCCCGACCGCGCCAGGAGTAGCGCCACGACAACCGTTGCCAGCGTGACGCCCACCGTGGAGCCGACGGTCGTGATCAGGGTGAACAGCGTCGTCGCCCACGGGCTTCGGTGCTCCACCATCCAGTCGAGAACTTCCTGATCCACGGTCACACTCCGCCCGTGAGAACCATCGACAGATGAACCTCGCCGCCGTCGGTGACCCAGAATGGCACCGCACGGGTCAGCGACACCACTCCCCCGCACCGCACCGTCAGCCGCTCGTGCAGGATCACCACGTCGGGAAAGGCCCACGGCGCCGCGGCGCGCGCTGCCGCCAACTCGGGACGATCGTCCACGACGGCACGCTCGCCCGTCGAGACCACCCGGGCGTCCAGCGCGGACGATGCGGTGGGAACGTCGAGCAGATCCGACAGCGTGTCGGCGCCCTCCATCGAGCCCAGCACGGCCAGTTCGGCCGGTATCAGCGCGATCCATCGGGGGTGATCGAGCACGACGACCGCGTCGGGATCGGCAACGGTTCCGGCCAACGTGCGCACCGCCTCCGGTGGATCGACATCGCGAACGTCCACCCGTCCCGAGTCGACGGCGTCGGCCAGCATGCGATGCATCCTGATGGACACGGCGGGCGAGACGACTCGTGCGCGCTCCGACGCAGCGGCGAGAATGTCGGACACCGTTTCGGCGTCGTCGATGCCGTCGCCGGAAAGGGCGGTCGAGAACTCGGCCGCGCGTGGATGATCCACGATGTCGAGCAGGCCTTCGAGCGTGGTGTCGGCGGCCAGACGGAGCAGTCCCAGCGGGGTACCGCCCAACACGGCGTGCCGACGCAACCACCAGGCCGTGTAGCCGGATCGATCTCGCAAGGTCGCTGCGGTGTCCGGGTGATCGAGGATCAGAGTGAGCGCCTGCGCCCAGCGTTCCTCGTCCACCAGGTCGAGGTCTCGCACCGCGCGCACCTCGGGCGGATCCATCGAACCGCTTGTCCACCATTGATCTTCGTCGTCCAGATCGTGGTCCGGCCCGGTGGGCTCGGTGTCGGTGACGGTTCCAAGGGTCCACCCGACGCCGACGACACGCAACGCGTCGACGCCGTATTTCGCCACGACGGACGCCGCCACCACGCCGAACGGGTGGTCCGCCGCCAGCACCTCGAGCAGCGGAGATCCCGGCAGCACCAACTCGTCCGCGGCACGCAGTTCACCGGTATCGGACTGCAGCGGCAGCGATCCCGTCGCACCGGCACCAGCCGATTCGGCAGCTACACCGCCGACGGTGGCAGCCAGGGACAGCACGTCGTGCACCAGGTCGTCGCTCACGCCGTCCGGATCGTCGAGCAGCGCCGCCAATGCCGGGTCGGCAAGAAGATCCGTCGGCCGCGCCACTTGTGCGCCCATGCGCCCCAGCAAAGGGTGGGCGGCGCCCGGGTGGACCACTCGGGCCCACCCGACCGATCCCGGGTTCTCGCCGTCCACGAGCAGTACCGTGCGGGGGCCGGTAACGGTGCGTCCGTCGGTCAGCGGAACCGGCAACGCCGCGCACTCCTCGATGTCGGCCGAATCGTGGATCATCGCGTCGAGTTCGGTGTAGACCTGCCGCCACCACGACGGCGGCCGCGAGATACCGGACAGCATCAGCGTGATCGACGACAGGTCCAGACGCCGTGCCCCCACCGCGGTAAGGGCGGACACCGCTGCGCGGTGGGACGATTCCGGAGCCACGAGGCCTGGAACGACGTCGACCAACAGCTCTGCGAACTCGGTCGAGATGGACTCCACCACGGCACATTCCGACGGTCTCACCGCCCTGCCCGCTGCGGTGGGAACCCAGGCCGTCGACTCGAGTTCGCGCAGCACCGCGGCCCGCACCACCTGGTCGACCTCGGACGCCGGCAGACCCGGGGCCGGGACGACGGACGTCCGGAGAGCGGGCGGAAGATCGGCAGTGAGTGCGCCCAGTCCGTCGGCCACGCCCGACAAATTGGTGCCGGGAAGCACCCGCCGCCTGTCGGGCTGCAGCGCGACGTCGGCGACCAACAGTAGAGGGAGGGTCAGCGTCTCGTCGGATCGGGTGGGTGCGCGCAGGACGTCGCGAGTGACGGGCCGCGCCTGGTGATTTGGGAGCATCGGCAGATACCAGCGAGCGGCAGACGTATCGCCCCGCCACCACCGCGCCGAACCGATCCGCACCTCGGTCCAGGCACCCGGACCGGGCGCGGTGGACCGCACCAACTCGTCTTCTGCGCCGTCGTGGGACAACGAGATCGACTCGAGTCCGTCGAGTTCGAGAAGTAGATCGACGGCCTCGCTCGTGGCCGTGGACACGATGCTCGCGGGATCGTCGACATCGCGAAGCACGATCTCGGTGTCCCACCCGGCGGCCGGTCGGCCGGCAGCGGGCCAGGGCAACCGCAGCACCGGGGCACCCTGCGCTGGTTCGGCTACGCCGAGCCGGTCGAGTTCCGACCTGGTTCGCGTGCCCTCGAACGTGATCGATCCCGTCGTCGAGAGGATCTCGAGGTGCTCGCTGAGGGCTCGCACCGCGGTGAACCCGACCCCGTAGCGGCCCACGGAACCCGCCGAAGCCTCGTCCTTGTCCGAAGCCCCGTCCTTGTCCGAAGCTCTCAGGGCGGACAAGGCCTGCACACCCGAGGCCGTCAGCGGCGCACCGATATTGGCGACGTGGAGGTCGTTTCCTCGAGCCCACACCGCCATCCGGCCGGGCACACCGGCGCGCGTGGCAGCGTCGGCGGCGTTCTGCGCCAATTCCGTCACGACGCGGTCGCGGTAGCCACCGGCCACCAGATCCGCCTCGACGGCAGCGTCTTCACGCAATCGTGTCGGGGACGACACCCACGAGGCGAGGACCGAGTCCCGCAGAGCCGCGGTGCCGAAGGGGTCCCCTGGTTCCCCGGCTATTACTGGGTCGACGGCTGTTACTGGGTCGACGACGTGCCCGTGTCGCTCGTGGTCTCGAGTGCACCGTCGTCGTAGGCCGCGTAGGCGGGTGAACCGGCACCGGTGGGGCCTTCGGTGTCGGAATGCGCCCCACACCCGTACCCCGCGTGCACCACTCGCCCATCGGCGGCCAACTCGTTGCCGCACACGCCGAACGCCGCGCTGAGCGAGCCCTGCAACGCGAGGTAGAACCCGCAGGTGACGCACGAAGCGGCCGCGGCCTTGGCCATCGGGGAATCGGGGCCGAAATCACCCTCGGCCCAGCGCTCGGCGGCCTCCAATCGGCCGTCCCGGCTCATGACCTGCTTGCGCCCGAGACCGAGTTCGAGTGCCACGTCGTCGACGGCAGGATCTCCGGTGGCCAGGTAGCCCGGGACCAGTCGAACGTCGTCCTGCCGAGGCGGAAGGAGATCTCCCGGAGTCAGATCTCCGGGCCTGATGCGCTCGTCCCACGGCACCCAGGTGGGCGCCACGAGAGCGTCCGGACCCGGCAGGAGGGCGAGTTCACTGATGGTGACGGTGTCGGCGCCCGGCGGCGCTGCGACCACCACTGCCCACTGCCATCCGCGGTATTCCGGCAGGTCGGCGGCGAATCGATGAATAGCAGCGGAGTCGTCGACGGCCTCGACTCCCAGGTGCTCGCCCACCGAGCCCTCGTCCGTCTCGACGACAGCAGCGCGCGCTGCCTCGACGGCACCGGCCAGAAGTGGGCGGATCTCGGTCACGGAAGGTGCACTCACAACCCCCATTTTGCAGTATCGCGCGGCCTCGTGTGCCCGCCGGGCGTGTTCTTCCCCAGTCGACTGACAGAATGGGGCGATGCGCAGGGGCCGGGGACGTCGTCGATCCAGAACGCGTGTCGTCGCAGTCGCCGCCGCCCTGGTCGCCCTCGTGTCGACGGCCTGCACCCGAGAACCGGCCGAGATTCCCGATTCGACGGACGTGCCCACCTTGGTTGTCGACATCGTCTCGACTCGCCCGCACGACACCACGTCGTTCACCCAAGGCCTCGAGATCGACGGCGACCGTCTCTTCGAGGGAACAGGGCTGGCGGGCCGATCACGAGTGACCTCGTCGGACCCGGAGACCGGGCGGGTGCTCGCGTCGGTGGATCTGCCTGCTCCGCTCTTCGGCGAGGGACTTACCGTCGTAGGCGACAGCCTGTGGCAGCTGACCTGGCAGAACGGCATCGCGATCGCGCGAGATCCGCAGACGCTGCAGGAAGTTCGCCGGGTGAACTACGACGGCGAGGGATGGGGCCTGTGCCACCGAGACGGGTCGCTGGTGATGAGTGACGGAACCGACACCCTGACGTTCCGCGACCCCGACACCTTCACCCCGACCGGGACGGTGCCGGTGACGCTGGACGGTAGCCCGGTGTCGGAGATCAACGAACTCGAGTGCACCCCGGACGGCGTCTACGCCAACATCTGGAAGACCGACGAGGTGGTCCGCATCGATCCGTCGAACGGTGAGGTCACTGCCGTGATCGATGCATCCGCGTTGCGCGATTCGCTCGGGGACACCTCGCAGATCGACGTTCTCAACGGTATCGCCGCGGTGCCCGGGACCTCACGCTTCCTCATGACGGGCAAACTGTGGCCGACGC
The DNA here is from genome assembly GCA_049650605.1 of Rhodococcus sp. (in: high G+C Gram-positive bacteria). Classification (GTDB taxonomy): domain Bacteria; phylum Actinomycetota; class Actinomycetes; order Mycobacteriales; family Mycobacteriaceae; genus Rhodococcoides. The sequence goes on along the minus strand of JBASAM010000011.1, from coordinate 9,670 downwards.
TGTTCGAAGTCGAGTTCGTGCCCCGTTAGATGTTCGGCCGCGCATCGCATCTCCCCCGCGTGTCCCCGGTCCACGACTACGCCACTCGTGAGGAACAATGGGGTGGTGACAGGTCCGGAAGATGCGCGCCATCCCGGGTGGGAGAACTACTCGCCGGCCGAGCCCCTCCCCCCGCGCCGCACACCGCTGCCTCCGCTACACCCCGTCGATACGACCGACGGTGATTCGCCCCGTCGCCCACTGCCTCCGCGCAAGCTCACGGTCACCAGGGTGGCGGCCATGCGTGGTCGGCAGATCACGGGCAAGGGAATCGACAGCTTCCGGCGTGCCGCCACCGCGGACGGCGCCGACAAATCCGGTCTGACCGCCCTCACGTACGCGACGATGACCAACTTCGCCTCGGATGCCGCCATGGCTGTCGCGTTGGCCAACACCCTGTTCTTCTCCGCCGCCACGGGCGAGGACAAGACCAAGGTGGCGTTGTATCTGCTCATCACCATCGCGCCGTTCGCGCTGATCGCCCCGTTGATCGGACCCATGCTGGACCGTCTGCAGCGCGGCCGACGCATCGCGTTGTCGGCGTCGTTTGTCTTGCGGGCAGGGCTGGCGGTGGTGCTGGTGTTCAACTTCGACAGCTGGCTGCTCTACCCTGCGGCCCTCGGGATGATGGTGCTGAGCAAATCGTTCTCGGTGCTCAAGTCGGCGGTGACGCCCAGAGTTCTGCCACCGGACATCGATCTGGTGCAGGTGAATTCCCGGCTCACGGTCTTCGGATTGTTGGGCGGCACCATCACTGCCGGTGCTGTTGCGGCCGCGATCGCCTTTGCGCTCGATTCCGTCGGGGCCCTGTGGTTCACGTTCGCGCTCGCCCTGTTCGGCGCATACCTGTCGATGCGTATCCCCTCCTGGGTGGAGGTCACCGAAGGCGAGGTGCCGGCGACGCTCGGCTATCACGCAGAGGCCGCCGCCGACGCTTTCGGTGCGGTCCCTGCCCCGAACAAGAGGCGGCAACCGCTGGGCCGAGACGTGCTGGTCGGCCTGTGGGGCAACGGAACCATCCGTGTACTCACCGGATTTCTCACGCTGTACGTGGCCTTCGTCGCCAAGTCCCGGACCGAACACGAACCGCTGCAGCAGGCCTTGATGCTGGCGCTCGTCGGCGTCGCAGCAGGGTTGGGAAACTTCGCGGGCAACGCCGCCGGTGCGCGAGCCGAGCTGGGGCGACCGTCACTGCTGGTGTTGCGCAGCACCGTCGCGGTGACAGCGATCGCGATCGTGGCTGCCGTGACCGACAGCTTGGCCACCGCCGCCCTGGCCGCGCTGGTGGCGTCGGGCGCCAGCGCCCTGGCAAAGGTGTCGCTCGATGCATCGCTTCAGAACGATCTACCGCCCGAGTCCATCGCCTCGGGGTTCGGGCGCAGCGAAACGGTGCTGCAGCTGAGCTGGGTGATCGGCGGCACCTTGGGTGTCCTTCTGCCCACCGAGTACTGGCTGGGTTTCACCGTCGTCTCGGTGATCCTTACGATCGGACTCGTGCAAACAGTGGTGACCTACCGTGGACGCTCGCTGCTTCCCGGTTTCGGCGGCAATCGACCGGTACGAGCAGATCAGGAAGTGGCCGGAAGCGAACGACGTCACGCAACCGGCGGGATACCGCGCGTGGCACCTTCCGCGGACACCCACCCGGCGGAGGATGCAGCCCGGTGACGACACGCAAGATCGTGATCGGTCTGTCCGCGCTGGTGGCCGTCGTCGGTGTCGTCTTCGTTCTCGTCGTCGGCAAGGCCATCATCGATGCGCCCGAGACACCGCCGACGGTGTCGGCGTTCGCCGACGGCCGCTATGCCGAGGTCGAACCCTTCCGCTACTGCCCGGTCCGCGAGCCGCTGTGCAACTACGAGGGCAGCACCACGACACTGCCCGTGCGTCCAGGTCAGCCGCTACAGCTGTCGCTGCCGGGAGCGATCGCGGAGAACCCCTGGGGATTTGCCAGCGTCTACGGGGACGCGGACACGGGGGACGTTATCGAAGCCGATCAGTATTTCGCCCCGGGAACACGCACCACACTCACGGTGCCCCCGCTCGACGCCGACGGTCGGGAGCTGATCGGGGTGGAGGTCCGTCTACCGTCCGGCGTGATCGACGTCGACACGGACCAGGAAGAGATCGTCAGCCACGCGGTGTGGTCAATCGCGACGACACCCGAGAGCTAGCGCATCGGCCGAGGACACGGTCGTTCCTGCTGTTCGGAGGGCCCGATCCGACGGGCAACTCCGACCAGAGGTATCAGCGACGGAACCCGCCTTCGGAGTCCATGACCTGGCCGGTGATCCACGACGCGTCGTCGGTGCACAGCCAGACGACGAGGCGCGCGGCGTCGTTCGGATTGCCGATCCGTCCGAAGGGAAACCGGCGCACCAACTCCATCTTGTGCTCGTCGGTCATGTAGCCGGTGTCGATGGGTCCGGGGTTGACGCAGTTGACGCGAATTCCGCTGTCGGCGAGTTGATCTGCGATCGTCGGTGTCACGCCGGCAAGTCCCGCCTTGGCTGCGGCATAGGCCAGCTCCCCCGGCATCGGACCGCGCTGCTGCCCGGAGGTCATGAACACGATCGCCCCCTGTGTCCCGGGGTGGTGCCTGTCGGCGAACGCCTGCGCCGCCAGGATGGATGCGCGGGTGTTCACAGCCCAGTGCCGGTCGAGGTTCTCGGCGGTCAGGTCGCCGAGCGCCCCGTCGGATCCCGACAACGCCTGGTTGCAGACGAGTGCATCGATGAGGCCGAACTCCGCTGTGGCGGCATCTAGTAGCTGCTCGGGTGCATCCGGGTCGGTCAGGTCGGCGTGCACATCGATCATCCGGGCGCTCGGGACGAGATCGCCTCGCACGCTGTCGAGTACCGCCGCTACGTCGTCGCCGCCCCAGGGTTGCTGGTCATCGTGGGGCGCAAAGTGGTGCACCACGAGGTTCGCACCGTAAGAGGCCGCTCGGCAGGCGATTGCATGACCGATACCCGCTCGCCTGCTTGCCCCGGTGACGACAACCGTGCGGCCGATCAGCGGATACAGATCCCGTTCCATCGCACCAGGTTCCCAAAACGGGCGGTTAGGTCAGCTGTCCAGTTCCCGAGCGACCGCGCGGACCACTTCGGAGATCTTCTGCGCGGTCTTCCGATCCGGGTAGCGGCCCTTGCGAAGTTCCGGCTGCACCGTCGCCTCGAGCAGGGTGATCATGTCCTCGACCATGCCGTGCAGCTCGTCCGGTGTGTGCTTGCGAGCGGCGGGCTCCTTGCGGCCGGCAGCGGCGACATTCTGTCGAACCGACGGTGCGGGCTCGAGCACCTTCAGGCTCAGCGCCTGCGGTCCGCGTCGGCCCGCGGCCATGCCGAATTCGACGCGTTGGCCGGCCTTGAGCCCCTCGACTCCCTGCGGGAGCGCGGACGAACGCACGTAGACGTCCTCGCCCTCCTCCTGCGCGAGGAAGCCGAATCCCTTGTCGACGTCGTACCACTTCACCTTGCCGGTCGGCACCGATCTCACCCGTTCGTTTCGTTGGTCGTCTCACATTGGCCATCAGGACGGCCGCACCTCGAGGCATGACCGCTCCATAGGAAAAACGCGCCCGGTAGCCGACAGGACTGCTCGGTCGGCATCGGGACGCGATGTGGCCAATCGTACTCTGCTCCCGCCGACCGCGGCATCAGGGTTTTCGCCGCCGACTACAGTCGGTGCCGTGAGTGATTCACCGGAAGTCGACAATCCCGATCCCTCGACTGCCTCGCGGACGTCGATGCCGCTCCTGCTGCTCGGCGCTCTGGGCTGCTTCGCATTGGGCATGCTCGCGATCGTCGTGATGTTCGGGGTGCTGTTGCTGACGGACTCGCTGCCCGGCCTGTGGCTGTATCTGTCGGCCATGCTGTGCCCAGTGGGTTTCCTGCTCGGGTTGATCCACGCGCTCTCGTCGGGCCGGCGCGTCAGGCGCTGACCGACCGTCCCGCCTCTGCCAACCCCATGACCGGCATGTTCGAGTAGATCGTTTCGAACTGGCCGGCGCCGATGCGATACGTCTCGTGATACACCCCGACGTCTTTGCCGACACCGACTTTCGTGTTGAACGCTCGCCACGCGGGAAGGTGCGGATCGTTCGGGTTTCTGGCGAAGGCTTCGAGCAACTCGGCACTGCGCCAGTACTGCACGACGGTGATGGTGCGTCCACCCCAGTACATTCGCGCGCCCAGCAAGCCCTTTTCCGGGTGCGCTCGCAGTTCGCGGAGCATCGCGGGCATAGCCAGGAACGGCCCCACCCACCTGCGGACCTTGCGTAGTCGGTTGATGCGCATGCCGATGACGAACACCACGAAATCGCCGTCGACAGCAGCGATGTAGCGACCGGGCAGAACAGTTCGAGTGCTCATGTGTGCCTTCTCTCGTCGGCGGTTTATGGATAGTGATTCTATCTGTAATGGATAGTGCTACTGTCCAATTGTGAAGTCAAGGGTCGCCCGGTGAGGATCTCGGAACTCAGCGCGCGAAGCGGAGTCTCGGTCGCGTCGATCAAGTACTACCTCCGCGAGGGATTGCTGGAAGCCGGCGTTCGGACCGCCGCCAACCAGGCGTCGTACGGCGAGCACCACGTTCGCCGGTTGCGCCTCGTTCGTTCTCTTCTCGACATCGGCGGACTCTCGATCGCGCACGTCGCGGCGACGCTGGCCGCGGTGGACGACGACACGACATCGACACACGGCGCCTTCGAAGCCGTGATGCGCGGCCTCGGCGAGCCGGCGGATTCGGACCCCGGTTACTCGAACCCCGGCGATTCGGACGGAGAAACGGCCGGGGACGCCTACACCGAGGTTCGCGAGTGGCTGGCGGATCTGGGGTGGCACATCTCCCCGAATGCACCCGCGGCCCGGCGGTTGACGGAGCTGATACTCACGCTGCGCCGCTTCGACTTTCCGGTGACCCCGGGGTCGTTCGACACCGCGGCTCGTGCAGCGGAGAGCACGGCCTTCGCCGAGGTGGCGTACGCCCGCGCGATGCCGGATCGCACGGCGGCCGTCGAGACCATGCTGGTGGGGACCGTTGTCATCGAGCAGGCCCTCGTCGAAGTACGCCGCCTGGCACTGGAAGCGGCCAGTGCACGCTTGGAGGAGGAACCTTAGAACCCGCGCCAAAAGTTCGGTCGACGACCGAACCCCGGCATACTGGTCAGATGCGACTGCTGCTCAACGTCATCTGGCTCGTCTTCGGCGGCCTGTGGCTCGCCCTCGGTTACTTCGTGGCCGGAATCGTCTGCTGCATCCTCATCGTGACCATCCCGTTCGGCATCGCCGCGTTCCGGATCGGCGTGTACGCGCTGTGGCCGTTCGGCCGCACCGTCGTGGAGAAGCCGACGGCGGGGCTCGGGTCGACACTGGGAAACATCGTGTGGATCGTGATCGCCGGCATCTGGTTGACCATCGGGCACATCGTGACCGCCCTCGCGATGGCGATCACGATCATCGGTATCCCGTTGGCGTTGGCGAACCTCAAGATGATCCCGATCTCACTGATGCCACTGGGTAAGGACATCGTCGACGCGGACTGGGCGGAGTCGAGCCGCCAGGCAGCACGACCGTAACGATCGGTCGCATTCCCGCGTGGCTGGAGTGAGAAATAGGGTCGCTCGGGTCTATATTGCTGTGCGTGAACCCGAAAAGTTCGGACGTACGTACCTTCACATCACACACATGCTTCGTGGTGCTGTCGGTCGTCGGCGCCATTGCGGCCGTGATCGCTCACGACCGTTTGATTCCGCTGGACGCACCCAAGTTCGGACTGTTCAGCTTCGGTATCGACGCTTTGGTCTACCGGGCCGGGGGCGCCACGGTACTGAGCCCCGATCCGCTGTACGCAGGCAACCTGGTGGGCGAGTTGCCGTTCACCTACCCCCCGTTCGCCGCGCTGGTGTTCGCGCCACTGGGCATCCTCTCGGTCGCCACCACCGACATCGTCTTCTGGCTGGGCAACATCGTCCTGCTCTACGTGATTCTGCGGTCGTGCTGGACGTACCTCGGGTTTCGGGTCGACAGGTCATTGCGCATCGTCTGCGTCGCCCAGTCGGTGATCTTCACGTGGCTCGAACCCGTTCGCATGACCATCTGGCTCGGTCAGATCAACCTCGCCCTGCTCGCGCTCGTGCTGTGGGATCTGACGCGTCCGGAAGGGAGTCGGCTGCGCGGTATCGGCGTCGGCATCGCGACGGGCATCAAGATGACTCCCGGACTCTTCCTCGTCCACCTCGCGTTGACCAAGCAATGGCGAGCGTTGATCGTCGGCGCCGGAGTGGCCGCGGCATCGGTCGCCGTGGGTTTCGTGGTGCTGTTCTCCGATGCCGTGACGTATTGGTTCGGCGCAATGTCGGACTCGTCGCGCATCGGCGACATCACCTCGGGCGCCAACCAGTCGATCAGGGGCTCGCTACCCCGATGGTTCGGCCTCGACCACACGCCCACCTGGCTGTGGCTCCTGGTGGCCGGCGCCGTGGGCGTCGGCGGGCTGCTCGTGGCCGCGGCGGCGCACCGCAGAGGCCTGACGCTGCTGGGCCTGATCGTGTGCGGGCTGACCGCGCCGATGGTGTCACCGTTCTCGTGGGGGCATCACTGGGTGTGGCTCGTTCCGTTGGTGGTCGTCTGTTTGGACGTGGCGCTCCGAGCGAGCACTCCGCTGGCGTGGCTGCTGCCGATCGTGGCGACACTGCCCCACGTCGCCTGGTTCTGGGTGGCCCCCGACGACGTCTACGCCATCGGGACGTTCATGCTCCCTCCCTCGAATGCCTTCGAGGCCGCGGTACTGCAGACGGTTTATCCCACGGTCGGGGTCCTGGTGATCGTGGTGGTCGCGTTAATGCTCCGTACATGTGACTTCCGACACATAACAGATCGGTCACGAACCGATGACGAGCCGGTGGTCAACGCGGTCTCCGCGCTCTAGCTGGGCATACCCGTTCGAACACTTCACAATGACGTCACAGGGCGCGCACCAGCGGAAGTTATCGAACAGTGACATCGGCGCCCCTTTCGTAATAGTGTCCCTCTCGGCCGGAAGTTCGGCCGCCGTTCGGCCCGCCGCGCCAAACCTCGTCCCGCGGGTACCGAACTTCGCCGACAACGTTTCAGGGACGAGGGCGGGGGACCCACACGTCCTTCGTAGATCTACGGCCGACAGTGCGGACGCTTCACCTGGCTCCGAACCGTCGGCCTTGGGGTGAAGCCTCTTCTCGTTCCAGCCAGGAGCGATCCGAGGCCGGGCTACCTCTCAGTCCGAATCCGACAGCTGACCTCGCAGGCGCGTGTAGAGAGGAACCACCCTTATGAGCGGACGTCATCGTAAGCCGAGCACCACGGGCAAGACCGTCGCCAAGGTCGCCGTCACCGGCGCCCTGGTCAGCACCGCGGGCCTGGCCTTCGGCGGTACAGCCAACGCAGCACCCGATTCCGACTGGGACCGCCTGTCGCAGTGCGAGGCGGGCGGCAACTGGGGCATCAACACCGGTAACGGCTTCCAGGGTGGACTGCAGTTCTCCCCGAGCACGTGGACCGGACACGGCGGCGGCGAGTACGCCGCCACCGCGAACCAGGCCAGCCGAGAAGAGCAGATCGTCGTCGCCGAGCGTGTGCTCGAGTCGCAGGGCTGGGGTGCGTGGCCGTCCTGCTCCGCACAGCTCGGCCTCTCCAGCGCCCCCACCCAGCGCGACGCCCCGGCTCCCACCGCCCCGGCAGTCAGCGTTCCGTCGGTCACCCTGCCGTCGACCGAACAGCTCCCGGACCTGACGAACGCCCCGTCCACCGACGCGGTCGTCGAGGGATTGACCTCCATCGTGGAGAACTACACCAACGATCCGGCGATTCTCGACTTCGTCCAGACCGCGGTGTCCAATCCGCAGGTTCAGGACTTCCTCGCCGCGAACCAGGTCTTCCTGCCCCGCTGACCGTTCCTGCTGCGCTGACGCACAGCATTCTTACGACGAAGGGCCCCCACCATGTGGTGGGGGCCCTTCGTCGTGTTCGCCGCGCGGGCGACCTACGAGGTGTCGGGTCAGCGATTGATGACGGTGTGCGGATGTGCGTAGGGCAACGAGTCGACTGGAAGCGGGAACTCGGTCTCCTCGCCGAACGGCGACAGGCTTCCTGCGCGTGCGGACGCCAATTCGGTCACCGGATGGTCGTCGTCGTCGGCGCTGTGCGGCCAGCCCGGATCGACATATCGCTTCTTCTCTGTGTTCGCCATAGCCCATTTCACCATCTCCGGTGCCGCGACTGCCAGTCCTGCCCCCTCTGCCTCCCACCCCGGGTCTCTAGGCTTGACACCGATGACCGACAACCGGACCGACAACGAGGGCGCTGCGGCGGACACACTCACCGAGTGGTTGGCCTCGCGCAGCGACGACGACCTGGCCGAACTTCTGCGTCTGCGTCCCGATCTGACCATCCCTCCGCCGCCGACGCTGGAGGTGCTCGCCGGCCGCTCCGAGCAGCGCGCATCGGTGCTCCGCGCTGCAGAGGACCTGGACACTCTGTGTCTGACCCTGCTCGAGCTCCTGGCGCACGAGTCAGCCGACACCGAAGCGGTGCCGCGCGCCCGCATCGACGAGCTCCTGGGTCCCGCACTGGGGAACAAGCGCGCTACCAAGAAGGCCGTCGACGCGGCGTTGACCGTGCTGCGCACCCGGGCACTGGTACGCGGCACCGACACGGTGACGATGGTGCCCGCTGCGCGGGACGCAGTGCCGTGGCGCGTGGGCAGGTTCTTCGACGCGGATCCGGCGCTGACCGCGGACACCGTGCGGGAGAGACTGGCCGACGTCGACGACCGCAGTCGCGAATTGCTGACCACCTTGACCCGATCGTCGTCCATCGGCCGCACCAGGGACGCAGCCCCCGGCACCCCGGCGGACAGACCGGTTCAACGCCTTCTCGCCGCCGGCCTGCTGACGTGGCTCGACGACAACACCGTCGAGCTTCCTCCCCAGGTCTCGCAGGCGCTGCGCGGCGAACCGATCACCGATCCGACGTCGTTGCTCTCCCCCACACCGTCGTCGCAGGCGGTCGCGGCGGCCGACGTGGACGCCGCCGCAGCAGGCGAGGCCCTCGAACTCCTGCGTCAGTGCGAGAACGTGCTCGACTCTCTCGGACGAACGCCCGCTCCGGCTCTCAAGGCCGGTGGACTGGGCGTGCGCGAAACTCGTCGTATCGCCAAGGCCACCGACATGGACGAGGCACGTGTGGGCCTGCTGAGCGAGTTGTTGGCGGGGGCCGGGCTCATCGCCGTGGGCATGCCCGACCCGGCGCCGCCCACGGACCTCGACGACATGTGGGCCCCCACCCCTGCCGTCGATGCGTGGCTGACGGCGTCCCCCGCACACCGGTGGTCGGCACTGGCGGGCGGATGGCTCGACCTGGCGCGAGTGCCGTGGTTGATCGGCATGCGCGATGCCACCGACAAGCCGATCGCGGCGTTGTCCGACGAAGCCCGGTCGGCGGCCGCCCCGCGCGATCGTCGGATCGTTCTCTCGGTGCTCGGAGACCTCGGGTCCGGCACGTCGGCCCCCGTCGACGACGTGGTACGCATCGCGACATGGCGTCGCCCTCGTCTCGCCGGGCGGCTGGGAGTCGGGCCGGTGTCGAGCTACCTG
>JBASAM010000010.1:0-26121 GCA_049650605.1 Rhodococcus sp. (in: high G+C Gram-positive bacteria) | reverse complement strand
CGGTGTCGGGTCCATTGTCCCCCGTGTCGTCCGGTTCCGCCAGGTCTCCCGGTTCGGCGGCGTAGTCAGCGATGGTCTGCAGGGTGTCGCGGTCGGTGGCGGCGATGAACGGGGTGCGGGCCACGGTCCCGAACACTTTCCACCCGAGGGCGGCTTCGTCGTCGTCCTTGCTGACGGTGCGCTCCAGGCACCAGGTGATGCGTTGCCAGGACTGGGCGCGGTTGTCGGCGCGGGTGCGTTGACGGACGGTGAAGGCGACCCCGACGACGGCGAGCGTGCCGACGATCAGGGTCACCCACGATTGAGCGGGCATGACGGTCCTTCCGGTGGTGGGTGGTCGTCAGGCGGCGGCGGTGTCGCCGCTGTCTGTGTCGGTTTGGGTTTGGGGGTCGAGGGCGTCGGCGAGTTCGTGGACGGTGGCGAGGACTGCGCGGGCGGTGTCGGTGACGGTGTCGAGGTTGCCGTCGGCCCATCCGGCGACGTAGCCGACGCTGTAGGCGGCGGTGTCGAGTCCGAGGATCCCGGCGAGGACGTAGGCGACGGATTCGGCTTCGACCTCCATCCGGCCTCGGTGCAGGTCGCGGCGGTCTTCGGCGGTGACGGTGTCGGCGGTGTGCATGAGGGCGTGGGCTGCTTCGTGGATCATTGTCTTCGCTGCCTGCGCGGGTGCGAGGCGGGCGTCGACGACGATACGGCGGCTCCCGTCGACGGTGGTGTAGCCGTTCGTCTCCCCGTCGATGAGGTCGCGGGTGACGGTCCAGCCGCGCGCGGTCATGAGGGCGTGGACGCGGTCGTAGATGGCGGCGGGGTCGTCGCCGGTGAGGCGGTGGGCGATCTGCTCGGCTTGGGGGTGGCCGTCGATCGGGTCTGTCTGGTCGTGGGCGAAGACGGACAGGATCGGGAAGGTGGGGACCTTGCGGGTGGTCTCGTCGCCGGTGGCCTGGTCGGTTTCGGTGACGGTGCGGCTGCTGTAGCCGTAGATGCGGATCGCTTTCTCACCCTTGCGGACTTGCCGTCCCTGGGTCTGCCACGCCCGGAATCCGGCGACCTGCGTTGCCCTGGGTCGCTGAGCGAGGATCAGCATGACGTTGTTGAACAAGGATGCGGAATAGCATCAGATGCACGATCGCCGCCCCGCCCGTTGCAGCCGACACGATCTCACCATGAACCGACGCCCGTTGTGGCCGCACCGGCACGCCATCCGATTCGAGGGCAGACTCGCTCGTATGAAGGTGGAAATCTTGTACTTCGACGGGTGCCCGAACTGGCAGGAAGCTGCGGACCGGGTTCGCGCTGCGGCCAAACTGATCGGACAGTCGGACATCGAGATCGGTCACCGGCTGATCTCGTCCGACGCCGAGGCAGCGGCGTCGGCCTTCGCCGGCTCACCGACCATCCTTGTCGACGGCGTCGATGCCTTCGACGATGCCGTGCAACTGACCGAACTCGCCTGCCGCGTCTACTCGACCGACCGCGGCCTGGCGGGTCTGCCGACCGTCGACCAACTCGCCGCGTCGCTGCAGTCGAAAGGCGAAGCGCTGCAACGATGAACGCAGCGAAGGGTCGCGTCCCGCCGCCCCGGTCGAACACTGAGCGGTAGCGCCCGCGCGGCGACCAGTGCACCTCGACCCACACGCACCCCCCGAAGGCACGGCAGCGTTCACTCCCTCGTGGCGTTCGCCGGCGTTAGTGTTGCCCATGGCTATGTCCAGAGCGGTCCCCGCGCTGCCGGTACGGCACATCGAGACCGCGATCGCCGTCTACACCCGCGCCTTCGGCTTCACGGCGCAGTACTCCGATCCCACCTTCGCCAAGCTCACCCGAGACGACGTCGAGATCCACCTGTGGGCCTCCGACGACGACAGCTGGACCACCCGCACCGACCCTGCGCCGTGGCCGGTGTGCAGCGGAGCGGAGACCTTCCTCGCCGGAACGGCCAGTTGCCGCATCACCGTCGACGAGATCACGGAACTGTACGACGAACTCTCGCGCGCGGGCGTTCTGCACCCGGCAGACGCCGGCCACCCCGTCGCGACGGACTGGGGGACGACGGAATTCGCGACCGTCGACGGCGATGGGAACCTGCTCACGTTCTCCACGAACACTATTCGGACCGAAAGCCCGGTCGTCGACGGTGACGGTGACGCTGTCACCACTTCCTGACCGGCGGAGCCGTTGATCACCACGCATCCATCGGCGTCATCACGAAACTTGCATTGGATGCATGATACGTTCATGCGATGTCGGCCATGGATACCGTCGGGTCCGGCACTTCTCGCGCCGGGGGGTCGGCAGATCACCTGATGCGAGACGGTCTGTCGCTGCTCGCGCCCGAGGAGACCGTGCTCGCGGCGATGATCGAAGGGTGGGAGCAACAGCAGCGCTCGCGGATGCTCGCGAACCTGACCATCGAGCGGCGGACACAGATCGTGCGCCGGTTGGTGGTCTTCACCAACGACTACCCGTGGCAGTGGTCGTCGGCGGACGTCGAGGAGTGGACGACGCATCTGGTGGAGTCGGGAGCCGCGCATTCGACGGTGCGGCTGTATCAGATGGCGGCATCGCTGTTCTGCAGCTACATCTCCGACGTCCGCTACCGGTGGCACGAGGTCTGTGAGCGGCACTTCGGGGTGCACCCGGTGCAGATCTTCCACGAGTGGAACATGGTCGTGCACCGCAGCGACTACGAAGGGCGACCCGGCAATCGGCCGCTGACCCGCGACGAGCTGCAGGCGTTCTTCGACTACTGCGACACCCGGGTGACCCGGGTCGGCGCCTCCGGCCGCAAAGGATGGCTGGCGAGCTATCGCGACGCCACGCTGTTCAAGGTGATCTACGCCTGGGGCCTACGCCGCCGGGACGCCTCGATGCTCGACACCGTCGACTGGACCGCCAACCCCGCGGCCACCGAGTTCGGCCGCTACGGGGCGCTGTCGGTGCGCCACGGCAAAGCCCTCTCCGGCGGACCGCCGCGGCGCCGCACGGTCCTGACCACCATGGAATGGGCCGCCGAGGCCGTCGACGAGTGGGTCACCGAGATCCGGCCCCTCTACGACTCCGACCAACTCGCCCTCTGGCCCACCGAGCGCAGCGCACGGGTGGGAGCGGTGTCGATCTCCCAACGGTTCGCCGAGTACCGCGACGCCGTCGGGCTCGAGAAGCACCTCGGCCCGCACTGTCTGCGCCACTCGTATGCGACACATCTGCTCGAGGACGGGTTCGATCACCTCTTCGTCCAACAACAACTCGGACACTCCTGGGGATCGACCACCGCGATCTACACCAGCGTCGGCACCGATTACACGAACAACGCCCTCCGACGAGCACTGAGTCGGGCGTTCACCACCGCGAGCACCGACGAGGAGAATTGATGCCGCACCCGCAGCTGAACTACCAGTGGCATCTGCGCCGCCTCCTGGCCGACCAGGGCATCTTCGCGACCACCGGACTCGGACCCCTCCTCGCCGAACGGGGCATCACACTCTCCGAAGCACAGGTGTATCGCCTGGTCACCGGGACACCCGAACGTCTGAGCCTGCGCACCCTGATGGCACTGTGCGACATCCTCACCTGCACACCCAACGACCTCATCGAACCGATCGCCGAACCCGCCACAGGGACCGCGACCGGAACATCGACACACCGCCCCGACACCGCTGCCGCGACCACCCGCGCCAAGACCCGCACACCACGACGCGCCGACATCCGGCGACAGTGATCGCAGGACGGTGTCGCATCTGCACCACCGCCGAGGTTCGCGGCATGACGGTGTGCGACCGCTGCAGAAAACGAGCCACGCAGCACCGCAGCGCGTGCGCCGGCTGTGCAAAGCCGGACAAACTGTTGGACGACGACGACACCTGCCGGTGGTGCCGCCAGAAGGCGCGTCGCACCTGCACCTGTTGCGATGCAACAGGATCAGCTCTCACCAGCGCCGAAGGCGACACCCTCTGTCACCGGTGCACACTGACCCGCCGCCTCGACGCGATCATCCCTCCTCATGCCGACAGCCCCCTCGCACCGCTGCGGCAGCCGCTCCTGCACGCCGAACCCGTCACCACCCGCCGGTGGCTGATCCGCACCACACCCCTGCTGCTCTCCATCCAGGACGGCAGCACAGCCCTCACACACACCTCGTTCGACACCCTCCCGCACCCGAAGTCGGTCGAGCACCTGCGCTCACTCCTCGTCGCCACCGGCATCCTCGGCCCGGACCTCGACCGCAGCATGCGCCGCCTCGAAGCCCAACTCCCCCAACTACTGAGCAGCCTGACCCCGAACCACCGCGCACTCCTGACCAGGTGGACACAGTGGGCCGTACTACCCAGATTGCGCGCGGCGACCGAGAAACGGGAAGGCCATGTCGGCGCCCAGAACGCTCGCTCACAGATCCGACAATCGGCACTGTTCCTCGACCTGCTGCAGCAGCGCTCGACAGAGCTCGGCGAGTGCACACAACACGACATCGACACCTGGTTCAGCACGCCTGGAGCCGCCCACTGGCGGGTACGGTCCTTCCTGACGTGGGCACGACGCAACCGGCACCTACCCCGCACACTCACCCTCCCCTCGAGCTACCGAGGCCGAGCCGAAGTCCCCACCGGCGACGACGAGAGGTGGCAGATCTGCCGACGCCTCGTCCAGGACGAGTCGCTGGACCCCGCCGACCGGCTCGCCGGCGCTCTGATCGCACTGTTCGCCCAACCACTGACCCGTATCGCCGGGCTCACCACTGCCCACGTCACCGAAACCGACGCCGGGGTCGAACTGCGACTCGGCAACGCCGACACGCTCCTGCTACCGGATCCGTTCGCCCAGATCGCACTGCAACTACCCCGACCACGACGCGCAGGAACCGCCGAGCAGATACCCCAGACATGGCTGTTCCCCGGTCACCGTGCTGACATGCCGCTAACGGCGACGGCGCTCGGTAACCGGTTGCGTCGCATCGGTATCAGTCCGCAGGCCCTGAGACTGTCCGCCATCGCCCACCTCACCCGAGAGCTCCCACCGAGCGCACTCGCCGCGATGCTGGGTCTGAACGCACACACCGTCGCGCAGCACACGCTCCGAGCCAGCGGCCAGTGGGTGAACTACGCCGCTGACCGCCGCTCCTAGGTTGGTCTATTCGCAGGGTCGAATACGGCAACCCTGCCAGTGGAGTACGAGTGGAACGCGGCCATGTGGTCGAGGTAGGCGCGCCAGGACGCCGAATCCACCAGCGCGGCAACCTGGTCGGTGATCGAGTTGTGCAGGCGTTCGGCCAGCTCGCGGCGGGCTTGGGCCTTGTCCTCGGCGGACGTGGTGCTGGTGCGGGCGGCGCGGCGTGTGGTCATGGTGATCGGTCCCTCTCTCCCAGTGTTCTTTCGCCGTCATCTGGCGTGGGGAGAGAAGGGCGGTGCACGGGAGCGGTGTCCAGCACCCGAGTCGAAAAGTTCTCAGCCGGAGGCGCATTCGGAGAAGTTTTCGGACCCCGTCGGGGCCGGAGCGCAGCGGAGGTCGGGTGTTGGTAAGACGGGCACGGGTGACGCACGATCTTCAGAAGCCAGATGGTCGAAAGAACAACGCTTTTCGACAGAACAGAGCGAAGCGGAGTTCCGACCAGTGGACGCCCGCAGGGTGGCCCACGCCCGGACGGTCACGGCCGGCCTGCGACCGGGGACCGCCGGCCACTCCCCGCGGCTGCCACCTCCCACCTGTTCGGCTCGGTGGTGATTGTGCGGGAGCGACGGAGCCGGACCACGCCCCGCGGGTCGCGGTAGCACTGAGCACCTTCGGTTCTAGTGTTCGGCTCGGTAGTTGTTGCGCTGCCGTTGGTTGGTTGGCAGAGTGTGGTCGTCCGGCGGCGAGGCGTTTCGCTGTTGGACTCGGTCGAGTAGACGCCTCCTCGGACGCCCCGTTGGCTGCATAGCCTTTGGATGAGACTGCTGGGCCGTACCGACGGGTGCGGCCCAGTCGTCTGTTGCTTGGTGCGGTGTGTGTCGAGAACTGTGGATGCGGTGAGCAGACGTCAGATCACGCTGTCGATCGCCGACACAAAGGATTCGAGCCAAGTGACGTCGTTAGCGACGGAGGTTTCGTCGACAGGCTCACTACTTACTGTTCGAGGGCGAACCTGTCGCTTGAGATCTCCTTCGTGAACTATACGATTTCTGTCAGTTTCAGAAGTGGACTGCACTGATTCAGCAGTGAAGTGCACCGAGTCCAGAATGTGGCTGGGAGTCAAGTGTGGTCGACGGGGCGCGGCTCGTGACCGGCTTGTTGGTTGAGCTGGCGGCGTTCGATGTGCTGCTGATGCACTCCGCGACACCGATCACGTCGATGTCTGCGTCGATGAGCGGTGACCATGCTTCGCTGGGCGTCGTCGTCCCGAATGGACTCGGTGTCGGTTCCGGTGATGGCCGGTGAGGACGACTGCCCGTCGCCGCATGCGTCGAGCCGGTTGGCGTTTGCGGTGTGGCTGCACGGGTAGCCGTCGCACGAGGGCCGATCGTCGTCGCGTTTCGAAATCGAGAGGAACGAGCAATGAGCATTACTACCGACATGCTTGCCACCCACCCCACCGCGTCGACCGACGTCGATACGAATCTGCTGACCCGCTGCATCGAAGCCTGCATCGACTGCGCCCAAGCGTGCGGCATGTGTGCTGACGCTTGTCTAGCCGAGGAGATGGTCGCCGATCTGCGGTTGTGCATCCGGGCCGATCTCGACTGCGCGGACATCTGTGCGGCCACAGCACGCGTCGTTTCGCGCCGCACAGGAGATGGCGTCGATTTCGTGAAGTCCGTGGTGACCGCCTGTGCTGCCGCCTGCAAGAGCTGCGGCGACGAGTGCGGAGAGCACGCGGCGATGCATGAGCACTGCAAGGTGTGCGCCGATGCGTGCCGTCGCTGTGAGCAAGCGTGCAACGAGCTGCTGTCGGCCCTGAATTGAGGATCGACGAGGAAAGCGCGGCCGCACATTCTCTCCAAGTCCTCGACGACCCGCACTTGGTAGTGCTCGCAGGCTCCGGAGATGCACAGTGGGGCATCGACAGGTGTTTCTGCCTACCTGCGAATCCAAGGTGGCTGACCTTGACGCGGCCTGCCACCACGTGGAGGAATCGCGATCAGAGCACGATCGACAGCGGAGCCTCCGACGGCACCTATCTGCACGACAGGGCTCGATCGACGGGACCCTGATTCACGGCTGTTGACCGACCTGTTGCCTGCAGCCCCTCGGTGCGGACCACCGATCTCAGGCGGAGGTGGTGCGGTGACGTTGGAAGCGACGGACGGCGGGGAAGCCCGTGATCACCCCGAGGACGATGCCGACCTGCATGAGCATCCAGAACGCAGCGTCGGTGGCCGGCGGCATGGTCTCGGTGAAATGCAGCAGCAGCATCCAGCCACCCATCCCCAGGTCGAAAGCCAGCACGGTCAGTGCGGCGACACCGAGCGCGGCCGCAACCGAACGCCGACGGATGTCCTGTGCGCCCACGGTCGGTGTAATGGCCGTGCGTTCGTACACGTAGAGCATGGCCGTGGCCAGTACCGCGATGACGATGATCATCACCCAGAGGTCGATGCCGGCGATGGTGAGCCCGGAGGCGACGACCAGCGGCACCCCGATGAGGTGAGCGGCGGCGGAGGCCGAACCGCCCGGGAGTCCTGCGGCCACATCATGGGGCCCCGCCTGCATGGTCGTACTCGCGCCGGGGGTCACGCTACGGCCGTGACGGCGATAGGCGAGAGGGCGAAGGGCCCGAGATAGAGACCGGAGCCGATCCACACCAACTCGGTGGCAACGCTGAGGTGGCGATGCCCGCGGCGGTAGATGTCGTCGGCTATGACCGCTGACGAGACGAGGGCGAGGGTGAGGACCACCCAGGCCAGTGGGGTCAACCAGGTGGGCAGAGTGGAACCCATTGTCATGTCCATGTTCATGATGTGCCTTTTCGTCGGGAGAGCCCGAGCCCCCACTACTGCGCAGATGCAGCGGCGGCGGGACCGGGGGCGATGGTGCGATGGGGATGACAGGGCCGACACGACGGGGATGAAGCGTCCTTCCACGCCGTGTAGGCCCACCGAAAGACAGGGGCTCAGGATTGCGACCCGAGCGACCTGTCAGACCCTGCTCACCGACAGCTGCGCCAACGACAGCACTGTCCACGGCGGCCGATTCGACTCCTGTGGCACCGGTAGCCCATGCGTGGGATATCGCCCCGTCTCCTCGAGCTCGACACCTGTTCGAACCTCGAGCGGAGGAGCCGTCACGGCGCTGAGCAGGAGCACCGCCTCTGCGTCGACACACGCCGCACCGCCCGCGAACCCGCCGCAGTCCATGCTTGCGTGGTTTTCGCTGGTCACCGTCCGGACTCCGGTACCCACGACAGTCGTACCCACGGGTACCGCAGCGGTCGAGCCCATCTCCATGGCGGTCGAGCCCATCTCCATGGACGTGGCGGCCACGGTGCCCGCGGCCGCGAACACTACGAGCGGGCGTTGGCAGAGCAGTGCACAGACTGTGACGACCACGACGACCGACACCACGAGCACACGCCGCACGATGCTGGTCGACATCGCCCAAGAGTAACGTCCCCGGACCTGCCGCACCGGTGGGGTACTACATCACGTCGTAGTAGCGGGAATTGGTGAGCGCACGACCGATCCATTTCCGCCCACACAGAACCGGACGTTGAACTCCTTCGATACGGGCACCGGTTACGAGACATCTTCGAAGACCACATGTTCAGTCCAGAGTTGCCTCAGTGCGTCGCGGAGACGGGTGCACTGTCGACAAGGTCGCAGGGCGCTGACGGGCTCGCCCGTCGCAACCCTCGGTACGGGCCCCACTCGATCGAAGGTGGGTGGCTCGGGCTGCGACCTGCTCGATCCGGCCGCACCGAGCGCGGCTCACCGAACTCAGCCGCGGACCCGCTCGTATCGTCCGACCCTTTCGGAAACGATGTACGAGGCGTAAGGTTCGGATTACATACCCCCAGGGGGTATACAAACGGCGGATTCGGGGCCGATGCGATAGGGATGCGGACAGTCCGCGTCCGCACGAGCACCGCGACGAGGACGACCGTGCACGAAAGCACTTCGACGACGAGGAATCACATGGCTGAGACGACACCTGACGCCACCCGAACCGAGAGCATCGACGAAGACCACGAACACCACCAGGCCGATGACCACGGCAACCATGGCCACGGCGGCCACGGCGGCCACGGCGGCCACGGCGGCCACGGCGATCATGCGGGCCAGTTCCGCCGACTGTTCTGGGTGATGGCCGTCCTGGCTGTTCCGGTGATCGTCGCGTCGGACATGTTCGCGATGATCCTCGGCTACTCCCTCCCCGACACCGCCTGGATCGGATGGGTGTCCCCCGTCCTGGGAACGGTCATGTACGTCTGGGGCGGATCCCCGTTCCTCACCGGCGCGGTCGGCGAGATTCGTAGTCGCGCACCGGGAATGATGCTGCTCATCGCCCTGGCCATCACCGTCGCGTTCGTCTCCTCGATGGGAGCGAGCACGGGCCTGCTCGATCACCAGCTCGACTTCTGGTGGGAGTTGGCACTGCTGATCGTGATCATGCTGCTGGGGCACTGGATCGAGATGCGCTCACTGGCACAGACGACGTCGGCATTGGACTCTCTGGCCGCGCTGCTGCCCGACTCGGCCGAGCGCGTCGACTCCGACGGCGAGGTGACCGTGGTCGACCCCGGCCAGTTGGCCGTGGGTGATGTGGTGATCGTGCGCCCCGGCGGACGGGTACCGACCGACGGTGTCGTCGTCTCCGGGGCCGCGAGCATGGACGAGTCGATGATCACGGGCGAGTCGCGCACCGTCCGCCGCGCCGAGGGCGAGACCGTCGTCGCCGGCACCGTCGCCACCGATTCCGGTCTACGCGTGCGGGTGTCCGCGATCGGCGAGGACACCACACTGGCCGGTATCCGCCGACTGGTCGGCGACGCGCAGAACTCGTCGTCGCGGGCCCAGCGGATCGCGGACATCGCTGCGGCGTGGCTGTTCTGGTTCGCCCTCGGCGCCGCCGTGATCACCGCGGCCGCCTGGACCCTCCTCGGGTCCCCCGACGACGCGGTCGTCCGCACGATCACCGTCCTGGTCATCGCCTGCCCCCATGCGCTGGGGTTGGCTATTCCGCTGGTGGTGTCCATCGCGACCGAACGCGCCGCACGCGGCGGCGTGCTGATCAAGGACCGCCTCGCACTCGAATCCATGCGCACCGTCGACACCGTCCTGTTCGACAAGACCGGAACCCTCACCCGCGGCGAGCCCACCGTCACCGACGTCGACGCGATCGAGCGACGAACCACCGACGACGTCCTCGCTCTCGCGGCCGCCGCGGAAGCCGATTCCGAGCACCCGCTCGCTCGTGCGATCGTCGCCGCCGCGCGTGATCGGCACCTGACGACGGACGCCGCGACGGACTTCGAGTCCTCCCCCGCGGTCGGTGTGTCCGCACGTGTCGGCGACACCACCGTGCGGGTGGGAGGCCCGGCGATGCTCGAGGAGGAGAACCGCAGCGAGCTCGACATCGCAGCGCGGTGGCGGCGAGACGGCGCGATCATCCTGCATGTCGTCGAGAACGGCGACGTGATCGGAGCACTGAAGCTGGCCGACGAGATCCGGCCCGAGTCCCGCGCCGCGGTGGACGACCTCCACCGCCGCGGGGTTCAGGTCGTGATGATCACCGGCGACGCCGATGCGGTCGCCGCCTCGGTGGCAGGTGAGCTGGGTGTCGACCGGTACTTCGCCGGTGTGCGGCCCGAGGACAAGGAACGCCGAGTCGCCGAGCTGCAGGGTGAGGGCCGCCGGGTGGCGATGGTGGGCGACGGTGTGAACGACGCTCCGGCGCTCGCCCGCGCCGACGTCGGTATCGCCATCGGCGCCGGCACCGACGTGGCGATCGCCTCGGCAGGGGTGATTCTCGCCAGCGACGATCCCCGGTCGGTTCTGTCGGTCATCGATCTCTCCCGCGCCGCCTACCGGAAGATGAAGCAGAACCTCTGGTGGGCCGCGGGCTACAACCTGATTTCCGTGCCTTTGGCGGCCGGTGTGCTCGCGCCGATCGGGTTCGTTCTCCCGATGTCGGTGGGGGCGCTTCTGATGTCGCTGTCGACGATCATCGTCGCCGCCAACGCCCAGCTGCTGCGCCGCCTCGACCTCCGCCCCACCGGCACGGAGACGCAGACGACGCGGGAGGTCAGCTCGATCGGCGCCTGACAGCCGGCCCGCCAAATCACGCAGCCCCACACCGGTCGGTGTGGGGCTGCGTCGTCCCGGGGCGACGACCCGTTCGATGAGAGGGGTCGCGTCGGGTCAGCTCAGGAGCTGCTGCATGCGGGAGATCTCGGCGTTCTGCGTCTCGACGATGGTGCGGGCCATCGTGACTGCGTCATCGTTGGAGCCGTCCGCGATCTCCTTCTCCGCCATCTCCACTGCGCCCTGGTGGTGTTCGATCATCATCGTCAGCCACTGCCGGTCGAACTCGGCCCCGGACAGCGACATCAGCGAGTCCATGTCCTGCGAGGTCATCATTCCGCTGCCCGATCCGTGGTCCATGCTTCCCATCGAGCTCGCATCCGCCGAGGGCGCAGGCTGGCCCCACGCCGACAACCACGAGGTCAGCTGGTCCATCTCGGGCTTCTGAGCGTTCGCGATCTCCCCGGCGAGCGCGACCACGTCCGGGTTCGTCGTCCGCCCGTCGACCATCGCGGCCATCTCCACAGCCTGGGCGTGGTGCGGGTACATCATCGACGCGAACATGACGTCGGCGTCGGTGAAGTCCGCAGCAGGATCCGCTGCTTGCGACGAGCCGGACTGCGTCGACGACGAACCCATCGAGTGGCCCTCCATCGAGGTGGACGATCCGTCGTCGCTACAACCGGCGAGGACGCCGACACCGATCGCGGCGGCAGTGAGGACAGTGAAGGTTCTGCTCGTGACGTGCATAGGGGTACTCCTGGTGTGTGTCGAAGTGTGAACAGGGGTGAATCGACGTGCGATCCGCCGGAGCACCAACGGCTCCGGTCTCCCTGTCACACCCGCAGGAGCACCGATTCGTCCAGCGAGGACACCGCCCACGGCGGCGCACGACCGGCCCGGGCCACCACGGTGACGACACGGGCCGACGCATCGTCGAGCACCGGCAGCGACGTCGCGACCCCGGTTGTCACCGACATCGCCGGGAACGACGTGACCGTCCCGATGCACGGATGCATCAGCTCGTGACCGCTCGGACACGGGACCTGCTGCAGCGCCGCCCCGACGTCGGTGGTGTGCGCCACGGCCACCTGGTGCGAGTCTGCGGCGATCGACGACTCCGGTGCCGTCATCGCCTCGTGGGCGGCGGCGGTGGGGACGGGCACGAGAGTGTGCATCAGCACCACACCGAGCGCGATCAGCATCGTCCACAGCACCGAGGACACAGAGGGGGGCAGCGAGCGACGCCGGACACCCTCGAACATGGCTCCACCGTACCGATAGATACCCCCTACGGGTACCACCTCAGATCCCGGACCAGACAGCCCCACGGTGAAGCATGCGCGTTCAGGTGATGTTCATTTGACCACTGATTCGCCGACCGTCAATATAGACGCATGTCGAAACACACCGTGCCCATCGCGGCGCCGGACAGCGAGTGCTGCTCGCCGCTGATCCGCGAACCTCTGACCACCGACTGGGCCGGTGATCTGGCGCGGATGTTCAAGGCACTCGGCGATCCGGTCCGTCTGCGCCTGCTGAGCCTGGTGGCCAGTCACGAGAGCGGCGAGGCGTGCGTCTGCGACATCTCCGGGTCCTTCGACCTGTCGCAGCCGACGATCTCCCACCACCTCAAAGTCCTGCGAGAAGCCGGCCTCCTGGACTGCGAGCGCCGCGGAACCTGGGTCTATTACTGGGTCATTCCCGCTGCGCTGCAGCAGTTGTCGTCAGTTCTCGCCGCAACGGATCCGTTCGCTGACGACGCGAACACCGCTGGTGTTGCGTTGGTGAGCGCATGAGCACCGCGGCGAACACCACCGACCACCCCGCCGTCGTCGGCAAGCTCTCCACCCTCGACCGCTTCCTCCCGGTGTGGATCGGCGTCGCGATGGTCGTCGGGCTGCTGCTCGGCCGCATGATCCCCGGGATGAACGACGCCTTGTCCTCCATCTCCGTGGACGGCGTGTCCCTGCCGATCGCGATCGGCCTGCTCATCATGATGTACCCGGTACTGGCCAAAGTCCGTTACGACCGGCTCGACACCGTCACCGGCGACAAGAGACTTCTACTGGGTTCACTTGTCCTGAATTGGATCCTGGGCCCCGCGCTGATGTTCGCACTGGCCTGGCTGTTCCTCCCCGACCTGCCCGAGTACCGCACCGGACTGATCATCGTCGGACTCGCCCGCTGCATCGCGATGGTCATCATCTGGAACGACCTCGCCTGCGGCGACCGCGAAGCCGCCGCCGTTCTCGTGGCGATCAACTCGGTGTTCCAGGTGATCATGTTCGCCGTCCTGGGCTGGTTCTACCTCTCCGTGCTCCCCGGCTGGCTCGGCCTCGACCAGACCACCATCGAGGCATCGCCGTGGCAGATCGCGAAGTCGGTGCTGATCTTCCTGGGCATTCCGTTGATCGCCGGGTTCGCCTCGCGGTTCTTCGGTGAACGTGCCAAGGGACGAGACTGGTATGAGACGTCGTTCATCCCGACGATCGGGCCGTGGGCGCTCTACGGATTGCTGTTCACCATCGTCGTCCTGTTCGCGCTGCAGGGCGACCGCATCACCTCCCAGCCCCTTGATGTCGTCCGCATCGCGCTACCGCTGCTGGTGTACTTCGCGGTGATGTGGGGCGGCGGATACGCCCTCGGCGCAGCGATGGGACTGGGCTACGAACGCACCACCACCCTGGCGTTCACCGCGGCGGGCAACAACTTCGAGCTCGCCATCGCCGTCGCGATCGCCACCTACGGAGCCACCTCCGGCCAAGCGCTCGCCGGCGTCGTCGGACCCCTGATCGAGGTCCCCGTCCTGGTGGGCCTGGTGTACGTCTCGCTCGCTCTTCGCAAGCGCTTCACCTCCTCGCCGTCCGCGACCGCGCCGGTACCCCAGAGCAAGGAATCGTGATGTCCGAGCACCGCGCACAACCGGAACTGCTCATGCCTCAGGCGGTGCTCTCACGGACTGCGGAGACATTGTCAGTTACGTACGCCGGCATCTTCTCCCCGCAGACGGTGGAGCGGTACGTCTTCGAGTCCTACACCGCCCTGCGCCGCACCTCGAAGATCCACACCCACCTGACCACCCTCGCAGGACGGTTCGCCGCCGACCGGCTCACCGCACTCGCTCAGTCGACCGGCGACGCCCCGAAGGAAGTGCCGGAAGTGCTGTTCATCTGCGTGCACAACGCCGGCCGCTCGCAGATGGCGGCGGCACTGCTGACCCACCACGGCGCCGGGCGCGTCCATGTCCGCTCCGCCGGGTCGGCGCCCACCTACGCGATCAACCCGGTCGTGGTCGAGGCGATGGACGAGCTGGGCATCGACCTCGGCGATGCGTACCCGAAGCCGCTCACCGACGACGTCGTCGCCGCCGCGGACGTCGTGGTGTCGATGGGCTGCGGCGACGCCTGCGCTGTCTACCCCGGAAAGCGCTACCTGGACTGGGATCTCGACGACCCCGACGGCAAGACCATCGACGAGGTACGCCGCATCCGCGACGACCTCGACACCCGCATCACCACGCTCCTCGCCGAGCTGAGCGCCCCCGCACACGCTTGACACCTCACGCCTGAATATCCGAAAGGTGCACTCCCCCATGTCCGACACACCCAGTGTGCTCTTCGTCTGCGTCCACAACGCAGGCCGGTCGCAGATGGCCGCCGGCTTCCTCACCCACCTCGGCGGCGGCGCCGTCGAGGTCCGCTCCGCCGGCAGCGCCCCCGCCGAGACCATCAACTCCGCCGCCGTCGAGGCGATGGCCGAGATCGGCATCGACATCTCCGACCAGTCCCCCAAGATCCTCACCCCCGACGCCGTGGAGACCTCCGACGTGGTGATCACCATGGGCTGCGGCGACGCCTGCCCGGTCTTCCCGGGCGTCAGCTACCGGGACTGGGCGCTGCCCGACCCCGCCGGCAAGGGCCTCGAGGCGGTGCGCCCGATACGCGACCAGATCAAGGCCCGCGTGGAAGATCTGCTGGCCGAACTTCTACCCGAACATGCGGACGCAGCGCGATGAGCACCCCGAGCGTGCTGTTCGTGTGCGTGAAGAACGGCGGCAAGTCGCAGATGGCCGCAGGCTTGATGCGCAAGGCCGCCGGCGACGACATCGAGGTGCATTCCGCCGGCACTGCCCCCGGCAGCTCCGTCAACGCGCTGTCGGCGCAGACGCTGCTCGAAGTCGGTGTCGACCTGGCCGGTGAGCACCCCAAGCCGATCGACCCGGACCTGTTGGCGCGGATGGACTACGTGATCACCCTCGGCTCCGAGGCGACCGTCGACCCGGTCGAGGGACCGACCTACCTGAACTGGGACACCGACGAGCCCTCCACGCGGGGAATCGAGGGCATCGAGCGGATGCGCCTGGTGCGCGACGACATCGCCGGGCGCGTCGACGAACTCGCTGCCCGCCTGCGGGACTGACGCCATCACCGCACTGCACACCGACGGCACGAACCCGATGACCACCACCGATGTTCGGGTGGTGGTCATCGGCGGTGGTCAGGCAGGCCTCGCCGCCGGGTACTACTTGCGGCGAGCGGGCCTCGGGTATGTGATTCTCGACGACCAGCCGGCCGCTGGTGGGTCCTGGCGGGAGTACTGGCCGTCGTTGCATCTGTTCTCCCCCGCCGCGCACTCCCGGTTGCCGGGGTGGCCGATGCCCCCGTCTCCGCGGGAGTTCCCACCCGGATCGCACGTCGTCGGCTACCTGAGCGCGTACGAACAACGGTACGAGCTGCCGGTGCAGCGACCGGTGACCGTGACCGCGGTGCGCCGCAACGGTTCCGGGTACCTGGTCGAGACCACCGCGGGATCCTGGTCGGCGGAGGCGGTCATCAACGCGACCGGCACGTGGTCTCGGCCGTTCTGGCCCACCTACCCCGGCATGCGGACCTTTCAGGGCCGACAGATCCACACCGCGCAGTACGACGGACCCGACACCTTCACCGGGCAACGGGTCGCCGTGGTCGGGGGCGGCAACTCCGCCGCGCAGATCCTCGCCGAGATCTCCACCGTCGCCGACACCCTCTGGTTCACCACCCGGCCGCCGCGGTTCCTCCCCGACGACGTCGACGGTCGTGTGCTGTTCGACGTCGCGACCCGCCGCGCCCACGCACTCGCCGCCGGCGACGATGACACCGGCGGGGTGGCCGGTCTCGGCGACGTCGTCATGGTGCCGTCGGTGCGGGACGCCCGCGATCGCGGCGCCCTCCGGGCGCACCCGATGTTCGCCGCACTCACGGCCGAGGGTGTCGTCACCGACGAGGGCGGCGCCGAACGGGTCGATGCGGTGCTGTGGTGCACCGGATTCCGGCCGTCACTGCGGCATCTCCAGCCGTTGCACCTGCCCACCACTGACGGCGGCATCGCGATGGACGGACTGCACGCCGCCGGCGAACCCACCATGGTCTTTCTCGGCTACGGCGACTGGACCGGGCCCGCGTCGGCGACGCTCATCGGTGTCGGCAGCACCGCACGGCACGCGGTGAGGCACCTGACCGCGACCCTGACGGGCTGATCGAAGGATCACGGCGAAGAAGCTCGCGTGCGATGCGGGTGAGCCGACGCGGGTGGACGTCAGCAGCAGGAGGTGGCCGTCGACGTCGAGCCGGAAGTGACGCTCGGTGCGGGCGCCGGCATCGGCTGCGATCCGAAGGTGTCGGAGTCCGCGAGGACGGTGTAGACCTCCCAGCGCTCCCCACCGGGGCCCGTCACCCACACCTTGTCCTGGTTGGCGAAGCAGCACGTGGTGCCGATCTCCTCGTCGGTGAACAGCCCTTCGCCGGTCAGGCGGGCGATCTCCTCGTGCACCCGGCTCGACGAGTCGACTTCGACGCCGAGGTGGTTGATGGTGCCGCCCTTGCCAGGGTTCTCGATGAGCACCAGCTTCAAGGGCGGTTCGGTGATGGCGAAATTGGCGTAGCCGGGCTTGACCTTCGCCGGCGCCACGCCGAAGAGTTTGCTGTAGAACGTGATCGCGGTGTCGATGTCGTCGACGTTGAGGGCGAGCTGAGCGCGAGACATGGCGAACCTCCGAGGTTGCGATATATGTCGAATCAGTGACCACCACAGGGTGCGCCACGTCTTCGACATATGTCAAGAAGTTGGTAGGGTGGATGTCGTGCCCAAGACATTGCCGATCATCGACACCACCACCCCGGTGTGCTGCGCTCCCGTTTCGGCCGCGCCGATGGACGAGGATGCCGCGCTCGAGGTGGCCGTGCGGCTGAAGGCGCTCGCGGACCCGATGCGCATTCGCCTGATGTCGTTGCTGCTCACCGATACTGCAGGCGCGGTGTGCACGTGCGACCTCGCCGACGCGCTCGGTCTCGCCGAGTCGACCGTCAGCCACCACCTCGGGCAGCTCCGCAAGGCCGGCATGGTGGTCTCCGAGCGGCGGGGCATGAACGTGTACTACTCGGCGCGCCCGGAGTCCCTCGACGCGCTCCGCGTGGTCCTCGACCCCGCGTGCTGCTGCTGACCCGTCGTGCCGGCGACTCGGCCGACTTGCCTTCGAGCTGACTCGAACCTTTAGTGTGCGGTCATGGCCGTTCTGTTGATCTCGCAACTGTCCTCGGCGACGGGAGTGCCGGCGACGACGCTGCGCTTTTACGAGAGCGAGGGTCTGCTCCCGGCGGGCCGGGCCCCGAACGGGTACCGGGTCTACGACGAGCGGGCGCAGCAGCGGTTGGCGTTCATCACCGCCGCGAAAAGCTTGAATCTGACTCTGTCGCAGATCAAGACGATGCTGCGCGTGTGGGAGAACGACTCGTGCGCCGCGGTGAAGTCTGGGCTGCGGCCGGCCCTGCGTGAGCACATCGCCCGAGCGGAGGAGTCCATCGCGCAGCTGAGCGTGCTGCGAGACGCGCTGACCGGCGCGCTGGATCGTCTCGACGACACTCCGGACGCGTCGACTCCGTGTGATCCGCAGTGCAGCTGGTTGGCGTCGACGATGACCGCACCCGCGAGTGCGTCATGACCGGATCGCGGCGGACCTCGGTGGTGCAGTGGTGGGACACCCACCAGATCGGCCTGTATCTCCTCGCGCTCGCCGCGGGCGCCGCACTGGGCCTCGCTGTTCCCGCCTCGGCGCCGACGTTCGAGCACGCCATCAACCCGGTGCTGATCGTGCTGCTCTACGCGACGTTCCTCGCCGTACCGTTCGCCGCGATCGGCCGCTCCCTGCGCGATGCCCGATTCACCACCGCGGTCATCGTCCTGAACTTCGTCGCCGTCCCGATCGTGGTGTTCGCTCTGACGCGCATCGTCGCCGGGAACGAGGCGGTCCTGGTCGGGGTGGTGCTGGTGCTCCTCGCCCCGTGCATCGATTACGTCATCGTCTTCAGCGGCCTCGCCGGCGCCGCATCGGAACGCCTGCTGGCCGGGGCCCCGCTGTTGATGCTGTTGCAGATCGCGCTGTTGCCGTTGTGGCTGTGGTTGTTCGTGGGGGCCGACACGGTGTCGATCATCGACATCGCCCCGTTCGTCGAGGCGTTCGTCCTGCTCATCGTGCTCCCGCTGGGGCTGGCGGCGGCGACGCAGTGGTGGGCGCGGCGCCGACCCGCGGGCGAGCGGCTGATGGAGGTGATGGCGGCGGCGATGGTGCCGGTGATGATGGTGACGCTCGCCGTCGTCGTGGCCTCCCAGATCGACGCCGTCCGCAGCCGTATCGATGAACTCGCCGCGGCCGCCGCGATCTTCGTGGTGTTCCTGGTCGTGATGGCGTTCATCGGTGTCGGCGCCGGGAGAGTGTTCGGGCAGGACGTGCCGGCGACGCGGGCGTTGGTGTTCTCCGGCGCCACCCGCAACTCGCTGGTCGTGCTTCCCCTCGCCCTGGCGCTCCCACCGGCGTTGAGCCTGGCCCCTGTGGTGGTCGTGACGCAGACTCTGGTGGAGCTGATCGGGATGGTGCTCTACGTCCGCTACGTACCGCGCCTGGTTCCGGACGCGGTCCCGGACGACAGCACCGCCGCGACGGGGCCATCGGCGCCGTGACGTATGTGATCGCCGAACCGTGCATCGACGTCATGGACAAGGCGTGCATCGAGGAATGCCCTGTCGATTGCATCTACGAAGGCCGGCGGATGCTCTACATCCACCCGGACGAGTGCGTCGATTGCGGTGCGTGCGAACCGGTCTGCCCCGTCGAGGCCATCTTCTACGAGGACGACCTCCCCGCCGAGTGGGCGCACTACGTCACCGTCGACGCCGACTTCTTCGACGACCTGGGCTCCCCCGGCGGGGCTGCGAAGATCGGTCCGACCGGCCACGACCACCCCACTGTGGTGGCGCACTCGCGGCGAGAACGGCCATCGGGAGCGTCGGTGACCGTCCCGCAATGTCGTCGAATACGCGTATTCGACCTGCAGCAGGTCGCCGCGCTCATGCTCGCTCGTCGGTGTTCCGGCGGGGTGCTGCGGGGGCTGATCGTGTGGCCGAGCGTTCTCGATCCACCGCCTCGATGTCGGCGTTGATCGTTCGACGCAGTCTTCTCAAGGCGAATGCCGACAGCGGCAGACTCGTCGCCAGCGCGATGAGCAGAACGAGCACGACAGGCAGATCGAGACCTGTCAGGGCGTCGACGACGACGATCACTCCCGCCGCGACGGCGACGAGAGCCAGACGTGCAGCGTTGTAGGCCAGCACGTGCCGGGCGAGCCGACCTTTCGCTGTCGCGGGTGTCCGGATGAGTGGCATCGTCGTCCTGTCGTTCGTCGGTTCGCGCTTGTCGTCGGCCCGGCCGGCCGACGACGCGTCGTGGTCGCAGGCGTGAGCGGCACTGCGACGTGGGTCAGTCGTGGGGTGCCCCCGGCGGTACCTGCTTGGTTGCTGCGTCCGCGTCCGAGCGTGCCGCGAGTTCGGCGAGATAGGTGTTGTATTGCGCCATCTGGCGGGATTCCGTGTCCGCTCCGAGGGTGTCCGACGGCGCCAGTCTCATGCGCGGCGGGAGCACGTCCGCCGGGATCTCCCTGACTGCCGACGCCGGGGGAGGCTCGGTGGTCGTCGTGCTGGTGGAGTCCTCGAGGTGCACGAAGCGGCGGTAGGCGAAGACGACGAACGCGGCGAACAACGGCCACTGGAAGGTGTAGCCGAGGTTCTGTCCGGTGCCCCCCGTGGAGGTGAATCGGTCCCATTGCCAGTACCCGAGGATCAGGCAGACCAGGGACGCCGCGGCGACGAGGACGACGAGGGCGGGGCGTCTCATCGTGGGTTGCGGCGCTTCGTCGTGGCCGGGCGCCGACGCGGCGGTCCCGACTGGTGCGGAGATGCTCGCGAGCCCGGGTTCGGCCGGATTCGCCTCGGACGGCGTGGAGGGGCGGCGGCGGAAGGTGTCAGGGAGCATCGGGTTCCGGCCCGTTCTGTCGTGGGGGTGCGGCATTGTCGGTGGGTTCGGGGAGGATTCGGTCGGCGAGGGAGTCGAATTCCGGTCCCCACCCGGCGTGGTCGGTGCGGGCCAGTCCGGCCATCTGCACCTCGGCGTGCCCGGTGCCGGTCGGGCGGATGCGGACGAACACTCGTCGGCGCCGGATGGTGAGGGAGACGACGAGTCCGAGCATCATGGTGGTGGCGAAGACGAGGACCCATTTCTGGGTGGGGTCGTATCCGACCTGGAGGTTGGCGAACTCTTTCGCGCCGTCGAATCGGACGGTGGTGCCGTCGTCGAGGGTGGCGAACTGGCCGGGGCGCAGGTTGACTCGGTCCTGTTTGACCAGGCGCCCCTGTTCGATCATCGACGTGCCCAGCGCGAAGATGGATTGTGGGATCCCGGTGTCGAGTCCGGCGTCGCCGCGGTAGATGTCGATGGCCACTGCGGGGTCGGTCATCTCGGGGAATCGGGAGCTCAGGAGGGCGCCGTTGAATTCTGCGGTGGGTGCGAAGAGTCCTTCGATGGCGATCTGGTTGCGCCGCCGCTCGTCCGGGTCGGTGTAGGAGCCGCCGGGCGGGTCGATGCGCAGGGCGCCGCTGCTGAGGAATGTGGTGGCGTCGTCGGGCCGGAATTGTATTGTCTCGGTGCGGGTCTGGCCGTCGGGGAACGTGACGGTGAAGGTGGGTGCGTAGCCGTGTCCGGTGAGGTAGACCCGCTGGTTTCCCAGTCGCAGAGGTGAATTGACCTTCAGTCGGTAGTCGCTCCAGGTTCCGGTCGTCAGGTCGGCGCCGCTCTGATAGGAGATGTCGGAGGTGAACATCTCGGCCTGCCCGTTCGGCAGGTAGTCGGCGGTGAAATTCTTCACGCGCACGCAGAACGGGTCCAGGCCGGTTCCGTCGACGGCGCTGCCCGCGCGGAAGGAGTCGTAGACGGCGGGCGAGGTGTTGCAGAACCCGGGTCCGTTGTCGGCGACGACGATCACCGAGCCCTCGTAGCCGACGATCTTGCCGATCGCGACGGCGGCGAGGACCCCGACCAGGGAGAAGTGGAAGATCAGGTTGCCGGCTTCGCGGGTGTAGCCCTTCTCGGCCGAGACGGTGACGGCGCCGTCGGCGCCGGGCTCGGTCCGGATCTCGGTCCGCCACCGCGGGAGGTGCCGGCGAACCTCGTCGGCGATCTCTCGGGGCTCTCCGCCGCGGGCACCGCCGCGGTGCAGGGTCAGGCGCCCGAGGTTGCGGGGCACCGCCACCGGACGGGCTCGCAGGGCGCGGGAGTGATCGACCACCCGCGGGAGCAGGCAGCCGATGACGGAGACGAACAGCAGGGTGTAGATGGCGGTGAACCAGGCGCTGGAGAAGACGTCGAACACCCCGAGCGCGTCCAGGGCGGGGCCGATCGTCGGTCGGGACGCGATGTAGGCGGCCACCGCCTGACTGTTGAGGTCGCGCTGCGGGAACAGTGCCCCGGGGATCGCTGCGAGCGCGAGCAGGAACAGCAGGATCAGGGCGGTGCGCATCGACGTCAGGCGCCGCCAGGTGTTGCGGACGGTCGCGGCGGCGCTGCGTGCAGCGGTGGGCCGGACATCCGGTCGGTTCTGCACGGGCGTCGTCATGTCCCGGACACCTGCGCGGGTGCACCGGCGGGGTTCGGTGTTCCGCGTCGGGTTCGCCGCGCCGCGATGGACGCGGCGATCAGCGCCAGGACGGCCGCGGCGGTGCCAATGCCTTCGGGTGCGCTGCCCAGTCTGGTCGCGAGAGTCAGCTCGTCGCCGAGGGGCAGGGTGGCCACGAGGGCGTCGGGGGTGAACAGGTCGGTGCGCTGGGTGACCTCGCCGGTGGGGTCGATGATCGCGCTGACACCGCTGGTGGCCGAGACGACGACACTGCGTCCGTGTTCGACCGCGCGCACCCGCGACATCGCCAGTTGTTGATAGGTCATCTCGGTGCGCCCGAAGGTGGCGTTGTTGGTCGGGACCGCGATGAGCTGGGCGCCGGTGCGGACGGCATCGGTGACGAGCGCATCGAACGCCACCTCGTAACAGGTGGCGACCGCGACACGCAGACCGGCGATCTCGACGACACCGTCACCGTTGCCGGGGACGAAGTTGCCGGCGCGGGCGGCCGAGGGGACCAGGGCGGTGACGAGCGGTCGCAGTGGGAGGTATTCGCCGAACGGCACGAGCTGGCGCTTGTCGTGGGTGTCCGCCGGCCCGGTCACCGGGTCCCACACCATCGAGGTGTTCGTGGTGGTGCCGTCGCCGCGCCGCAGGACGGCGCCGACCAGGATCGGGACACCCACCGCGCGGGCCGCGCCGGTGATGGCCGCAGCGGCGTCCGGGTTGCGCAGCGGGTCGATGTCCGAGGAGTTCTCGGGCCAGATGATCAGGCTCGGGCGCAGCGCCCTGCCCGCGTCGATGTCCGCGGCGAGCGCCAGCGTCCGCGCCACGTGGTTGTCGAGCACGGCGCGGCGCTGGGCGTTGAAGTCCAATCCGGCCCGAGGGACGTTGCCCTGCACCAGAGCGAGCGTCACTTCGCGACGATCGGCGGGAGCCGACTGCGGTGTCGTGGCCGTCGCCGCGGCCGCGGTGAGGGCGAACACGAGTGCCATCGCGCCGAGTGGGCCGATGAGCTGCGCGACGCGGCGCCCACCCATCACCTCGGCGGCAACGGCGATCGTCGCCGCGCCGACGAGGGCGACGACGAAGCCGATTCCCGGAGCGCCCACCCACGCCGCCAGCGGCAGCAGGGGACCTTCCGCCTGTCCGAATGCGGTCCGACCCCAGGGGAAACCGCCGAACGGGACGCGGGATCGGACCGCCTCGGCGCCGACCCAGGCGCACGCGATCCACAGTGGCGCCGCGGGCAGTCGCCACAGCGCGGCCGCTGCTGCACCGAAGAGCGCGACGAAGCCTGCCTGGATGACGGCGAGCGCCAACCACGGTGCGGCGCCGACGTATTCACCCACCCACGGAAGCAGCGGGACGAAGAAGGCTGCGCCGGCCGCCCCGCCGTAGGCTGCGCCCGCTCGGACGCCGACTCCACGCAGGACCGCGGTCAGGATCGCGAGGGCGATGACGGCGAGAAACCACCAGTCGCGCGGCGGGAACCCGGCCCACAGCAGTCCCCCGGACAGGGCTGCTCCGCCGGCGCGGACGAGCAGGGCACGCAGAGCGCGTGCGCGCAGATCCCCGGCGCGGGCTCCGCTGCGTACGGGATCGCCCGCGGCGAGGGTCTCGGTCGTCATGCATTCCCCCGGTCACGTCCGTGGACACAGGACGACACCCGCCCTCAACTACTACGATACATAGTATTTCAGGGCCGTCGGCCTGCGCCTCACGGAGCGGGACCACGGTCACCCGCAGCAGCGTCGGTGCACCTGCTGCCCTGGTGCGTAAGCGGCGCGATGCGTCTCTCGTCACCAGGACAGTTCGGAGCACCGCCCTTGTCCTTGGACGGGCTCGACCTGGATGGTCGCGTGTTCGAGACCGTAGCGGTCGGCGAGGATCTCCCGCGCCCGGGCCAGCACCGCGGCCGGCTCGACCCCGTCGTGCACCGCCATGTGCGCCGACGCGACCTCCATGCCCGAGGTGAGGGTCCACACGTGCAGGTCGTGGACGTCCTGGACTCCGTCCATTGCGGCCAGCGCCGCCGTCACCTCGTCGATGTCGAGCCGTGAGGGTGCGTGCTGCAGCAGGATCCGCAGGGCACTGCGCCCGAGGGAGTAGGCGCGGGGCAGGACGAACAGGCCGATGGCGACGCCGATGACGGGGTCGGCGTACCGCCAGCCGAACAGCACGGTGACCAGGCCGCTGATCAGGACTCCGACGGATCCGAGCATGTCGGCCATCACCTCGAGGTACGCGCCGCGCACGTTCAGGCTCTCCTTCGCGCCGCTGCGTAGCAGGAGGAAGGCGGCGATGTTCATCAGCAGTCCGAACGTCGCGACGGCCATCACCGGTACACCCGCCACCTCGGGGGGATCGGAGATGCGCTTCGCCGCTTCGTAGAGAATCCACCCCGCCACGGCGAAGAGCAGGATCGCATTGAACAACGCCGCGAACACCTCGGCGCGGTAGAGCCCGAAGGTGCGGTCCGAACGCGCCGATCCTCGCCGGGCCAGGGAGATCGCGACCACGGCCATCAGGATCCCGAAGACGTCGGTGAACACGTGCGCCGAATCGGACAGCAACGCCAGCGACGAGGTGGACAGCCCAACCACCACCTGCGTGATCAGCGTGGCGCATCCCAGCCCGACCGCGATCCACAACCGCGTGAGATGAGCACCGGAGGCGCTCACCGGATCCTTGTCGCCCACGCCGTGTCCGTGTCCGTGTCCCACAGCTCCTCCTCCGTCGACCCTGGTCGGCCGTCCGGACAACATATGCACGAATGCGCATATGTGCAAGGCCTGTGGGCGGGGGGACCGCACCTCCACAACAACTATGCTCCGTAGTAGAACAGGGTTCTCTTCGCGGTGTCTCGGTCCCGGGCCCGTGGGACGGGCCACCGAGAAGGGGTGCAGACCGATGCCGACCGACACCGCCCGCAGAGGCGCCGCGCAGGGGCGCCAAATAGTCGCCGCAGCATTGACCGCGGCCCCGGTGATCGCGGGCGTCCTGGCCGCTGCCCTGGCAAGTCGCTCCACGTCGCAGGCGTTGTCCTTGCTGGGGTTGCCCGACCCGGGACTGCTCACCACGCTCGGCATCCCGGCACTGACCGCCGCCGGGGAGGTCTGCGCCGCCATCGCCGTCGGGTCGTTGCTGTTGTCCGCGTTCGTCCTCCCGCCGCAGCGAACGGGCGTCCTCGACCTCGACGGCTACCTCGCGGTGCGGACGGCGGCGGCGGCGATGTCGGCGTGGGCGGTGTGCGCCGCGCTGCTGGTGCCGCTGACGTTGTCCGATGCCTCGGGTCGACCGGTCTCCGAGGTCGCGGCGCAACCTGCTCTGTTCGCCGCCGCGGTGGCGGACGTGGACACTGCCGCGGCGTGGGCGGCGACCGCGGTACTGGCCGCCGTCGTCGCCGTGATCTGCCGGTCCGCCCTCACCCACGCAGTGGTGCCCGCACTGTTCGCGGGCGCGGTGCTCACGCTCATGCCCCGCGCGGTGTCCGGGCACTCCTCCACCGGCGGCGATCACGACATCGCCACCGATTCGCTGATCCTGCACATCGTGGCGGCGGCGGTGTGGATCGGCGGACTGCTCGCACTGCTCGCCCACGCCGGTCGACGGGGCGACGACGTGGCGCGGGCGACGCAGCGGTACTCGCGCTTCGCGACGGTCGCCTTCGCCGTCATCGCCGTCTCCGGTGTCGTCAATGCCGCGGTGCGCGTGCCGGTGACGGCGTTGTGGGGATCGACCTACGGGATCCTGGTTCTCGGCAAGGCGGCGGCGCTGATCGCGCTCGGCGTCTTCGGGTGGCGCCAGCGCCGCCACCTGATCGGCGCACTCTCGCGGCCGTCAGACGCGGTCGAGCGCCGCCGCGCCTTCCTGCGCCTGTCGGTCGTCGAGACTTTCGTCCTCCTGGCCACGGTGGCCCTGGCCGTCGC
>JBASAM010000009.1:0-16250 GCA_049650605.1 Rhodococcus sp. (in: high G+C Gram-positive bacteria) | reverse complement strand
CCCCGGGAAGGGGTGGCCGCGCCGTTGTCAGTAGTGCGGCCGCGTCAGTTACCGAACGTCAGCAGCGGGAACTCGTCGAGCTCGACGGGAGTGCCGGCGGCAGAGCACGCGTCGGCCACGGCGTTCGAGTTGTCCACGAAGGCCTGGCCGGACACGCTGTCGGGCTCGGTCAGCTCGAGCGAATCCGCCGGGAGCGCCGACGCAAGCGTTGTGAGCGCCGACTCCACCTCACCGGTAGCGGTGTCCGCAAGGGGCTGGAACTTCTGCATCTCCGCTGTCTTGGCGGCCGTCCACGTCTCGATGTCCGATTCGGCGGGGCCTGCCTTGGCGAGCGCGGTGAACTGGTCATAGGCAGTCTCGAAATCGGTGCACGCGGTGGCGTTCTCGGCCGAGGAATCTCCCCCACCCGATGCGCCCGAGTCCGATGCGTCCGAGTCCGAGGAACTGCTGCACGCAGACAGCCCTAGCAGTGCCGTGGCGGCAATGGTTGCTGTGACGACTCGAGTCGCGGTACCGGGTTTCATACCGACCATTGAACAGGACGCCGGTTTGGCGGAAGCCACTGGGGCCGTGCATGTTCGGGGAATCGTGAACTCCCACGGCTCGCTTGCGGCAATCATCGTTGCTGATCACGAACACGACGAAGCCCCACCCGGAGATCCGGATGGGGCTTCGTTGTGTTCAGTTCTGCTGCAGTAGCGAACTACCTAGCAGGCAACCGATTCTGGCTGGGCCAGGATCAGTTGAAGGTCCACACGGGGCCGTAAGCAACCGCGGTGTCGCCGGTGGCGGACACGATGGAGGCGTACGGACGGACGCGGACATTGCCCAGGATGCCGGTGGCAGTGCCGTGGACGTTGGCCAGCTGGATCGAACCGGCGGAACCGGCTGCTCCCTGCTCGCCACCGGTGATGTCGGCGGACTCGTTGACCCGTGCGATTGCGCTCTCGGACTGCACGATGCCGGGTCCGGGGGCGATGTTCACGTTGGCGTTTGCCACGGGGATGAGCTGAACCTGAGCGGACACGCCGTTGGTCGACGAGTTCGAGGACGATCCGGTGGTGGCGCCCGCTCCGTCCGTGGCGGAGCCGACGATTGCGGAGGTGTCGAAGCCGGCCGTCAGGGACGGGGTAGCCCAGTTGATGTCCAGCGAGCCGCCGAGGCTGCCCGGGTAGCCGACCTGGTAGCCGACATTGACGGTGCCTTCGAAGTCATCTGCGGACGGGCCGTTGACGGCCCAGGTGACCTTGCCGTTGCCGAACCACTCGCGGGTGAGCGGGTTGGCGTCCAGCGGGAAGACGCTGTCCACGAAGGTGTCTTCGAGGTTGACGGTGATGGAGTTGCCATCGGCGTCCACAACCGTGTTGCTGGCGTCGACAGCCGCGTTGGCAGTGCCGGATCCCAGCACAAGGCCGATAACCGAGGCGCCGGCCACAGCTGCTGCACTCATGGACTTGAGACCCCGGCTGCGCCGCGGCTTACGAATAACGGTCATGTACTTCCTCATCATGTTCGTCCCATGGCGGATTCGCCGCGGGTGCGCTGTCGGGCTTTCGAATCCTCCCGAACGGTTCGTTTCGAGCGAACCGTATCAGGCGGCGACGGCAAGCTGGTGGCCAACACGTCGGGCAGTGCAGGAACACAACGCCGATGCCGTTTCGTATCGATTCAGCATCAACCGTTGAACCTGAGCGAAACCTTAGAGGGTGATTCGAATATCGACAATCCCTACGGCAGGCACATGGGCGACCCCATGTGCGGTCGACGTTTCGTCAATGTGAACGGGCGTCACAAACAGGACGAGGCTGCGCCGGGACGTGAATAGACCGTGCCGGAAGCAAGATTCGCACTGACACTTTTAGTGGCTATGGCGGTGACGTGCGCTTTACACCTGAGGATTCGAAGAATCGCGACATGCGGCCTCGCGAGGCGAACCCCACCAGTCACACCTACTCTGCAGTAACTACTGCCGCCCCATTCCGGAACCGGGGAAACATGTGGTTAACAGACACCCAACAAAGCGATCTACCCGTGAGATGTCACGTGATGTGGATCACAGCAATTCAGTGGTAGTGCGGGGGTCGCTGACCACGAAACCACTCGTCCGACGCGCTGCTCGAATCACCGACGTGTGATTCGGACGATGCGGAATCGTCGCGAGTGCCCTCGGGAAGCACCTCACCGAACACACGAGCAAGCCGGGCCCGTCGTTCTCGGGCCCGGCTCGCATCGTTCCGGTCGGGGTTGTCGCCGTCGGCGTTCTCAGCCGTCAAGGCTCGAAAGCTCTCCGATCACATGCGCCGCCAGAGGAGTCAGCGTCGCCATTCCGTCGCGCACAGCGGCGCGGCTACCTGCCAGATTGACCACGAGGGTACTGCCCGAGACCCCGGCAAGCCCGCGCGAAAGCCCGGCGTCGAGCGAACCAGCGGCAAGTCCGGATGACCTGAGTGCCTCGCTGATACCCAGCAGTTCCCGATCGAGCACCTCGGACGTGGCGTCCGGCGTCACGTCACGCGGCGACGTGCCGGTTCCGCCTACGGACA
Organism: Rhodococcus sp. (in: high G+C Gram-positive bacteria); assembly: GCA_049650605.1. Classification (GTDB taxonomy): domain Bacteria; phylum Actinomycetota; class Actinomycetes; order Mycobacteriales; family Mycobacteriaceae; genus Rhodococcoides. The sequence goes on along the minus strand of JBASAM010000009.1, from coordinate 13,707 downwards.
CCACCAGATCGACACCGCCGATCACCGCGGTGTTGAGCGCGTTGCGGACATCGACCTCGTCGTTGCTGACCACGACGACTCCGTCGACCACGTACCCAGCCTCGGAAAGCAGCTCGTTCACCAAGGGACCCGTCGAATCGGCATCCCCGTGCGCAGTTCTGTCATCGACGATGACGACGAGTGCACGCCCGGCAACCGCTGCATCCAAGTTCATGTGGTTCACCGTAATGCCAGGGACCATCTCGGCGCCCAACTGCCCTTCACCTGCGCCGCCATCACTTCCGAACGGACCGAGCGTTTCGATGTGCCCGACGATCGACATCAGGTGGCCGCCGTCGCGCCGGGGAGTCGGCCTCTTCATCAGTTCCCACCCGACGGAGCGGTGCCGAGCGTGACATCGACCGTCTGCTCGCTGCCGCCTTGCGTATAGGTCACCGACACCGTCTCTCCCGGGGCATGCGACCGGACCGCCGCGATCAGTGCATCGCCGCTTCCGATGACCCGGCCGTCGACCTTGGTGACCACTGCGCCGCTCGGGATACCCGCCTGCGCCGCCGGGCCGCCCTCGGTCACGGCCATCACCGATGCGCCGTTGGCATCGTCGCGGCTGGGTACGGAGATGCCGATGATCGCCTGCGTCGCCTTGCCGGTCTGGACCAGCTCGTCCGCGATGCGGCGGGCCTGATCGACCGGAATGGCGAACCCGAGGCCAATGGACCCACTTCGCGACTCCGACGAGCTCGCACCGGCACCGAGGGTGGCGATGGCACTGTTGACTCCGACGAGCTTGCCGGACATGTCGACCAGCGCACCGCCCGAGTTGCCCGGGTTGATGGCCGCGTCGGTCTGGATGGCGTCGATCACCGTCGTCTGGTCGGTCGACTCACCGCTGGTTGCCACCGGGCGGTTCAGAGAGGAGATGATGCCGGAGGTGACGGTGCCCGCCAGGCCCAAGGGGGAACCGACCGCGACCACTCCCTGGCCGACCTGCAGGCCGTCCGACGTACCCAGTTCGATGGGTGTCAGGTTGCTGCGGTTCTGAGCTTTGATCACCGCGATGTCGGACGAGGGATCGGTACCCACCACGATGGCGGGAGACGTCGAACCGTCGTCGAAGGACACCACGAGTTGCGCTCCTTCGCCGGCACCGGAGACCACGTGGTTGTTGGTCAGGATCAATCCGTCCGAGGAGAGAACGACGCCGGAGCCCTCGCCTTCGGCCGTGCGCCCGGTGACCTGAATCTGAACGACACTGGGCAAGACCTTCTGGGCCACTGCCTGCACCGAACCGTCCGGAGCGTTCGCGGCGGGATTCGCCTGCGTCACCGGTTGGTTGAGAGCATTGCTGACGCTGCCGCCGCCCGAACCCGCGGATATGGCACCCACGGCGCCGCCGACGCCGCCGCTCACCAGCGCCAACGCGATCGCCCCCGCGACCAACGCAGTGCGGCCGGGCTTGCGCGTGACAGTTGGCGTGGACGTCGTCGTGGTGCCCGCTGCGCCCGAGGTAGCGGGGCCGTAGTACTGAGGCACGTGCTGCTGGTACGGGTTCTGCTGGTACGGGTTCTGCTGGCGCGGTTGCTGGTAGGGGTTCTGCTGGCCCGCATATTGGTTGTCCCACCCCGACTGCTGCGGGTGCCCCTGCGTCGGGAAGCCCTGGGTCGGCTGGTGCCCGGCGTTCTGCTGCCCGGCGCTGTGTTGACCGGCGCTGTGCTGACCAGCGTTGTGCTCTTGGCCTTCTCCTCGGCCGACGTCACCAGAGTTGCGATCCTCGCTCATGTACTTCGCTCCATCTCCACGACCGGATCTCCCCGGTTACCTCACATCGCCGCGAAAGACTCGTTCACGACGTCGCGTTCGACGATGCACCTTCGGACTGAGAGGCCCCTGAGACGGAAGTGTCAGTGACCTGTGGGTTCTCTGATTCCCCGGGAAGAACGATTCGAATCGACGTGCCACCCGCGGCAGAATCCTCGACCGCAATGGTTCCGCCGTGTTTGAGCACCACTTGACGCACGATCGCCAGCCCCAGGCCGGAACCCGGCATGGACCGAGAGGCGGTGGATCGATAGAAGCGTTCGAAGACGAGTTCGCGTTCGTCGGGCTCGATTCCGGGACCGGCATCGGCCACTGTCAGCTCCAACAGACCGTCGGGTCGCGCGACCATGTTCACCTGCACCGACGCACCCGAGGGGCTCCACTTGGCGGCGTTGTCCATGACGTTGAGAACGGCACGCGACAGGCCTGCCTGATCTCCGTAGAGGATCCATGGCGTCGTCTCGGCGACGAAGTCGATCTCGTTTCGGCGGCGTCGCACTCGCTCGAGACTTCGCTCGACCACATCTGCCATGTCCACGCGATCGAACACGTTCTCGGGCGCGTCCTCACGGGCGAGATCCACCAGGTCACCGACCAAGGTGGACAGTTCCTCGATCTGGGCGACCACGTCGACTCGCAGTTCCGCCATGTCTTGCTCGGGGATGCGCGGAGCGCCCGGCTGTCCCGATGCGATGAGCAATTCCATGTTGGTGCGTAGCGAGGTCAGCGGAGTCCGCAGCTCGTGTCCGGCGTCGGCCACGAGTCGACTCTGGCGGGCCCTGGACTCGGCGAGCGCGCGGAGCATCGTGTTGAAACTGTCGGTGAGACGCGCCAACTCGTCGGTGCCGGACACCGGGATCGGCGTCAGATCATCCGTGCGGGCGACGCGCTCGGCGGCAGCAGTCAGCCGTCCGATCGGCCGCAAGCCGGTGCGTCCCACAGCGGTGCCGGCCACCGCTGCCAACACCACTCCGAAGCCACCGACGAGGAACAGCACCCAGGCCAGGCGATCGAGCACCTGACCAGTGGGCGCGAGTCGCTGCGCGATGACGAGAGTGCTGCCGTCCTGGGTGCGCTCCGCGAGCACTCGGGCACCGGACGTGGTCCGCATCGACGAATCCGTCTGTCCGAGAGCCACCGACATCTCCGGGTCGCCGATGGGGACCGTCGATCCCGGCGGGATGTACTTGTTCAGATCGGAAAAGATCAGCGCGACGCTGACATCGGTGCTGTACAGCGTGGCGCCCGCGACATAGCGCGGATCGAACGCAACCAGGTTGGTGTCGATCAGCGCCGAGGCTCGGGTGCGCAACTGATTGTCGACGTCGCCGTACAGCGCGCGCGACACCACCGCATACGCCGCAATCGCCATGACGGCCACAGCGATGGCCACCACCGACGCGGCGAGGAGCGTGACGCGCCAGCGCAATGACACCGAGCGGGTGAGCGGCATGGGCGGACGCATGAGCCCGTCGTTCGCTTGCCCCGGCTGCGACGTTCCCGTGTCGTCCTGACCTGCCGGTTCGACCCGGACGCCCCGACGACTCGGGGGGCGCATCACGGAGGCGTTTCCCTCAACACATAGCCGACACCACGCACCGTGTGAATCAGTCGCGTTTCGCCGTCGGCTTCCGTTTTGCGGCGCAGGTAGCCGACGTACACCTCCAACGCGTTGCCCGACGTCGGGAAGTCGTACCCCCACACCTCTTCGAGAATGCGGCTTCGGCTGAGGACCCGGCGCGGATTGGCGAGCAACATCTCGAGCAGGGAGAACTCGGTGCGCGTCAAACTGATGGACCGCTCACCGCGCAACACCTCGCGGGTCACAGGGTCGAGCGAGAGATCAGCGAACGCCATCGTCTCGCTGTCCTCCCCGAGCTCGGTGCCCGATCGACGGAGCAAGGCACGAAGGCGTGCGAGCAATTCTTCGAGCGCGAACGGCTTGGGTAAGTAGTCGTCGGCACCGGCGTCCAACCCGGCGACCCGCTCGGACACCGAATCGCGGGCGGTGAGAACCAGAATCGGCAGGTCGTCGCCAGTGCTGCGCAGCCGACGGCACACCTCCAGGCCGTCGAGCCGCGGCATCATGACGTCGAGCACCAACGCGTCCGGCCGCTCGGCAGCCACCTTTTCCAAGGCGTCGAGGCCGTCCGTGGCCAGGTCGACGGTGTATCCGTTGAACGTCAGAGACCTGCGGAGCGACTCGCGGACGGCGCGATCGTCGTCGGTCACCAGTACTCGCATGAGCCCAGTGTCACCCCGACGACTGAGACGCGGCTGAGAGGACACGCCGTAGGGCCGGCTCAGCGGCCGAACACGCCGTCGACGAAGGCCATGGCGTCCGGCTGAGAATCACGGAAAGCCTCGCTGTGGCCGCCGGGATACGTCCGGAACGTGAGTGGTTCACCGGCCGCTGTCATCGCCGCAGCGAGCGAGAACGCCGAGGGCGCGGGTACGTCCAGGTCGCGCAAACCCTGCCCGATGAACACCGGGCGGTCGTACCCCGACGTCGGCACACCCATGTAGTCGGTGAGCAGACCGTAGAAGTCGGGGATCTGCGAGAGCGGCCGGGAGAACATGTCGCCGATCACCAGACCCGAGACGGCGTCGTGAAACGGCATGGCACACATGGTCTCCGCCGTGTCCACCCATTGGCGACCCAGCGGCGTCAAGTAGGAGTTCAGGTCGATCTCCGGGTGCGCGCTGCGCAAACCGGCGAGAATGTAGAACAGATACGAGGTGAGTCCGTCGGGGATGGCGACCGGCGGAATGCCCGGTGCCAACGGCAACAGCGCCAATTCGATGTTGGCCGGAACGCCGGTGCCGACCGCGCCGAGGTACTCGAGGTCCGGGCCGCCGAACTCGGTGGCGTACCGCGCCGTCGTCACCGCTGCGCCGCCGCCTTGGGACTGCCCGATGGCGACCCATCGATTCGACAGCGACGGATGCAATGCCCGAGCGGCAGAAACACTGTCCACGACGCTATGGGCCTGCACCTGCCCGTCCAAGTACGCCATGACACCCGGAGTACCGAGGCCGACGTAATCCGTCGCGACGATGGCGTATCCGTGCTCCAACCAGGCCGATAAGTACGGGTAGTCGCGATCCGGGAGGGTGGGGCCGACGACCGACGGTGCACAGTCGTCCCCGAGCCCGGACGTGCCGTGCGCCCAGGCCACGATGGGCCATCCGCCTTGCGGCGCCTCACCCGGAGGGAGGTATACCCCGCCCGTGCTCAGCGCCGGCTGATCCTGTGGTCCCACCGACCAGTAGGTGATCCGCTGCGCGTCGGCGCTTCCGGGGATGGGCGCGGGAGACGGCGTCGATCCGAACAGCGTTCCCGGAGCGGTGCCCGCAGGGCCCTGTGCCTGCGCAATGCCGGTGCCGCCGACGGCGACGGCCGTGCACACGGACAGAGTCAGCAGGGATCGCAAAAGTCGACGAGTGGTGGTCTGCACGGCGTCACCGTACCGTCCCGCATACCGATTTCGTACTAGAACATACGTTCGAACAGCGCTAGTATCAGGCCATGGACCAGGTGGGAACACAGCAGTTGGGTAGACAGCAGTTGGGTAGACAGCAGAGCACCGTCAACGACAAAGTGCTCGAACTACGGGCAATTGCGGACGAGCTGAGGGCACTCGACGATCACCGCGTCTCCCTCGGTGATCGGCTGGTCGACCTCGAACACTGGTTCCGTCGCGTCGGGTGCGCCGAACTCTCCGATCATGCCCTCGACGTGTTCGTCTCCCGGTACGTCGGACGAGTCTTCGAACTGGCCGACGGTTTGCGCGATTGACCGGCGCGCGCAAGGAGCCCTGGCGTGACGCACGTCGCCCCGGCGGTAGCGACGTGGGATGCCCCGCTATTCGGTGAAAACGCCGACGAAACGGGGAATCATCTACTCGGCGAGCACGCTCGCCGAGCGGTTCGGGGGAACCGCTCTTGTTCGACACATGGAGGAAATACATCATGATCGCACTGACACTTCTCGGAGCAGCCGCCATCGCCGCAGCGCTTCTGTCCGGAGGCCGTGACCTCGATTTCGGCGGTCGCCAAATTTCGTACAACTACCGGGGGCACTGACTTCCACGGTCCCGACAACCGGCACCTCACCCACCTCGGGTGAGGTGCCGGTTTTTTGGCTCGATAGCCATCGCAGATATCGGCACATAACCGTCGGCAGGTCCGAATTGGTGCCCGAAACAACCGAAACGGCGTCGGTCGACGCTATTCGTGAGCATCGGGTCTCTATTGGTGCGCGGACGTGAACTCAGCGATTTCCGCGTAGGCCGGTTTTGGTATGAAATCGCGGTCGACAATGCCGAAATTCTGCTCGGTGTCGTCGGTATCGGTTCCCGAGTCACGAATGCTGTAGACGTACGCGGGACCGAGCCATGAATTGCCCAGAAGGGCATTGAGCATGATCGCAATGGAGTCGCGCTGGCCGTCGGCAGTCATGCTTCTGGCGTTGGTTCCGGTCGGTGCGCCGATCTCGGTCATCCAGATCTGCTTGTCCCCCTCCCCCGCGTTGTCCATGAAGGTGTGCATCGGCCACATGGCCATCGCGGTGTTCCACGGTGCGGTGGAAAGATCGTTCGGTAGGAACGGCCACGTGTAGGGGTGGACGTTGAAGGCATCGAAGTAGACATTGCCGCCCACGTCGTAGAGCCCGGCCAAGAACGATGCAGGAGAGATATCGATGCCGTTGTCCACTGCCGGCGCCATCCCGCCCGACAAGACGAGCGCGCCCGGTTGCACTTTCTTGATCGCCCGATACGTTGCGCGCAGCATCAGGGCATAGACGGTGACATCGGGTCGGGGGCGGAAGTAAGTATCGATATTGGGCTCGTTCCACACCTCCCACAACGAGATTCGGTCGCGGTAACGCTCCGCCGCCACCGCCGCGAACTCGGCGAACACCTCAGGGTCCGCCGGCCGCGCGTACGACTGCTCGACGGCCGTCGACACCCGCGCCCACCGCGGCGTGTAGGTGACGATCGCGTAGGGACACATCCCCCGCATCACGATGGCATCGACCACGCGATCCACGGACTCCCAGTCATACCTACCGCGCTGCGACTCGACGATGGACCAGTCGATGTCTATCCGAACCGAGAACATTCCGGCGCTCTGTGAGACGTCGAGTTCGCGGCCCAGATCGTCGTCCGAGAGTGAGCCGAACGACCCACCAGGAGAAGCGCCGACACGGACTCCCGCGGCCTGCTGGACACAAGACGGTTGTTCGGCGAACGGCTGCTGGGCGAGCGCCGGTGCGGGGACGACCGCGGAAACGGACGCCAATACGACCATCACCAGAGCAATGATCGAAGCGCGAATCGTCCGCACACGAACGGTTCGCTGATCGAACATCAGCCGAGATTAACGCGTCGGTCGGCAGAAATCTCCTCGGTACATGGCCACCAGAACCACAAAGCAACAGCTCGCTGCCGCAGTGCACACTGAATCACGCCATTTCTGCATTACCATCACTGGAATGACAACGGGAAACGCCGGCTTCGACGCCCGCCTCAACGAGGTGCTCGATCAGCAGGCCGAGCGGACCGGCGAATCGGTCACCGAATACGTGCGACGGGCCGTGGTGACCAGACTGGTCAAGGAACTGACCGAGGACCAGGACTCGGAACTCGGCGATCTGTTGCGCAGGCTCGAGCCGACCGCGGACCCGATCGCCTCGCCGACCGACAACGGCGCCGCCCCGGAACAGTCGTCGGCGATCACCGATCCCGACCGCGTCGCCGCGGTCGAGCGCACCGGCCTTTTGGACACCCCGTCGGAACAGAAGTACGACCGGATCGTCAGTATGGCTGCCGACGCACTGTCGGCGCCGTCGGCGGCGATCTCGCTGATCGACGATCACCGTCAGTTCATCAAGAGTGCGACCGGGTTGGGCCCCGACGACGAGCGACTGCGGGAAGTTCCTCTAGAGCAGTCCATGTGCAAGTACACGATCGAGGCCGGCGAACCGGTGATGGTCGAAGACGCGCGACTCGACGAGGGACTTCGCACTCACCCCATGGTCCTCAACAACACGTTCGTCGCCTACCTCGGGATACCGCTGGTCGACGACGGCGGGTTGGCAATAGGCACTCTGTGCGTGTGGGATCCGCAGCCACGTCAATGGACAACGGGGCACGTACAGGTCCTCAAGGACATCGCGTGGATGGTTCGCGAGCGAATATTCGAGTGACGAGACCAATCCGGTCGTCCTCGAGAATTTTCGTTGATTAGCAAGTTATAGGTCCTTTTTCTGTAATGGCGCCGTGACCATTCCGAATCGACTTGTAGCCAATCTCGACTACTGTTGATCGCAGTCGGTCAATCAACGAAGTTCTTCGGAGTCAATCCCGTGGCTGAAATGCTCGATTCGCGCCAGACGGTGCAGCAGCGCCCTGCCGGCGCACCCGTGGTGGCCAAGCGTGGTGTGGCAGACCGTCTCCGAGTCGATCCGGGCCACACCCTGATCACCATTGCCGCCGATGCTTTGGCTGCCATTCTTGCCGTGTCTGCCGCCAAACTGTGGCCGGGATCGTCGGACATCGAATACGGCTGGGTGCCCTGGCTTTTCGTGCCTACACTTCTGCTGCTGCTGGCATCGAGGTCGATGTACAGGCGTGGTCTGAGAAAAAACTTCCTCGACGAGATCGGGCCGGTCGAGACCTCGGTGACCATGGCTGCGATGCTGATGCTGACCCTGCTTTTGGTCCTGGGTACCGAGTACCGGGCCGGACTCTTCATGGTGCATCTGTGGGTGTCGGCCACGCTCACCTTGGCGCTGGCCCGTTTCCTCCGCACCACGATTCAGCGTTACCTGCGGACACACAATAAATCGTCCGCACCCACTCTGATCATCGGCGGCGGCCCCATCGCGCGCCAATTGGCAACGCGCATGCGTCAATTCCCCGAGTACGGGTTGGCACCTATCGGTCTGCTGGACAAGACGGAGACGGTCGACGTCATCCCCGACGTCCCCGGCGGAACAGCTGTTCCGTGGCTCGGCACACCGTCCGAACTGGAGGCGGCGATCCGTTCGACAGCGGCCGAGGAGCTCGTCATCGGCTTCTGCGACGTGCCGACCGATCAACTGGTCAAAGCGGTCCGAACCGCGCACGAGCACAGCATGCGTGTCTGGCTCGTTCCCAGGTTGTTCGACACCGTGGGCGGACGAGCCCGTGTCGAGCACCTGGGCGGACTTCCGCTGATGGTTCTCCCGCACGTGGATCCCAAGGGCTGGCAGTTCTTCGTCAAGGGACTCATGGATCGCGGGTTTGCGGCGATCGGCGTGCTGATCCTGTCGCCGGTGTTCCTGCTACTGGCACTGCTGGTCAGACTCAGCTCGCCCGGACCCATTTTCTTCTCCCAAGAACGCATCGGCCGTGATGGAAAGACGTTCGGCTGCTTGAAATTCCGGTCGATGCGCCCACCGCGAGCCTCGGACGCAGCCTTCGAGCGCCAAACAGGCGCCGCACCTGGCGGTGTCGAGGGTGTCGATCGACGCACCCGCATCGGCAAGCTCATGCGACAGACGTCGCTGGACGAGCTGCCTCAGCTGCTCAACGTGGTACGCGGCGACATGAGCCTGGTGGGCCCCCGCCCGGAGCGACCGGAGTACGTCGATCTCTTCGCGATGCAGATCCGCAGGTACGGCGAGCGCCATCGCGTGAAGGCCGGCGTCACCGGGTGGGCCCAGGTTCACGGTCTGCGCGGTCAGACGTCCATCGCGGACCGCGCCGAATGGGACAACTACTACATCGAGAACTGGTCCCTGACACTCGATCTGAAGATCCTGTTCTTGACGATCGCCGCGGTTCTCAAAAAGGCCGAAGATTGATCGTGCTCGGCGCTCTCGCCGCAGTCGTCGTTCTCGTGGCCGCCTTCTTCGTTGCACGCGCGGTCTTCCATCGTCCCCAAATCGGGGTGCTTCTGCTCGCAGCGTTCGTGCCTCTGAACGGTCTGCTCGCGATCGTCCCCCTTCCCGGTGTCGTCGCCGGATGGAAGGAGGGCCTGCTGCTGTTCACCCTCGTGGCGGCGTACCTCCGACGGAGCCGACTACAAACACCGACGGCCCCGACACTTCTGATGCCGTGGTGGCCGGCTGCGGCACTTTTCCTCGTGTTCGGTACGGCATCGGCACTACTGTCCTTCGGGGTCATCGGCACCGTCGGCATCAAGGTGACCTTCTTCTATCTGCTGCTGGTGGTGATTCTTCGCCTGGCACCGTTCGACGTGCGCGACCGCGACCACCTCGTCAGCATCGTGATGGGGATGGGCGCTTTCGTCTCTCTCGTCGGCATCGCCCAACTTGTGGCCGGCCCGGCATTTCTCGTGTCCATCGGCTACGAGTACGAAACCCAGGTGCGGACATCGGGCGGTCTGCTGCGCGTGTTCAGCACGTTCAACCTGCCATTCGGATTCGCCCTCTACGTCATGTTGTCGCTGCTCGTCGGTGGCGCCGTCGCCCTCGCCGATCCGCGACGACGACGCAATCTGATGTTCCTCTGCGCTACGCCCGTCATGGCCGGAGCGATGTCCAGCGCCATCGTCCGCGCAGCCCTGCTCGGGCTCGCGGTGGGACTGATCTACATGACCGTCGTCCGATTCCGCGCTCTCGGAGGGCTTGTGGCCCTGGTGGCCGTGCTGACAGGCGCAATTCTTCCGTTCTTCCCCAAGATCACGTCCGTCTTCTTCTCGTCGAGCAGCCTGAACGAGCGGGGCGGGCGTTGGAACGAGGTGATCGAGAAGGTCAAAACGCATCCGTTCGGCGAAGGCCTGGGATCGAGCGGTGCGGCGGCCGATCGCATCTCTACTGCGCAGGGCACCGAGTTCTCCGGCCTGTCGACCAATTACCAACCCGACAACTATTACGTGAAGACGGCGTTGGAACTGGGGCCGATAGGCCTCTGGGCGGTGATCGCACTGCTGGTCACGGCACTGGTGTGGTGCACGCGGCTGTCCCGGACGCTCCCCGGTCAGGACGGCGCCATGACCCTCGGCGTCGGCGCGTCGATCGTGGCGGCGATGTTCGCGTCCCTGGTAGCGACGTACTTCGAAATCTTCCCCATCGACGTGTATTTCTGGCTTCTGTTAGGAGTAGTGGGATGCGCAGCAGCACAACACGAATCGTCTTCGGGGCGCTCGCCCTCCGCCCCGGTGGCAGCGGGGTCCAGACATACATCCGCGAGCTTCTGAGGGAACTCCCGTCGTACCTGCCCGACGCGCACCTGGCGGCCGTCGTGCAGAAAGATGCGGTGGGCGACCTGCCGCGCGGGGTGGAGGCGCTGACGCGGCCCGTGTCCGGAGGCGTTCTGCGTGCGGTACTGGGAGCGCTTCCGGTGGGATCACACGATGTCGTCCACGGCCTCGACGTCGACCTACCCCTGGTCTCACGGGGCGCCACTGTCGCGACGGTGCACGACGTGTCGGTCATCGACATGCCCTCCGCGTCCAGCCGATTCAGGGCCGCGGGAGAACAGCGACTGGTGCAGCGATCATTGCGCTCGGCCGACTTACTGATCGCGGTCTCGCAGTTCACCGCCGATCGCATCAAGGCCGTGAGCGGACGGGACGCCACCGTCGTCGAGCTCGCACCGGCAGGCTGGGCGACTCCCCCCACCGACGACGCCGTCGACGCCGTTCGGTCGAAGTACGGTCTGCCCGAGCGCTTCGTCATGCAGGTCGGAACCGTGGAACCGCGCAAGAACGTGCAGTTGGTCGCCGATGCTGCGGAGTTGCTGAGGGTGCCGTGCCTCCTCGCCGGAGCCGGGTCCACCGGCCCGTCGGCACCCCGGTACGCCACCGGGTTGGGGTACGTCGACGTCGAGGATCTACCCGCGCTGTACTCCGCCGCCACCGCGGTGGCCTACGCGTCGCGATACGAAGGGTTCGGGCTGCCACCGGTGGAGGCCATGGCCTGCGGCGGCGCCGTCGTCGCCAGCGCCGTCGGCGCGCTCCCGGAGGTGACGGGCAAGGGTGCCGTGCTGCTCGACACCGAGCGGGTGGAGGACTGGGCGGACGCACTGCGCCCATTGATGTTCGACGACGCAGCCCGCAGCCACCTGGTCGATCGAGCCTTGGACGCCATGGCGGACCTGACGTGGGCTCGCACGGCCGAGCGCACCGCGGCCGCCTACCGCGACGCGGGGATTCTCTGATGGAAGACGACATCACCGCCGAGGGCGCTCTACCCGAGCACACGGAATCAGCCGCCACCGACTACCGCGCTCTCGCGGCCGACCCCAAGGCGGCTGCCCGAGCGACGGCCGCCGTACTGGTCTCGCGCGTGATCGTGGCCGGCCTCGGCTGGGCGGGAAGTGTGATCGTCGCGCGGTCGCTCAGCCCGGACGGGTGGGGCCAGTTCAGCTTCGTCTTCGCGTTGCTGGGCCTGATGTCGGTGGTGACCGACCTGGGCGTCGGACGCGTGGTGCTGGCGCGCCTGATGGACGACGATCCCGACGAGATCAGCCGCACCGCATCGTCGTTCCTGGCGTTGCGCACCGTGCTCGGCCTGGTGGGGTACGTGCTCGCCATCGGCTACGTGGTCATTCTGCAATATCCGGGCGAGGTGATCACGGCGACCGCGCTGGGCGGCCTCGTGGTTGTCTTCGCCACTCCCTCGCACGCGCTGTCGGTGTTGTTCCAGGCACGACATCGGTTACTTCTGGTAGCCGTCATCGAAAGCCTGGGCCAGGGCCTGCAGTTGGTGCTCACCATCGCAGCGGCGATATTCGCCCCGGTGCTGCTGGTCTTCGTCCTGCCCGCGGTGGCCAACGAGGCGTTCCGGATGATCGGCAAGGCACTGTCGGTACGCCGCAAGTCGGTGGGCCTGCGACCGTCCCGCCACATCGATGTGAGGCGGTGGGGCGCCTACCTCAAAGAGGCGGTGCCACTGGCCATCGGGTTCGCTCTGACCATCGCCATGTTGAAGATCGACGTGCTGATGCTGAGCTTGTTGGACACGTTCGACGCCGTCGGCCTCTACTCCATCGGATACAAGTTCTCCGACATGATGGACACCATCGCGTTGGCGGCGGTAGCTCCCGTCAGCACGCTCCTCGTTGCGGCGTGGCCCGACAAGCCCGCCGAGTTCCGGGCTCGATCGCGTTCTGCCGGAATTTATTTCGCGACCTTCGGGGCGGCCGCCGTCGCGGGCTTCTGGCCGTCCGCGGAGCCGATGATCCGGCTGTTGTACGGGGATCGCTTCACCCCCGGCTCGGACGCCGCGCGGCTGCTGGTCCTCGGCGCCGCACTCATGTCGCTGATTCTGCTGGGAATCTTCCTGCTGGCGTCGGCAGGAATGCAGCGGCACTACCCGGTGGTGGCACTGTTCGGTCTCGCGCTGAACATCGGGCTCAACATCGTGCTGATCCCGCGGTTGTCCTACAACGGCTCCGCGATCGCGACGGTCGCGACGTTCGTGATCACGGTGGTGCTGTTGTGGACCGTCATCGAACGCAGTATGCCGATGTCCGGACTGCTGGCGGTCCTTCCGATACTGGGCCTGGCCGTCGTCGCCGCAGCGGTCACAGCAGCGGCAACGCTGCTGATCAGTGCCGCACCCGCGCTGTGGTTCCCGATCTCGGTGGTCGCAGCTCTGATGGTGGGCGGCGCCGGAGTTCTGTTGGCCAAACGCGACGGAAGATCAGGCAAGCCGGCCGAAACCGTGGAGCCGGTATGACCGCGCACACGGTCTTCGTCGCCCACACCGCGAACATCTCGGGTGCGGAGAAGATGCTCCTGTCCGTGGTCGAGGAGGCGGTACGCACGGGTGTCGACGTCACCGTCGTGTGCCCCAGCGGCGCGCTGTCCGATGCGCTTCCCGGCGGTGTGCGCCACGAGGCCATTCCCGAACTCGGTCTCGGGGGCGAGGAC
>JBASAM010000008.1:0-29357 GCA_049650605.1 Rhodococcus sp. (in: high G+C Gram-positive bacteria) | reverse complement strand
CACCTTCAGTCGGCTAGATCGACTGAAGGTGCCCTTCAGTAGGACTGGTGGGGGTGTGTCAGGCCGAGACGATCGCGTCGAGGGCGGAGTAGAAGATCCCCAGACCGTCGTCGCTGGGACCGGTGAGGGCCTCGGTGGCGTGCTCGGGGTGCGGCATGAGACCGACGATGCGCCCGTCGGCGGAGGAGATGCCGGCGATGGCGCGCTGGGAACCGTTGGGATTGTCGCCGCTGTAGCGGAAGACCACGCGCCCCTCGCCCTCGAGCTCGTCGAGTACGGCCTCGGACGCCTGGAAACGCCCCTCGCCGGACTTGAGGGGAACCAGGATCTCGGCGCCTGGTTCGTACCGCGAGGACCACGCCGAGGAGGTGCTTTCCACCTTCAGCCACTGGTCGCGACACGTGAAGTGCAAGTTCACGTTCCGAGTCAACGCACCGGGCAGCAGCCCTGCCTCGCACAGCACCTGGAAGCCGTTGCAGATGCCGAGCACCGGCATTCCGCCCTTGGCTGCGTCGATGAGCGAGTCCATCACGGGGGCGAAGCGAGCGATGGCACCGGCGCGCAGGTAGTCGCCGTAGGAGAAGCCACCGGGAACGACGACGGCGTCGACACCCCGGAGATCGGCGTCACCGTGCCACAGCGGAACGGCCTCGGCGCCCGCGATGGTGACCGCGCGTGCGGCGTCGATGTCGTCCAGCGTGCCGGGGAAGGTGATGACGCCGATTCTGGCGCTCGAGGCAACGGAAGCGCTCACAGGCGTGTCACCTTCCATTCCTCGATGACGGTGTTGGCCAGGAACGTTTCGGCAATCTGGTCGAGGGTTGCGTCGTCGACGTCGTCGCCGACCTCGAGCTCGAACCGCTTGCCCTGACGCACATCGGAGACGCCGGCGAAGCCGAGACGCGGGAGCGCACCGACGATGGCCTGTCCCTGGGGGTCGAGAATTTCCGCTTTGGGCATGACGTCGACTACCACACGGGCCACGTGAGAGCTCCTGAGATGAGAGGGCTGATCCAGCGGGCAGTTTACCCACCGCTCCTGCGCGACCACGAATCCGACGCCTACTGTGGCAAGCATGGAGCTGACTCACTTCGGCCATTCGTGCATGCAGGTCTCGATGAACGGTTCGACCGTGTTGTTCGACCCGGGTGCGTTCTCGCATGGTTTCGAGGGCATCACCGGCCTCGACGCCATCCTCATCACCCATCAGCACGCCGACCACGTCGACGTGGACCGGTTGCCGGCGCTGCTCGAGGCCAATCCGAACGCCGCGCTGTACGCCGATCCACAAACGGCGGCCCAACTGGGCGGCGGGTGGACGGCAGTGCGCGCCGGAGACGTGTTCACGGTCGGCGACGTACAGGTGACCGGTGTCGGCGGCACGCACGCCACGATCCATCCGGACATCGACCTGATCGACAACACCGCATTTCTGCTGGGGACTCCCGACCGGCCGGGGCAGCTGATGCACCCCGGCGATTCGCTGTTCGTGCCCGACGTCCCCATCGATGTTCTGGCCATGCCCGCCGCTGCGCCGTGGATGAAGGTCAGCGAAGCGGTGGAGTACCTGCGCGCCGTCGCACCACGAGTTGCGGTGCCGATTCACCAGGCCATCGTCGCCGAGGACGCCCGCGGTATCTACTACGGCATGTTGTCGTCCCTCGCGGCGGACGGTACCGAATTCACGCCGCTGACCGAGGAGTCGGGTACCACCGTCTAGCCAAGTCGCGGGCCCGCCGGGAACACTGCGACGATGACTCGCACCCCATCGCACTCGACGGTTCTGCTCACGGCGGTTCTGCTCACGGCGGCCGCCATGACAGCAGCGTGCGGAGCCGACTCGTCCGGCACGTCGTCGCCCGAGGCTCCACCGGGGGTCAGCGTCAACGGTGTCGGCGAAGTCCGGGGCACGCCGGACACGCTCACGGCTCAGGTCGGTGTCGAGACCACGGCCGACGACGTCACGACGGCCATCGACGAGGCCAACGCGGCGGTGACCGCGGTGACCGACGCGGTGGTGGCGGCCGGAGTCGACCGGGCAGACATCCAGACTCAGCAGGTCTCGATCGACCCGCAGTACTCCGGGGCGCTTCCGGGTGGCACTTCGGAGATCTCCGGCTACCGCGCGTCGAACATCTTGAGCGTCACGGTCCGCGACCTGTCCTCGGCATCGGACGTCCTCGGTGATGCCACGTCCGCCGGCGGCAATGCTGCCCGCCTGTCCGGGGTGTCGTTCCGGATCGACGACGATTCCGACCTGATCGACGACGCGCGGGCGCGGGCGTTCGCCGATGCCCGCGATCGAGCCGAGCAGTACGCATCGCTGGCAGGAAGCGATCTCGGGAGGGTGCTGTCGATTTCCGAGAACATCACCGGTCAGGGCCCGTCGCCTCGATTCGCGGACAGCTCCGCCGCATCGTCGATTCCCGTCGAACCCGGCCAGCAGACCGTCAGCGTCTCGGTCGCCGTGCAGTTCGCGCTGGAGTAACTACCTGCTCAGGGCGCGCCCGGCGGCCCGTCCGGAGAAGATGCACCCGCCCAGGAAGGTGCCTTCCAGGGAGCGATAGCCATGCACCCCGCCGCCGCCGAACCCGGCCACCTCCCCCGCGGCATACAGGCCGGGCAGCGGTGTGCCGTCGGCACGGAGGACCTGCGAGTCGAGGTTGGTCTGCAAGCCGCCCAACGACTTTCGGGTCAACAGGTGCAATTTGACGGCGATCAACGGGCCGCTGCCACCGCCGAGCATCTTGTGCGGCTTGGCGATGCGCGCAGCACGATCACCACGATAGTTGCGAGCGGCATGGATGGCCGACACCGACAGGTCCTTGCTGAAGTCGTTGTCCATCTCGCGATCTCGGGCGACGACGAGTCTTTCGATCTCCGCCGCGTCGAGAGCGACATCGCCGATCTTGTTCATGCCGGCGACCAGTTCGCCGATGGTGTCGGCGACGACGAAATCGACGCCCTTCTGCTTGAACGCCTCGATGGGTCCGGGTGCGCCGGAGCGAACTCGGTCGAGAAGCATGCGAACGTCCCGCCCGGTCAGATCCGGGTTCTGTTCCTGCCCCGACAGACCGAACTCTTTCTCGATGATCTTCTGGTCCAACACGAACCACGTGTAGTCGTGGCCGGTGGAGACGATGTGCTCGAGGGTTCCGAGGGTGTCGAACCCGGGGAACAATGGTGCCGGTAGCTGATTGCCCCGGGCGTCGAGCCACAGCGACGACGGCCCCGGAAGAATCCGGATGCCGTGGTTCGGCCACACGGAATCCCAGTTGGTGATGCCTTCGGTGTAGTGCCACATACGGTCTTCGTTGATGGTGCTACCACCGGCGGCACGCGTGATCTCGAGCATCCGCCCGTCGACGTGTGCGGGCACCCCGGAGAGCATGTGCGCCGGCGTCCGGCCCATCCGCTTCGGCCAGTTCTTTTGCACCAGGTCCCAGTTGCCGCCGATGCCGCCGGACGTCACCAGCACCGCGCCGGCACGGATCTCGAAGTCGTCCATCACGTTTCGTGAGGAGCTGACCCCACGCGCGAGATCCGACGGTTCCAGAACGGCGCCGCGAACTCCGGTGGCGACGCCGTCGGTGATCACCACCTCGTCCACTCGATGCCGGAAGGCCGTCGTCACGGTTCCCCGCTCGATGCCTTTACGGACGATGCGTTCGAAGATCTCGACGAGACCGGGCCCGGTACCCCACGTCAGGTGGAATCTGGGTACGGAGTTGCCGTGCCCGTTGGGGCCGTATCCGCCGCGCTCTGCCCAGCCGACCAGCGGGAAGATCTTCCATCCCCGCTCGCGCAGCCAACTGCGCTTCTCCCCCGCAGCGAATGCCACGTAGGACTCGGCCCACTGCCGCGGCCACGTGTCCTCGGGTCGGTCGAATCCTGCCGACCCCATCCAGTCCTGAAGCGCCAACTCGTAGGAGTCCTTCACTCCGAGCCGACGCTGCTCAGGGCTGTCGACCAGGAACAGCCCGCCGAACGACCAGAAAGCCTGGCCACCGAGGTTGGCTTCGTTCTCCTGATCGAGCAGGATCACGCGTTTACCGGCCTCCACCAACTCGGCAGTGGCAACCAGGCCCGCGAGACCGGCACCGACGACGACGACGTCGCACTCTCTCATCCCCATCACCCCACCGTATAGCGGGCATCGTCACGTCGCAGTCGTCTTGCGAACCGGAAAAGTTGCCGTGACGTGCATGCGCTCGCCTTGTGGTCCGTAGATGCCGAGGTATTCCACCGGCCGACGGTCGGCACTGCCGAACCAGTGCGGCAGATGGGTGTCGAACTCCGCTACCTCACCGGCGCCGAGCACCAGGTCTCGGTCTCCGAGAATCAACCGCAGTCGTCCGTCCAGCACGTAGATCCAGTGGTAGCCCTCGTGCGACCTCAGCGTCGGATTCTCCTGGTATCGGTTGCCCGGAATGATCTGCTTGAACGCCTGCAGCCCACCCGCACGTCTGGTGAGCGGTATTGCCGTAACCCCTTCTTTGCTGGTCACAGGCGTGAGCCGTACTCGTGGATCGCCGGTTTCGGGTGCATCGACAATGTCGTCGAGCGGTACGTCGTAGGCACGCGCCAGCGGCAACAGCAGTTCGAGACTGGGTTTGCGCTGCCCCGACTCGAGCCGTGACAACGTACTCACCGGAATTCCGGTGCGCTCGGACACCGTCGCCAGCGTCACGTTCGCGGTCCCTCGTAGGGCTCGCAGTCGCGGGCCGATCGCGCTGAGTACGTTCTCCACCTCGTCCATGAGCTCTATTGCAGTTCTAGCAAAATAGTTTGTCAAATAAGCGAACTGCGATGCACAGTGTGCACATGACTTCACACACCCATCACTCCGCATCGCAGGCAGACGTCATCGTGCTCGGAGGCGGCCCCGCAGGCCTGTCCGCCGCGCTCATGCTCGGCCGTGCCCGCCGGCGAGTCGTACTGCTGGACAACGGCACTCCTCGTAACGAGGTTGCATCCCACATGCACGGTGTGCTCGGTCGCGACCACACGTCTCCGCTCGACTACCTCGCAGACGGCAGGCGGGACCTCGGGCGGTACGACGTTCGCATGGTCGACGGCACCGTCGCATCCGTTCGGGGGCACCTCGGGCACTTCGTCGCTACTACCGATGACGGCCAGGAGTTCTCGGCGCGCCGCATGGTGGTGACCACCGGTCTCACCGATCTCATACCGCCACTGCAAGGACTCGCGGAGCGCTGGGGACGCGACGTGGTGCAGTGCCCGTACTGTGACGGCTGGGAAATCCAGGACCGCCGCATCGGCGTGCTGTCGACCGGCCCGTTCAGCGTCCACCACGCGGCGATGTGGCGGCAATGGACCGAGAACCTCGTCTTCTTCACCGACGGCACCGCGCTCGCCGACGAGGACCGCGAGAAGATGCTCGCTCGGCACGTCGAGATCGTCGAGGACAAGGTCACCGGTGTCGTGATCCGCGACGACCGCCTCGGCGCAGTCTCCCTCGCCGACGACACCGAGGTACCTCTCGACGCACTGGCGGTCGGCATGCGTTTCGCGGCCCGCAGCGATCTTCTCGCGTCCCTGGGCGTGGCACTCGCAGAACACCCATCCGGCATGGGCGAGTACGTCGACGTCGATCCCACCGGAGCCACCTCTGTCGACGGGATCTGGGCCGCGGGCAATGTCAGTGACCCGTCGGCGACGGTGATCGCGGCGACCGCGCAGGGATCGTTGGTCGGCGCGCACGTCAACACCAGTCTCATCGCCGACGACACCGACCGAGCGCTGGAGGCGCACCGCCCCCGACCCGCATTGGACGGTGCGTTCTGGGACAACCTGTACCGCGAATCCGACAAGCGCTGGAGCGGAAACCCGAACCCCACCCTGGTGGCGTTCGCGAGTGAGCTCCGACCCGGCCGAGCCGTCGACGTCGGATCGGGTGAGGGTGCCGACGCCCGGTGGCTCACCGAGAACGGCTGGTCCGTCACCGGTGTCGACATCTCCGAGGTGGCCGTCGAACGAGCACGGGCCCTGCACCCTGACATCGACTGGCTCGCAACCGATCCTCTGACCGATCCGCTACCGGCACAGTCCGCCGATCTGCTCACGATGCACTATTTCGGGATCCTTCGGGACTCGCCCGATGCGCTGGAGCGACTGGTGGACACCGTCGCCCCCGGCGGAACGCTGCTCATGGTCGGACACACCCCGACACCCGGGTTCCGATGGAGCGGGTACGACCAGACCGAGTTCCACAGCCCGAAATCGGTGGCAGAGTCCCTCGACCCGAGTCAATGGACCGTCGTGGTCGACGAGACCAGGCCGCGCGCGGCGGAAGCCCCCGCCGGAACCCACCATGTCGACGACGACATCCTCGTGGCGGTGCGCCGGGCCGACTGAGGTACCGGGGTGGGCTCTCAGGCGACGGCGGAGCGGGAGCGCGGAACCCACTCGTACTTCGCCGACGTGGCGCCGTGGAACCGGGCCAGATCGACCGCGTCCAGCATCGCGGCGCGCGGACCCGGCCGCCCCAGCTGCTTGGCGCTGACGGACAGCCGCACCACGCCGCCGCGGCGTGCGGTGCGCCCGGCTCCCATCACCAGCGCCCGGCACCACCATGGCTCGGTGGTGCCGGGCTCCCAGATGTAGCCGCCCGACCCCGTTCCGAAGCCTTCGCCGATGCCGTGCACCCGGCCGCGAACCGTCGTACCGCGGTCCAGGTCGGCAATTCCGGTGAGCCCGGCGAACACCCGGAACCCGACGGCCGGTAGGGCGGAGATCGCACCGGGTGAGGCGACCCACCGCGGCGGGGCGAACACCCTGGTGCGCATGCCGATTTCTTCCATGACGCGATCCGCGGCGCGCAGACGCAACTGCGCTTCGTGTGCGGGAAGCATCGCGAACTCGGCGCGACGACGCTTGGTGGCGGCCTGGTCGTACCCGTGCAGCACCAGCGCGTCGCCGTGTCCGTGGCGCTCGCGAAGCCAGTCTTGGGTCTCAGCGTCGCGCGTCAGGCGGTACTTGTCCTTGAGCCGCGGTGCCACCAGGAGAGACAGTTCGATATCGCGCCGATCCATCTCCTCAGCGAACTGGGCGGCGGCGTCGCGAGTCTCGTCGCGAATTCCCGACACGGACACGATCAGGGGTGCACTCATGGAAAAAACCGTCGCACACCGAGATGTACGACGGTTCGTTCGGACGTGAACGCGAGCTGAAGAGAATTACAGGGTCGAGACCGGCAGCACCTTGTCGATCGCTTCGAGTACCTCGGGGGCATCGGGTTCGGTGCGCGGGCGGAATCGGCCGACAACCTCACCTGCAGGAGAGACCAGGAACTTCTCGAAGTTCCACTGGATGTCGCCGGCGTCGCCCTGCGCGTCGGCGGTCTGGGTGAGAATCTCGTACAACGGATGCCGATTCTCGCCGTTGACGTCGACCTTTTCCGTCATCGGGAAAGTGACGTTGTAGGTGGTCGAGCAGAACGTCTCGATCTCCTCGGCACTACCCGGCTCCTGCCCGCCGAACTGGTTGCACGGAACGCCGATCACGGACAATCCGCGCGACGCGTAGTCGCGGGCCAGCTGTTCGAGGGCGGTGTACTGCGGAGTCAGCCCGCACTTCGACGCCACGTTGACCACCAGCACCGCGCGGCCGCTGTACTCGTCGAGCGAGGTAGGAGCGCCGCCGAGGGTGTTGATTCCGACCTGCTGCAGTTCTGTCATGCCGATACAGTACCGGCCGGTAACCGGTGCGCATGTCATGCCGTCGCCTGCCGTGCAGTTGTGCACCAAAGTGTGTTCCTTCAGTTACATCCGACCCTGACGTGTCCGTTTGTGTGCAGGGCCCGCACACCGCAGACGTCAGCGGGCGCACCCCCGGATGAAGGGATGCGCCCGCCGAACAAGACGTACGTCAGTGCTTGACCAGATCCGGTGCTTCCTCGGGATCTCGAGCTTCGCCGTGACCGTCGTCCACCATCGTGGTCTCGTCGAAGGGCAGCTTGCCGTCGAGAACGTCCTTGACCCGGTCGTTGTCGACGGTCTTGGTCCAGGTGCCCACCAGCATCGTGGCAACGGCGTTGCCGGAGAAGTTGGTGACGGCGCGAGCCTCGGACATGAAACGGTCGATGCCGACGATCAGGCCGATGCCGTCGAGCAGTTCGGGGCGGTGGCTCTGGAGTCCACCGGCGAGGGTGGCGAGTCCGGCACCGGAGACGCCGGCCGCACCCTTGCTGGCGATGATCATGAAGACCAGCAGCGAGAGCTGCTCGCCCAGACCCAGCGGGTTGCCCATGGCGTCGGCGATGAAGATCGAGGCCATGGTCAGGTAGATCGCGGTGCCGTCGAGGTTGAACGAGTATCCGGTGGGGACGACGACGCCGACGGTGGTGCGCTGGACTCCGACGTGCTCCATCTTGGCGATCAGACGCGGGAGGGCCGACTCGGAAGACGAGGTGGCGACGATCAGCAGGTACTCGCGAGCCAGGTACTTGACCAGCTTGAAAATCGAGACGCCGGAGACGACTCGCAGGATGGTGCCGAGGACGCCGAAGACGAAGATGGTGCACGTCAGGTAGAAGGCGAACATCAGTGTTGCCAGCTGGATGACGGCCTCGAAACCGGTGTCGCCGACGACCTTGGCGATGGCACCGAACGCGCCGATGGGGGCGAGCCACAAGATGCCGGCCAGGATGCGGAAGACGAGCTTCTGAATGGAGCCGATGCCGCGGAGGATGCCCTCACCCTGCTTGCCCATGGCCTGGATACCGAAGCCCACCAGCAGCGCGACGAAGAGGGTCTGCAGCACACTGCCCGCGGTCAGCGAAGACAGGAGCGAGGTGGGAATGATGCCTTGGATGAAGTCGAGCGTTCCGCCGGCACCTTCCGACTGTTCGACCAGCTTGCCGACGGCGCCGGAGTCGGGCTCGATGTTCAGGCCTGCTCCCGGCTGGATCAGGTTGCCGACGACCATGCCGATGGCGAGGGCGAAGGTGGACATCGTGATGAAGTAGCCGAGGGCGAGGCCGCCGACCTTGCCGACGCTGGCCGCGGCCTTGACCGAGCCGATGCCCAGCACGATGGTGCAGAAGATGACGGGGCTGATCATCATCTTGATCAGGGAGACGAACATCGTTCCGAGGACGCCGAACTCCGATGCGGTGTCCGGTGCCGCGAGGCCGAAGATCACGCCGCCGACCACGGCGATGATGACGGCGATGTAGAGCCAGTGGGTCTTGTCCCGCTTCTTCTTGGGAGGCGGCGTGGTGTCCTGCGGTCCGGCGTCGAGGCTGGCAGTCATGAAGTGTCCTTAGGATTGTGGCGTGAGGCGGATCACGCCGGTCTGAATCGAATGGTGGTTCATGACCGTGACCCGAGTCACCAATGAGTTAATTTCGTTCACGTAATCACCAGCCCGAACACGAGGAGTCCCACGTTGGCCACCAGCACGCACCGGGGACGGAGTGTCGCCCGACAGCTGTTCCTCGGACAGCTGGCCGTGGTCGTGCTCCTGGTGTCACTGGGCGGTGCGTTGGCGCTCTGGGACCAACGGACGAACGGTGACGACGCGACTCGGCGGGACGTGACGGCCATCGCGGTCTCGATCGCCACGTCGCCGTCGACGATCTCGGCGATCGAGTCCCCCGCACCGTCTCCGGTGTTGCAACCGCTGACCGAACGCATCCGATTGGCCACCGGGGTGGATTTCATCGTCGTGATGGCGCCCGACCGCACCCGCTTCACCCACACCAACACCGAACTGATCGGCGGCAAGTTCACCGGCACCATCGACAAGGCACTGAACGGCGAGACCTTCACCGAGACGTATCGAGGATCACTGGGCCCGTCCATCCGTGCGGTCACCCCGATCGTGGACGACGGCACCGTGGTGGGGCTGGTGTCCGCGGGAGTGACACGGGAACGGCTCTCGGACCAGTTCGTCGCAGGGCTGCCGTCCTTCCTGGGAATCGTCGCCGCGGCCCTGGGCATCGCCGTCGCGGCGTCCTATCTGCTCAATCGGCGACTGAGCCGGCAGACGTTGGGACTGGCGCCGGACGAGCTGCGCAGCATGTACGACCATCACGACGCGGTTCTGCACTCCATCGGCGAAGGACTGGTGGTGTGGGGTGACCGGCCCGAGGCCGAACTGGTGAACGACGAGGCGCGTCGTCTACTCGATCTCCCCGACGGGGCAGTGACGCGTGAGCACCTGCCCGCGTCGCTGCGCGGGCTGGGCGACAACTCGGTTCGCGACGAGATGCACCTGACCTCGACGCGCGTGCTGGTGGTCACCCAGGATCCGGTTCTGCGAGGAACTCGCCGCCTTGGCACGGTCACCGTCCTGCGCGATCACACCGAGTTGCAGCGTGTGCTCGGCGAACTCGACTCGATGACGTCGTTCGCGGAATCCCTTCGCTCGCAGGCGCACGAGTCCGCGAACCGGTTGCACACCGTCATCACGATGGTCGAGCTGGGACGCACAGAGCAGGCCGTCGAGTTCGCCACCCGTGAGCTGGAGTTGTCGCAGAACCTGATCGACCGGCTCATGAGCACCGTTCAGGAACCCGCCGTGGCGGCGTTGCTGCTGGGCAAGGTGAGCCAGGCCGCCGAGCAAGGAGTCGAGCTGACGGTCACCGAGGACACGGCCCTCGGCGAATCGGGCGGCTTCGACGGACGCGAATTGGTCACTCTCGCCGGAAATTTGATAGACAATGCGATCGACGCAGCGAAGCAGTCGAGTGAGCCGTGGGTGGAGGTGACCGTGAGCGAGACCGGCACCGACCTGATCATCTCGGTTGCGGACAGCGGACCCGGCATGGACACCGATGCGTTGGCCACCGCTCGCACTCGCGGTTACTCGACCAAGTCGGGTTCGCGCGGTCTGGGGTTGGCCCTGGTCAGCCAGGTCGTCGAGCGCCACCACGGAACGTTGACCTCCGAGACCACCTACGGGTCGGTCGTGACCGCGCGCATTCCGCATGAGCACTAACGGTATTCGCGTTCTCATCGTCGAGGACGAGCCGCTCATCGCCGAGGCCCACGCCAGCTACGTCGGCCGGGTACCCGGCTTCTCGGTAGGCGGCGTCGCTCACACCGGCACGGCTGCGATGCGAGCGGCGGCCAAAGCCATTGCCGATGGAACGCCGTTCGATCTGGTGCTGCTCGACATCGGGCTTCCCGATGCCAACGGAATCGACGTTGCGGCCGCGCTGAGCGGGTTGCGGCCCGGACCCGACGTCATCGCCATCACGTCCGAGCGCGACCTTGCCATCGTGCGCAGCGCGGTCGCCCACGGTGTGGTGCTGTACCTGTTGAAGCCGTTCACGTTCGCGGCATTTCGCGACAAACTCGAACGATACGGTGAATTCCGCAATGCGCTTCGCGACGGCGAGACCGCGGTGAGTCAAGGCGACATCGACCGCGCGATGGCCTCGCTTCGCACGGCCGACGCACGCGCGGCGTCACCGAAAGGGATTGCGCCACAGACGATGACCGAGATCTCCAACAGCATTCGCGCACAATCCGGCGGCCTCGGCGCTTCGGAGGCCGCCAAGGCCGTCGGGGTGTCGAGGGTGACGGCGTGGCGGTACCTCGAACGCCTCGCCGACGACGGCCTGGTGGAGCGGCACACCGAGTACGGCAAGGCCGGCCGGCCCCAGGTGCGCTACCGCTGGCGGTCCTAGCGGCGTCAGC
This sequence comes from Rhodococcus sp. (in: high G+C Gram-positive bacteria), assembly GCA_049650605.1. GTDB lineage: Bacteria > Actinomycetota > Actinomycetes > Mycobacteriales > Mycobacteriaceae > Rhodococcoides. The sequence goes on along the minus strand of JBASAM010000008.1, from coordinate 17,688 downwards.
GAGCGATCGGAACCACGCGCTGCAGGAACGCGATCTGATCGGCAACCACATGCTCGAAGGCGTCGCCCACGTAGATGTCGAAATGCCCGTACGGGTACACCTCGATCTGTCCGTTGGGGGCTTTCGCCGCATGGCGCAACGTCGCCTTCGTGGGGGCGACGGTGTCCGGATCACACACACAGAACAGCACCGGCGCGGTGATTCGCTTGGCTGCGCGGCCCGGGAAGTAACGGGTGATGGCGAGGGCGAACCGGGCCGCGACCTCGTTGCTGAACGAGGCACCCTCCGGTTGCAGCGCCAGGTAACCGCTCAGCGCGTCCGCACTCGCCATGAGGCCGACGCCGCGCGGTTCGGCCGCGAGGGGAACCATCACCGGCGACTTTCCCCGCATCGAGGAGACGATGTCCCTGACAGCCAATGGAGTGATCTTCAGAGTCGTGGTGATCGGCGTCGCCAGGGCGGAGGCCAGACCGTCGGTGAACGGGCACTGGGAGACCACCGCGGCCACCGAGCCGTCCCGCGCGGCCGCCTCGAGGACGTGCCCGCCGCCGAACGACGACCCCCAGAGCACGACGCGGTGCACATCCACACCGTCGAGGGACCGCGCGTACTTGATCGCCGCGGCCCAATCGTCGAGCTGAAGCCCGATGTCGAGGAGCTGACGTGGCTCCCCGCCGCTACCGCCGAAGTGCCGGTAGTCGAACACCAGGCACGCATAACCCGCGGCCGTGAAGCGTTCCGCGTACGCGTCGAGTCGCATCTCGCGGACGCCGCCGAGGCCGTGCGCCAACACCACGACCGGTGGCGCCGGCTCGTCGGTCGCGGGTCGATACAGCCACGCCGCACACGTGGTCTCCCCCGAAACGAATTCGACATCACTCCGACTGCTCACAACTGCCCCCACCCCACCGGCAACCCGGACCCCCCGGTGCCGCATTTTTACGCTAGCTTGCCGTACCCGAGTCGACGGGCGCAACTGCCGCCGCACCCGTCCGATGGACGACCCAGGCGTACTCGAAAGCGACCTCTTTCCACTTCTCGTACCGACCGCTCACACCACCGTGCCCGGCGTTCATCTCCGTCTTGAGCAGAATCGGCTCCGACCCCGTGCTCTGCGCACGGAGTGCAGCGATCCACTTGGCGGGTTCGACGTAGAGCACGCGGGTGTCGTTGATCGACGTGATCGCCAGGATCGCCGGATACGGTTTCGCCTCGATGTTCTCGTACGGAGAGTACGACTTCATGTAGTCGTAGACCTCCTTGTGCTCCAACGGGTTTCCCCACTCGTCCCACTCGATGACGGTGAGGGGCAGCGACGGGTCCAGGATGGATGTCAGCGGATCGACGAACGGGACGTTGGCCAGAATTCCCGAGAACAGTTCCGGCGCCAGGTTCGCGACGGCGCCCATCAGCAATCCGCCGGCACTACCACCGTCGGCCACCATGCGATCCGGCGTGGTCACTCCGGTGTCGATCAGATGCCTTGCGCAGGAAACGAAGTCGGTGAACGTGTTCTTCTTGTTCAACATCTTGCCGTCGTCGTACCACAGGCGTCCCATCTCGCCGCCGCCTCGAACGTGGGCGATGACGAAGACGATGCCCCGATCGAGCAAGGACAGCCGCGACACCGAGAAACCCGGATCCATACTGGCCTCGTACGAGCCGTACCCGTACAGTAAGGTCGGCGCGATGCCGGTGACGTCCGACCGCTTGATCACCGAGAGCGGAATCTGCGTGCCGTCCTCTGCCGTGGCCCACTCGCGAGTCTGGGTGTATCGCGTCGGATCGAAGTCGCCCAGAACCGGCTGCGACTTGCGAAGGATCCGTTCCCCGGTGACCAGGTCGTAGTCGAAGATGCGGGACGGGGTGATGAACGAGGTGTAGCCGAAGCGAAGAAGCGGGGCATCCCACTCCGGGTTGGAATGCAGCCCGACCGAGAACAGCTCCTCGTCGAACTCGAGTTCGTGCTGCTTGCCGTACCCGTCGTCACCCAGCGGCCACACCGCCATGCGCGGCACCGCATCTCGGCGGTAGGACAGCACCAGATGATGCGCGAACGCCTCGACGTCCTCCAGTCTGACGTCGGGTCGATGCTCGACGAGAATCGTCATGTCTTCGGGGTCGGCGACGGGCGCCTCGGCAAGGACGAAGTTTTCCGCCTTCACGCCGTCGACGACGTCGTTGTGCAGGATCAGGAACCGGTCCTGCCCCGCCACCACCGCGTGCTCGGCGCTGTACTCCACCCCGTCGCGCCGCGGCAGGATCACCGTGAAGTCGCCGGTGGGATCGGATGCGTCCAGGTACAGACCCTCGGTGGTGACCTTCGATCCCACCCAGATCATCAAGTACTTCTCGCTCCGCGTCGATCCGAAGCTGACCCAGTAGGACTCGTCCGGCTCCTCGAAGATCAGGACGTCGTCGGTTGTCGGTGTACCGATGCGGTGACGCCAGACCTTGTCGGGACGCCACGACTCGTCCACTGTCTGATAGAACAGGTACTGCTGATCGGGCGACCATGTAGCACCCGGCGCCACCTGCTCGATCTCGTCCGCGAACAGCTCGTCGGTTCGAAGATCCTTGATACGCAGCGTGTATCGCTCGTCGCCGGCGGTGTCGACGGAGTACGCCAGCAGGTTCCCGTCGTCGCTGAGCGAGAAGGCACCCAGGGAGAAGAAGTCGTGCCCCTCCGCCAGGACGTTGGCGTCGAGCACGATCTGCTCACCCGGTACGTCGACCCCCACCTCGAGTGCGGGTGGAGTCCAATCGTCCGGCGAGTCCACGGGGCAGCGGCACTGCATGCCATAACTCTTGCCTTCGACGGTGCGTCCGTAGTACCACCATTGGCCACGACGGGTAGGCACCGACAGGTCCGTCTCCTGCGTGCGGGACTTGATCTCGTCGAAGATCGCGGTTTCCAGCGGTTCGAGGTGCGCCGTCTCCTGGTCGGTGTACGCGTTCTCTGCTTCGAGGTAAGCGATCACCTCGGGGTCGTCCTTCTCGCGCAGCCACTCGTACCTGTCGACGAACGTGTCGCCGTGGTGGGTTCGCTCCGTCGGCACCGTCTTGGCGATCGGCGCGGAGATGATGTTCGGTTCGGTCACGGCTTCACCCAATCGTCGAAGGACAGCCCCGAAAGACGTTCGTAGGCTTCGATGTATCGAGCGCGAGTGCGATCGACGATGTCCTGCGGTAGTGGCGGCGGCGGCCCGTCTGCCGCCCGGTCCCACCCCGATTCCCCGGTCAGCCAGTCTCGGACGAACTGTTTGTCGAAGCTGGGTTGCACGCGGCCCTCGGTGTAACCGTCGAGGGGCCAGTAGCGGGAAGAGTCGGGGGTCAACACCTCGTCGGCGAGAACCGGTTCACCGTCAGCGTCGATCCCGAACTCGAACTTGGTGTCGGCCAGAATAATTCCGCGGCCGCGGGCAAATTCGGCTGCGCGCGAGTAGATGTCGAGTGTCGCGCTTCGCAGTTTCTCCGCTGTCCGTACACCGACCGCACGCACGACCGTGTCGAAGTCGACGTTCTCGTCGTGGTCACCCAGATCGGCCTTGCTCGCGGGCGTGAAGATGGGCACGTCCAGTTTGCTGGACTCGACGAGTCCGTCCGGCAGCGGAACGCCGCACACCGACCCGGTGGCGGAGTAGTCGGCCAGGCCCGATCCGGTGAGATATCCCCGCGCGACGCACTCGATCGGGGCCATCGTCAGCGACCGCACGACCAGTGCCCGGCCCAGTACCTCCGCGGGGATTCTGTCGTCCTTCTCGTCGCCTGCCAGATGATCGCGGACACCGAGTTGGCGGAAGAAGAAGACGCTCATGGCGGTCAGGACACGACCCTTGTCCGGAATCGGCGTCGACAGGATGTGGTCGTAGGCGGAGATCCGATCACTGGCCACCAGAAGCAGATGTTCGTCGTCGATCGCATACAGATCACGAACCTTGCCGGCGGCCAGATGCGGGTAGTCGGTCAGAGATGGGCGCACGACGCCTCAGCGTAGTCGCGGCCGAGCACGGCCCGGGCGGCGGCGTCCGGCACAGTTCGAACGGTAACCTCGGTAGCGAGGCGAACGAAGGAGTGCGGCGGTGACGACGACGGACACGGTTCGGATCGGGTTCAGATCCGAACGTGGACCCATCCTCGCCGCACTGATGCTGTGCAATTCGTTGGTCGCCCTGGATTCGACGATCATCGCGACATCGGTTCTGACCATCGTCGACGACCTCGGCGGATTCTCGAACTTTCCGTGGCTGTTCTCGGTGTACCTGCTGGCCCAGGCAGTGACGGTGCCCATCTACGGCAAACTCGCCGACCTCTTCGGGCGCAAGCGACTGGTGCTGTTCGGCATCGCCGTCTTCGCGTTGGGATCGGTGCTGTGTGGCCTTGCGTGGAGCATGCCCGTGCTGATCGCCGCGCGCGCGGTGCAAGGAATCGGCGCGGGCGCGATCCAACCGATGGTCCAGACCATCGCCGGCGACATCTACACCGTGCGCGAACGCGCCAAGGCTCAGGGATATCTGGCCAGCGTGTGGGCCATGTCGTCGATCGTCGGCCCCAGCCTCGGTGGCGTGTTCTCGGAATACTTGTCCTGGCGATGGATCTTCTACGTCAACATTCCGCTCTGCGCCGTCGCTGCCGTGATGCTGATCCGAAAATTCGACGAGTCGTCGTCACAGCCCACTCACCAGCGTGGCCGCATCGACTATGCCGGAGCAGTGTTGCTGACCGTCGGGGCCGGAGCGGTGATCCTCGGCTTGCTCGAAGGCGGCCAGTCCTGGGCATGGAACTCCACCACCAGCATCGGCGTCTTCGCCTGCGGTATCGCGAGTCTGGCCGTCTTCGTCGCCGTGGAGCGCCGTGTGCAGACCCCCATCCTTCCGCTGTGGGTGTTGACCCGCAGAGTCCTGCTCGCGACCAGCGCCGTGGGCGCGGTCATCGGATCCATCGTGTTGACTCTGACGACGTATATCCCGACCTTCGTGCAGGGTGTTTTGGGTTTGAGCGCCCTCGCCGGCGGCTTCGCGCTCGCACCACTGTTGCTGTCGTGGCCGGCCATGTCGTCGCAATCGGGTCGCCTCTACCTGCGCATCGGCTTCCGCCGCACCGCACTGATCGGCAGCTCCGTCGTGTTGGTGGGGTCCTCGCTGACGCTGTGGTGGACCGAGACCACGCCGGTGTACCAGATCTGTCTGGGCGCCTTGGTGATCGGCGCCGGCATGGGCTTAGTCGCGAGCCCCGCGCTGATTGCAGCCCAGTCCAGCGTGGACTGGTCCGAGCGCGGCGTGGTGACCTCGACCAACACCTTCGCTCGCTCCATCGGAAGCGCCGTGGGTATCGCGGTGTGTGGAGCGATAGTCAATGCCCACGTGGGAGCAGACCGCAGTCCTACGGAGCTGGCCGACGCGATTCACCTGGTGTTCTACACGCTGGTGGCGGGCGCGGTTCTGATGTTCTTCGCGGCCCTCGCCATGCCCGGCGGTCGAGTGGAGTCGGCGGCATCAGATCGGTCGGAACGGGCTCAGAGCCCTACGCGCTCGAGCAATCCCTCGAACTCTTCCTGAGCCTGAGCCTCGGTTCGGCCCTCGTCCAGCGCTTTGCGATACCCGGCCAGCGCGACCGCCTCGTAGCGACGGTAGGACGCCAACCACTCCTCCGCTCGCTCGCGCCAGTACCCGATCACCGAGCACTGCCGCGTGGACATTCCCCATGTCTTACGCGCGTGCGAACGAACCTTCCGTGACGCCGCCGCTTCACCGGCGAACCACAGGTAGCCCGTGCCGGCCGGCCGCTCGAAGGTGGCGACCGCATCCACCAGGACAGTGGGCGTGATGCCGTTTCCGGTGCCGATGCGCCAGTCGACGGTGACGACTCCGTCGCTGCGAAATTCCTGTCGGTCCGCATGGTCGGGCACTTCGAGGATCACATGGGCTCGCTGGCCGGGCGCCAACTGCTCGAGCGCCCGACCGACGGCGGGTAGGCCCGTCAGGTCGGCAACGAGCAGTTGCCAGTCGGTGCCCTGCGGGCACGCGTACCAGGAGCGGGGCCGCGAGAACACGACGGTGTGTCCCGGGCGCGCCGACTGCGCCCAGGTCGAGGCGACGCCGGTGTCGTGCACCACGAAATCGACAGTGACAGTGTGGTGGTCACGACGGCGAACGGTGTAATTCCTGCTCTCCGGCCGTGTCGAGATGTCGTGATATCCCCAGACGCCGTTCTCGAACGTCATGGCGGGAAGTTCGTCGTCGATGTTCGGCGGGAAATGAATGGTGACGCACTCGTCGGGCGCTGCGAGCCCCACGTACAGGGCCAGCGCAGGTCCGCCGAACACGATCCGAATCAGGTGGGGCGAGACAACCGAGCGGGACACGACCTCGGCCGAGTAGAAGCCGGGTTCGGACAGCGGCGTCGAAACGAGTGTTCCGGCCATCGAAAACCCCCTGCCGCGGAGCGTCGCGGTGGCGTTTACCACCTCCATAGATAAGGCCAGCCTAACCAGACCTGCTCGAGTCCGCAACCGTTTCCGTCACAGAGCGGACCGGCTCCGCACTATTTGTGACGTGTCACGAGTTTGGCGACGACATCGACTCCTCGATGGGGCAGGATGACAGTTGCCATGGCCACGATGCGCGTTCTGCTGTCGCTCTCACCTCCCGACGGCTCCACCCGATACGTGGATCAGGTGGTGACCGATGCTCCGGCCTCCGTGCACTTCTTGTTCTTTCGGTGGCGTACCGCCCTGTTCGGTCGGTACGACGTCGTCCACGTGCACTGGCCCGAACTGATGATCCGTGCTCGGCACCCGGCGAAAGCCTGGATGCGTCGCCGGGCCTTGACTGCACTGCTCGTCCGGACGCGGGTGATGCGAATTCCCATTCTGCGCACCGTGCACAACGATCGCCCACACGAGGAAGGCTCGGCGGCGGAGACCCGCGCCCTGGCACGGTTGGACCGATCGACGTCGTTGGCAATTGTGCTGACGGCGACGACGCGCGTTCCACACGACATTCCTACAGTGCACATCCCGCATGGTGATTACCGAACGCGATTCGCGCCGTCTCCCGACGTTGCCGCCATCGCGGGTCGAGTGTTGTTCTTCGGCCTGATCCGGCCGTACAAGAACGTCGACGGGCTGATCTCCTCGTTCGTCGAGCTGGGGGACGACCGGTTCGAACTCCGTATCGTCGGACGGCCCAGCCCCGCGCTCCGGAGACCGATCGAGGAACGCATCGCCTCCGTCGAGCGGGTATCCGGGCGGCTCGAGTTCCTTCCCGACGCCGAGCTGGTCGACGAGGTCACCGCCTCATCTCTCGTCGCCCTCCCGTATCTGGAAATGAGCAACTCGGGGGCAGTTCTGGTGGCGCTCTCGCTGGACCGGCCCGTCCTGGTTCCGGATTCTCCCGCCACGGCCGAACTGGCCGAAGAAGTTGGATCACAGTGGATGTATCGCTACTCGGGTGAGTTCACGGCATCGGTGCTGCGCGATGCCATCGAGTGGTCCCGCGCGGCGCGCACCGAACGGCCCGTCCTCGACGGCCGTGACTGGGCGACCATCGGACGGCAGCACGCGCGGGTGTACGAAAACTCCATTGCCGCTGCGCGTTCCCGACGGTTCCCTGCGTCATGACCGACGACGTCACCGCGGGCCAACCAGCTCAGGACCTGGCGACTCAGAACCAGGCGACCCGCGCACTCGGGCGCACGGCGTCACGCGGCGCCGCCACCACCGGCGCCGCCCAGCTGACGCGCATCACGGTGCAGCTCGTCGGAATCGTCGTGATGGCGCGTTTGCTGTCCCCGGACGATTACGGACTGGTCGCCGCCACCGCAGCGGTGATAGGTGTCGGAGAGATCTTCCGCGATTTCGGATTGTTCACTGCGGCGGTGCAATCCCCCACCCTGTCCGCGGCCCAACGATCGAATCTGTTCTGGATCAACACCGGAATCGGGGTGACGCTGACCGTCATCGTCGTCGCCGCGAGCCCCGCCATCGCCGCTCTCTACGACGACGATCGGCTGGTTCCGCTGACCATCGCGCTCTCGACGACCTTTCTGGCCAACGGCATGGCGACGCAGTATCGGGCCAACCTCGCGCGAACGTTTCGCTTCGCTGCACTGTCCGTCACCGAGATCATCGCTCAGGTGGTGGCGCTCGGAATCGGCATCGCCGCCGCGTCGACGCTGGTCCGAACGGGGACGATAGGCGGACAGTGGGCGCTGGCAGCGCAACAGGTGTCACAGGCCTTTCTGCTGCTGATCCTGGTGATGACGTCGTCGCGCTGGCTGCCGCGGATGTACGCCCGCGGGGTCGCCGTGGGGCATCTGATGAAGTTCGGCCTCGATGTCTCCGGCGTGCAGCTTCTGGGATATGCGAGCCGCAACATCGACACCGTGATGATCGGCGCGACGCTGGGCCCCGGGCCCCTGGGTATCTACAACCGTGCGTTCCAGCTCCTTCTTCTGCCGCTCAATCAGATCAATGCTCCGTCGAACCGCGTCGCGCTGCCCGTGCTGTCCCGACTGACCGAGGACCGGGTCCGGTTCGACCGGTTCCTCTTGTTCGGTCAGGCCGCGCTGCTCCACGTCACAGCGGCCATTCTCGCGTTCTCCGCGTCTCAAGCCGTTGCGCTGGTGGATGTTTCGTTGGGGTCGCAATGGGACGGTACCGCTCCGATCTTCCAGGTGCTCGCCGTCGCCGGTTTTTTCCAAGCAGCCGCGTACGCCACCGGCTGGGTGTTTCTATCCACCGGAAACAGCCGACAAAGCCTGTACTTCACCCTCGCCACGCGGCCGGCGACCATCCTGGCCGTCGTGGTCGGGTCGATCTGGGGCATCTACGGCGTCGCGTGGGCCTACACCATCAGCATGGCGCTGACCTGGCCGATCGGTCTGATATGGGTCACTCGCACGGCCGGAGCGCCGGGACGAGCGATGCTGGGCACCGGTGCGCGAACCCTGGTGGGATACGCCGTCGCCGGCGCCGCTTCGTGGTCGGTGACGCTGTGGTTGCCTTCCGACACCTCGATCGTCGTCGCTGCCGTGGGAGGCGTGACGATGACCGTGACCCTGGCCGTCCTAGCGACGCTTTTTCCTCCGTTTCGACGAGACCTTGCGACGCTGCCGCAGCTGGCTCGGCGGGTGCGCCGGTAACGCGAACACCGGTTCCGCCGGTGGGCTCGGCGCGGGTCGGCGGGAGTTCAGAGCGATCATCAGAACCAGCCCGATCAAGAGGTGGTAGGCCAAGCGCGCATCGATCATGTTGTACGTGCCGATGGACAGCGCCAGCGTCACGACCGCACCGAGGCCGCCCCAATCGCGGCGACGCGTCGCCGCGACCGCGGCCACCGCGATCAGCGCACAGAAGAGCACCATGCCCGGAATGCCGATGCTCAACAGAAGCTGGAGATAGCTGTTCTCTATCGGCACGTCGGTCACGTTGAATGCATCGACCGCACGCTGCGAGGCGCCAGGACCCACACCGAGCCATCCCGATGCGCCGGCGCCGTCCAGAGCCACGGCGATACCTTCCACACGCGCACCGTTGGACCGCGCCGCCGCCGTCGACGTCGCACGGGCGATGACTGCGCCCAGCCGATCCACGGTGACCCAAACGGCGACTGCCGCAACAACTCCCACTGCGACGGTACGGAGCGACATCGAAGGTCGGATGTTCGTGATCGCGCGGCGCAATCGGTCGCGCTCGGTGATCGCAACGGCCGCCGCCACGACGACCAAGCCTGCCAGGGCAGCGATCAGGGATCCGCGGGCAATCGTGCACAGCACTGCATCGAATGCCACCACGGCACCTACCGCCGCGGCGATGCGTGCTCGCCCGCGCGCATCGAGGGCCTCACCGACCAGCAGCGCGAACGCGACGGCGAAGAACGTTCCGGCAGCGAGCGGGTGCCCGAACGCGCCGGTGGATCGGTAACTCGACCAGTGCTGTGGATCCCCCACGCCCGGCAGGGAACCGAACAGGACGTTCGACCGAAGAAACGACTCCACCACGAGGTACATCGCGAGCGGCACCGAGAGAACACACCAGGTGCGTCGGACCAGTCGCGCTTCGTCGGCGGACACGAGCAGAACCGCAGGGGCGATCACCGCGAGCACGCCGGTGGTCCATCCGATGGACACGCGCATGTCGACCGACGCAGCCGTGGCCACGACACACCAGGCAGAGAGGGCGACCATCATCGCCGCTGCAGCACCCGACGGTCGATCGATGGTCCATTTCCCTCTGGCGAGCAGACGCCGCACCACCCATCCCGCGAACACGATGGATGCCGGGGTCACGATGCGCGGCAATTGCTCCGGGAACAATCCCGGCGGAACCACCGCGACCAACACCAGCGCCGCGCTCGGGATCGCACGGATGGGGAGGGTCGAGACCAGCATCGCCGCGGCCGTCGTGATGACGACGACCAGCGCCCGGCGCGCACCGACGTCGATGTCGAACACCACGCGGCACACCACCGCGGTCGACAGAGCAACCACCAGTGCGACCATCGCGTGCCGAAACACCGTGGTGGGTGCGGGCCGCCACCGCGCGGTGTCAGCGGACGTTGACATGCCGGTTGTAACACCTCTGCGAAATGCAGGTCTTCCGACAATATCCGTCGCCCCGGCCATGATTGTTCGATTATGCGCCGACAACCGCGTCTGGTCGCGCCGAATGCCGAGCGAGACGTCCGACACGACTTCAGGGACGAAGACTTCTTTCACGCACGTGACCGCGTGAATGGCGGGATATGGGCCGCGAAGTCCGAACCCATCAATCGATTGGGCATGCCGACGGTCGTGCTGCGGTTCCGACACCGCGGCAGAAACAGGTCAATATCCCAGTACAGCACTGTAATCAGATCAATTGTTTCCCGCATTGTTTGGTATTTCTCATAGCGATGGCAACGTTCGTCCCTTACGATTTCAGCCATACGGGGGAAGTACGTCCAGCGATGTCGCAGGCATTTGCGGCACCGATCTGCACCGATTTCGGCATTGTTTCGGAAATGCGCGCCCGAACACCGTGGCATTTTTTCGCAATTGTGTCGGAGTGACCTCGACTGTGGAACGGAGATAGCTTTGACCACCCCTTTCCATCCCCTCGTCGACCTCGTTCCGGCCGGAGCCCGCGTGCTCTGGGTCGCCTCGAGCGGAGGCCATTTTGCACAGTTGGCCCGCATCGCCGCCGCAGCGGACGTCCATCCGGAGTCGGACTGGATCACCTTCGACACACCCCAGACCCGAGGCGCCACACTGCGCTCGGATCCGTACTATGTGCCCTACATCGCTCCTCGGGACTGGAAGGGCGTGGCCCGTACGGCGGCATGGTCCGCGGCATTCCTGCGCACCCGACGCTACGACCTGTGCATCAGTACCGGTGCCGCGCTTGCCCTGGCCGTTCTGCCGGTTGCCGCGGCCCGTGGAATACCGGCGACCTACCTCGAGTCCATCTCTCGCGTCCACGGCCCGTCCGTGAGCGGTCGCGCGTTACGACACACGCCGGGAGTAGCGACGTACACCCAACACGCGTCGTGGGCATCGGAGAAGTGGCCGTGGGCCGGTTCCGTACTGGACACGTGGTCCTCGCAGCCGAGGCCGGCCACCCGGGAACCTGCGCCGCGCAAGATCTTCGTCACCCTCGGCACCATCCGCCCGTATCGCTTCGACCGGGCAGTCGACGCGATCCTCGACGTCACGACACCCGAAGACGAGATCGTCTGGCAACTCGGCTGCACCACTCGCGACGACCTCGGAGGCAAAGTGCACCGCGAGATTTCGCCGACCTCCTTCACGCGGTACGCGCGCGACGCCGACGTCACCGTCACCCACGCCGGCGTCGGCAGCCTCATGCAGCTCCTCGACATGGGCATCACGCCCTCCATCGTGGTTCGCGAACCCGCGTCCGAGGAACACGTGGACAACCACCAGCGTCAGATCGCAGAGGAGATGAAGCGCCGCAACCTCGCTTTCGAGCTCGACTTGTCTTCTCCCTCCAGGTCGGTGCTCGAGCGCTCCGCAGCCTTGACGGTGTCGGCAACCTGACGGCCCGGTTCAGGGAGCAGGAGGGTCAGGCGCCAAGACGATGAACCCGGTAGGTGGCGTGCACCATTCCACCGTGCGAGGCGTTGCTTGCCTGCAGCGACAGCGCAATGTCAGCCCCGAGAACACCGTCATCGAGAGCACCGAACAGCGGTAACCCGGAACCGATGAGGATCGGAGCCCAACTCAGGGTGATCTCGTCGATCAGGTCCGCGCACAGGAATGTCCGAATCACCCGGCCTCCGTCGACGTACACCTCACGTGCACCGGCGCGCTCCAACACGTTCACGGCCTCGGCGAGGTCTCGCACGACAGTGATGCGGCTGTCCTCGGTACCCAGCGTGGTGGACAGCACGATCACGCGCTTGTCGTCGTACGGCCACTCGTCGAACGTCAACACCTTCTCGTAGGTGCCGCGACCCATCACGAGATGATCGACGCTGGGAAAGAACGTGTCCCAGTCGAGCGCATCGCGGTCGCTGTCGATACGCGCATGACTCGGACCGGGCGCGGGGTCGGTGAGCCAGCCGATGTCGCCGCCCGGGCGCGCGATGAAGCCGTCCAGGCTGACTCCGATGAACACTCGTCCGGACCAGTTGCGGTCAGCGCTCACTGATTTCACCTCCACCATTCGTCATCACCACAAGCAGTTGTCTTCAGAGCTACCGCCGCACCCGCGCCCACCGACGCGCGAGTACGAAGGCCCGTGGCCACAACGCAGCGAGCAGTAATGTCGCCCCGACCCGCCACTCGCGCCGCCGGGCGGACAATCGAAGTGCGCGCAGACCGATCCGCCGGCGAGCCTCCGCGAGCAGCGCCGACGCGTCCCGCCGCGAATACCCACCCGCGGCGGCGTCTCGAATCATCGACAGCCCGATGAATCGAGCGCGGTAGTACGCGATCTCACGGCCAGGGTCCACGCCGGCGCTCACTGCCGCATCCGCCACCACCCGTTCGACGGTGCGCAACGAGTCCGCACGACGCCGAGCCGATCCGATTATGGAGTCGGAACGGACCGTGTACGTGTACACGAGGTCCTCGATCCGCACGACCGATGTCGACGCGGCCAGACAGCGCGATACCAGCGCGACGTCGGAATGCACCCGAGACCGCGGGATCTCCACGGCGCGCACGATGCGGCCGGCGATCAGCTTGTCCCACAACTGCCCTCGGATCTCCCCGAGCAACATCGCCCGCAGCGCATCGGTACCGGTCCACCGGACACTCGTCGTGGTCGGCGCCCTCGAAGACCCTCCGACCACCGTCGACGCCCCGATCACGACGTCCGCACCGGAGCGCTGCGCGCACCGCACCAGGGCCTCGAGACCGGTGGCCGGCACCGAATCGTCGGCATCGACGAACCACAGATACTCCCCCGCGCTGCGCGCTGCACCCGCATCGCGCGCGCCGGCCACTCCCACGTTCTCCGGTAGGACGTGCACACTCAGCCGCGGATCGACGCAGGCTCGCGCGACCGCCACGGTGTCGTCCGACGAGGCGTCGTCGACGAGAATCAGTTCGAGATCGCGCCACGTCGAGGCGAGAACACTGTCGAGCGCCGTGCGAATGTGCTCGGCGCCGTCGTGCACGGCGATGATCACGCTCACCGCCGGCCGGTGAGCCGGAGTCGACTCGGTCATCGACCGGGAAGCTCGGCAGCGTCGAAGCTCATGGCCGCGTGAAAGTCTCGCTGTGCGTTCGCCAGATCCCGGCGCGCCTGCTGTACTCCCAGTCGCACATCCGCAACCGAGTCGGCTGCGTTCTCCAGCCCCTCCAAGCGCCGGGTCCGATCGTGCCGCTCGGTGTCGCCTTCGATCCTCCCCAGACCCAGGACATCGAAATGTCGACGGATCTTGATTGAGCCACCGTCGAGAAGGGCCGAGACCGGCGCGCCTTCGGTCGCCGCTCCGACCAGGACGTGGAGCCGGTCGGAGACCACCAACGCCGACTGCCGATAGAGCAACCGCACAGCGTCCTCCACCGCGGAAAAGGAACTCCCGTCCATCGCCAGGGCACGTCCCCCGATCCGACGCGCGCACTCCCGGGTTCGTGCGTCGTCTCGGCGAACCTGCGACACCGCCACCGGCTCGAGACCGCGGCGAGCGGCGAACGCGGTGATCGACTCGAACCAGGCGTCCGACGGCAACGGCTTGTCGCCGCGCAGCGAGATCGCCACCACCGAACGCTCGTGGTGCTCCCAGTCGGCGACGTCGGATCCTTCACCGAACGCCAGGTCGGGGGCAACCCGTCCCCGTCCGAACGCGTTTCGAGTGGCCTCGTCACGCCACAAGGTAATGGTGCACAGCGCAACCGAGGGCCGACACAACGCAACGTACGGCTGGGCGACCGACCGCGTCCCCACCCCGACCCGGGCAACCGAACCTCCCGATGCGCGCAGACGCGCGATCAGCGGAAGCAGCCCCACGTGTTCCTTCATCCCCGGTGCCGACATCTGAATCTCGCCCGGCTTGTAGACGTACCCGGCGCCGCTGCGATCGACGGCCATGGCGGCGGCCCACCGACCGAAGGACCGGTGGACCGTCGTCGAGGGCGGAAGCGCAAGCGCAGCAACGAAGTCTGCGGGGGCCGAGCCCACCAACACCTGCATGTCACCAGGAATCCATGCGGCCAGACGGCGCCGCAGAAAGATGTCTCCCAGGTTGTCGAACTGCCCCACCAACGGCACGTACATGGTCATTTCACGCCCGCCGTTGTCTGCTGTCGCCGATCGGCGGCGGCGCGCCACACGGACTCGACGCGGGGAAACACCGCGTCCGTCGAGTAGGTGGACAGGATCCTCGTCCGCGCCGCGCTGCCCAGCGCGTCCAGTCGTTCGCGATCGTGCAGAACGGAATTCATCGCGGCCGCCAGTTCGGCCGTGTTCCCCGGAGCGATCACCACCCCCGCACCATCCCGGAGAAGTTCGGCGATGGTCCCGACGTCCGTGGACACGGCCGCGCACCCGGCCGCCATCGCCTCGAGCAGCACCAGCGGCATCGCTTCGGCACGAGAGGGCAGGACCACCATGCGAGCGCGACGCATCATCTCCAGCACATCGTCGTGCGCGGTGTCGCCGCAGATCGTCACATCGGCGGTCACGTCCCACGGGGTCAGATCCATCGCGACCGGACCGACGATCGACAGTGTCATGCCGTGCCCGGGCGTCAGCTGGGACCAGGCATCGAGCAACACGTCCACGCCCTTTCGATGACACACGGTGCCTGCGAACACCACCAAGTCGTCCTTGTCCCGTTTCGCCGGTACGGGAACGGCATTCGGGATCGAGACGACCGTGGCGTCGGGCACGGCCGACGACACCGCGGCGGCGGTCTCGTCCGTCAGGGCCAACACCGCTTCGGTCTGCCGCAGCACCGAGCGCACGAGTCGCGGATGCCGACGAGCGAAGGTGGGGAACGAACTTCCGTGTAGGTGCGCAACCACCGTGAATCCGGCCGCGTGTGCCGCCATGGCCAGTACGCCTTCGCGCAGAAACGAGCCGCCCTGGGACAGGTGTACGGCGATGACCGTGCGGCGCCGCGCGGGGAGACGATGCGCCAACCCCACCGTCGTCGACAGCAACGCGGCCACCGTTCCGGTGCGTGAGCCGAGGCGTCGGGTCCGGTAGGGCGCGGTATCGACGTGTTCGAAACTCCACGCGCACAGCGACTGCACCACTTGGCTGAGTCCACCTGCGATATCGCCCGCGCCCCCTACCTGGCACACCAACAACCGCGACATCACTGCCCGCCGTCGTGAACCCGGTGCAGCAGCGCATCGATCGCCGCGCCGCTGCGGTCGGGGCTGAACCTGGACAGCCAGTCGTCGGCTCCCTCGACGGATCGGCCGTACTCCGCCTCGACGCCGTCCGCGAGACCCGCGGCCGTGTCCGTTGCCGTCAGCGTCCCGGTGATGCCGGGCACCACGGCGTCGGACACGCCGAGGGCACCCGAAAACGCGACGCTGCGCACTCCCGCCGCAGCCGCCTCGACCAACGTGTTGCCGAAGCCTTCACGGAGCGAGGGCACCAAGAGCACGGAGCCTCGTGGGCACCGTGCGAACCATTCTTCCTGCCACCCACCGAAAACAACCTGGACACCTGCCTGCTCGGCGCGCTCTCTCATCGACGACTCCAGCGGCCCCGTGCCGAACACCAGCATCGTGGTGAGGAATCCACGGCGGTCGAGTTCGGCAGCGACGTCGACGGCGAGCAGCGGCCGCTTCTGCTGCACCAGGCGGCACGGGAACACCAGCACGATGCGCCGCTGCCCCCGCAGCACGGGGTCACCGTGATCGCTGAGCGACGACACCTTCGCCGCAGCAGGATTGGGCACCACCGTGCACCGATCGGGATCGACTCCGAACGCGGACACCATCTCTGCGGCGACCGGGTGCGAGATAGCCGCGACGTGGTCGGCCCGTCGGTAGAGCCGACGAGCCATCGCGACTTTCGATCGGTGGGACGCCGACGCCGAGGACAATCCGATGGACACCAGGTTGCGCTCACTGACCACCACCGGAACGTGTGTTCTGCCCGGACCGATGCGTAGCAGCAGCGCGTTCAGGTTCGCGTACATCTGCAGAGCCAAGATCACCGTGGGTCTCGCCGAGCGCACCGTTGATCGCAGTTGTCGTTGCGTCGCGCGGTGTCCGCCCCGCGCGCCCGGGTACCACCGGACGGCGTCGGGCAGTTCGGGCGGACGGGTGAACTCGGCAGTGGTGTGCACGTGCACTTCGTTGCCGTGCTCGCTCAACCACCCGGCCCAGGTGCGGGCGACGAATTCGGCGCCGCCGCCGCGCATCGCGGGAACCACCAACAGGATTCTCATCGGCGCGCCTCCACCGCCGCCGCGATCCGCTCGGTAAGTGCGTTCACCTCGAGCGCCGCAGCATCGACGTTCGCTGCGATCTCCGTACGGCGCGCAACCACGTCGTCGACGAACTGCCGTGTCTGCCGTGGGTCACCCATCTCGCGCGCGAGGCCGCCCAGTCCCGCCGCACGCATACTGCGGTCGAGCTTCTCCACGTCGGATGTTCCCAGACCTATCGGCACGGCACCTTCCGTTGCTGCCATGATCAGGCCGTGAAGTCGATTGCTGACCACCGCGAACGACGACCGGTACGTCTGTCGCAGAACCTGTTCGGCAACGAGCAGGTCGTCGCTCGGCCACTCGATCACGCGCGCACCGAGTGCGCCGGCGGTCTCGGCAGCGAGCGCATGGTCCCTGCCCGTCTGCGCCACTGTCACGATCTCGAGACCGTGCGCGTCCGCGACATCCCGCACGAGACGCACGTAGTCGGCGGACGGCGCCGGCCGGTCATGCCGCAGCGCCACCGCCAACAGAGTCCGCACGGGATCCGCGGTGACAGTGCGAGCCTCGCCGAAAGCCCAATCGGGCGTGACGGTGCCGGTACCCACCCAGTCCCGACTGGTTTCGTCGCGCCAGGTGACCAGATCGCACAGACCGAGGACGACGCGAAGCGCGCGGCACAGTGCCCGATCATCCGCGCGCACACCGACACTGGTGTGCAGCGCCGCTCCGCCGCGTAACCGAAGCGCGAGCAAGGTGGGGACGCTCAGCACGTACGAGCGCAGGACGGCGCCGGTGAGCGCCACCTCGCCGCCGTGGAACGCGAACACCGCCTGCCCTGTCG
>JBASAM010000007.1:0-49159 GCA_049650605.1 Rhodococcus sp. (in: high G+C Gram-positive bacteria) | reverse complement strand
CTCGCACGTCGGGTGCGGACGTCGTCGCCGAGCGCACCCGTCTGGACGACGTTCTACCGACCGTCGATCTCATTGTGACCGGGGAGGGCAAGTTCGACTCGCAGTCGCTGCGCGGAAAGGTGGTGACGGCGCTGGCCGGAGCCGCGTCGCGGCACAGCGTTCGCACTGTGGTGTTGGCCGGTCAGGTGACGTTGACCGAGGACGACATGCGCGCCGCCGGTATCGAGGCAGCGCACTCGGTAACCGAGCACGCCGGATCGGTCGACGTGGCCATGTCCGACGCGCGCGCCCAGCTCACCGGTCTGGCGGCGAAGGTCGCCCGTGTGGAATACCGGGGTCGGGAGTACCGTTGACCATGTTCGCTGGCGTTATGCCGAGAGGGCACGAACGATAGGGAGAACCCATGACTGTGCAGAACGACGTCGCCACCAGCGACGCGACCACCACCGAAACCGAGACGCACGCCGTCCTCATGACCGACGCAGCGTCGTCGAAGGCCAAGGCTCTGCTCGACCAGGAGGGCCGCGACGACCTGGCTCTGCGCATCGCAGTGCAACCCGGCGGATGCGCGGGACTGCGCTACCAGCTGTTCTTCGACGACCGTTCGCTCGACGGCGACCTGGTCAAGGACTTCGGTGGCGTCACGCTCGCCGTCGACCGAATGAGCGCGCCGTACGTCGAGGGCGCGTCCATCGACTTCGTCGACACCATCGAGAAGCAGGGCTTCACCATCGACAACCCCAACGCCACGGGTTCGTGCGCGTGTGGTGACTCGTTCAACTGAGCCGCTTTTCACGCTCGTAGACCTCGTCCCCGTCTCCACCCTCGGAGCCGGGGACGAGGTGTATGTGGGGTTCGTTGTCCGCCGCCCCGGGTAAGGTTCACAACAGTTCACCTTCACCTGCTGCGGAAAGGCCCTCGGACGTGACCATTGCGGTGTCCGGCTCCATTGCTACAGACCACTTGATGCGGTTTCCCGGTCGGTTCGCCGACCAGTTTCTCGCCGATCAACTGGCACACGTGTCGCTGAGTTTCCTCGTCGACGATCTCGTCATTCGCAAGGGCGGTGTCGGAGGGAATATCGCGTACGCGATGGGCGTCCTGGGGGCCTCGCCTCTGTTGATCGGCGCCGTGGGTCCCGACTTCTCGGATTACCGGTCCTGGCTCGAGGACAACGGCGTCGACTGCTCGGCCGTCACCCTCTCCGATACCGCGCACACCGCCCGCTTCGTGTGCACGACGGACGAGGACATGGCGCAGATCGCATCGTTCTATCCCGGTGCGATGACCGAGGCCGGCGACATCTCGGTGCACACCGTGGCGGAAGGCCGTGACCTCGACCTGGTGTTGATCGGTGCCAACGATCCGGCTGCGATGGTGCGCCACACCTCCGAGTGCCGCGAATTGGGAATCCCGTTCGTCGCGGATCCGTCCCAGCAGCTCGCGCGGCTCGACGGTGACCAGGCAACCGAGTTGATCGAGGGCGCCGAGTACCTGTTCACCAACGAGTACGAGTGGGGCCTGCTCAAGCAGAAGACCGGTCTCAGCGAATCGCAGATCCGTGACAAGGTCGGAATGCGCGTGACCACGTTGGGAAAGAATGGAGTCGAGATCGTCGGCAAGGACGGTGTCGAGATCCGGGTGTCGGTGGTTCCCGAGACCAGCAAGGTCGATCCCACCGGCGTGGGCGATGCGTTCCGTGCCGGATTCCTCGTCGGCCGCGCCGACGGCCTCGGACTGGAGCGGTCGGCTCAGCTCGGATCCTTCATCGCCGTTCTGGTGCTCGAGACCACCGGCACCCAAGAATGGACGTTGGTGCGCGACGACGCCGTCAAGCGCCTCACCGAGGCATACGGCGAGGACGCAGCCAACGAGATCGCCGCCGTACTGCCGCAGTAACTGCCGGTCCCCGCTAGAGCCGAACCGGGTAGGTGGGTTCGGCGATGGCGGGGACGATGCGGCGTTCGACGAAGATGCCGTGCCAAACCATGAAGATCAGCACTGTCCACAACCGGCGGCTGTGGTCGATCGGTCCCTGACGATGCTCGTTCAACATCCGGGTGATCGCGGCCTTGTCCAGCAGGTGATCTGTCTGTGAATCGGCTATCTGCTGATGCGCCCAGTCGAACAGCTCCGTACCGCGCAGCCAGTGCCGCAGCGGCACGGGGAACCCAAGCTTCGCCCGGTTCAGAACATGGTCCGGCACGATGCCGTCGAGCGCTTTGCGCAGCGCGTACTTCGTCGTGGACTTGGTGATCTTTTGCTCGAGCGGAAGCTGCTCGGCCACCCGGAACACTTCGTTGTCCAGGAACGGAACGCGAAGCTCCAACGAGTTCGCCATGGTGATCTTGTCGGCCTTGACCAAGATGTCTCCGCGCAACCACGTGAACAGGTCAAGGTGCTGCATTCGCGCGACGGGATCCCAGCCCACCGACTGCGCGTAGATCGGCGCGGTGACGTCCTGGTGGGTCCATTCCGGCCGGAAGTCGCGCAAGACGGCTCGCAGTTGCGCGTCGTTGAAGCTGCGCGCGTTGCCGTAGTACCGCTCTTCCAGTGACATGGAGCCGCGGTGCAGCAGGCTCTTGCCGCGCGTGCCTTCGGGGATGCGCTCGCTGAGCCGGCCTGCTGATCGACGCAGGGCGCCGGGGAGCTTGTCGAACGGTGCCAGCGACAACGGCTCTCGGTAGATGGTGTAGCCGCCGAACAGCTCGTCCGCACCTTCGCCGGAAAGCACGACCTTGACGTGCTTGCGCGCCTCCTTGGCCACGAAATACAGCGGGACCAGGGCAGGATCGGCCACTGGATCATCGAGATACCACACGATCTCGGGGATCGAGGCGGCGAACTCTTCCGGACCCACGACCTTGACCACGTGCTTGGCGCCGATGGCCGCAGCCGACTCCGCGGCCACGTCGACCTCGGAGTAACCCTCGCGTTCGAACCCGGTGGTGAAGGTCACCAGGTTCGGGTTGTGGCGCATGGCCAGAGCCGCGATGGCCGTCGAGTCGATGCCGCCGGACAGGAACGACCCGACGGTGACGTCGGCGCGCATGTGCTTGGCGACGGAGTCCTCGAGTGCCTCGGCGATCTCGCGGTACCGCGCTGCCTCGGTCCCCGCCACCACTGGACGAATGGGAAACGTGGGGCGGAAGTAGCGAGTGACCGTCGGCTCGGATCCAGGGGTGAGGCGTGCGAGGCAGCCTGATTCGAGCCGCACGACGGCGGCATGCAGAGTTTCCGGCTCCGGTACGTACTGCAACACCGTGTAGTGCTCGAGTGCGCGCGGATCGAGCTCGTCGGAGACACCGACCGGGTCCAGCAGCTCGAGAATGCTCTTCTTCTCGCTGGCGAAGGCCGTCCCGCCCGCACCAGTGGCGTAGAAGAGGGGTTTGATGCCGAACGGGTCGCGTGCGAGCAGAAGCTCCCTGGTCTCGGTGTCCCACAAAGCGAAGGCGAACATGCCGCGAAGGCGGCGAACCGCGTCGTCGCCCCAGTAGTGCAGGGCGGCGACAATGGCCTCACCGTCGCCCTCGGTGGCGAAAACGGCACCGTGTTCCTCGGCGAGAGTGGCGCGCAATTCGAGGTAGTTGTAGATCTCCCCGTTGAAGACCAGCGCGTAGCGCGACGGATTCTCGGGCGGTCCCCAGCGCAAGGGCTGATGGGAGTGCTCGATGTCGATGATCGACAGTCGGTTGAACCCCAACGCCAGATCCGAGTCGTGCCAGGTTCCCGGCTCGTCGGGCCCGCGATGACGCATGCAGTGCAGCGCATGGCCGACGGCGTCGACGACGTCTTCCGCAGATGCGTTCGACGTCAGCAGTCCCAGCAGTCCACACACGGTTGTCGAGCCTCGTTTCTCTTCGGGAAGGTCGGCCACGACCGGAGGGGCTTCGGCCGACGAGGGAAGTCGGACCGAGTATGCCGCAGGCGATGGACGATCTTGCAGTTGCCGGGCCGATTCCGGCCGGTGTCGGCCAACACGCAACACCACCCGACAGGAGATGTGGAGGTGCTTTGGTCTACGCTGCGTAGTACACGGATATCGCGTGCGGGTGGGCATAACAGCCCCTCGTGGGAGGCGGTGTTCGTACTCTCCATCTTGGCAATCAGGAAGGCGTGATCGTGGCGCAGCGTGGTGGTGGATCCGGCAGCCGGATGACACGAAGAGTCGGATTGGTGGCTTCTCTTGCAGTAGCCGCTGCGGTGCTGTCGGGCTGCGGCATCGACAATGACGTTCTCCGATTCGGGTGGCCCTCGGGTATCACCTCGCAAGCGGTGCGCATGCGTGAGTTGTGGACTTGGTCGGTCATCGCTGCCCTAATCATGGGCGTCATCGTGTGGGGCCTGACGTTCTGGACGGTGGCATTCCACCGGAAGAAGAAAGACTCGCCCGATTTCCCACGCCAGACCGCGTACAACGTGCCGCTGGAGCTGTTCTACACGGCGGTTCCGTTCGTCATCATTGCCGTTCTCTTCTACTTCACCGTCGTGGTGCAGAACTACGTGCAGGAGAAGCAGGACAACCCGGACGTTGTCGTCGACGTCACCGCATTCCAGTGGAACTGGAAGTTCGGCTACCGCACTGTCGACTTGAAGGACGGCCGTGCGCTGTACGACGGAACCGACGAAGAGCGTGAGCAGGCCGCTGAGGAAGCCGGAATTCCCGAGGGCGAAGAGCCCGGCCCGCTGTTCGGCCGCGAGAAGTCCGACCAGTCGTACTTGCACTACAACGACGTCGAGACCGTCGGCTCCAGCGCCGAGATCCCGGTCCTGGTGCTTCCCACCGGTAAGCGCGTCGAGTTCGTGCTCGCATCGTCGGACGTCATTCACTCTTTCTGGGTGCCGGAGTTCCTCTTCAAGCGCGACGTGATGCCCAACCCCGAAGCGAACAACTCGGACAATGTATTCCAGATCAGCGCAATCGACCGCGAGGGCGCCTTTGTCGGACGCTGCGCCGAGATGTGCGGCTCGTACCACTCGATGATGAACTTCGAGGTCCGCGCCGTAAGCCCCGATGCTTTCGAGAGCTACATGGACGCTCGTCGCGGCGGTCAGACCAATGCTCAGGCGCTCCAGTCGATCGGTCAGGAGCCTCTGTCCACGTCCACCTCGCCGTTCAACACCGATCGCACCGTCAGGGCTGCGACCGTGGCAGAAGGAAACTGACACACTTATGAAGATCGAAGCGAAACTCTTCGAGATCCTGACGATGTTCTTCATCCTCGTCGGAATTCTCTACGGCGTATTCACCGGATTCTCGCGTACCGGAATCGAGTGGGCCGGTCTCACCGCGATCGCTTTGTCGGCCGGGCTCACTCTGATCGTCGGCACGTACTTCCGCTTCGTCGCGCGTCGCCTGGACACTCGCCCGGAGGATTACGACGACGCAGAGATCGCGGACGGTGCCGGAGACCTGGGCTTCTTCAGCCCGGGCAGCTTCTGGCCCATCGTGCTCGCCGGTTCCGGTGCCTTCATGGCCCTCGCTTTCGCCTTCTACGAGCCCTGGATGCTCGCGCTCGGTGCCCTGGCGATCATTGCCGCGGCTGGAGGCCTCGTCTTCGAGTACCACGTAGGCCCCGAGAAGCACTGACACCGTCTCCACCGAGAGCCCCCGCCCCCGTGGCCGGGGGCTTTCGGCGTTGGTGGGTTCCCTGCCATGGCTACTGAAGGGCACCTTCAGTCGATCTAGGCGACTGAAGGTGCCCTTCAGTCGATGTTGGGGGCGTGTTTCCGGAGGTCCTGACCGGTGCACTTTCGGTAAGCGGGGCCGTGCACGGTGCGGTGATGCACCGACCTTCGATGGCAACGGCACGCGCGGAGGAAAATTCCGTTGTCAGTTTCGAACACGAGTGCACAACAACCAGGGGATTCACGGTCGAGTGACGTTGTCCTTAGACGTGGCGCTGCCAGACGACGACTGCACATTGCGCCGCTCGAACTTCTGCGCTTATCAGTCTGTGTCATTCATGTGTTCGCCGGGGTAGACGAGCTGACGCAGCTCGGGGGTCAATTGTCGCCACTGCCATGCGCGTTCGGCGTCGCGGGATGCGGCTCCGCGGTCCAGACCGACTGCCTTCGCCGCGTAGGCGAAGGCATGAGGGGAGTGGTCGAACATGTGCGCGACCGCAGCGGCGTGTCCACACGCACGTGCCGCAGCCACAGCGGCCGGCGCGCCCTCGGCGTCTCTGGCGGCTGCGTGTGCAGCGAACGCCGCGGTTCTGCATATCGGTGGACACCCTCATGTGTCGGTCGGTGTACGACCTGACGTGTCGGAGGCGCGGCGTGTTTCATGATGCCGTGGGGTCGGCGGGTGTGACACGTCCTTGCCGGTCTTTGAGGCGGTAGCTGGGCCCGTTGATGGCGAGGACGTCGCAGTGGTGCAGAAGTCGGTCGAGGATGGCGGTGGCGAGGACGTCGTCGCCGAGGACGGTTCCCCACTCGGTGAAGTGTTTGTTGACGGTCACGGACTTCTCGGCGGCGAGACCTTCGTGGATGACCGAGGCGGTGATGGTGACGTCGGTGCGCAGCATCTGCTCGATCAGCGCAGCGATGTCGTCGGTGATCGCCCGCGGTTGGGTGCCGGCGCGTGATGTTCCCGTCGGTGGGTGTTGCGGTGCGTCGTCGGCGAGGTAGCGGCGGACGGTGCGCGAGTCGCACCCGCATTCGCAAGGCTTTGAAACGGCGGATGTTCATCCAAGATTGTCCATCCAGGATCATGGAAAGGGCCACCCTTCGGGTCGTCGACTTGGCGGTAGACGATTCGATGGGTGGCCCTTGTCGTGGGCAAGTTACGACAGGACTCGCCGAGCTCCTACATATGAGGTTGTACGTGGACCGTCACGTGAGGGTGTCCACCGATACTGCATGAGAAGGGATGACGAACGCCCGTCGTCAAGCCCGGTCCGAAGGACGCTACGACCAGCTGACCAATTCTTGCGTGTAGCCCGCGGTGCTCAGTCCGGTTGGTCGCACCCAATTTCCTTGATCGGTTCATCCCGCTTCCGGCCTGACACGGCCTACGCGCCTACTGAAGGGCACCTTTAGTCGATCTAGCCGACTGAAGGTGCCCTTCAGTAGGCGTCGGGTGGTCGGTTGGTGGGGGAGGGGAGGGTGCGACAAACGAGACGAGGCGCCACCCAGAGCGGGTGACGCCTCATGTCGAGGTGAACGGTGGGTCAGTGTCCGTTGGACTCCGGACCGTGACCATTGCCGTTGGTGTGACCGTTGGAACTGCCGTTGGAGTGGCCGTTCGAGCTGCCATTTCCATTGGTCTGACCGTTGGAACTGCCGTTGCCCTTGGCCAGAACCTTCGCCTGGTAAGTGCGGAGCATCGTGAGCTGGTTGTGCTCTCCCTCGTGAGAGAGACGCTCGTGCAACTGATGCTCTTCGTCCGAGTCAGGCGTGAAGATGCTGCCCGAACCGGGCTTGCCGGCGGAACCGAGCTTGTTCATCTTTTTCGGGATGGCGGCGCCCTGGTACTCCAGCGGGATCGGGTGGCCATGGTCGTCCACCGGGCCGAGCGGCTGGTGGATCTCGACGTAGGCACCGTGCGGCATGCGCTTGATGACGCCGGTTTCGATTCCGTGCTCGAGTACCTGACGATCGCTGCGCTGCAGACCGATGCAGAACCGGTACGTCAGCAAGT
This sequence comes from Rhodococcus sp. (in: high G+C Gram-positive bacteria), assembly GCA_049650605.1. GTDB lineage: Bacteria > Actinomycetota > Actinomycetes > Mycobacteriales > Mycobacteriaceae > Rhodococcoides. The sequence continues at coordinate 41,514 of JBASAM010000007.1, read as the reverse complement.
ACACGATCGGAGGCAGAACCAGCATGCCGATTCGGCCGATCCACGTCATTGCGTTCAGGGAGATATCGAACTTGTACGCAATGATGTCGTTGACGCAGGAGAGCGTCAGGACGACGTAGAAGGCGATGGCCATGGCGCCGACGGCCGTGCGCACCGGCACGTCACGCGGACGCTGCAACAGGTTGTGGTGAGCGTCGTCCTTGGTGAAGCGCTTCTCGATCCAGGGGTAGGCGATCATGATCGCGAACACTGCACCCATGATGACGGCAACCCAGAACACGGCGGGAACCATGTAGTTGCCCAGGTACAGCTCCCACGCGGGCCACAGTCGGGCCAAGCCGTCGGTCCACATCATGTAGAAGTCGGGCTGCGAGCCGGCCGAAACTTGCGAGGGGTTGTACGGACCCAGGGCCCACACCGGGTTGATCTGCAGGACACCACCCATGACCGCGAGCACACCGAACGTCATGGCGAAGAACGCGCCGGACTTCACTGCGAACACGGGGAGGATGCGCACGCCGACGACGTTGGTCTCGGTGCGACCCGGGCCGGGGAACTGTGTGTGCTTCTGGTACCAGACCAGCGCCAAGTGGGCGGCGATCAGCGCCAGGATGATGGCCGGCAGCAGCAACACGTGGGCGACGTACAGGCGCGGGATGATGAGCGTGCCGGGGAAGTCACCGTTGAAGATGAGCCAGTGCATCCACGTACCGATCACCGGGATGGAGATGGTGATACCGGAGAACGCAGCGCGCAGGCCCGTGCCGGACAGCAGGTCGTCGGGCAGCGAGTAGCCGAAGAAGCCCTCGAACATCGCCAGGATCAGGATGAGCGAGCCGATGACCCAGTTGGCCTCACGCGGGCGACGGAACGCGCCGGTGAAGAAGATGCGGGCCATGTGCACGATGATCGAGCACGCGAACAGCAGCGCTGCCCAGTGGTGAATCTGGCGCATGAACAGGCCGCCGCGAACCTCGAAGGACAAGTCCAGCGTGGTGGCGTAGGCCTTGGTCATCTCGACGCCGCGCAACGGCGCGTATGCGCCCTCGTAGGTGGTCTCCGACATCGAGGGGTCGTAGAAGAGCGTGAGGAACGTGCCCGAGATCAGCAGAATCACGAAGCTGTAGAGCGCGATTTCACCGAGCAGGAACGACCAGTGGGTGGGGAACACCTTGTTGATCTGGCGCCGCATACCAGCGGACAAGTGGTATCGAGAATCGACGCCCTCTGCCTGCTTCGCTGCGAGTGTGGAGATGGTAGGACTCATCGTGATCCTTCCGATGACGACGCAGCAGAAGCGTTCTCCTGCTCGTGTACTCCGGCCGGACGTTCCCAGTAAGCGGGGCCGAGCGGCTCGATGAAATCACCCGCGGCGACGAGGAAGCCTTCTTCGTTCACCGTGATGGGCAGCTGCGGAAGAGCACGTGCGGCCGGTCCGAAGATCGGTTTCGCGTACTCCAACGCGTCGAATTGCGACTGGTGGCACGGGCAGAGGATGCGGTTGGTCTGCTGCTCGTACAACGAGGTGGGGCAGCCGAGGTGGGTGCAGATCTTCGAGTACGCGAAGTAATCGCCGTAGTTGAAGCTTTCCTGGCCCTTGCGCTTGATCGCGCGATCGGCGTCTTCGGTGCGAAGTCTGATGAGCATGAGCGCGTTACGGATGCCCTTGAGGGCGTGCGACAGTTCCTCTTCGTTACCGCGTTCGGATTCGCGGAAGGGGAACACCGTTTCCATGGAGCCTGCATCGAGATCTTCGGGGCGGACCAGCACGACGTCTTCGACGCGACCGGTGTATCGCCGGAGGTAGATGGTTTCTCCAGGGTAGCTCGGAGTCCAGCCGGACACCCAGAGCGGAGCGTCGTCTCCCTCTGCCCATGGGTTCTTGACCAGCCCACCGAGCGGCAGGATCGCCATGACACCGAGTGCACCGCCACCGAAGGCGAGGCTGCGCTTGATCATCTTCCGTCGCCCGATGGTGGACGTGTCGAAAGAGTCGCTCAGCTCGGCGACAACCGTCCGCTTGTCTGCCTCCGACGAACCGCCGTCGTGGCGATCCTGGATGGAGACCTCTTCGGGGATGAATTTCTTCGTGAACTGAACAGCGCCGACACCGACACCGAGGATGGCCAGACCCATGGTCAGGCCGATCAGCGGGGTGTAGAGGCTGTACAGGCCGTAGTTGTCGTCACCGATGCCCGCGTATTGCCAGGGCCAGAACAGGTAGATGCCGATGAATGCCACAGCGGAGATTCCGGCGAGGAAGAACCACAGACTGACGCTGCGCTCAGCGCGCTTCTCGGCCTTGGTGCCGCCGATGGGCCACCGAGCGCGTCGGAATGCAACATCGACGTGATCGAGGTTGGTACCGAGGGCGACGAGTTCGTCGCGGCTCATCGCATCGAGTTCGTCCTCGGTGTACTTGCGATCCGGATCGAACTCTGCCGAGCCGTCGGACCCGTCGTCCTTGCGGAAACCGTCGTCCTTGCGATTGTCGTCGCTCATGTCCTCACTCCGATCCACAATGCTGCACCGACGACCAGTCCGATTCCGACGACCCAGATGGCGATGGCCTCGGTACCGGGGCCGAAGCCGCCGAGTCCGTATCCACCGGGAGGCTGAGTCTCGGAGGAGGACTTCACGTACGCGATGATGTCCGACTTCTCTTCGGGCGTGAGCTGACGGTCCGAGAACTTGGGCATGTTCTGCGGGCCGGTGACCATCGCCTGGTAGATCTGCTGCTCGCTGGCCGGATCGAGCGCCGGCGCGAACTTGCCCGAGGACAAAGCGCCACCGCGACCGGTGAAGTTGTGGCACGACGCGCAGTTGAGGCGGAACAGCTCACTTCCGCGGGCGATGTCGCCACCGACCAGAGACTCCTGAGCGATCTCACCGTCTGCGTTGCGCACCACCGTGGGACCGCCGCCGTTGGCCTGGATGTACGCGCCGAGAGCGTCGACCTGGGCCTGGTTGTACTTGGCGGGCTTGCGCTCGGCCTGAGCCTCGTTGCGGGCCATCGGCATGCGGCCGGAGGACACCTGGAAGTACACGGCCGCTTCGCCGACGCCGATCAGCGACGGCCCGCGGTCCTGGACACCCTGCAGGTTTGCGCCGTGGCAGGTGACGCAAGATGTTTCGTAGATCTGCTGGCCTTCGCGCACCATGGCGGCACTGTCGACCTGCGCGGTGGCAACCTGCGCGTCGGGTGTGACGGCGGCGGCGAAGAAGCCTGCACCGACCAGACCCATGAACAGGGCCAGCGCACCACTGACTCGCCGACGCGTTCGACGGCGTCGACGATCTTTCGTCGCCGTGGCGACACTGGGGACGGCGCCCATGTCGCCATCGGGGGTGGTGGGGGAAGTAGAACTCATCTGTATCCCTTGTCGTGTCGGGACGGCTTGTCGGTGATGACCGAGTGGGCTGTCATCGGTTATTCGACGCCTGCTCGGTCAGCGGATGAAGTAGATCGTCGCGAACAGCGCGATCCAGACGATGTCGACGAAGTGCCAGTAGTACGACACGACGATGGCGGCCGTGGCTTGTGCGGGAGTGAACTTGCTGACCAGCGTTCGAGCGATCAAGAAGACGAATGCGATCAATCCGCCGATGACGTGCAAGCCGTGGAACCCGGTGGTGATGTAGAAGACCGAGCCGTAGACGCTGCTCGAGATCGATGTTCCTTCGTGCACCAGGTGGTAGTACTCGTACGCCTGGCCGGCGACGAAGAAGGCGCCCATGACCAGGGTCAAGGTGTACCAGCGGCGCAGCCCGAAGACGTCGCCGCGCTCGGCGGCGAACACGCCGAGCTGGCAGGTGAAGGACGAGGCGATCAGCACGGCTGTCACCGGGACTGCCAGTACCAGATTCAGCTCGGTGGGCTCGGGCGGCCACTCTCCCGGGGCGGCCTGCGCTCGCGCGACGAAATACATCGCGAAGAGGCCGGCAAAGAACATCAGCTCGCTGGACAGCCACACGATGGTGCCGACGCTGACCATGTTCGGCCGGTTCAGCGAATGCACACGCTGGGTGATGGCGGATCCCGAAGTACCTACTGCGCTCGTCACATAGAGAAGTATGACCCGTCGTAGTACGAAAGGCACAGCCGGGGCGGGATTGGCGCGTCGAGTCGCGTTCGCGCGCGCGTAGCAAGCAATGCCCTAGTTGCGCAGTGCCCGGCGTCTTCCTGGACTTTTAGTTCAATAGGGTCGCGCGGCCTTTCCGATCGGCTGTAAAAAACATGTGTCCACGGCCCCGTTGGACCCTCGACCCCGAGTGGAGAGTCGGCCGTCAGGACCGTGCTCTCCGGTTTTCTGGCAGTGTCGAGAGATGACTTCGGGACAGCGCGGACACGAACGGTGGTGGCGACGGCTGTTCGGCAAGGCGGCGCCCGTCCGGCTCGATCCGACTCGCGACGACCTGGTTGTGGTCGCGTCGTGTTTCGACGACGTCGAAGCGTGCTCGACCGTCCTCGAGCGCGCCGCGGCGACGAATCCGGTGTGGACGGCCGAGGACGACGTCGTGCTTCGCCACCACTTGCTGCTGCCCGCCGATCAGGTTTCGGACGCAGTGTCGGTGGCCGCGCAGGACGGTTACGTGGAATCGACCACCGGGCCCATGGCGCAGACCCCCGGCGGGCTCCCGGCCGAGGTGGGAGGCGGCACGCTGGTGGTGTTGCAACGCGTGCAGATCCTCGATGCGCTGCATTGCTCCCAGGAACGGTCCCGCATGGCCGGTCTCGCGCAGCGCCGCGATGGAGTGGTGCTCGGCTGGGACGCGCTGCAACCGGCTGCCGCCGACGTCGGCGGGGCGAACTAGGCTCTGCGTCCATGAACGCTGGGGATGCTGCTCGGACATGGCCGTCGATCCTCGGGAATCTGGCTTCCCGGCAGGATCTGTCTGCAGCCGATACCGCGTGGGCGATGGACGAAATCATGTCCGACAACGCCACGTCCGCCCAGATCGCCGCGTTCGGCGTCGCCCTCAAGATGAAGGGCCCGACTCCGATGGAGCTTCGCGGCCTCGCCGACTCGATGCTGGCCCACGCCAACCCTGTACCGGTGGACGACGACGTCGTCGACATCGTCGGTACCGGTGGAGACAGGTCGCACACGGTGAATATCTCGACGATGGCGTCGGTGGTCGTCGCAGCAGCCGGGGTGCGCGTGGTCAAGCACGGCAACCGCGCCGCGTCGTCCAAGAGTGGCGGCGCGGACGTGCTCGAGGCGCTCGGAGTTCGCATCGACCACGGTCCCGAGCGTGTGGCGGCCAGTGTGACCGAGTTGGGAATCGGGTTCTGCTTCGCGCCCGTGTTCCACCCCGCTCTGCGATTCGCGGCAGTTCCGCGCAAGGAAATCGGCATCCCGACCGTGTTCAACGTGCTGGGTCCGCTGACCAACCCGGCCAGGCCACGTGCCGGGCTGGTGGGATGCGCGTTCGACGACCTGATCGACGTGGTTGCCGGAGTGTTCGCAGCCCGCGGCAACACCGTATTGGTGGTCCGCGGCGACGACGGGCTCGACGAGATCACGACGTCCTCCACCACGTCGGTCCGCCTCGTCCAGGGCGGCGAGATCGTTCGTCACACCCTCGACCCGCGGGACCTGGGAATCGAGCGGGTCCCGCTCGACGCCCTCCGCGGCGGCGACGCCGAAGACAATGCAGTCGTGGCGCGAGGTGTGTTCGCCGGAGAACACGGTCCGGTGCGTGACGCAGTGCTCCTGAACGCGGGCGCGGCTATCGCAGCGTTCCGCGGCATAGACGGCACGCTGGAGGACGCGTTGTCCGGTGGTCTCGTGGAGGCGGCCAGGGCCGTCGACAGCGGGGCAGCCAAATCGCTCCTGGCTCGGTGGGCGGCCTTCACCTCCCGGTAATGCTCACCCCCCGAGGGAGAACCCAGCGTCGACGTCGGCGCTGGAGTAGGACTTGAACGCGATATGGGTGTCGGTTCGCAGAACGCCCTCGATGCGGTTGACGCGCTCGGTGATCACTTCGGCGATCTCCTCGTGAGTGCGAACTTTGACGACGGCGATGAGGTCGACGTCGCCTGCGCAGGAGAAGACCTCGGACACACCCTGTACGTCGGCAACGGCGCGTGCTGTTTCCGGGATGGTGTGCACCTCGGCGTGGATCATGACGATGGCGGTGATCATGGGTGCCAGCCTAGATCGGTGTCACCCCCACGCCATGGTGCGCTCGCGTTCCGATCGCCCTACTTCCCGAACGGTCGCGCACCACGGCGCCCACCGACCGGCGCCGTGCGTGGGTTCGCTCCACCCGTCGGTGGTGTCCACGATGCGTACGCCGCCGGAATCGAGCCACCGCGCGAGAAGCGAAACTTCTTCGGGGGTGGCGCCGCGCAGCGGGGTTGCGTCGGGAACCACCGTCACCGCTCCCGAGACGAGTGCCTCCACCACGGGCATCGGCGGCACACCCCGTCGCGCGACACCTGCACTGGCCAGTCGGCCATAGCGAACGACGACGAAGTCCCAGCCGCCGTCGTCGGATCTGCGCGCGGCCACCAGTTGGGTGATCCTTGCGAGTGCGTGAAGCCGCTGGATGGAGCGGAGCGCGGTCAACAGGATTGCCGTGCGATCTCGTAGGCGTGCGGCGGACTCGAAGAGCAGCTCGGCGGACAACGCGTCGATGCGGGAGGCCACCGCGTTCAGCACGGTCGCGTCCGATCCGTCGACGAGCGAGCGGTACGCATCCGTAGCGTCGGCGTACTCCGCCCGGGTCAGGGGGCCGGAGCCGGCTGCGGTGCATCCGCCGACTGCCTCGACCGGGCATTTCTCGTGCTTCGCGGCGGCCGGGATGCGGTGCGTACAGGAGCGCAGCCGGGTGTACTCGGCGATGACGCCTGCAGCGTCTGCCGCAGCGCCGCGAACGGCGAACGGGCCCAGGGCGCCGTCCGTGGGGGCACGGACGATGGAGATGCGGGGAAACGACTCTGCGGTGAGCGTCAGCCACCACCCTTTGCGCGGATATTTCGAGCGTCGGTTGTAGGGCGGGGTGTGTGCGCTGATCAGCCGAAGCTCGTGGACCCCGGCTTCGACCGCGTGACTGCATTCCACATGGTCGACCCGTGTCGCCAGCGCCACCATCTCTCGCATCCGCCCCCGGGTCTCCGAGCCCGTGAAGTACGTGCGCACGCGGCGGTGCAGGTTGCGTGAGGTGCCGACGTAGAGAACCTCGTCCGACGGACCGCGAAACAGATACACACCGGGGGCGTGGGGCAGCCCGACTGCGAGCGACCGTTTGGCGCGGTGGGCGGCCGGGACCGTCGGCAGGTAGTCGACCAACTCGGCGTAGCTGTGGACGCCCTGGTTTCCCACCCGCTCGATCAGGGCGTGCAGGACGTCGACCGTGGCGCGGGCGTCGTCGAGGGCGCGGTGGGTGGGACGGGTGGACACCTGGAACAGCGACGCGAGGGAGGACAGTTTGACCGACGGGGCCTCGTCGCGAGAGAGGACGCGTCGTGCCAGTTTGACCGTGCAGAGCACCGGGAACGATGGCCACGCCATGTCCATCCGGGTGGCGGCGGCGCGCAGGAATGCGGTGTCGAACCGGGCGTTGTGTGCCACGAGGACACTTCCGCGAGCGAATTCGACGAACGTGGGCAGCACCCGTTCGATCCGCGGTGCGTCGACGAGCATCGCGCCGGTGATCCCCGTGAGGTGCACGATTGCCGGCGGTATCGATCTGCCGGGATCCACCAGGGTGGCCATTTCGCCGATGACACGTCCGCCGCGCACCTTGACCGCGCCGATCTCGGTGATGGCGTCGTCACCGGGCCGTCCGCCGGTGGTCTCGAGGTCGACGACGACGAACGTCGTATCGCGCAGCGACGTGCCCATCTCGTCGAATGACAACTGCCGACTCGTCCCATCAGACACACGCGTGACCGTAGGGGGCGGCACCGACAGGAAACGCCCTCGCCGTCGGACCGGATCGCCTGTCGGTGCTCGTCGCTAGCGTCTGCCGACAACGCGTGATTCATGGTCCACCGACGTTGTGACGCGGCCCAGACATCACGCACGACAGTGCAAACTTGAATGAGACGAGGATCACATGATTGTCGATTGTGGAGAGTGCGTCGTACGCGGAGACGCCTGCTCGGACTGCGTCGTGTCGGTGCTGCTGGGTACACCGGCGATGCCGAGGGTGGGTGCACAGGGGCCCTCGAGCGCACCCTTCGCGGCACGCCGATTAAGGCTCGAGCAGGACGAACGCGCCGCGATGGAAACGTTGGCCGACGCCGGGTTGGTGCCGCATCTGAGATTGGTGGGCCATGGGCTTCCGGCTGTGGAGGTGACGCAGCGTCCACACGGCGACCCCGGTTCCGAACACGCCGCGGGGTGAGTCGCGCCGTGATCTGTTCGCGACACGGAGTGGGTGGGCTCGACATTGCGGATGCCATTTCGTAATCTTTCCGAGACATTGCGGAGTCATGCAGCGCCACTCGGGACTGCGTCGCAACGTCACCGCCTAATCGGTCACCCTTTTCCGGGTGTTCGTACCGGGAACCCACCGTTAAACCGGGGTGAATCCCGTCGCAGTCGCACAGCGGCTCGATGGGTAGGGCTGATCTTCCCAGCCCGAACCCGTCAGCTAACTCGGTCGGCGGATATCAGGAAGAAACGGAGCACCTCTTACTCGTGGCGAAACACCGCAAGCCCAGCACCACATCGCGGCCGGTCCGCAACGTTCTCGTCGCCGGCGCGCTCACCGCCGGTGCCGTGGCGATTCCCGCCGCCCCCGCATTCGCGGCGCCGGTGAACATTCCCGGCATCGGAACCTTCGAGGTTCCGGACGAGATCCTCAGCCAGCTGCCCCCCATGCCGCAGGCCCCGATCGCGCAACTGCCGCAGGCCCCGGTCATCCCGGCGCTCCCGGCACCCGTTGCGCCCGTCGCCAGCGCCGCTCAGGCCGCCGTCCAGGCCGCCGAGAGCAAGATCGGTGCGCCGTACGTCTACGGCGCCGCAGGCCCAAGCGCCTTCGATTGCTCCGGACTGATGCAGTGGGCTTACCAGCAGGCCGGGATCGACCTGCCGCGCACCAGCTACCAGCAAGCCGCTGCCGGCGTTCCTGTCTCGTTGAACAATCTGCAGCCCGGAGACATCGTCTCGTTCTACGGCGGATCGCACTCCGGCATGTACGTCGGTAACGGCAACGTGGTGCACGCGTCCACCGAGAGCCAGCCGGTCAAGATCGCGCCGCTGTCGTCGATGCCCTTCGACGGTGCCAGCCGTTTCGCCTGACGCAGAACCGTAAGTCCACACCGTGATGTGACATCCGAACACCGATACGAACCGGTCATCTGGTCGGTTTGTATCGGTGTTTGTGGATTCAACGCTTAATTTCGTCTTTTATTCGGGCTTCGTGGACACTAACGGCGCGTTCGTCGTAATCTTTCCGTGACGTCGCGCACCTATCGACGTTCGCCGCGACACCAGACATCCCCGAATCAGTCGAAGATCGGAGTACCGACCATCGTGTTCACCCCGGCTTTTCCTCGCACGATTCGTTCGATGCGGAGCAGTGCCCGCACAGTTGTGCTCGCCGGTGCCCTCGTCAGCACGCTCGTCATCGTTCCTGTCGGCACGGCGTCGGCCGATCCTGTGCCCGGAGGATCTGCGTCCGAGTCTGTCGCCCGACTGTCCGACCTCTCTCGTGAGTCGGAACAGACCACCGAAGCGATGCACAACGCACAGATCGATCTCGACGCGAAATTGGCTGCCCAGCGCGATGCCGACGGTCGCCTCGAGGCAGATCGCGCCGCACTGGCCGAGGCGAACGCCCGTATCGACTCCGTCCGGCCGACCGTGGACAAGATCGCCAGGGCCAACTACCAGGGTGCGAGGACCAACCGGCTGTTCGCGGTGATGGTCAGCGATTCCCCGCAGCAACTGCTCGATCAGATGTCCGCTCTGGACGTCATCTCCGAAGACGCATCCGCTGCCGTGCAGAGCTTCGGTGCCGCCACGGCAGCGGCGGAGGCAGCAGAGGCCGCATCCGCGCAGTCCGCGGATGCCGCGCGCGTGGCGACGGAGCAGGCCAAGGCCGTGAGCGACGATCTGCAGAGCAAGCAGAGTCGACTCCAAGGCGAGATCGCCGACGTGGTCGCGGCGTTCGGTGCGTTGTCGGATACGGAGAAGCAGAATCTCGCGGGTCAATCGTTTCCGCCCGGATTCGATCCGTCGACCATTCTGGGCAGTCTGAGTCCGGGGTCGCAGTCGGGTGCACTCGCCGCAGCCTTCACCCAGATCGGTAAGCCATACGTGTGGGGTGCCACCGGGCCCGACGGGTTCGACTGCTCCGGACTGGTGGTCTGGTCGTACAAGCAGGTGGGAAAGACGCTTCCTCGGTCCAGCCAGGCTCAGGCCGCAGGCGGAACACCGGTGGCCAAAGAGAATCTGCAGCCCGGCGACGTCGTGTTGTTCTACCCGGAGGCCTCGCATGTCGGTCTCTACGCAGGTGACGGAAATGTGTTGCACGCGTCTACCTACGGTGTTCCTGTTCGCGTCGAGTCGATGGCATCGTGGCCGTTCTACGGCGCTCGCCGATACTGAACTCTCGCGTTCGGACCGCACTGTGCCTGGTGATCTTCGCCGTGGTGGCAGGGTGTTCGTCCGGGCCCGGGCCGAATTCCGCCGACCCGTCACCGTCGGCATCGTCTGCACCGTCGGCGATCGACAGTAGGACCGTCGGCGTTACCGCGCTGTTGGACCGGTGGAGCGCGGCACTGCGTGCCGACGACGTCCAGGCGCTGAGGGAACTGTTCGACCCGTCTGCCGATCCCGCCTTCGTGGATCGGGAGATTTCTCGTGCTCGGGCGCTGAACGATGTGCCGCTGGCGGACTTCGAGTACGTGATCGAGCCCGGCCCCGAGATTCCGGTGCCCCCGGCGCTGGCGGATTCATTGAACGCCACCGAGGTGTGGGCGCCGAACGTGGTGTTGCGGTATGCCTACCTCGATTCCGACATCGGCCCGACCGCGCGCGACATCTCGCTGGTGGTCGCACGCCGTGGGGAAACATGGGGTCTCGTCTCCGACGCCGATATGCCCCAGTTCGGACGAACCACGTGGCGCGGTCCGTGGGACTTCGGGCCGGTGGTCGCCGAGCGTGTCCCGACGGGTTCGACCACCTCACTGGTGATCGGCCACCCAGCTCAGCGCGCGTTCATCGAGGCTCTTGCCGCTGATCTTCCCGCGGCGACAGCCGCCGTGACCGACTTCGTGGGCCCGGGATGGTCCCGGCGAGCCGTTCTGGTGGTCGCCGGGTCGGACGCCGAATTCAGCAGCAACGCCAACGGGTCGATGCAAACGGACGTGGCCGCGTCGACCGTAGCGGATCCGGTGGTGAACGGTTTCGTGACCGGACAGCGCATCGTGTTCGGCCCGTCGGCCGGGGAGCGTCTCGACGACACGACGCGGCGCACGGTCCTGCAGCACGAGCTCACGCACGTCGCCACCCGGTCCGCTACCGGTGACGACGCGCCGCTGTGGATGGTCGAGGGATACGCCGACTACTCCGGGTATCGGGGTTCCGGTCTGGTGTTCGATCGGATCGCGCCGACGCTGTCCGCGGTGGTCCGGGCAGCCGGGCCGCCACGTGTCCTGCCGGAGGATTCCGATTTCGGTGCCGGCGGGCCTCGCGCTGCGATCGCCTACGAGTCGGCATGGTCGGTCTCGTCTTTCGTCGCCGACCGCTTCGGCGAGCCGGCGTTGCAGGCTCTGTATCGGGTGCTGGCCGCCGGGCCCACCGACGCGACCCGCACCGATCGAGCGTTCTCGTCGACGCTGGGACTCGGTACCGCAGACTTCCTCACCGAGTGGGGCGCGTGGGTGGCCGAGCAGGCGAAGTCGACGCCCTGACCCGTCTACGGTGGTCACATGCGCCGAACGCTGCTGGTGACCAACGACTTTCCTCCCCGTAGGGGTGGGATCCAGTCCTATCTCCACACGTTCGCGAAACTACTGCCGGCGGACGAGCTGGTGGTCTATGCCCCCCGCTGGCGTGGCGATTCGCACGTGCGATTCGACTCGGAACAGCCCTTCGAGGTGGTCCGGCACCCCACCACACTGATGCTGCCCACCCCGGCCGTCGCCCGGCGGGCGGCTCGACTGGTGTCCGATCGGGAGTGCGACACCGTGTGGTTCGGAGCGGCCGCGCCGCTCGCAGTCCTCGGCCCCCATCTCCGGCGCGCCGGCGCTCAGCGCATCGTCGCCTCCACACACGGACACGAGGTGGGCTGGTCCATGCTGCCGGCGGCCCGCCAGGTGCTGGGACGCATCGGATCGACGGCCGACGTGGTGACCTTCGTCAGCAGATACACCCGTGGTCGGTTCGCCTCCGCATTCGGTGCGGATGCCGCACTCGAACACCTTCCACCGGGTGTCGACTCGACACTGTTCCGTCCCGATCCCTCGGCGCGAGCGGAACTCAGGGCCCGATACGGGCTCGGTGACCGTCCGACGATTCTGTGCCTGTCCAGGCTGGTGCCGCGCAAAGGCCAGGACATGATGATTCGCGCGCTCGCGGGTATCCGAGCGCAGATCGAGGGTGCAGTTCTGGTGATCGTCGGGTCCGGCCCGTACGCGGATACGTTGCACGAGTTGGCCGCTCGGAGCGGAATGGCCGACCACATCGTGTTCACCGGGTCGGTACCGGCAGAGGAACTGGCCGCGCACCACACCCTCGCGGACGTCTTCGCGATGCCGTGCCGAACGCGCGGCGCGGGCCTGGACGTCGAGGGGCTCGGCATCGTGTTCCTCGAGGCGTCGGCCAGCGGTGTGCCCGTCGTCGCCGGTCGGTCGGGCGGCGCCCCCGAGACTGTGGTGGACGGGGTGACGGGTCTGACCGTCGACGGGACGAATGTCGATGAGATCGTCGCCGCGGTCGTCTCGGTGTTGTCGGACCGCGACCGCGCTACCGCGATGGGCGCAGCGGGCCGCGAATTCGTCTCCACCCAGTGGCGGTGGGATGTGCTTGCGAGCCGGTTGGGTCAGTTGCTGCAGTAGAACATCTACTTCGAGTAGATGGCCTCGATCTCGTTCTTGTAGGACTCCTGAACCACGTTTCGCTTGAGCTTCATGGTGGGCGTCAGTTCGCCGCCCTCCTCGGTGAAGTCGGTCGGCAGAATGCGGTATTTCTTGATGGACTCCGCGTGCGAGACGGTCTTGTTCGCCTCTGCGACGGCCGCGTCTATCTCCGCGATCAGATCGGGATCCTCGGTGAGGTCGGCGACCGTGGCTCCCTCGTCCTTGCCGTTGCGCTGCTTCCAGCCAGGGAAGGCTTCGGGGTCAATGGTCACCAGCGCGCCGATGTAGGGCTTCTGGTCGCCCACGACCATCGCCTGGCTGACGATGGCGTTGGCTCGTAGCGAGTCCTCGAGTCCGGCGGGGGAGACGTTCTTGCCGCCGGCGGTGACGATGATCTCCTTCTTGCGCCCGGTGATGGCGATGAAGCCGTCGTCGTCGACGGCGCCGAGGTCTCCCGTGTGGAACCAGCCATCGGTGAGCGCCTCGGCCGTGGCGTCGTCGTTCTGCCAGTATCCGCCGAAGACCACGCCGCCCTTCAGGAGTAGCTCACCGTCGTCGCCGATCCGTACGGCGTTGCCGGGCAACGGCTTTCCGACGGTCCCGATCTTCTGTTGGTCCGGAGTGTTCACGGCCGCTGCAGCAGTGGTCTCGGTCAGGCCGTATCCCTCGTAGATGGTGACGCCGATTCCGCGGTAGAAGTGGGCCAGACGTTCGCCCAACGGTGCCCCACCGGAGATTGCCAGCTCGCACTGTCCGCCCAGGGCGGTGCGGAGCTTGCCGAACACGAGACGGTCGAAGAGGGCGTGCTTGGCGCGCAGCACGATCGACGGACCGCCGGTGTCTCGAGCCCTGCTGTATTCGACGGCAGTATCAGTTGCCGCGTCGAAGATCTTGCCCTTGCCGTCGGCATGCGCCTTCTGGCGAGCAGTGTTGTGAACTTTTTCGAAGACTCGCGGAACGCTGAGAATGAAGTGCGGTCGGAACGATCCGAAGTTCTCCACGAGATGCGGAATGTCCCCGGTGTGGCCCAGCGTGGCACCCCGGTCGAAGGCAGCGATGGACACGGCGCGCGCCAGCACGTGTGCCATCGGCAGGAACATCAACGTGGTGCGGCCTTCGGTGAGCATCCGCCCGAGCGAACTCGCGCCGATGCCGCGGGATTCCGCGACGAGGTTGGCATGGGTCAGTACACACCCCTTCGGTCTTCCGGTGGTGCCGGAGGTGAAGACCAGCGTGGCCGGGTCCGACGCACGTAGAGCGGACACCCGGTCGGTGATATCCGAATCCTTCACGCCCCGACCCGCCTCGGTGAGAACGTCGAGGGCGCCCACCTTCTCGGGGGAGTCGTCGATCTGCAACACGGTGCCGACGGTCGAAAGCTCGGGAAGGACCTCGGCAAGCATGTTCGAGTGGGCGATGGTCTCCACGATCACGGCGGTGGCACCGGAGTTTTCCAGGATCCACTTCACCTGCCCGGCCGATGATGTCTCGTAGACGGGGACCGTCACCGCCCCTGCCGACCAGATCGCGTAATCCAGTAGCGGCCACTCGAACCGCGTGGCCGACATCAGGGCCACTCGATCACCCTGCTGGACGCCGGACGCGATGAGACCCTTGGCCGCGGCGCGCACCTGTGCTGCGAACTCGTCGGCCTGCACGTCTTCCCACCCGTAACCGGTGGCGCGCCGATAGACCACCAGGTCCGGTCGGTCCTTCTCGTGCCGGTAGACGGAGTTCACGACGGAGGCGTCGTCGTCGATCGTGAACGGTGCCGGGACTGAGTATTCGCGCACGGATCCTCCGAAGAAAGGCAGTGGGGTCGGACGAGGCTTCACCGTGAACCTGACGGTTTCATCCGCGGTCATAGGTCGGTGTAGCCCGCGTTGTGATGATGCACCTAGCTCAGGGTCGGTGCAGCCACCGACCCCCCGCGTGGGAAGGTGTGCGGGTGAGCAGCGTGCAGATCGCCGATCAGACCTTCGTCGCCGCGCCTGCCGCCGCTGTGGCGGCGTTGGTGTCCGATACCCGCCGCTGGCCGAGCTGGTTCTCGGGTCTGACACTGACGGTTCAGGAGGACAGGGCCGAGAAGGGGATTCGCTGGGCGGTGTCCGGCGAGCTCCACGGCACCATGGAAGTGTGGCTCGAACCGATGCTGGACGGCGTCGTTATGCATTATTTCCTGCACGCAGACCCCCTGCACGCAGACCCCCTGCACTCGAACCCCCTGCACTCGAACCCAAAGGGAGATCCCGGCTCGGCGTCGTCCGCACACCGCCGCCGCGTTGCGGGCAAAGCCATGTCGTTCGAGATCAAGGCCATGCTCGAGCAGGGCAGGGCAGTGGGGGAATCGCCCGTTTCGTCGTCCTGATCGCGGCGGAGCCACCCCGCTGTCCAGCGCGGTCCCGGCAGCGGTCGATCATGTAGAACTGGCAGCAGCACGCGGCCCGGAGGGGAAGAGTAGGTCCATGGCAGACAAGACCACGAAGTCGATCGTCATCGACGCATCACCGGACGACGTGATGGCGGTGATCGCAGATTTTCCGAGGTACCCCGAGTGGGTGACCGCGGCGAAGTCGGTGGAGGTGCTCGAGTCGGCCGAATCCGGTCGCGCACGTCGGGTCAAGTTCGTGCTCGACGCCGGAATGGTCAAGGACACCTACGAGCTCGAGTACGACTGGTCCTCCGACGGTTCCGAAGTGTCGTGGAACCTGGTCGCGGGTGAAATGCAGAAGTCTCAGGTGGGCTCGTACGCGCTCGCCCCCGCCGGCAAGGGTGGCACCGAGGTGACCTACGTGCTCACCGTCGATCTCGCCATCCCCATGATCGGGTTGTTCAAGCGCAAGGCCGAGAAGGTCATCACCGACACTGCGCTGAAGGAATTGAAGAAGCGAGTCGAGGGCTGAGCGGAGGCGGCCCCGCGCCGATCACGTTCGTCATCGGGGTCGGCGGTACGGGGAAATCCACCGTGGCGGCTGCGTTGGCGCTGAAGATGCACCGCGACGGATTGCGCGTGCTGTTGCTCAGTGTCGACGGAACGGATCCGTCGACACTGGTGGCCGACACCGACGTGCCGTGTGAGCGGGTGGACCCGCTGTCGGTGTTGGAATCGCAGTATCGCGCCGTGGCGTCCGCGCTGGCGCTCTCCGGCCGGCACGATCACGGCGGCGGTCCCAGCCTGCCGGATCCGGAGGAGCTCACGGCCTTTCCCGGAGCGGAACCGTTGACCGCGCTGCTCGAAGTGGTGCGCCGAGCGAACAGCGGAGACTGGGACCGAATCGTCGTCGACTGTCCGGGCGCCGCGTCGTGGCGGGAGATGCTGGCAACGCCCTCGTCGATCGTCGGGTATCTCGACCGAATCTGGCCACATCACTCGCGCGTGGTCGCCTCGACGGGCCAGGATCTGCGCGTGGGAGTGCTCGTCGCGATCGTCGACCGCATCACCGACGCCGCGTCGTCGGTTGCGTCGGTTCTCGGTGATTCGGCCAGAGCGTCGGCGATCGTGGTCACCGGCCCGTCCTCGCGAGTTCTGGCGTCGACGCGAGAGCTGCTCGCCGTGACCAGCTTTCACGGCATGCACGTCGATCGTGTCGTGGCCAACGCGGTCGCCCCCGATCTGGGCGGCTCCGCACCCACGTCGGTTCTGGGTGCTCATCCGGCCGTGTTCTGGATGGACCGCGCACGAGCCGAGCATCGGGCGGCGCTGGACGCGTTCGCCGAGACCGTAGGAGAGCTCCGAATAGATGTCGTCTCGGCCCAGCCGACCGAACCGGTAGGGTCGGTCCCTCTGAGCGTCGTGGCAGATCAAGTGGACGGGCAGGTGGGGGAAGGCTATGGGCGTGCTGGCCTGCCCGCATCTGCGCCGCGGGTAAAGCGCCGGTCCGGCTCCGGCCTGGACTCGGTGTACGTGATGGAAGTGCCGTTGCCGTTCGTCGATGCGGACACGGTGGCGGTGGGGCGGGTGGAGGACGACGTGATCGTGAGTGCGCAGGGCAGTCGCAGGCGGCTGCGGCTGGCGTCGGTGCTGCGTCGATGCACGGTCACGGGTGCAGCCATCGATGACGACGTCCTCACGATCAGCTTCACGCCGGATCCGGCGCTCTGGCCGGAGAATCTGCAGTCGCCGATCACGGGAGAACGCGCACCCGGGGGCGAGTCCCGGGATGGATGACGGACGCCGTGATCTGGCTGCCGAGTTCCGGGTGCTCGCAGAACTGCTGATCGATCGGGTGGAACCCGTTCTGCGCCGGATGGATTCCGAGGACGCTCCGCAGTGGCAGGGGTGCTCGTGGTGCCCGTTCTGCGCTCTCGCCGCTGCATTGCGCGGTGAACGGCACGATCTGCTGACGTTGGTGTCCGGCGAGCTCGACGGTGTGATCGACATGCTCCGCGACTTTCTGCTCGCGCACGGCTCAGCGCCACACGATCCTGCCCCGCAGGCGTCTGCGGCAGACCAGGCCGCCGAACCGACGCGGCCCATCACTCCGCCCTCCGTTCGACCGGCGACCTACCAGCCCATTACCGTGACCAGGACGGGCGAGCCGCGGGGCGCGCGTCCGGCACCCGAGGGCACGCATCTACCCGACCAGTGAAGACTTCGCCGATCAGTGAGGACTTCGCCGATCAGTGAGGAAGTCTGAAGACGTGAGCGTTCAACCCCGCTCCAGCCGTTCGCTTACCCGCCGTTCGCTGACGATCGGCGTCGACGTCGGTGGCACCAGCATTCGCGCGTCCGTGGTCGACGTCGACGGGCAAGTACTCGATTCGACGCAGGCGCCCACGCCGCAGTCCTCGCGCGCACTCGAGAACGGCATCGACCGCGCCGTGCGAGAACTGATGGAACGGCACGAGATCGCGGCTGTCGGCCTCGCGGTGGCAGGCTTCATCAATTCCGATCGCACGGTCGTTCGCTTCGCGCCGCACCTTCCCTGGCTCAATCGACCCGTCGCACGGGAGATGACCGAGCGGCTCGGAATCCCGGTCATTCTCGAGCACGACGCCAACGCGGCGGCCTGGGCGGAGCACCGGTTCGGCGCTGCCGCAGGTGGTGGCAACGTGGTGATGATCGCCATCGGTACCGGCATCGGTGCTGCGCTGCTGATCGACGGCAAGCTGTATCGGGGCAGCTACGGCATCGCGCCCGAACTGGGCCATCTGCAGGTGGTTCAAGACGGCCGTCAGTGCGCATGCGGAAAGCGTGGCTGCTGGGAAAGGTACTGCAGCGGTACCGCTCTGGTGGACACGGCGATCGAACTGCTTGCCGCCAACCCCCGTGGTTCCACCGTGCTGGCCCGCGAGGCGTTTCTCGATCCCGGCTCGCTCACCGGCCGGCGGATCGCCAACGCCGCGCAGGACGGCGACCTGGTCGCGATCGAGACCATGTCGGAATTCGCTCGTTGGCTCGGTATCGGACTGGCGCTGGTCTCCGACGTCTACGACCCGGACCGCATGGTCATCGCCGGGGGAGTCGCGACATCGTCGGCGCTCTTCCTCGACACCGCGCGAGAGCATTACGCGACTCAGATCACCGGCGCCGGGCACAGGCCGCTGGCTCGCATCAGAGGCACCCAGTTGGGGGAGGCCGCCGGAATGATCGGTGCAGCCGAACTCGCTCGTGTCGAGGTCGGCGCGGCGCGCGCCTGAGGACCGGGACGCCGCTCTGTCGGATCGATCGGGTGTCGTGGCGATGGACTACCGGTGTCGATGAAGTGAGGTGTGTCCGACCTGACCTGCCAAGTGTGGCTGGTGTCATAAAGCCCCGGTACAGTTGCCCCGACGAGGTGCCGGGCGGGGCCACGTCAACCTCGGTGGGGTCGCGCTGAATTGTGAGAAAGGCATGTCGGCCATGTGGTACTACATCTTCAAGTACGTCCTTCTGGGCCCACTGTTGCAGGCGATCGGTCGCCCCCGTGTCGAGGGTCTCGAGAACATTCCGGACGACGGGCCGGTAATCCTTGCCAGCAACCATCAGGCCGTGTTCGACTCGTTCTACCTGGTTCTGGTGGTACCGCGCCGCATCACGTTCCTCGCCAAGAGTGAGTACTTCACCGGCCGTGGTCCCAAAGGTCGATTCCAGCGCTGGTTCTTCTCTGCTGCCGGGCAGGTTCCGATCGACCGCACGGGTGCGTCGGCGGCCCAGGACGCTCTCGACGCCGGGCTCCGCGTGCTCGGTGACGGCAAGTTGCTCGGGATCTACCCCGAGGGCACGCGCTCGCCCGACGATCGGCTCTACAAGGGCAAGACCGGTACTGCGCGCCTCGCGCTCGAGAGCGGTGTTCCGGTCATACCGGTCGCCATGATCGGCACCGCGAAGATGAACCCCATCGGCTCCAAGGTGCCGCGCCCCACCAAGGTGGGGGTCAAGATCGGCAAGCCGCTGGACTTCTCACGGTTCGAGGGAATGGCCGGCAACCGGTTCGTCGAGCGCGCCGTCACCGACGAGGTGATGTACGAACTGATGAAGCTCAGCGGACAGCAGTACGTCGACGTCTATGCCGCGAGCATGAAGGTCAAGGACGAGGTCGTACCGGAAGACCCGGCCGACCCAGCTCGTATTCCGGACACCCGAGCGGGCTAGTCAGACCGCGGTCTGTTCTCGGGCCGACCGCGCCGAGCGCGGCGCGGTCAACGGGACCACGGCGACCGCCACGATCGAGGCGAGTCCCCACCACACGTACGACGACGCCTGAATCTGATCCCACAGCGGCCACCCCAGCCCGCTCCAGCGCCCCGGCCCGAGGCGCCAGTGTGCGGGGTAGTGGAGCAGTAGAACGCCCACGACGGCGACGGCCGGCAACAGCGGCGCTCGTCGCGCCACCCCGATATGGACGAACGCCATCAGCAGCGGCACGGTCCACACCCAGTGGTGCGACCACGAAACCGGCGAGATCAGCAGCCCCAAAGCCGCATTCACCCCGAGTGCCAACACGTACTCCTCGGCGCGCAGGGCCCGGCGTATCGCGATCAACGCCAGCACGCCCACCACGGCGCTGCACAGCACCCACGCCACGGTCCGTGGTCCAGGTTCCAGTCCCAGCCGCGCGAGCATCCCTGTCAACGATTGGTTCGAGACGTATCCGGGTCCGCCGATACGACCCGAATCGAACAGAACCTCGGTCCAATACTGGACCGAGTCGTCGAAGGTGGCCATGAACCCGATTGCGGTGAAACCGAGGAAGGACAGTCCACTCATCAGGGCCGCACGATACTGGCGTCGCAACAGGAAGTAGAGAACGAAAACCGCGGGCGTCAGCTTGACGGCCGCGACGAAACCGATAAGCAGCCCTCGTGGCCACGGAGTCTTCTTCGACAGTGTGTCCAGCACCACCAAGCACATCAGGACGACGTTGATTTGACCGTAATCGAGGGTCGACCACACCGGCTCCAGCGCGAACGCGAACGATGTGATGCCCCCGGTGATCCACACGGTGGTCGATGTCGACATCGAGACCAACGAGCGAAGGCAGACGGCGATGGTGACAGCCAGCAGAACCATCGTCATCACGGTCATGATCGCCGACGCCCAGGTGAGTGGAAGCAGCGCCATCGGTGCGAACGACACCGCGGCCATCGGGGGATAGGTGAACGGTAAGGGGATGTCCACCGACGTCCTGGGCAGCGCCCCGTACAGGTTCACACCGTCCAGCAGAGCGCGTCCGCCGATGCGATACACATCGAGATCCAGTCGATAGATCGATCCCCACTCACGCAACGGTGGCAAGCCCGCGAAGTTGAACAGGATGCCCGCGACGAGCCCGACGCAGACCGCCGCTTTCGCGAGCAGGATCACCGGGCGCGGGATCGCGGCACCCGGTCCGGAATAGGGCGGTGCCGAGGGCAGAGTCCACGTCATCGTCGAGGGTGATCCTTTCGAACTTGTGGAATCGGTCGGGGTCGGGGCCGAGTGAACGGCATCCGTCGATGACCTACTGTTTTTGCTGTGCGTTACTTCTACGACTGTGAGTTCATCGAGGACGGTCGCACGATCGATCTCGTGTCCATCGGAATCGTGGCAGAGGACGGGCGTGAATATTACGCGGTGTCCAGCGAGTTCGATCCCGAGCGTGCCGGTGCATGGGTCAGGCGCAACGTTCTGCCCAAGTTGCCGCCGTTCTCGTCGCCGTTGTGGAGATCGAGATCGCGTATTCGTGATGACATTCTGGAGTTCGTCTCCGCGCCCGGGGCCGCGTCGTCGCCGGTCGAGATGTGGGCATGGGTGGGCGCATACGACCATGTCGCTCTGTGTCAGTTGTGGGGTTCCATGACGGCGTTGCCGCGGCTCATGCCGCGCTACACGCGCGAGCTGAAACAGTATTGGGAAGACAACGGTGCACCGCCGTTGCCACCGGTTCCGGACGACTCGCACGACGCACTCGCGGATGCACGGCACAATCTGGCGAAGTTTCGGGCCGTGGAGGAAGCCAGAGCGTGGGCCGACAGGCGCTGACGATGACGCTGATCGAGTCCGGACCGCCCGATACCCGATGGTCCGGGAAATGTCACCAGCAGACTACGATGTACGGGTGAACTGGACTGTCGACGTTCCGATCGAACGCTTGCCCGAGCTACCCCCGCTGCCCGCCTCCATGCGTGAGCAACTCGACGTCGCTCTGGCCAAGCCCGCGGCACAACAGCCG
Organism: Rhodococcus sp. (in: high G+C Gram-positive bacteria); assembly: GCA_049650605.1. Taxonomy (GTDB): domain Bacteria; phylum Actinomycetota; class Actinomycetes; order Mycobacteriales; family Mycobacteriaceae; genus Rhodococcoides. Next base: position 19,839 of record JBASAM010000007.1, on the reverse strand, counting down.
TCGTGGCCCGCCGATCAGGCCGAGGCGATGCGCAAGGTGCTCGAAAGTGTTCCGCCGATCACGGTGGCCAGCGAGGTCGAAGCTCTCTCGGACAAGCTTGCCGCCGTCGCACGTGGTGAGGCGTTTCTCCTGCAGGGCGGCGACTGCGCCGAGACCTTCGTCGACAACACCGAACCGCACATCAAGGGCAATATCCGGACGCTGCTGCAAATGGCGGTGGTTCTCACCTACGGCGCGTCGATGCCGGTGGTGAAGGTCGCGCGTATTGCCGGGCAGTACGCCAAGCCGCGCTCGTCCGATGTCGACGCTCTCGGCCTCAAGTCCTACCGCGGCGACATGGTCAACTCCCTCGTCGCCGACGATGCCGTGCGACAGCACGATCCGTCCAGGCTGGTGCGCGCCTACGCCAACGCGAGCGCCGCGATGAACTTGGTGCGTGCGCTCACCGGCGCCGGGATGGCCGATCTGCACCGGGTGCACGACTGGAACCGCGAATTCGTGACGAACTCGCCCGCAGGTGCGCGGTACGAGCAGCTCGCGTCCGAGATCGACAACGGACTCAAGTTCATGAACGCCTGCGGTGTCACGGACCCGAACCTGCAGCAGGCGACGATCTTCGCCAGCCACGAGGCTCTCGTCCTCGACTACGAACGCGCGATGCTCCGTCTCGACAACGACGACGAGCACGCCAAGCTCTACGACCTGTCGGCCCACTTCCTGTGGATCGGCGATCGCACGCGTCAGCTCGACGGTGCGCACATCGCGTTCGCCGAGTTGGTGTCCAATCCCATCGGTCTCAAGATCGGTCCGAGCACGACTCCCGAGATGGCAGTCGAGTACGTGGAGCGTCTCGACCCGACGAACAAGCCGGGTCGTCTCACGCTGATCTCTCGCATGGGCAACGGCAAGGTGCGCGACATGCTGCCGGCCATCATCGAGAAGGTGCAGGCCACTGGCCACCAGGTGATCTGGCAGTGCGACCCCATGCACGGCAACACCCACGAGGCGTCGACGGGGTACAAGACGCGCCACTTCGACCGGATCGTCGACGAAGTTCAGGGATTCTTCGAGGTGCACAACGAACTCGGCACCCACCCGGGCGGTATTCACGTCGAGCTCACCGGCGAGAACGTCACCGAGTGCCTCGGCGGCGCTCAGGACATCTCCGATCTGGACCTGTCCGGACGTTACGAGACCGCGTGCGACCCGCGTCTCAACACGCAGCAGTCGCTCGAGCTGGCGTTCCTGGTTGCGGAGATGCTGCGCGGCTGACCGTCACCGGCGCCGGTGACCGTGCGGTCATGGAAGTGACACCAGGGTGACCGTGCTGCCGGGTTCGACGCGCTTGCCTTGGCCCGGGGACTGGGATATCACCAATGATCGATCCGTCGCCGCGATCTGACGGACGACGACGGTCAGGCCCAGTCGCTCGAGTTCTTGCCGCGCCGATGCCACGGTGCGGCCGAGCATCGACGGCAACTCCACGGCGGTGGAGACTCGGAGAGTCACGGTGGTGCCCGCCGTGACCTTCCTGTTCCTCGGAGGATCGGTGCCGATCACCGACCCGCCGTCGACGCCGTCGTCGAACACCCGCTGCACATCGCCGACGATGATGCCGACGCGGTCGAGTTCCGCGCGCGCGTCGTCTTCGGATTGCCCCCGGACGTCCGGAACGTTCACCGGCGGAGCGCCCTTGCTGGTGACCACCCGGACCTCGCTGCCGACGGGCAGTTCGGTGCCGGGCGCCGGATCGAGGGCAGCGACCTCACCGATGGACGCGGTGCTGCTGAACGCGTCGCCTCCGTCCACCGGAACGAACGTGCGCTCACGGAGCGCCTCGTCGACGGCTGCGGGGGTGCTGGAGCCGGCCAGGGGCGGGACCGTCGGGCGACCGTTGGAAACGAGAAGGGCCACGGTCTCGCCCCTGGCGATCCGTGACCCGGCAGGAGGATCGGTGCCGAGTAATCGATCCACCGGGTCGGAGTCGGTGTACCTGCCCTCGACCGTGGCGGACAGCTCCGCCGATTCGATCGCCGTGATCGCCGTAGCGCGGTCGAGTCCATCTACGGACGGCACGGCGGTGAACCGCCCCGAACCGGCCCACCACCCCACTGCTCCCAGAAGGGCGGCCACGACGACCACGACGATCAGCCACGTCAGTGCGATACGACGCGATCGCCGTTTGTCGGCATCGAAGTCGGGAAACGCGAACGCCGACTTGTCCGCGGGTTCGGCAGCGGTGGTGCGCGACTGCTGCTCGCCCCGAGGTGTCGCCGTGGTCACCATCTTGGTGTGTTGCACCCCGGGCGCGTCGGCGACAGCCGCCACGGGGACGGCGACCGTCTCGGTAGCCGGGGTGCGCGGTGCGTACGGGGGCGCCTGATGTGCGGTGGTGGACCGGGCACTCAGATGCTGCGCGGAGCGCGAGGGGGCGGGGACACGGTAACGGGGGAGTGCGAGCGATCGCGTGACCGAACTCAGAGCCTCACCCATGGCGCCGGCGTCGCTGAACCGCTCCTCGGGGCGCCGGCGTGTGGCATCGCGAACCAGCGAATCGAGATGCGGAGGAATGCCCGCGATGGCGGTGCTCGGGGCCGGAACATCGTTCTCGATGCGCTGATAAGCGATGGACAGCGAGGTGTCGGCCATGAACGGGGTTCGGCCGGTGAGCACCTCGTAGAGCATCACCCCGGCGGAGTACACATCGCTCTGCGCATCCGCGGATCCGACCGTGACCTGCTCCGGAGACAGGTACGCCGCCGTACCCAGGATGACGCTGTTGGACGTCGTGGTCGCCGCCGCGACGGCGCGCACCAGTCCGAAGTCCGCGATCTTGACCTCACCACTGTCCGAGATCAGCACGTTCTCGGGTTTGACGTCGCGGTGCACCAGGCCTGCTCGGTGCGCCACGGCAAGTGCGTCCAGGACCGGTTGCAGTACGGCGACCGCGGCATGCGGCGGCATCGGACCCCGCTCGCGTAGGAGTTCGCGGAGAGTTCCGCCCTCGACGAGTTCCATGACCAGGAAGGCATGGTCTCCGTCGCGGCCGTGGTCGTACACCGCAACCAGTCCAGGGTGGTTCAGCCGTGCCACCGCGCGCGCCTCGAGTTCGAAGCGACGTACGAACTCCTGATCCGCAGCGAACTGGGGATCCATGATCTTGATGGCCACAGGGCGGTCCAGCCGGAGATCGAGGCCGCGGTACACCGTCGACATCCCGCCGCGGGCGATGGCCGAGTCGACACGGTAGCGGCGGTCCAGCAGAACACCCTGCAGCGATGAACCGGAGGATGTCACCTGCGCCCTCATTCCTTGTGTGTGAGTCGAAGCTGTCGAGTGGGTCGATAGTCGATGGTAGTCAGTTGCGCGGCTCACGCCCGTTCCCACGCGCTCCGATGGGCGTAAGCGCGGCGGAGAATTGTTCTCCACCGCGGCGTTCACCTAGGTTGGTCGCGTGAGTGCACTTCCGTATTGCGACGACGTTCTTCCCGCCGACGAGGTCCTTCTCCCGCTGCCCGATGCGGCGGAGACGCTGGATATCGCCGTCACGCGCCTGCAGCAGTTGATTCGAGAGCACAAGCTGATTGCCGTGCGCCGAGACCGCATCGTCTGCGTGCCCGAGAAGTTCATCGGCTCGGACGGCCAACCGCTCAAGCATCTAGCGGGTGCCATCGCGGTTCTGCTCGACGGTGGATACGGTCATCCCGCTATCCTCCGGTGGCTGTTCACCCCCGACGACAGCCTTCCCGGAACCCCGGTGGACGTCCTTCGCGGTGACCACGCCCGCGAGATCATCCGTCGTGCCCAGGCGATGGCCTTCTGACGAGCCGTGGCCTTCTGAACCACGTGTCGGGGTCAGGGTCGTCGAGATACGCGATCACCCACGCGGACCACTGCTCCACGACCAGCGGCTGCGGCTGCGACCCGGGCACGCCGGGGTGTTCCCACGGCGGCACGCCGCGACAAGCACCGGTATCCGTCACTCTCGACTGCATCGAGGATGTCGCGGTACAGCGCGAACGCCACCCGGATTCCCTCGCGGGCGCGCGGAGAAAGTAGCGCGATACCCGGCTCGGCGGTCCGGTACATCGCACGCGTGGTGGCGATGATGTCGGCCAGGGCTCGAACCACTCGGGGATCGACCGAACCCGTACGACGGCACCACCAGAGCAGATCCTCGTCGACATCGAAGGCTGCCAGGACGTCGCCCGGAAGGTAGATGCGGTCTCGCGCCAGGTCTTCTCCGGCGTCGCGGACGAAGTTGGTCACCTGGAACGCTTCGCCCAATGCGGACGCAGTCGCGCGGGCCTCGTCCACCGGACCGACCGTTCCGAGAACGGGCAGCATCTGCAACCCGATCACGGCCGCGGAGCCGTACATGTACGTCATCAGCTCGTCCATGGTGGCGTACCGATCCTTGTAGATCGGCGAGTGCGGATCGTCCATTCGCATCGAGGTCATGAACGCGGTGAAGTACTCGGCCGGGATGTCGTATCGGCGTGCGGTGTCGAACAGTGCCGCGAGAATCAGGTCGTGTCGACGTTCCGGCCCGGTGAGGACGGGGCGCGTCGGCACATCCGGGGTGGACAGCCCGACTTCGAGCCGCTCCTGGATCCGGGTCAGCAGGGCGAGGTGGTCGGCCACGGCGTCGGCATTGTCGCGCTCGGCAATCATGTCGACATCGATGATGTCATCGACCATCCGTGCGAAGGCGTACAGCGCGTGCACTGCCGGTCGGCGATCCGGAGGCAGCAGACGCGTGGCCAGGAAGTAGGTCTTGCCGTGGTCGCGGGCAACGTCGCGGCAGAGGGAATAGGCCTCGTCGAGTTCGGCTGCGGTTGCCTGCGGAATAGACGTGGTGGACACGTCCGCGTTGGTCGAGGTGGATGGATGGATCACGTACGGGTCACGTCCTCGGTGTTGCCGGTCTCGTCGCTGGTGTCTGCGCGGGTACTTGCGCGTTGGTCCGCACGGACGTCCGAGATGGACTCCGTCGACGGTACGAAGGTGTTCTGGTGTTCCGGATGAGTCACCGAGCGCAGCCGAAGCGGGTCGACGGTACGAAGCGCGAGAGCGGCCACCACCGCGGCGAAGGTGGCCAGAACGACGTGGGGAAAGGTGTACAGCCCGATCGAACCGCCGGGCTGGAACACCAGCATGAGCCACGCCGACAGGCCGACCAGCACAGTCAACGTGGTGGTGGACATGGTCAGTCCCGCGGCCACCGCGAGTGGCCAGGAGTAATACCAAGGTAATGCGGCGGGGGACAGGATCACGATTGCCACCAGCGACACCAGGATGCCCAGCAGAGCGCCGCGTTCGGTGTGCCGCGATCTCCACCACGACGTCACCAACACGGCGGCGAGCGCGACGGCGCAGATCAGTCGGGTGACTTCCAGAACAGGCCCCAGCCGGGCGCCGGTGAACCACCCGGTGCCGACGGTGACCAGGTGGGCGAGGATCGTGGGCAGCGAGAGCCAGTTGATGATCTTCGCGGAGCCGGACAGCGCGGTCAGCCAGCCGAGGCCGACGCCCGCCACCAACGAGGACACCACGAACACGGCCAGGAACACCGCGAACCCGATACCCGCGGTGCGAGCGAACACCAGGAGTGGGCGGTGTGGCTTGGTCGGTTCGCCGCGTTCGACTCGGGCCTCGTTGGCGGCCCGCAGTTTGTCCCGTTCGTGCAGCATCCACATCCACACCAGGAACGGCAGCGCGATCCCGGCCGTGGCCTTGATGGCTACGGCGACGGCGACCAGACCCATACCGGCGACGTGACGATGATCGAGCACGGCCGCGATCCCCGCCGTCATCAGGCCCACCATCAGCATCTCGTTGTGAACGCCGCCGATGAGGTGGATCAGAACCAAGGGGTTGAGGACGGCCAGCCACAGCGCGACGGCCGGGTCGGCGCCGAAGTGCCGCGCAATCTTCGGCACGGCCCACAGCATGAGGGCAAGGCCGGGGAGCATCGTCAGGCGCAGCAGCATCGTGCCCGCAATGACGTTGTCACCGGTCACGGAGGTGATGGCGTCACCGAGCAGTAGGAAGAGCGGTCCGTACGGCGCCGTGGTGGTGGTCCACACGCTACTGACGTTGTCCAGCAAAATTCCGGGATTGGCGACGGGGCCCACCGCGTAGGGGTCGAATCCGTCCCGCAGTAGTGCACCTTGCGCCAGGTAGGAATATGCGTCGCGGCTGAACATCGGCACCGCGAGAAGTAGCGGGGCGATCCACACCGGTACCACCAGGCGGAGTTGGCCGACGGTGGTCCGTCGACCCAGGGTCGCGCGCCCGAGTCGCACCCAGGCCGCGATCATCAACAGGACGCCGATCCACACCATGACGGTGGACAGCACCAGACCGTGCCCGAATCGAAGCCACGACAGATGCATGGCCTCCAGTAGCGGATCCTGCCGTCGCACGGCACCCGAACCGAAGCCGCCGAAGGTGATCAGCACCGAACCGGACAATCCGACCAAGGTGGCCCGGCCGGCGCGTCCTCCGAAGAATTCGGACATCGCCTGCAAACGTGACGGCGATTCGGCCCCGTTCGTGGACACCGCAGGGGAGGAGGTCGACATATTCCTCCCCGAGAAGACGTGACGTTCGCTTGCCGCCGCAGGGCGGCAGCGCGTGGACGCATGTGAGTTTAGAGGCTTCCGTCCGGAAGGCGAACCGGCGTGGCCGTCACAGCGCGACACGCGCCGATCGACGGACGGACGGGTCGATTCGCTCGGCGGCCAGTCGGCCCGAAATCAGCACGGTCGGTACGCCCACTCCGGGTGTGGTTCCGCATCCCGCGAGCACGATGTTGTCCGCGCCCTTGACCAGGTTGCGACGCCGGAACGGTCCGGTCTGCCTGAAGATGTGGGACGCCGAGAACGGCGTACCTGCCACCATTCCCTGTTCGAGCCAGGTCTGCGGGGTGTCGATGTGGTCGATCATCAGATGCTCCGACACCCCGGCGTAGCCGCGCTTGTCCATCTCGAGCAGCAGTTCGCGCACGTACGGCTGGGTTATGGCACTCCAGTCCAGCGGAGCGCTGTCGAGGTTGGGGCAGGGAGCAAGAATGGAGATCGGCTCGTGCTCGACGCCATTGTGCGTCACCCGGAGCTCCGGATCGGTGACCGATGTCCTGGTGATCAACAGCGACGGGTCCGACATCAGCGTGCCGCGCCCGCGGGAGGCGGTGAGCTCTTTGAACGTTTCGGCCCAGTTCTCGCCGAAGTCGATGACGTGGTGCGACCGCGACGACCACCCGGCGGTGACGTCGACGGGGACGCGGCCGTGGACGACAACCGCCGACGGAGATGCTCGCACCTTCCGCTTGACCGTGATGCCCGCGGTTGCGAGCAACCGATCGACGACCAGAAGGTCGGGGGTGAGGACGAGGGAGTCGCAGGTGAACCGGTCACCGTTCTCGGTGACCACAGCTCGAGCGCGAGAGCCACCCATCTCGACGCTGCGCACGCCGGTGGAGAGCATCAGGGTGCCGCCGGCCCCGACGAAGGCGTCGGCCATCGACTGAGCGATGCGTTGCATTCCACCCTCGGGGAACGACACACCCAGCGAGGTGTCCATGTGCGCGATCGCGGAATACACACCCAGAGCCTTGGCCGGTGCCACACCGGCGTACAGAGCCTGGAAGGTGAAGATTCGGCGCAGGCGAGGGTCGGAGATCAATGCGTCGATACGTGGGCCGAGCTTGGCGAAGCCACCGAGACGTAACAACTTCAGCGTGTTGGCGCGCGCTTTCTTCTCGGCCACGAGATCGAGCGGCGAGTCGAAGTTGTCGTCGATGTACCGGTCGAACTCGGCCTCGAACATCGAGGCCAGCCACGCACGCAGCGTGCGGTACCGACCCGCCTCCTCCGGTCCGCACTTCTCCCCGACCTCGGCGATCATCCGTTCCGGGTCCGAGTGCACATCGATGGTGGTGCCGTCGGCAAACCGGGTGTGGTACGCCGGGTGCAGCGCGTGCAAGCGCAGAGGTGGGGTGGTGGACTCGCGGGTAGCGCCCACGGCGGCCAGAGCCTGATCGATCAGATGAGGCATCGTCAACACGCTCGCGCCGGTGTCGATGCGATATCCGGGTGCCTGAACCGATCCGACGCGCCCACCCACGGAGTCGGCTTTCTCCAGCAGCGTCACCTCGCGCCCGGTGCCGCGAAGGTGGAGGGCGGCGGCGAGCCCGGACAGTCCGGCACCGACGACGATGACGTGGTCGCTGGGTCCGGAAACGGTGGCACGGGTCACGATGTTCTCCTGGTGGCGGTGTAGGCCATTGCAGTCAGCCGGGTCTTGGCGTCCTCGGTGGCGTTCGAGGAATCCAGAGCGGCGAGTGCGCTGTCGGTGAGGTCGGTGATGCGGCGCTCGACCTGGTCGACGGCGCCGAGTTCGATGAGGTGGCCGCGCAGTACGTCGACCTCGGCGTCGGACAAGTCGGTGCCCAGCCCGGCGCGCAGCCGGGCTGCGGCAGCGGGATCGCGGCGGTCGGCTTCGTCGAGCGCCGCGGCCAGAAGCACGGTCCGCTTGCCTTCCCGAAGATCGTCGCCGGACGGTTTGCCGGTGACCGACGGGTCGCCGAATACCCCCAACAGGTCGTCGCGCAGCTGGAACGCGATGCCGATGTCGGCTCCGAACGTGCTGTAGACCGACGTCAGATGCTCGTCGGCACCGGCCAGAGCCGCACCGATGAGCAACGGGCGCTCCACCGTGTACGCGGCAGTCTTGTAGCGGTCGATTTGCAGAGCTGCCTCCACCGAGTCGTCGCCGCTGGCCTCGACCGCGATGTCGAGCAACTGCCCGCCGAGCACCTCGGTTCGCATCGCAGACCAGACAGGTGCGAGACGGGCGCGTGCGCCGTCGTCCAAGTGCGCAGCTCGAACCAGATCGTCCGCCCAGCACAGCGCCAAGTCGCCGAGAATGATGGCGACCGACTCTCCGTACTTGTCCGAGTTGCCGTTCCAGCCAGCCCGGCGATGCCGCTCGGCGAACGTCACGTGCACGGTGGGGAACCCCCGACGCGTCGACGACGAGTCGATGATGTCGTCGTGCACCAGCGCGCAGGCCTGGACGAACTCGAGCGCAGAACACACCTCCACCACGGCGCTCACGTCGTCGCCGTCCGGATCGCCCCCGGCGCCGAGCCATCCGGTCCAGGCGAACGCGGGACGGATACGCTTTCCGCCGCGAAGCACGAACGACGTCAGCTCGTCCACGGCGTCGGCATAGATCGGGCCCACCGAGTCGACCGTCGCCCGCTGGGCGCTCATGAAGTCGGTCAGGGCGCGCTCCACCGCAGGTACGAACGATCCGCGTGGCCACTCCGACCGACTCGAACCGGGGTGGACCGACGTGGATGCGGCGTTGGTGCCTGATGCGGTGAACAGGATTACCTCCGAGGATCGCAGCGGACGTGTCGCCGCAGAGGAGCTTCGGCGACGACTTCAGATGTTACCGGTCTATTCGGACACGACGCCGTCCTCGATCAGCACGCGAGCAACTCGAACGTCCGCTGGTCACCAGGTCCGACTTTCGGCAAACTATGCTGTGCTGGTGACAGATTCCGGGTACCAGAACACCGCCGCGCGCTCGTCGCGCGAAAGCCGCACGCCTTCGGTGGTGGACCGACTCGCCTCTGCCGCACATGGAAGCGTGCCGTTTTCGGTCGAGTTCTCGCCCCCTCGCGACGAGGCAGCCGAGGAACGCCTGTGGAGAGCGGTACGTGCTTTCGAACAGATGCATCCCGCCTTCGTGTCGATGACGTACGGCGCCGGGGGTTCCACCCGCGATCGCACGGTCCGGGTGACCGGTGAGCTCGCCGAGGTCACCACGATGCTGCCGGTCGCACATCTCACGGCCGTCTCGCACAGTCGCGCCGAGTTGCGCTCGATGGTCGGTGCGTACGCCGATCGCGGCATCTCGAACATCCTGGTGCTGCGGGGGGATCCTCCCGGTGACCCGCTGGGGCCGTGGGAAAAGCATCCAGACGGCGTCGAGTACGCCGAAGAACTGGTTCGGCTGGTGTGCGAGTTGGGCGACTTCCACGTGGGCGTCGCGTCGTTCCCACAGGGCCACCACCGTGCGCCCGACTTGGCGCACGACACCAAGCACCTCGTAGCCAAACTGCGCGCCGGTGCCGAGTACTCGATCACGCAGATGTTCTTCGACGTGGAGGATTACCTGCGATTGCGTGACCGCGTCGTCGCACACGACTCGGAGCAGGGCAGCAAACCCATCATCCCGGAGATCATGCCGATCACCTCGTTGCGCAGTATCACCCGGGCGATGGAGCTGTCCGGTTCGTCACTCCCTCCGGCCGTCGAGAAGAGGCTGATGACGGCAGCGGGCTCGGGCACCGAGGAGAATCGCTCGGCCGTCCGCGCCGCAGGCATCGAGCTGGCCACCGAGATGGGGGAGCGGTTGATCGCCGAGGGCGCTCCGGGCCTGCACTTCATCAGCCTCAACTTCGCCAAGGCCACAACAGAGGTCGTGGAGAACTTGGGTCTTGCGAGGCCGGTGCCGGGTGCTACCCCAGCGCTGTCGGCAGCGTCAGCGCTTCGTCTCGAGCACGCGGGACTTCCACACGAGAGTCCCCTGGCGGCGTCCCCGGTCCGATGAGGCGAGCAGGACCGTGCCGGCCGCGACGGACAGCGGGTGGACCGCGGACGTGAGTAGATCTCGCATCGCAGAGTCTGCGCCACCCTCGGCTCGTCTGGCCGCGAACCTGGACACCACGCCTGCTCCGTAGCCGACTGCGCCCCACCGTCGGAGCGGTCCGCGCACCGTCAACGCGGCTGGCGGAACCACCCATATCGCGGTGGCGACGGCCGAGACCGCGACGGTGCCCACCGTTCCCCCGAACTGCGACCACAGCCACTTGGCATGTCCGGCGCGGACTTGTGCGGCGGTGGTGTACATCCGGCAGGTGGCCACCCGGCCGCCGTAGGCGACCGCGGTCCCGAATCCGCGACGTCGTAGGTGCCGGACGAGGGCGAGATCGTCCGCGACCGCGAATCGAGTGCTGTCGTGACCGCCCACGGCTCGGTACGCGGCGGCGTCGATCACCAGAAACTGCCCGTTCGCGACGCCCATCGACGGTCTCCGACCACGATTTGCCGCGGACACCAGCAGCGTCACCGACCACGACCAGGACAGCAGCGGTTGAACGAGACGCTCGACCATGGTGACAGCTGTCTCCTCGGGCCACGGACTCAGCAGTGCCACGCCGTGAGCACGCAGAACGGCGGCAGCTGCGTCCAAGGCGCGAGGGTGCAGACGGACGTCCGCGTCCAGGAAGACCACCAGGGTCGGATCGGTCGACGCGAGCGCCCTGACCCCCAGATCGATGCATGCGAGCGACTTCCCCATACCCTCCACGTCGGCGTGGGAGCGGCCGTCCACTATCTCGAAACGCGGATCCTCGCCGACGACGCTGCGGGCGATCTCGGCTGTTCCGTCGGACGAACCGTCGTCGAGGACGAGCACGCGCAGGTCCGTCTCGGTTTGCTGGGCAAGCAAGTCGCGGAGCAGCGCCGGTAATCGTTGCGCCTCGTCGCGTGCGGGGATGCAGACCGTGATGCGTTCCCCCGCTCGAACCGATTCTGCGGATCTCGGGCGAACGACAGGGGCCGTCGCGGCGTTGACGAGGGCGATGCTCGCCGTGGCCACCGACGCCAGAGCACCGGCGACAACGGTGCGGCGGCCCGCTCGTGCGAGTGCCGTGCGCGGGTCGATCACTGCCTCGTCGACTCCCGACGTCGTCGGTCGGCCGGGTTGCGGGAGACGTAGGCCATTCCGCCGATGATGGCCGCGATGCCGACCGTCACGCCGAAAACGATCCCCGACCAGCCGGCGAAGCTACGGGTGTTGGGATCGGAATACCGGACCTCGGCGCGCAGCGTGCTCCGCTCGCCGGGGGGCAGCTTCCAGGACACGACGTTGTCACCCTCACGTGCGCCGTTGGTGGTGGCCACTCTGGCCGGAAATGCAATCGAGAACTGCACGTCGCTGCCGTCGACGGGGATGTTGGTCAGATCGACCTGCCCAGCCAACGTCACCAGATCGCCGGCCCTGACGAGTGCGAGTTGATAGAGCCCGGCGGCCTGGGACGACAGTGCGGCCAGCTGCTGCACATCGCCGAACGTCAGGTCGCTGAACAGTGCCTCGCTGCCCACGTAACCGTCGGAGCTGTACGGCTGAACGCGGATCTTGTTGCTCAAGCTGTCGGGCACCTCGAGGGCGGGGCCCGTGTCACCGTCGGCCGTGGGCACGGTCGCCGCAACGATGCGGCCGGACACGCGGTCGTTCGAGGACACGCCCATCGAGACCTGCGCGCGTAGGCATCCGGCCAGGAGCGGGACCGCCATCAGAACGAGGACGAGGACGGACAGCACTCGTCGCACGGACCGAGACGTTGCAGGCAGGGACGTTGCAGGCTGGGACACAGCGGTCATCGTGCCAGGCCGGTCGAGCAATGTCAGTGAACGGGTCTGTCGAGTGGGCGCGGCGCGTCCAGATCGATGCCACCCCCGCGTCGGGTGACCACAGCGCGAACGAAGGGAACGCCGACCACACCCATCGCGACGAGGCCGTAGAGCGCCGACCACCCGAGGCCGTCCAGGAACACCGCGTGCGCCAGAGAGGATCCCAACCACGTCCACAGGAACAGGGCCCACGGCACCACCGGCGACGTCGCTGCGGCGCGCTCCCGGCCGCGGCGACCGAGAAGTTCCATCGCGCACGCCATCAACGTGGCCACCAAAAGCCACCCTGCGTAGTTCGTCCACGGAATCCCCTCGAGACCGGGCAGCGCCGCGTGCGGGCTGCACCATGTCCACTGCCCCTCGCCCACCATCTGCGGGTCCAGGTACAGATCCCACCCCACCACGCCGACGGTGGTGAGAGCGATACGCGTGAGCACCGGTCGGCCGAATCGACGACTCGCCACCGTTGCCGCAGTCCATACCGGGTACAGGCCGGCAGTCCACGCGAACGGAACGACGATGGGAACGGTGGCGATGGACGGTCCGATGCGGTCCTGCGCGTACTCGTAGCACCCGAACGGCATGCCGGTGCGGGTGCCGACTATTTCCGCGGTCAAACCGATTCCGGCCGTGACCACCACCATGACCGTGGCCCAGCCGACCCCGCGTGCGCTCGCCGCGTGGGTGATGCAGGCGGCCGCCAGCAGTGCCACGACGCAGAACGTCACGATGTCGCGCGTGTCCCCGGACACGAGGGGGTACGTGATCTGCGCGAGGACCGCGGCGACTGCGAACCCCAACGCGACCGGTGTCGTTTTCAGCGACGGTAGCGAGGTGTCGGTGCTCACGGCGCTACCCCGTTCACCGTCGACCGCTGGAGCGGGAGGGCAGGGCGGTGGAGATCCGGGAGACCACACGTTTGAGCGGGCTGCCCTCCCGCTCGGCCAGCGCAAGTCTGGCTGCGCTGCGTCCGCTCGATCCGGATACGCCGCCGCCGGGATGCATGGAGGCGCCGGTGAGGAAGAACGACGGCGCCCCGGGCACCGTCATATCGGCCAGCGCCGGCATCGGACGCCACATCATCATCTGGTGTAGCGACATCTCGACGTGCATGACGTTGCCGCCGATCAGTCCGAGCTCCTGCTCGAGGTCCCACGGCGACTGGGTGTGGCGCCGCAGGATGCTGTCGGCGAACCCGGGTGCGTATTTGTCCACCTCGGCGACGATGCGATCACCTTCGAGCTCCGCCACCTCGGGGCTGCCGCCTCGCCACGTCCGGCCGTCGGCCAGCCGATAGGGATGCCACTGCGACCACAGCGACACCTGGTGTTCGCCCGGACGTGCGATGGACGGATCCACCGCGCTGAAGCTCATCGCCAGAACGACGGGCGCTGGTGGAAGGTCACCGGCGGACGCCGCGCCGTGTGCGCGGCGTAGCTGGGCACGGTCGTGCACCAGCAGTTGCAGCCCCTTCGTCGACGCCTCGACGCTCGGTGCGCCCGGGTAGCTCGGCAATGCCGACGTCGACGCCCGCACCACCATTCCGATACCGGGTCCGACTTCGATCTGCCGACGCCACGACTGCGTGAGGGCGGCATCGAAACCGCCCGCGTCGAGCAGGTCGAGAGTCGTCAGAATGTGACATCCCGCGATCACCGTGCGGGCCCGGACTTCTTCCCCGCTCGCTGTGCGGACCGTCCATCCGTCGCCCACGCGCGCGACGGAGACCACCGCGTCACCCAACGACACCGTGCCGCCGTCCGCCTCGATCTTTGTTTGCAACGCCACACTGAGCGCGCCGCTTCCTCCCACCGCACGACCGGGCGGGGTCGTGTGCATCAACGCGTTGAACGCCACCATCGGGGCGGTGCCGGGCTCGGACATCGGCGGTCCGGACTGTGCACCGAACCAGGCCAGCGCCGCCTTGAGCCGCTCGCTGTTGAACCAACGATCGAGCAGGGCGTCCCCGGAGGCAAGGAATTCACGCGACAGGGCTGCCGGTCCGTCGCTTGCGTCCATTCCCCAGAACGACGACAAGAGCGCTCGACCCGTGGGCGGGCTGCCGAACGATTTCATCACTCGTGCACTTCGCGGGCCCCACAGGTCGACGAACGCTCGATAGGCGTCTGCGTCCCTGCTGCCACAGGCAGCTTCGATGGATGCGCACGTGGCCTGCAGGTCGACGGAGAAGACGATGCCGGGTTCGTCGGACCCGGGTGGTGGGGGAGCGAACGCCCAAGGGTCGCAGTCGAGGTACCTCAGGCCGTGGTCGGCCAGCCTGAGTTCTTCGATGATGCCCGTCTGCCGAACCATGATGTGTGCGGAGGATCCTCGGTCCACCTTGTGGCCGGGAAATCGCTCGACGGTGGACGCTGCGCCTCCGACGACGGTGTCGCGTTCGAGTACTCGAACGGACCATCCCGCATCGCTGAGGTATGCGGCGGATACGAGTGCGTTGTGCCCGGATCCGACTATTGCGGCGTCGATCACGTGGTCGGCCTCTTCTCTGTGGTGTGCTGATCGTTCGTGTCGGTCTGGAGTGTCGAGGTGTGTCCCGACGAATCGTTCAGTGGTAGTTCGCTGCCGAGTACCGCGAAGGGTCGAGCATCTCCCGCGAAGTGGAATCGGCGGACGATGTCCTGGAACCCCATTCTGCGGTAGAGGCGCCAGGCGCGGTTGTCCTCCGCCGCTACCTCGGGCGTCGACAGTAGAACCGATCCCTCGTCGCGACCGGCCATCAAGGCGACCAGCAGCCGCTCACCCACGCGGTGGCCCTGTACGGATGGAGAGACGTGGAGTTCGGTCAGCTCCACGTAGTCGGTCAAGACGTGCGCGGCATCCTCGTGTGACCAGCCGGCCCGCCGCATCCCGTCGCGAACTTGTTGATGCCACCACTGGTGCGGAGCCCCGCTATAGCAGTAGGCGATGGCAACCAGCGGTCCGTCCTCGGCGTTCACCGCTCCGACTGCGCGCCAGCCCGGACGCAGGATGTGCTCGGCCCACATGGGCGCGCGGTGCAGCTCGGTGCCGCTTGGATATCCCATCGCTGCGACGTACACCGACAGTGCCTCGGTAAGTCGTCGTCGCATCTCTCGAGGAGTCAGATCGATCAGTATCGGACCGTCGCCGAACGACGGGTAGGCGGCGCGGTGGACCGTGGTCACGTCGATTCCTCGCATCGTGTCGGTGGTGCGCGCTACGGTGACGCAATCGAACAAGTGTTCGACTGGACCTCTATCTCGTGGATCGACGTCCAGTGTCGATGTGCAGCATCGGGGTCGGTGCAGAGCGCTTCTGCGGAAGATGTCCGACCTCCATGCTTACATCGCCCTCGTCGGGAGCGCTCGGCGGATTGTTCGAACGCTGGTCGTTGTTGTTCGGAGAGGGCCGATTGTCGGCAGTTCTCGGTCGGTCGGTGATTACACCAGGCCATGTCACACCGGGCGATATCACGGGGAGGAAGAGGTATGGCGCAGACAAGAGATGTCGGTCGGAGCGTGATCGACGACACCGCTCGCCGGAGTGGTTCGGTCGAGGCTTCCTCTGTCGCGTCGATGGGAGGCCCCGCGGCCACCCCCCGCCTGGCGTCGTCACAGCGTCCCGTGTCGTCGCGGCCCGCGGCTCGTCCTCACGGTTACGCGCGGGCACGCATGTTGCTGGGGCGAGCCGACGCCATCCTGGGTGACGCCGCCGGCGCTCCGTCCGCGGCAGACCTCTTTCTGGAGTCCTACGTTGCCGCTCTGCGCGGTGCCGGCGCCCTGCTCGATGCAGTGGATCCCGTGCCCAAGCGTGGCGCTTCGCGTAGTGCCTGGGTGCGGATGCGGACGGCCGCGCCCGAATTCGCCGAGTGGTCCGCGTACTTCTCGGCGTATTCCGCCGTGCGGGCGTCTATCGAGGCAGGATCCGCCGATCGCCTCGACGCGGCCGAAGCCGACGAGTTCTTTTCGCAGGTAGGGCGGTTTTTGCACAGTGTCGAAGATCGTTTGAGCGCTCCAGCGGAGGACGTCGCGGAGTCCGCTTAGGGCGGGTCCTCACCACGAAGAACAATTTTCTCGCATACTGGTTGTGCAGGTAGGTGGTACGCCGCCGATTCTGCTCGTATCATCGACAACAGGTAGCCGCGACCGTTCGGCTACCTCTCGCTTCTGGCAAAGAAGTGGGAGCCAACATCCAGTGCCGGGGGAGGTACCGTGCCACTCTCCGAGCACGAGCAGCGCATGCTCGACCAGATCGAGAGCGCTCTCTATGCTGAGGACCCCAAGTTCGCGTCGACCGTGCGCGGCGGACGGATCAGGGCCGCGTCGACGCGGCGCCGATTCCAAGCCATCGCTTTGTTCGTGATCGGTCTCATTCTGCTCATTGCAGGTGTGGCCCTTCCGTTCAAGCCCGGTGGATTCCCGATCATCAGTCTCATCGGCTTCGTGTTCATGTTCGGGTCGGGTGTGCTCCTTCTGGTGCGCAAACCGGCACCGCCGCAGTCCACGGAGTCCGAGGGCGGAACTCCACCATCGTCCGGTGACGGACGCCGACAGGGTTCGGCCCCGCGACGTGGACCTCGCAAGGGTTTCTCCTCGCGGATGGAAGATCGGTTCAAACGACGCTTCGACCAGGAGTAGTTCCACCTACTTCACGCACAACGACAGCAGCGCGGCACCTTCGGGTGCCGCGCTGTTGTCGTTGTAGTCCGGCGCAGATCGAGCCGTCGGCCCACCCCGCCCCACTCGGACGCGTCATTGCCGCAGTCGTCCCCACATCGCCCCACGCTGCCACCCGGGCCGCGCTGTGTGGCGGGCCGATTGGCTGCACGCTGTTCGTGAACTGGGCATATTCGCCGCGTGATGCGGTGTTCCGATGTGGTCGGCGGTGGCCGATCCGATTGGCCGTACCCGCGTCTCGGTTCCCGAAAATGGAACTCCCACCGTCACCCACGGTCACGACCTGGCCTTTTGGTGACCAGTCACTAAAAATATGTCCGGCAAAGATTGAATGTGGGGGAAAGTGGGGTAATGTGGTGCGCAGCGGAGATCGAGAGATATTCGCACAGTGCGCTAGGTGGGTTCGAGCAGGAGGTGCCGGGTGTTTCTCGGTACCTACACGCCCAAACTCGACGACAAGTTCCGGCTGACCTTGCCGGCTAAGTTTCGCGACGATCTTGCGGGAGGAGTGATGGTGAGCAAAGGGCAGGACCACAGCTTGGCCATCTATCCGCGCGAGGTATTCGCCGAGCGGGTGGAGAGGCTGTCCAAGGCTTCTCGGTCGAACCCGCAGGCGCGTGCCTACATCCGCAACCTGGCCGCCGGCACAGACGAGCAGCGTCCGGACTCGCAAGGGCGCATCACCATCGGCTCGTCACACCGCGACTACGCCAAGCTCTCGAAGGACTGTGTGGTTCTCGGATCCATGGACCACCTCGAGCTCTGGGACGCCGCAGCGTGGGAGCAGTACTCGAACGACCACGAAGAAGATTTCTCGCAAGCAGTCGACGAATCGCTCATTGGAATGTTGTAGCCGCTCAGGTTGGCGGCGAGTGCCGCGTGGCCTCTGCCCGAACCGGGCCTTGACGTACTTCCCCAACGCCAAGTACCGGTCGGACCCTGACGTACTTCCCCGACGCCAGGTTCCACTGTCGGACAGAGACCTCGACGCACTCGCTGTCACGAACGGCACAGTCACACGGCTCGACGCGAATCAGGCGGGAGATCACCACCATGGCGGAGGACGAGAACGCATCCGCTTCCGAACCCGCTCGTCCCGTTTTCTCGCACACCCCGGTGCGTCTCGAACGCGCTGACGACCTTCTCGGACCCGCCTTCGCGGCCGCTTCCGAGCAGAACCGCGATCCCGTATACATCGACGCGACCCTCGGTCTCGGCGGTCACGCCGAACACTTCCTGGAGACTTATCCCACCCTCCGGCTCATCGGACTCGATCGCGATCCCGACGCGCTTTCCTCCGCGGGGGAGCGGTTGTCTCGGTTCGCAGACCGCGTGGTGCTGGTCGCGACCACCTACGACGGCATCGACGATGCCCTGGGTGAGGCCGGTCTGCCCGCCACCGGCAGCGTCGACGGCATTCTGTTCGACCTCGGGGTGTCCTCCATGCAACTGGACTCGGCCGAACGTGGATTCGCATATTCGGTCGACGCACCGCTCGACATGCGGATGGATCCCACCACCGGACGCACCGCGGCCGACATTCTCAACACCAGCACCCACGGCGAGATCGCTCGAATTCTCAGCACGTACGGAGAAGAGCGGTTTGCCGGGCGCATCGCTTCGGCGATCGTGCGGCGCCGCGAGAGCGAACCGTTCGTCACCAGCGGCCCCTTGGTGGAGCTGCTCTACGCCAGCATCCCGGCGGCTACTCGCCGAACGGGTGGGCACCCCGCCAAGCGAACTTTCCAGGCGCTGCGTGTCGCGGTCAACGAGGAGTTGGACTCGCTGCGCGATGCCGTCGGTCCTGCACTCGACTCCCTCGTGGTGGGCGGTCGAATCGTGTTCATGTCGTACCAGTCGCTCGAGGATCGCGTCGTCAAGCAAGAGCTGACGCCGCGCACTCGGTCCACCACCCCGGACGGACTACCGGTGGAACTGCCCGGCAGCGGACCTGAATTCCGTGTGCTCACACGTGGGGCCGAGAAAGCCTCGCAAGACGAAATAGACGACAACCCCCGAGCAGCGCCGGTGCGACTGCGCGCTGCAGAACGAATTTCCAGGAGGTCGTCATGAGTGTCCCGGTGGACGTACCCGACGCAGACGGCGGTCGCAGCACCGGCTCGTCGATCGAGAAGGTGCGTACTCCGCGGCCGCCCGCTCGAACCGGTGCCGCGAAACGTGCCTACGACAAGCGTCGTCAGCGTGCCGTGTCGCACGAGTCGGGTCCGAAAGCGGACCGAACCGCGGCCTCGGTGGGCGGTCGAATCCCATTCGTCGCCAGCATCATCGGACTGCTGGCTGTCGGTCTTGCCTCCACTCTTCTGCTCAGCACCCGCGCGGCGGAGGATTCCTACGTCCTCAGTGCCGACCGCGCCGTCAATCAATCGCTGTCCGAGCAGGCAGCGGCGCTGCAACGGGACGTCGAGATCGCGAACTCGGCACCGGAGTTGGCCAGGCGAGCCACGCAGCAAGGCATGATCCCCACCTCGGACGTTCCGCGGCTGGTGGTTCAGCCCGACGGCGTCGTTCAGGTGATCGGCACACCCGAGCCGGCCGCAGGTCCTCCGGCTCCCGACTTCGCGTCGGCGACTCCGCGGGCAGGGACGGCAGTGGTGTCGGGGCGGCCGGGAGCGTCGGCTGGATCGGGGTCGTCGCCGGGCGGCGGCAGCGAGGCATTGACGCCGGTCACC
>JBASAM010000006.1:0-6838 GCA_049650605.1 Rhodococcus sp. (in: high G+C Gram-positive bacteria) | reverse complement strand
GATCAGATCTGATCGAGGCGCTTCGGGTGATGCAGGAGATCAGGCGGCGCAGTTACCGCCTGTTGGTATACCGCGGAACCGTGCGTCCATCCACTTCAGTGCGGCTCCCATACCGACGAACTCCGGCACGAGGTGCCCGAGAGCGAGGCCTGGGATGAAGAACGGCCACGGCTGAGTGTTCAGCTGGACGTTCGCTCCCTTACCGCACCAATCTGCGGCGAGACCAACAGCCTGGCCGTGGGGGACGATGTCGTCGCCGGTCGAGGTGTCGATGTACACCGGGGTGTTCGGCGTGCGATTGCCCACCTTGTTCTGCGCGAGTGCAGCCTGCGCTTCGGGGATGTTCTGCAGGTACTCCGACAGCGACTGGCCCGTCACGATCCATTCGTTGGTGCGGTGGAAGCCGATGGTCAGCGCACTCTCGACGATGCACTGATTGTCGGCTGCTGCGAGCACTCGCTTGCCGGCATCGTTGGTGGAGGAGTCGATGATCGGGCCGAGTTCGGGGTTGGTGCGACGGAGACCGTTGAGGGTGTACGCGATCACACCGGTGAGGAAGGTTCCGTCGACCTGGGCCAGCACGGCGCCGAGGTCTGCGACCGGTGCGCCCGCGTAGGTTCCCTTGAGATTCAACTCCGGTGCGTACTCAGGAGCGAGCTCGGCTGCCGCGGCCACCGCGCCACCACCCTGCGAGTAGCCCCACAGGCCGACCGGGCTGTTCGGAGTGATTTTCTGGCCCTGCAACTTGAGGGCCGCGCGACCGGCGTCGAGCACCGCGTGTGCTTCCGCGGCACGATTGACGTAGGTGTGCGCGCCGGGGGTGCCGAGTCCGTCGTAGTCGGTGATCATGACGCCGTAGCCCATGAGCAGCAGCGAGTAGATCTGCGCCAACTCGTACTCGACCATCAGCCCGAGGAGCGGCGAGTAGGTGAGCACGTTGTTGAGCTGGTGCGACGGAGCGCACTGGTCGCCGCCACCCTTGGTGCCCGGAGCCATGACCACGAGCGGGCGGTCACCGGGGCCGTTCCACGGTGCGAACGGATCGAGGTATGTGCCGGTGACCGCGTTGGCCTGGTCGTTCGCGTCCTGCGACCGGTACATGACGCGGGTCGCAGCGCCCGGGATGCCGCCCTGCGGCAACGGGAGCGACAGCGCCAGGTTCGACGGTCCGGTGCGGATCAGGTCACCGTTATTGCCCATGGGCAACGGGCTGGGCGGGGTGTAGAAACCGGCTGCGGGACCCGGAGGCTCCGCCACGGCCGAGGGAGTACCTGCACCGAACAGTCCGAGGCACAAGGCGAGGCCTACGCCGGTGAGTTTGAGTCTGCGCACTTCTGACGTCCAATCGAACCAGGGGTCGAGCGACCCAACAATCGAGCAACGTGCCCAATTTAAGTGATGCAGGGCACTCAGCAAACTCACATGTGATGTTGCAGCCAATCTTTAGGCGCAGTCACCGCGCGCCTGTCATTCGTTGGTTTCGGCCACACGGCACTTCTCCCTACCGTCCCCGTTAACCTTCACGACATGATGGCAGCGGACAAAGACCGGGACGACGACGGCCGGAACGACGAGACTTCCGCACCGCCCAAGCCGGCCAGGCCGTCAGTACGGGTGACACCGCTGCGCGAACCCGTTCCCGATGCCCGTCCCCGTGCCGTCGACGTGGCCGTCGCTTTGTGGTCGCTGTGCCTGATTGCGCTGGTGGCGACCACCGCGGTGCTCGCCCTCGACTACGAGGGTCTTCGCGGGCGCCTGTCCGACGTCGTGTTGTCGGACGCGCCCGGTACCTCGGCCGACGACGTCGACGCCACGGTCATGATCACGCTGGTCGCGGGCGCGGCCGGCGCCGTGGTCGTGCTGCTGCTCGCGCTGTCCGGGATTTTTCAGATTCGCGCCCGCCGATCGTCCGGGCGATCGATGTTGACCGTCATCGGCATCGTCGCGGCGGCAGGTTCGGTCGCATTCTGGATCGCAACCTCCGAGGCGCTGGAGTCTCCGGTCGTGTGGGCGCCCTTCGTGGTGGCAGCGCTGGCGGTGCTGGGGACGGCGCCGCTCTACTTACCGCCGGTGGGTCGCTGGCTGTCAGCGGCACCAGTGCGCCGCTGAACCTTATTCACACCTGAACCTTCTACACAGCTGAATCTTCTACACGCGTTGAGGTTTCAGTCTCTGTCCAGTTCCGCCAAGATCCCTTCCGCACTCCGAGTCGCGATCGCGCAGGCGCGCACGGTGAAGCGATCGAACAACGGATGCGATGCGCGGGACCGCCATGTACGCACCGCGTCGAACGCGGTCTTTCGGGCCAACTCGGTCGAATCGTCCGGGTCGAGGCCGAGCCTGGTGAAAACGTCGGTACCGTTCGCACCGATCAATCGAGACAGTTCCGCCGTCTCCGGCTCCGCCAGCTGTACCTCCCGCGCCCGGAGTTGCCCCAGCAGGCGCAGTTCCCGGAAGCCGTGCACGTCGGCCAGCGTCGCACCGACCTCGTCGACGATGGCTCGTGAACCCGGTGTAGGAGAGGCCCGCATGACCCGTTCGATAGCGACCAGAGCCGAATGCGCCTTGAGCTGATCGGCCCGCTCACCGAACTGAACGTCGATGATGTGGCGCAGCTCGTCGAGGCCGCTCCGTTCCACCAGTTCTCGTGCCAACGAGGGCGAATCGCGGGTTCCCATTCGGATCAGAGTCACGGCCAGACGAATGCCGAACAGACCGAACCGATCAGCCAGTCCTGCACGGGTTTCCGGATCCACGGGCAGCGGCATGTCCGGCCGGGCGAACCGATCCGCCGACAACATGGCCAGCTGCAGATCGTCGGGCGGCGCGTCGGCCAGCGCAACGAGAGCGGCGAACTCGCTCTGCCGCAGGGTCCTCGCGCCCAGCGCCAGCAGTCCGGCGACGGGCACGACGGCTTGGCACAGACCGGTCTTCTCCAACTCGACGGCGAATCGCGACGCCACCTCTTTGGCGGACATCATGGCGTCCATGCGGCCGGCACCCACCTCGTCGGCGCGCGAGACCACGCCCACCACGCCCAGCGGACCGGAATCGCCGCCCACCGCGTCGTTGATGCGGGTGAGGAACGAGGTGTCGGACGAGGACAGCGTGCGCAGCAGGTACACCACCGCGTCGGCGCCGGACGCGTCGTCGTCGGGTGTCAGCATCGCCAACGTCCGTTCGGAGACGTCTCGCGAGAGCGAGGACGTGCCCGGGGTGTCGATGATGGTGTTGCGGGCCAGGGTTCGGGCCGGCCATTCCACGTCGAGACGATCGACGCGATCGGCGGTGAGCTCACCGAAATCGAAAGACAGCCGTCCGCCGCGGCGCAGCACCGGGATGCTCATCGACCGGTCACCGTCGTACCGCGCCGTCACCGACGGGGACGCACCCCGCCGGTACCACGTGACGACGCGGGTGCACTCCGTCGCGTCGGTCGGGGCGATGTCCTGTCCCACCAGGGCGTTGAGCAAGGTGGACTTGCCCGCCTTGAGCGACCCGGCCAGCGCCACCCGCAGCGGCTCGTCGAGGCGATCTGCGCACGCTCGCAATGCATCTCGTACATCGGGCGACTGCGCGTACTCGGCCTGAGCGGCCGCCACGAGCTCACGCGCGCGGTCCAGCGTGATACTCACGACGTCGAACCGATCTCGGCGCGGTCGACGGATTTGTCCGCCTTCGCGGCCTCGACCGCCTGCGGGTCGAGCTTCTCCGCGATGGATCGCAGCGACGCGATCTTCTTCAGCGACTGCTCCAACTCCGCTGTTCGCGTCGTTCGTTCGGACGAGGCGATGGAGGCCGACTCCTGCGCGGCACGCAGTGAATCGCTGACCGAGCGCATCGTCTGATCTGCCATGTCGGTGAAGTGATCACGCAGTAGACGCTGCACCGAGCGCAATCGGTCCTTGGACTCCTTGCCCACCTGGAAGCTCACGTCGTCGGTGAATTTGCGGATGGCAACCTTCGCGTCCGAGCGTCGCTTGAGCACGCGCGCTTCCTTGTCGTCCTTGTATGCCTTGCTACCCAGCAGAACTCCGGCGCCCAAGGAGATCGGGTTGAGCAGCGCCAGACCCATCATGGTGGTGATCAGACCGAACATCAGCACACCGCCGTACGAGCCGCGCATGCCGACGAGCACCTTGGACGTGATGCCCATGCGGCCGGACTCGAGATCGCCGAGCGAGGTGACGGGATCCATGACCCCGTCGACGCCGGAGATGTTCACCGCGGGCAGGTTGGCCTCGGCGGTCTCGGCGAAATGCCGGGCGACGGTCTCCGCGAGCCACAGCGAACGCTCGTGCGCCCATACGAAATTGTCTCCCACCGCGGAGGCGATCTGTTCTTCGAGCCATTCGCCGATCTGCGGCCAGTCCTTGCCCGGGTCCCCCCCGTCGACGGCCTCCTCGGCTTCACGGGTGATCACGCGCAGCCGGTCTCGAAGATCGTGGTCGATGTCGGACGCCAAGTCGGTGATGCCGTCGTTCAGCGTCTGCTGCCAGCGACTGCTGCGCTTCTGCATGTCCTCGGCCGCCGCGCGCGCACGCTGCAGTCCCGTCACGGCGTCGGCCGCCCGCTCGGGATCCTTCAACGCGGCGAGTTCACTACCCAGTGCCAACGCGAGGTGCTCGGACACCGACCGAACGTCGAGCGCAACGGCTTTGCGGGTCAACACGTCTGCGCGTTTCACCACCCCGCGCAGGAAGTCGTAGAGCGCGGGGAAACCAGCTTCTCTGTCGAGGGACTCGTCCTTCAATCGCAGTGCGTGCGACCGCAACATCGACGAGACGGGCAGCAGCGGAACGTCGACACCCTCGCGCGCGAGGTGCCCCTTGTCCGCGTCGACGATGCGTCGCCAATGCGGGTAGAGGTCGGTCTTGGTGATCAGGCACGCCACCGACGGGCACAGCGTGACCACCTGACGCAGGAACGCGACCTCCGGCTCGGTGAACTCCTGGCTCGAATCCGACAGCACCAGAACGGCGTCGGCGGACGTCACCAGCCCCAGCGTGCTGTTCGCGTGCGGATTTCCGTGCCCACCGACGCCGGGGGTGTCGATCACGACCAGCCCGTCGGCAAGGAGCGAACTGGGAACCGAGATCTCCAGCCGTAGAATCTCGCGCCCCTCCGCGCGCGGATCCGACGGTGTCACGGAGTGGATCTCGTCCATCGGGACGGGAATGCGGACGGGGTCGGACCCGATCTCGGCGACCACCAGTTCCGCCTTCTCGTTCTCGGCGTGGGCGACCATGGTGGGCACCGCTGTGGTCTCGTCGTCGCCCACCGAGCACACGTCGAGACCCAGAAGTGAATTGACGAACTGGCTCTTTCCCTGTTTGAGGGGGCCGACCACGACGATGCGCAGCCGCGGATCGAGCACGCGCTCGCGGGCCGCCGCCAGCCGGTCGACCAGGTCTCGGCGGCCGGCACTCATCGAGATCTCACTGGTGCGGGACAGCAACTCGGCCAATTGAGACGCCTGAGTTGCCGGCTGCTGTGCGGGCTGAGTGTTCGGCATGTGGTCCCGATCTGTGTGCGGTGGCAGCGGTCGAGCGTTCTTATGTGATCTATCACTATCACCGTAAGCGCCGAATACCCCGTACGCATAAGCGCGTACGGGGTCTTCGGTGTTACATCACAGAACGGGCGTGGAGCCCGCTATGTCAATTGCCCTGGCCCGGATCCAGCACGTTCAGATCGACGTCCTGATCGACGTCGGGCTGCACGTCCGCCACGTCCCCGAGCCCGCCACCCAGACCCCCACCGAGGGTGTCCGTGAGCCCGCCGGTCAGGCCGCCCGCGACGTCGCCGACAGCCGATGCCGGTCCGTCGAACGCACTTTCCGCGTCGACGTCCTGCCAGGAGGTGGCCTCACCGGCGAGATCTCCGCCGACACCGCCGTCGGTGGTGACCGCGCCCAGAGCATCCGCGGTGACGTCCGTGACCCCGCCGAGGCCCAGCCCGTCGCCGGCGCCGGTGACGCCGCCGAGCACCGCATCGGTCGAGTTCTGGAACTGACCCACCGCGTCGGCCGTGGCATCGACGCTGCCGTCGAGTGCGCCGGTGAACTGCGACGTGTTGTCGAGCCCGCCGGTGAACTCGCCGTCCGGGGAGATCTCGAACCCGCCGAAGACGCCGCCCGTACCGGTCGCGGCACCGGTGAGGCCGCCGGCCAACTCGGATCCGAGATCCACGCCGCCTTGCGTGACGCTGCCCAGACCAAGGCCCAATCCGCCGGCCAGTCCACCGCCCACGCTCGCGGCCGCATCGGCCACGTTCGCGGGATCGGTGACGGCTCCGCCGACACCGGTCAGGGTGCCGCCCAGGCCGGCGGCGAGACCGCCGACCGCATCCGCGTTTCCGGTCAGGGTGGTCAGCGCGCTGAGGCTGCCGTCCAGACCGGTGTTGGCATCGAGCAGTCCGCTCAGCGGCAGGCCGTCGGCGTTCAGCTCACCGCCGGCGGCGAGTGCCGAACCGAAGGCTGCGTCGAGTGCGGTGGTGAGGTCACTCGACGATCCGAGCGCAGCACCGAGTGCCGATACCGGATCGGTGCCGCCGGTCACGTCCAGCAGCGCACCGAGCGCGGTTCCCAGATCGGCGCCGGCCGTGCCGCCCACGCCGAACGCGGCGCTGAGCGTCGCGGGGAGATCGGTCAGCGCGGCGGTGTCCAGTCCGCCCGTGAGGCCGACCGCGCCGTCCAGTGCGGTCGCCAGCTGGCCGACCACGTCGCCGTCGAGGTCGACGACTCCGTCGAGGCTCAGTGCGTTGCCCAGGGCCGCGGCCACCACTCCGCCGAGATCGCCCTGCGGCAGACCGTCGGTGGCGAGCTCGGCCAGAACCG
>JBASAM010000005.1:0-51907 GCA_049650605.1 Rhodococcus sp. (in: high G+C Gram-positive bacteria) | reverse complement strand
CCCGCGTTCCTTGCTGTCCTGGATGCCTGAGAACACCCAGCTCACAAGGGCGCGGGCCCTTTTTCAATCACCGACACGGCAACGGCGTCGATCGACACCCGCCCCTACCAAGTGCGAAGAGCCCCATTCGTGGCAGCGCGATCAGGAGGTGCAGACCGTCCTTGGTGATCCCACGGCCCGGACGTCCCTCGGGCACCAGGGCGGCACGAGCACGACCGATGTCCGAATCGGAAGGATCACCCATTCGAAGCTCTATCCGCGAGGTGATCGCGTCCTTCACCGCGGGCCGAATCTCGGCCCACCGCCCGGCCGCGATCATGATGTGGACGCCATAGGAGAGTCCGCCCGACACCACCTCCTGGAGCGCCGGTTCGAGCACGTCGAACTCTGCCCGAACCGTGTGCCACCCGTCGATGACAAGCATGAGATCTGGGATGCGGAGATCGTCGTGACCGGAGGCCGACACGCGTGCCGAGCGCACGTCGGCCATCGAACGCACACCTCGCGCTCGAAAAAGTTCCTCACGCCGCCGGACGGTGCCCGCAATCTCGGCGACGATCCTCCGGACCTTGTCACCGTCGGTTCGGGTCGCGACGGATCCGACGTGGGGAAGCGAACCGAGGCGCCCCACCGCACCGCCGCCGAAGTCCAAGCAGTGAAATTGCACGTCTCGGGGCGAATATCGCGCTGCCAAGGAGATAACGAGCGTGCACAGCGCGGTGGACTTACCCGCCTGGGGACCACCCACGACAGCCACGTGCCCGCTGCCGCCCGCTAGATCCAGTTCGAGCGCGTCCCGGCGCTGGTCGTACGGGCGATCGACGACGGCCACCGCCGCGGACAGCCTCGTCGGATCCACCTGTCCGCCCTCCACGGCTTTCGACAATGCGGTGACCTCGTCCAATGGAACGGGCCGGTCCAGCGGAGGCAGCCAGACCCGGTGTGCAGGCAGGCCGTGGCCTCGAAGGCGTTCGATAACTGCCGAGAGCATCGTGTCGGCGACGCGTTCGGACATAGGCGACGCCGTGTCCGCTCCGGTGCCGAGAGACTCGATCAGCGGGGCGGAAAGATGCTCGAGCACACGATCGGTGGGCGACATCGGCAGTGTCGTGAACAGGCAGACTCCCGCCGACGGCGCCGCACCCGGCAGGACCGAGGACGACGACACAGCACCCGGTGCGTACGGCCCCGAGACATACGACGCATCGAACCGCACGAGATCGCTCGAGTCGGTCTTCAGATAACCGGCCCCCGGTCCCCCGGTCAGATGGTGAGCATCCGCGACCCCCAGAACGGATCGTGACTCGGTCGCCGAGAACGTCTTCAATCCGATTCGGTAGGACAAATGGCTGTCGAGGCCTCGCAGGCGGCCCTCGTCGAGGCGCTGACTGGCGAGCAGCAGATGGATGTGCAGAGACCGTCCGAGTCTGCCGATTGCGAGGAACAGATCGGCGAACTCCGGGAAGCGAGTGAGCAGTTCGGAGAATTCGTCGACGACGACGAAGAGGGCTGGCAGCGGCGGGAGCTGCGCCCCGCCGTCGCGCGCCCTGCTGTACTCCGTCACGTTCGCGAAATTTCCCGCGGCACGCAGAAGCTCTTGACGACGGTTCATCTCCCCGGCAAGCGCGTCACGCATCCTCTCGACCATCCCCGACTCCTCGGCGAGATTGGTGATGACCGCGGCAACATGAGGAGCCGATTCGAGACCGAGAAAGGTTGCGCCGCCCTTGAAGTCGACAAGGACAAGGTTCAGCACGTCGGGTGGATGAGTTGCGACGAGTCCGAGGACGATGGTGCGCAGAAGCTCGGACTTTCCCGAACCGGTAGCACCGATGCACAGGCCGTGAGGTCCCATGCCGCCCTCGGCGGCCTCCTTCAAATCCAGCTCGACCACCCGACCGTCGGTATCGGTGCCGAAGGGAACTCGAAGCCTGGCTCGACCCGAGCGTGCAACCCAGGAATTGGACGGGTCCAGAGTGGCGGGATCGGCCATACCGGGCAAGCGATCCCAGGAGTCGAAACGCGTCGACAAAACCTCGGTCGCGCCTGCGCCTCCCGGAGTTCGATACGGCGAAAGTGACTTTGCCGCCGCGGTTGCCGTCACCACATCCATGCTGTCCGCAGTGCCGAACATCTCCACCCCGACCCGGCCGCGCGCCCCGATACCCCCGCCGTCCAGTACGAGTACGAGTGTTCTGTCCTCACTCGGTGCCGGCACCTCGGCGGACAGGTCGAACACTGTGACGGACTCGTCGGCGGCACACGCATCGAGATTCGCGGCGTCCGGAACACCACCACCCGACACGATCAAAACGTGACGACGACTGCGTCCCGATCCGATCGGCCCAGCCGACTCACGTGGCGACGCGGACAGAACCGTCGATGCCTCGGCGACGGTTCGAAACGTCATTCGCCGCGCACCGGCGCTGTCACTCCCCTCGGTGTCTCTGTGGTGAGGCAACCACTTCACCCAGTCCCAGTCGGCAGCGCTCTGCGGACCTGCCACGACCACCACCGCGACATCGTCCGGTCCGTGAAACATGCACGCTTGCAAAAGCATCGAGCGAACCACACCATGCACGTGCGAACCGTCGCCCTCGAACCGGATCACCGAGAACGCGCGTAGGGACACCGCCGTCGGAAGGTCTCGGACGATCGAGTGCGTCCTGACGAAGAATCGCAGCTGTGCCGCACACACGGGCTCGAGATCTTCGGCCGGACCTGTCTCGGGTGAGACCAGCCGCGTCGCCAAGCGTTGGTCTCCGACACCGACACGCACATGTAAGAAGTCGTCGTCGGCGGCGCGTCGTTCCCACATTCGAGCAGTGCCGGCGCATGTCCAGAGCGCCTTCGGACTCGGATGAGACCACACCAGCGACTCTCGCTGCGCTCGAGCGGTCGCTCGGACGCGATCACGCAGACTTCCCAGGTAACCAAGGTAGTCCTTGCGCGATTCGTCCAATTCGGCAGTCTTCGGGCCACCCCCGCGACCACCGCCGGCGAACATGCCGAGCATCGACACCACCATCATCGCCGGGAACAGCAGCGTCATGGGATTCGCCGCAGCCCCCGACGAAATCATCAACGCCACCATTCCCACCATCGCGACGACCATCACCAGCGGCAGCATTTTCAGCAGCGGACTTCCGGAGACGACGCGCGGAATTTCCGGCGGCGCCTCGATCTCTACCGTCCCCGCCGGAACCCGCGGAGCCTCTGCCCGGTGACCTCGTCGATGCACCGCTCGTACGTCGACCACGCCCACTTCGTCGACAACATGCACGTCGTCGACAACATCCACGACACCCACCACGACACCCCCATGCCCCGCCTCCCCCGTTCGGCAGGTCGTGTCAGACCGTAACGCTGCCGACCGACACAGCGGAAGTGGGCGAATCCCGGGCTGTGGATGAACGTCGTCTGGGAGCCGAAGGGCAGGCACTGTCCTCCGTCTGACTTATAGTGCTCGAACAACCTGCGGCGAGAGCCGCGGCCGAGAGTTCGGGGGGACTTTCGATGACAACGGTGATGACCGATTCCCACGAGGGTGTCGAGCCGATCACGAGCGGCGCTGGAGGGGTGCGCCGCATCGGGTCGGGGGCCATCCGACTGACGGTGGTCGCGGATGGACTCGAAGTCGACGTGAGCATGCCGGCCGGACTGTCGGTGGCTGCCCTGATTCCTGCGCTGTCGTCGCTCGTGGACGGGGTGCGCGAGCCCGAGGATCCTCCACGCCCTCCCAGCGCGCCGATCCTGTCGACGGCGGTCGGAATCGAGCTCGACCAGCGATTGTCCCTGACGGACAACGGAGTTCGCGAAGGTGACACCCTGGTCTTCCATCGTCCGGGCGAAATTTCGCCACCGGTCTTCGACGACGTGTCCGACGCCGTGGCACATCTGGGGACGCCACGCTCGTGGTCTGCCTCGGATTCCGCGACCGCCGCTGCTGTCGTCGGCGGTGCGGCGCTCCTGGGCGCCTCGTGGACGATGACACGAACGTCCGGGTGGGGATCGTCGGTATGGACCGTGGTCCTTGCGGTCCTGGCGACGGTTGCGGCCTGTGTGTGTGCGAGAGCCCATGTCCCGTCACCCGTGCGGCACGCTGCACGTATCGGTGCGTGCGCGTCGGCGTTCGCCGCGGGCGTCGTCGCGGTGCCCGGTGACGACGTCGCGTCCGATGCCGTTCTGGCATTCGCTCTGGTCGCCGCGGTATCGGTGGTGACGTCGATGCTGGCCGGCGAATCGGGTCGCTCGACGTTCACCGCCGTCTCGACGACAGCCACCCTCGCATGTGTCGCCATGGCTGCCACCGCCCTGACTTCGGTACCGGCAACCTCTGTCGCCGCCGTTACGGCCGCTGTGGCTGTCCTGGCATCGACGTGGGTTCCGAGACTCTCGGCGTCGCTCGCTGGAATTCGACTACCCCCGGTGCCGCTCGCCGACAACGGGACTCGGTTGGACGACTCTCGGCGTCAAGGACCGCCCACCCGTCCGTCCGCAGCGGCGCGCGCCGCCGCATACGAGTCCGCGCTGAGCGATGTCGACGTCGTCGCCGCCCGCGCACGCACTGCACGCCAGTATGTGACCGGGTACTCGACCGGTCTGGCGACAGTGGCGTCGACGGCGGCGATCGTGGTTGCGACGCAGGGGCTGTCCCAGACCGTGGACACGCGCCGATTGGCCTTTGCAGCACTTGTGTCGACAATCCTGTGTTTTCGCGCGCGTGGTGTCGCAGACAGGGTGCAGAGCGCGATCGCGATCGCGTCGGGAACCGCCGTGCTCGTGGTGGTCACAGTCGTCGGTGCATTGGTCCGACCCGAAATGTGGGTGTGGTGGCTGTCCGGGATGATCGGCGTCCTCGTGGTGTCGACGCTGATCGGGGTCGTCGCGCCGGGGCGACAGTTCACGCCGGTGATTCGGCGGCTTGCGGAACTGGCCGAGTTGGCGGCGGTCGCATCGGTCGTGCCACTCGCCTGCTGGATCGTGGGTGCTTTCTCTGCGGTTCGCGGACTGTGAGCCCGGGAAGAACACATGCACTCCGTTCGGGTGTCGTCGCGGCCGTTGCGCTCCTGGTCGCCGCGCAAGGGGCACCGGCGTCGGCGTCTCCCGCGGAGCCCACCGAGCAGCGTCAGGACTGCGCGACCGTCTCCATGATCGGGGACGATCCCGCTGTGCCGGCGGCACAGCGTTCTCTACGATTTTCCGACGTCTGGGGCCTCACGCGCGGAGCCGGGCAGATGGTCGCTGTGATCGACACCGGCGTTGCCCCGCATCCGCGTCTGCCGCAGCTCGTTCCCGGTGGGGACTTGGTGTCGGAGGGGGACGGAACCGACGACTGCGATGGCCACGGAACAGTCGTGGCCGGCTTGATCGCGGCGAAGCCCGAACCAGAATCGGGTTTCGCAGGCGGTGCCCCCGACGCCGCGATTCTGTCCATCCGTCAGTCGAGCGCCGCATTCTCGGCTATCTCGACCGATCCCGACGAGAACCGAGACGGGTCGACCTCTGCGGGATTCGGAGACGTGAACTCGATGGCGGTCGCCGTCCGAGCGGCCGTCGACGCGGGTGCGACCGTCGTGAACATCTCGGAAGTCGCCTGCGCTCCGGCAGGCTCGTCCATGGGTGACGGCGAACTTGCCGCGGCCATCGACTACGCAGCGAACGAGATGGACGCCGTGATCGTCGTCGCGGCCGGAAATCTGGACCGGTGCAAGGACCAGAATCCGCTCGTCCGTGGACTGTCCGCGCGCAACATCTCCGGACCTCTGACGCTCGCGTCACCTGCGTGGTTCGACGACGTGATCGCCGTGGGCTCGCTCGATCAGAATGGTCAGCCATCCGACTTCGGGCTCGCAGGACCGTGGGTAGACATCGCGGCGCCAGGTAGAAATGTGGTGTCGCTGAGCCCCACGGGTACCGGTGTCAGCGACGGTGTTCTCGACGGGCAGGGTGGACTGGTTCCCTACAGCGGGACGAGTTTCGCCACCCCGTTCGTATCGGCCACCGCGGCTCTGATTCGAGCTCGCTACCCGTCGATGCCTGCGGCCGACGTCGTCTCCCGAATTCTGCGCACGGCGCACGAACCACCCGGTGGATGGGACTCCGCCGTCGGATTCGGAAGCCTCGATCCGGTCGCTGCTGTCACTGGCACGGCGGCAGGACGCACCGAAGACCCGGCGACGCGGCAGCTCGATGCCCGGCCCGTGCAGCCGTTACCGGACCGCGGCAACGCGCACATCGCGGTCATCGCCGCGGGAGGTGCTGTTGCACTGGTGATCTCGCTTCTGCTCGTCCGTGCTGTATTGCGGCCTCAGGATCCGTCGTGAGTGGTCCGAGCGTCTGCACGGGTCAAGGCCGGTCCGGGCGGAAGCAATTGCACGATGTTCCAGGGGGCGAGCACGGGCTCGCCGATACCGAGCGCAGCAGCGTCGTCCGCACTGGGAACACCGAACCGCACACCGGTGTCCGCAACGTAGTAGGGGAAGTCGCGTCGCGCGTCGTCGGCGGCCATCCCCGTCGGGATCACGTGGATGCCGGTTCCCGGGTCCATCGAGAACACATCCAAGCCGTCGCCCACTCCGTCGGCGCTGCTGAGCGACACCGCAGGTCCGCTGGGTGTCGCTCCGGAAGACAGCGTCACCGCGGCCCGGTCCCCGGCCTCGTCCCGAGGCGGCATCCACTCGACGCAAGTCGCCGAATCGTCCGCTCGGAGCTGTGGCGGCCGCTCCGGAAAAGTTCGAAGCGCGAGCGGAGCGGCAGTTACCGGCGCCCGGGCGATGACATCGGGAGGCACGGCATCCACACCGACACGCCCCGCAGAGTCGGCAAAGCGCAGAAGCTGCGCGCTCGCGCTACCGATTGCCTGGATCCCGTCTCGGAGAACCACGTAGTGCCGACTGCGGTCACCGAGATCGACGGACACCACCGAGCCGACCACTCGGCCCGCGAGCGGATACGTCGTCGGTTCTCCTGCACCGTCGATGATCGGCGGGACGATTTCGGGCACCTCGGGCACCGCGTCGAACAGACCGCGGCCCACCGGATTCGGAATCGCATCGTCGAGACCGAGAGCGCGGGTGACCGCCGTGTTGGCCATGTCGACGCGCGCGCGGACCCCCGAATACACCAGGTAATCGAGTCCGTCGCGCCGCCAGAGCACGGCGTCGTCCGCCCCGAACGATGGACGGTCGGCGTTCGGGGCCGCACCTGCCCGTGCCACCGACACCGTAGTGATTCCACCGACACCGGAGTCGCTCCGCGACTCGCACACCGACCACGCGAGCGCGTCGGAGGTCACGGGAAGACTTTGCGGCGCCCCAGCTATACCTATCGCAGCGCCGCGAGCGCGTCCACCGATCTCGTCTGCGTCGACGGCGACCGGATCATCAGCGTTTCCGACGAACAACCGCGCCGACGCAAGATTGAACGCGGGATGCAACACCTCGTTCTCGGCGACGTACAACGAACCGCTGTTCTTGTCCATGACGATCGAGGCATCTCCGATCTTCACTGCCGGTCTGATGAACGCGAGCGCTGCACACCCCGCCAGGATCAGCACGGTCAGAACGACTCCCACGATGGTTGCCCGCGAGGACGACCGCATCGGATCGTGGCGCATGGATGTGTCGCCGAGCACCAGTGCGTGGTCGAGTCGCCGCACCGCAAATCGATGCGCGCCGATCTGCCATCGAGTGGTCGGTGTTCTTGCCATCAGTCCCCCTGCGCGCCGAGCACGAGCCACCGTGCCCCGGCCCCCCGGCCGGCACTCGGGCCGTGTCGAACACTGCCCGCGTCAGGGCACAGTACATCGAGCGAAGGAGCGGGGTCATCGTGCTCGGACACCTTGTGGGGATGAAGACGTCGGTGGACGTGATAGTCGCGCAGTCGATTGGACTGGCCGTGGGCGTCCTGGCTGGAGCTCTGGCGGGAGGGTTTGCTGCCGTCGCTGCCGGTGTCGCGGTGATGATCGTCGCTCTCGTTCCGCTGGACGGTCGAACTGCACCGCGTCATGCGGTCGTAGCGCTCGATTACTTTCTGCGCCAACGGTTTACTCGCACCGACACCGAGCAGCGAACCGTACTGGAGCTCGATCTCGACGGGACACCGGTGGGTGTGGTGTGGAACGGGTCGACGGTCTCGATCGTCGCGGAACTTCACTCCGCAGCAGGGTGGACCACGATCCGAGACGACGAGCTCGTCGCCGACACCACGATTCCCTTGCGCGCCATTTTCGACTGCCTTGCTCGTCGGACCGGCACTCCGTTCGAGGTGTCTGTGTGCACGCAAGGAAACCGGCCCGAGCCCGGCCGTCGTGCCTCCGAGACGTACGTCGCCATGGCCGGGCCACTGGCCGCCGTCGCGGCCAGGAGGACGTGGATGACCCTGTCCGTCGATGTTCACCTCGGATCTGCCGAAGCAGCGCGACGAGGCGGCGGGTTGACCGGTTCGGTCGATCTCCTGGCCGTCCAGATGTCTCGACTGCGGCATGTCCTGCGGGCCGCCTCCGTCGAGTCGACAGTCTTGTCCCGCGACGAGATCGATGCCGCCGACCTCGCGGTCACGCAGGAAGTACCGCGGCGACACTGCGCACAGCGATGGGGCACGGCGACCGTGGGAGGCAGCAGCTGGACATCCCGCAGCCTCGACCCCCGGCGCTGGACCGACTCGACACTGGACGACGTGTTCCGCAGCGATGCTCGCTCCACTGGGTTCACCGTCGGATTTCGTTCCGGTGGATCGGGGGACGTTGCGGCGGCCGCCGCGTTCTACGACGTGGATGCGAAACATGCCCGTGTGACCGTTCCCGGATCTGCCTCGCTGGCGGGTCGACAGCTCGCCGCCGTCGGCGCGCTGGTCCCCTCCTCAGCGCGCCCTCCGTGGCCGACGCAATCGATAGATCTCACGGCGCTCGACAGACTGTCGATACCCGTGTCCGGAAGCGGCCAGATAGTCGGCGTGGACGACCAGGGCACTGCAGTCTCGTGCAGGCTCCACGGGCCAGGAGTGCAGTCGATCAGGGTCGCCGGCGAACTGTTCGTAGTGCACCAAATCGTCTTTCGCGCGGTTGCTACCGGAGCACGTGTCCTGGTACTCACCGACCGTCACCACGCATGGCGTCACCTCGTCGACGCCGTCTCCGATTCGGGCGCCCTCACTGTCGCGGCAACCGGTACAACGCCGACGCACTCGTGGTCCGCCACCGTGATCGTCGTGGACGACGGAGTGGATCGACCGACGCCCACCGACGTGACCCTTCTGCGAGTGGGCAGCGGGGGTTCGAGTGCATCAGGACGCGCGGTCGACGTGATCATCGAGCAGGTGGATTGGTTCGGCGACCGGGTCACCTTGACCGTCGGAAGACGGACCACATCGGTCAGATTGGTGACAACGTCAGCGGAGACGGACGCGATCGGTCGGCCGCGAAGTCCGCTCCGTCCGCCGGTTCACGAACGCGGATAAGCAGCAGCGGGGCGTGCGGCCCACCACAGCATCTGTTCGAGCATGCGCGCCGCACCGTCCACGGCCGCACCGTCGGACGTCTCCCCGTCCGCGTCGAATGCCTTGCGAACTCGCACGAACGACACGGCATCACGCACCGACACCATGTGCAGCTCCGCGGCAACCAGCCGAAGCTGCTCGACCGCACGCACTCCCCCTGCCAGCCCGCCGTAGGAGACGAATCCGACCGGCTTGCCGCGCCACTCGTACTTCACCGCGTCCAGCGCGAGCTTGAGCGACGCGGGATACCCGTGGTTGTACTCGGGCGTGACCATCACGAACGCGTCGCACTCGTCGACCCACTTCGCAACGGTGTCGGTGTCGCCAACACCCGACAGATCCTGCGGCAGATCCACATCCGCCAGATCGAGAACACGCACCTCGAACCGACCGTCGGCAGTCGCTTCGCGCACGAACCACCGCGCGACTGTGGGGCCGATCCGGCCCTCGCGGACACTGCCGATGATCACGCCGAGAACAGGAGCCATATCCCCGAGGCTAACCGCAACATCTGCCCGACACGGTCCGCGTCGCCCGCGTCGTCAGGTTGCGATCGGCCAGAGCATCGTCGGAGGGATAGTCCACGCGAATCAGTGACAACCCGAGCGCAGGAGCGACGGTGATCGAGCTCGATCGGGCGTCGGCCGCGAGGAGATCATCGACCCACGCGATATCTCGTCGTGCCTCGCCGACCGCCAGCATGGCTCCGACCAGTGATCGCACCATCGACCAGCAGAACGCGTCGGCGGAAACGTGCGCCGTGAGATCGTCACCGTTCTGGACCCACTCGAACCGTTGCAGCTCCCGCACTGTCGTCGCGCCCTCGCGACGTTTGCAGAACGCGGCGAAATCATGCAGCCCGAGCAACGTTGTCGACGCCTCACGCATCGCATCGACGTCCAGCGGGCGGGTCCACGGCACCACGAATCCTGCGCGCAGAGGATCGGTTCCGTACGGCGCGGTGGACAGACGGTACTCGTAGTGGCGACGCAGGGCCGAGAAGCGTGCGTCGAAGTGCTGCGGCGCCCACGACACCCTCACCACGCGCACGTCGGGTGGGAGAAATCGCGCGAGCCGGCGCACCAGCAGGTTCACGTCGGGTTCGCGTTCGGGGTTGCGAGGGTCGATGCGGCTCAACGCTGTTCGAGGGACGTCGACGTGGGCTACTTGACCCTCGGCGTGTACACCCGCATCGGTACGCCCGGCAACGGTCAGTTCGAGCGGGACGCCGAAGATCGCGCTCAGCCGCTCCTCCAGCACTCCGCATACAGTCCGCTGGTCGCGCTGGCGGGCCCAGCCGGCGAAACCGGTTCCGTCGTAGGCGATGTCGAGACGCAAACGAGCGAGCCCGCCACCGTGGTCGGTGACGGGCTCGCTCGTGTGATCCGTGGTGCTCAGGACCGCAATCCTTACTTCGTGTCTTCTGCCTCGTCGGCGTTGGACGCGTGCGCATCCTCCGACTCGACGCCCTCGATGACGGCGTCCGCGTTCTCGACCTGAGCGTCGGTCGCATCGGCCTCGACGGCCTCCACGACGTTCTGCTCTGCTGCGGCCTCGTCGGCTGCGGCGGTGTCTGCAGCGGTGTCGTCGGCAGCAGCAGCCGGAGCCGACTGCGATGCCTGGACCCGGCGAGCGCGATCTGCCTCGTTGGACACCGTCTGCTCGCGGACGAGCTCGATGATGGCCTGAGGCGCGTTGTCACCCTTGCGGGGGACGGTTTTGATGATGCGGGTGTAGCCGCCTGCGCGCTCGGCGAAGTGCGGGCCGATCTCTGCGAACAGAGTGTGAACGACGTCCTTGTTGCGGATGTCCTTCATGACCTCACGACGGTGAGCCAGCGAACCGGCCTTCGCGTGCGTGATGATCTTCTCGGCGTAGGGGCGAAGGCGCTTGGCCTTCGATTCCGTGGTGGTGATCCGTCCGTGCTCGAACAGCGCCGTGGCCAGGTTGGCGAGAATCGCCTTCTGGTGCGACGCCGATCCGCCGAGACGGCGACCCTTGGTGGGCTTGGGCATGTCAATTTCTCCTGATCAAGAGCTCACGACGCGTGCGCGTCAGAGCTGTTCGGTCTCGGCGTAGTCCTGCTCGGCGCCGTCGGCATCGCTCACGGCGGTGTCGGTGTCGCTCCAGGTACCGGTAGCGGCGTCGTATCCGGCAACGGTGCTCGGGTCGAACGTCGCGGGGCTGTCCTTGAGCGAGAGGCCGAGCGAATGCAGCTTGACCTTGACCTCGTCGATGGACTTCTGTCCGAAGTTACGGATGTCCAGCAGATCCGACTCGGTGCGGCCGACCAACTCGCCGACGGTGTGAACACCCTCGCGCTTGAGGCAGTTGTAGGACCGGACGGTGAGGTCCAGGTCCTCGATCGGCAGACCGAAGGATGCGATGTGATCGGCCTCGGCGGGCGAGGGTCCGATCTCGATGCCTTCTGCTTCGACGTTGAGCTCACGGGCAAGCCCGAACAGCTCCACCAGGGTCTTGCCCGCCGAAGCGAGCGCGTCCCGCGCGGTGATGGAGTTCTTGGTCTCGACGTCCAGAACGAGCCGATCGAAGTCGGTGCGCTGCTCGACGCGAGTGGCCTCCACCTTGTAGGTCACCTTCAGCACGGGCGAGTAGATCGAGTCGACCGGGATACGGCCGATCTCGGCGCCCGACGCCTTGTTCTGAACTGCCGGAACGTATCCGCGGCCACGCTCGACGACGAGCTCGATCTCGAGCTTGCCCTTGTCGTTCAGGGTCGCGATGTGCAGATCAGGGTTGTTCACGGTGACGCCGGCCGGGGGAACGATATCGCCCGCGCTGACAGTGCCGGGGCCCTGCTTGCGGACGTACATGGTGACCGGCTCGTCCTCTTCCGAGGACACGACGAGACCCTTGAGATTCAGGATGATGTCGGTGACATCTTCCTTGACGCCGGGGACCGTGGTGAATTCGTGCAGAACGCCGTCGATACGGATGCTGGTGACAGCAGCGCCGGGGATCGACGAGAGAAGCGTGCGGCGGAGCGAGTTGCCGAGGGTGTACCCGAAGCCAGGCTCGAGGGGCTCGATGACGAACTTCGAGCGGTTGTCAGCGATGACCTCTTCGGTCAGCGTGGGTCGCTGAGAAATGAGCATTGATGTCCTCCTGGGAAGAGCGTCCGCTATTTGACGCTCGTAGTGGGGCGGCGAACCGCCGTGAGCCTTGTGCGCATCCGGGGACGCGGACAAGGCTCACGGGCGCGGAGCGCCTTACTTCGAGTAGTACTCGACGATGAGCTGCTCCTGCAGCGGGATGTCGATCTGCGTCCGCTCCGGCTCCTGGTGAATCAGGATGCGGAGGCGGTTGGGAACGACCTGCAGCCAACCGGCGACGGGGCGATCTCCGTAGGTCTCCCGCGCGATCTGGAACGGCAGCGTGCTCAGCGACTTCTCGCGGACATCGATGATGTCGTACTGCGAGACGCGGTAGCTGGGGATGTCGACCTTCTTGTTGTTGACCAAGAAGTGGCCGTGCGTGACCAACTGACGTGCCTGGCGACGCGTGCGAGCGAGGCCCGCACGGTAGACGACATTGTCGAGACGCGTCTCGAGGATGCGCAGCAGGTTGTCACCCGTCTTGCCCTTGAGGCGGTTCGCTTCCTTGTAGTACAGCGAGAACTGCTTCTCCATGACGCCGTAGGTGAAGCGCGCCTTCTGCTTCTCCTGCAGCTGGAGCAGGTACTCGCTCTCCTTGATACGCGCGCGGCCGTGCTGGCCGGGCGGGTACGGGCGACGCTCGAAAGCCTGGTCGCCTCCTACGAGGTCGACGCGCAGTCGACGCGACTTGCGGGTGATGGGTCCGGTATAACGAGCCATGTTCTGTTACTTCCTTCCCGCTAGACGCGACGGCGCTTGGGCGGACGGCAGCCGTTGTGCGGCTGGGGGGTGACATCGGAGATGGTGCCGACCTCGAGGCCTGCCGCCTGGAGCGAACGGATCGCGGTCTCGCGGCCGGAGCCGGGACCCTTCACGAACACGTCGACCTTCTTGACGCCGTGCTCCTGCGCCTTGCGCGCTGCGCTCTCGGCGGCGAGCTGAGCGGCGAACGGAGTCGACTTGCGCGAGCCCTTGAAGCCCACGTGGCCCGAGGACGCCCACGAGATGACGTTGCCCGACGGGTCGGTGATCGACACGATCGTGTTGTTGAACGTGCTCTTGATGTGGGCGCTGCCGTGCGGGACGTTCTTCTTGTCCCTGCGGCGCGTCTTCTGGGTCTTCTTGGGACCGGAGGTGCGTGACTTGGGGGGCATTACTTCGCCTTCTTCTTGCCGGCAATGGTGCGCTTCGGTCCCTTGCGGGTGCGCGCATTGGTCTTCGTGCGCTGTCCACGAACGGGCAGACCACGACGGTGGCGAAGGCCCTGGTAGCAGCCGATCTCGATCTTGCGTCGGATGTCGGCCTGCACCTCGCGGCGCAGATCGCCCTCGACCTTGAGCGATTCCTCGATGTACTCGCGGAGCTTGGTCAGGTCCTCGTCGGTGAGGTCCTTGCTCCGGAGATCGGGGCTGACGCCCGTGGCAGAGAGAATCTCCTGCGAACGGGTACGGCCGATGCCGTAGATGTAGGTGAGTGCGATCTCCATGCGCTTCTCGCGCGGAAGATCCACACCGGCTAGACGTGCCATGTGGCGGTTTCCTTCATTCGTGCGGAGGTCTGCTCCCAGTCCGTCCCCATGCGTGTGGTGCTTCGGGGCCTCGGCCTCCGCGGCCGAGGGTGTACTGCCCGCGTGTGGGCAGCTGGTGCTGGGAGGTCTTCTTCATGACTGGTGAGCCGGAGTCCGGCTCGAGTCAAGTGGATCTTCGAGAATGGGTCGATCAGCCCTGACGCTGCTTGTGGCGCAGGTTGTCGCAGATGACCATGACCCGGCCGTTACGGCGGATCACTTTGCACTTCTCGCAGATCGGCTTGACGCTGGGGTTGACCTTCACGTCTGTTCGATCTCCTGGTCGCGTCCGAGACGAAGCGCAGCGTGCGCGCCGAACCTCGGACATGGGTGAACCCCGGCTCACGAAGAACCGGGGACTCTTGCTACTTGTAGCGGTAGACGATCCGCCCGCGTGTCAGGTCGTAGGGAGACAGCTCGACTACGACGCGATCCTCGGGAAGGATACGGATGTAGTGCTGCCGCATCTTACCGCTGATGTGAGCGAGCACCTTGTGGCCGTTCTCCAGCTCGATGCGAAACATCGCATTGGGCAGGGGTTCGACAACACGGCCCTCGACCTCGATTGCGCCGTCCTTCTTTGCCATATCCTCCGCGTTCCTGGTTTGTCACACCTGATGACGACTCGTAACCACACTTCATGCGGGCACGCGTGAACGCACCGACGTTCCATGCTACCGGGTCGGAGCGGGCAGTCCAAACCAACTAGGTCGCGGCCGACCGAGGAATTGGATTTTTCTCAGGTCAGCCGGTGTGGCCCCGGTAGGTGCCGAACGACCAATGCACACCCTCCGGATCGCGACACGTGAAGCCGGCTCCCCCGTAATCCTGGTCGCGCAGCCGGTCGACGATGGTCGCCCCGGCAGCCGTGGTCGAGTCGTGCAATCGCACCAGTTCGTCGGCGTCGACCGTGACGTACACGGAGCCCACCCCCGCGTCGAGCGCGGCGACGGCAGTGTCCTCGCGTGCCGAGCCGAGCATCACGGCGCCTCCACCCGGACGCCTCAGTTCGGCGTGGTCGACGCGGTCGTCCTCGCCGTAGACGGCTGCCGGGACGAAGCCCAGGACGTCGACGAGGAACGCGATCGCGCCGCGGGCGTCCCGGTAGCGAAGAGTCGGCCACACGACGGTACGAACTTCGGTGACGGATGCGGACGAATTCGATGTTTCGGTCATGACGGCGATCCTGCCGCCGCTCGGCCAACCTCGTCTTGTACGAACGCGAACACTTCGTTGGCCCGCCACACCGATGGCGCCGCGCCCGCGAACGCGCGCCAGTCGCGCGCCATGTGCGCCTGATCGAAGTACCCGCTCGCGGCGGCCACCTCCCCTAGTTTGGGCGGAACCGGACGGCGCAACATCGCGTGGGACCGGGCGAATCGGCCGAGCCGGATGGCGTCGCGCGGTGTGACGGCGAATTCCGCGGCGAACCGCGATTCGAGTCGACGTCGACTCCAGCCGACGTTGTCGGCGACCTCCGCGACAGTCACCGACTCGGTGCCGATGAGCTGCCCCCATGCCCCCAGCAGACGCTGATCCACTCGCGCATGGCGATCCTCGTGCGCGTTCCGGGTGACGCGTGCCGACAACACCCGGTCGAGTACCTCGAACCGGTCCGACCACGTGGACAAATCGCAGACTGCATTCATGATGCGCCGTACATCCACCCCCATCAGGTCGTCGAGCGAGACGACATACTGGCGCAGCGCCTCGGGAGGTACACCGAACAACGCGCGGCACCCCGACGAAGTGAGGGAAATCTGAATTCCCTCCTGCTCACCATCGTGTTCGATGACGATCGGACGGACGCCCAGTCCCGACGCCAGCGGACCGAAATTCCCCGGCGACTGATCGACCATCGCGGTGCGAGAAAGCGTCACCGGCGCACCGATGGGCAGAACGACCGTGAGATCGGTGGACGGCATGCCGACGTGCGAACCCGGCTCGAAGCCGCTGAGCCGATATCCCTCGTACCGGGATACGAACGGTCGGAGCCCCCATACGGGCAGCGCGGAGGCGCCGTCGGATACACAGTGCACGCCGCCTGTCATACGCACACGGTAGAACGGTAGCGACGGCCCGGCGAGCCAACAGCGCGCGGCCGACCGAAACAAGGGGGAACCGCTCGATGGCCGACGATCCAGGACGTGCCGACAAGGCAGGACGAGTCGAGAAGGCACTGGTGTCGATCCTCGACAACGGCAGCCGCCTGCAGGGTCCTGCCGTCGACAAGTACGTCTGGCGAATTCGCCGAATGCATCCCGACGAGTCGCCGGCGCAGATCGTCGAGCGGCTCGAGAAGCTGTTCCTCAACGCCGTGACCGGAAGTGGCGGCGCAGCGGGCGCCACTGCTGCAGTTCCCGGCGTCGGAACCATCGCGTCCGTCGCTGCGGTGGGCGCCGAGACCGCGTTCTTCGTCGAGGCCTCGGCGTTGCTCACCCTGTCCGTCGCGGCGGTTCACGGCGTCGCGGTGCACGACCACGAACAGCGCCGTGCCCTGGTTCTCGCCGTCGCTCTCGGCGAGACGGGACGGGAGATGGTGGGCAAGACCATCGGTCGCGGCAGCATCGGCACGGTCATCACGTCGGCACTGCCGGGTGCGAACCTGGGGAACCTGAACCAGCGTCTGCTCCGTAAATTCGTGGCCAAATACGCGGCCAGGCGAGGGGCGGTGATGCTGGGCACGCTGCTGCCTGCCGGAATCGGTGCCGTGGTCGGCGGGGCCGGCAACAGGACCTTGGGTAAAGGCGTTGTCAAGAATGCACGCGAGGCGTTCGGCTCCCCTCCCGCACGCTGGCAGGATGCACCTGGCGTCATCGACATGGACACCCCACCGTCGCCGTGACGAATCACCGCAGACCTGACGAACCTCCACCGAATCGGGGCACTTCTCGCATGAGCACGCACGGCGTCGAGTCGCTGTCGGGGAGCGACCCGTACCTTCCCGCGCTGCAGGCGCGTGGGTTAAGCAAGGCGTTCGGTGGCGTTCGAGCGGTAGCAGAAGTGAGTTTCGCCGTTCCGCGCGGATCGATCACGGGATTTCTCGGCCCGAACGGGTCCGGAAAGTCCACGACGCTGCGCATGATTCTGGGCCTGGTACATCCGGACAGCGGAGACGCCGTGGTCGGAGGTGTCCCGTTCGCGCAGCTCGATGATCCCGGTCGTGTGGTCGGAGCGGTACTCGACGATCGCGGCGCCCACCCGCGCCGAACTGCTCGCGCCCACCTGCGGATGTACACACCGGTGCTGGGCATACCGGATTCACGCGTGGACGACGTGTTGACACTCGTAGGTCTGCGCGATGCCGCCGATCGCCGGGTGGGTGAGTTCTCGCTCGGAATGCGTCAGCGTCTGGCACTGGCGGCGGCACTGCTCGGAGACCCGCAGATACTGGTCCTGGACGAACCGGCCAACGGGCTCGACCCCGAAGGCATCGCCTGGTTGCGCGACTTCCTGCGAAACTTCGCGCGGTCGGGACGCACCGTGCTGATCTCGTCCCACCTCATCGGTGAGGTCGAGCAGATCGTCGATCATGTCGTCATGCTGACGGCGGGGACGGTCGTCTTCCATGGGAGCCTCGAAGCTCTGCGCGGGACCCGGCCAACGCAGATTCTCGTCTCTTCTTCCAACCCTGCCACGTTGGCACTGGCGCTCGCGTCGGCCGGATACCCCGATGCCACACTGGGTCCCGACGGGCGACTCGTGGTCGTCGGCGCAACCGATCATGCAATCCGTGCGGTGGCCCACGCGGCACAGGTGGCAATCTTCGGCACCGTCGTCTCGAGCGTGGACCTCGAGCACATTTTCCTGTCGATGACACAACCCCAATACGGGACCCAACCGCAGTACGG
Source organism: Rhodococcus sp. (in: high G+C Gram-positive bacteria) (assembly GCA_049650605.1). GTDB lineage: Bacteria > Actinomycetota > Actinomycetes > Mycobacteriales > Mycobacteriaceae > Rhodococcoides. The sequence continues at coordinate 33,875 of JBASAM010000005.1, read as the reverse complement.
GACCCAACCCCACTATCCGCAACCGGGGAGCCGAGCATGAGCCTCACTGCAACAGGGCTGCTCAGGTCGGAAATCCGCAAGGTCGCCTCGCTGCGAACCTGGTGGGCGTTGGGTCTTCCCCCTGTTCTCATCGGCGGATTCGCCAGCGCGATCTATGCCGGAATCGCTGCGTCCGAGGTCCTGTCCGGCGCCCCGGATATCGATCGGTTCGCAGCCCTCATCGGCCTGTACGTCACCGTCGGAACCGCCGTGGTGTTCGCTGCCCTGTTCGGTGCGGTTCAGGCAGCGACAGAGGTCCGGCACGGAACGGCGACCTCGACCTTTCTCACCGCACCCCGTCGAGGCCACGTCGTCGCGGCGAAGATTCTGGTCTCCGCCGCCGTCGGAACCGGGTACGGCGTGGTCTCCGTGGCGGTGAGCCTGGCATCCATCGCCGCGTTCGGTGACGGCGCTGTCGCGATCGGTGACGGGCTGGTGATCGCCGTCGCGCTCCTCGGAATCGTGTCGGCCACGCTGTGGAGCGTCCTGGGATGCGGCCTCGGGTTGCTGATGGGATCGCCCACGTGGGCCGCCGTCGCGATCGTCGCCTGGCTACCGGTGGGCGAGCTCGTCGTCATCGCGATCCTCACCGGTGTCGGCGCCGACGCGGTCGCCGCGTTGCTGCCCGGTGCGCTGACAGCGGGCGTGCTGGCCGCCGATCGAGCAGGCGACTCCGGTGTGGTGATGCCGTTCCCGGTGGCAGTGGTCGGACTGTTGCTGTGGACAGTCGGATTCGCGGCTGTGGGTTGGTGGCGAAGCATCCGTCGAGACCTCACGTGAGCGACTCCGACGAGCGAGGGTGGATACGTCGGCTGTCGTCGGACTGTTTTTCTCGCCGCCGCACCGCAGTGGGTGCTCTGACGGTCACGTTCATCGCCGCCGCGATCGACATCACGTTTCCCTTGCTCACCCGAGCCGCCGTGGACGACGCATCGCAGAGCAGGACCGACGCGATCGTGTACATCGTGGTGGCTATCGCAGGACTTGCCGTGGTGCGGTTCGCGTGCCAGTTCGCGCGGCGACTGCTGGCGGGTGCGTTGTCCATCGACGTTCAGCATGATCTCCGCCAACGGCTGCTGGCGTCGCTGCACCGGCTGGACGGAACCCGTCAGGATCAGATTCAAGTCGGCCAGGTGGTGTCGCGATCGATCACCGACCTGCAGCTGGTGCAGGGTCTGCTCGCGATGGTTCCACTGTCCGCGGGTGCGCTGTTGCAGTTCGTGCTCGCGCTCGGGGTGATGACGTACCTCTCGCCTGTCCTGACATTGGTGGCTCTCGCCGTGGTGCCCGCCATTGCCGTCCTCGTGATCCGGAAGCGGCCCGAGTTGTACGCAGCCACCTGGTCCGCTCAACAGCGTGCAGCGGAACTAGCCGGACATGTCGAAGAAACCGTTACCGGTGTTCGCGTCGTCAAGGGCTTCGGTCAGGAGACGCGTGCGGTGAGCACGCTCGAGGGCATCGGTCGCCGACTGTATGCGGAACGGCTCCGCGCCGCGGTGGTGAACGCGAGTTTCGCCCCCGGTATGGCCGCGCTCCCCCAGCTGGGATTGGTCGGCATCGTCGCGCTGGGCGGATGGCTCGCACTGAACGGATCCATCACGGTCGGCACGTTCCTCGCGTTCGCCACCTATGTCGCGACCATGGCAGCCGTCACCCGAACCCTCACGTCGGTGGTCGTGATGGCACAACTCTCTCGCGCTGCCGTGGAACGCGTCTACGGCGTCATCGACACCACGCCGGTGCACGACGAGCCCCGCACACCGGCACCCGTTCCCGACGGGCCGCTGGGCGTTCGCTTCCGCGGTGTCCAGTTCGGTTTCGACGAGCAGCACCCGGTCCTGGACGGCGTCGACCTCACGGTCGGTGCGGGCGAGACGGTCGCTCTGGTCGGGCCGTCCGGAAGCGGTAAGTCGACACTGTCCCTCCTGCTCCCGCGCTTCTATCGTCCCAGCGCAGGGACCATCGAACTCGTGTCAGAGGACGCGTCCGTCGACATCGCGGACGTGACGTCCAGCGAACTCCGAACCGCAGTGTCCGTGGCGTTCGACGATCCGTTCCTGTTCTCGAGCAGCGTCGCCGACAACATTGCGCTCGGTTCGGCGGACGCGACCGAGTCGGACGTCCGCGACGCCGCCCGTCGTGCCATAGCCGACGACTTCGTCGAGCAGTTGTCCGACGGGTACGGCACCACGGTCGGCGAGCGGGGACTCAGCCTGTCCGGTGGCCAGCGTCAGCGCATCGCGCTGGCGAGGGTGCTGCTGGCGAACCCCCGCGTGCTAGTGCTCGACGACGCCACGTCAGCGGTGGACGCGCAGACCGAGTCGGCGATCTTCGATCAACTTCGGGCGGGACCTCGGCGCACCACCATCGTGCTGGCGCACCGCCGATCGACGCTCTCACTCGCGGACCGAATCGCGGTACTCGATCGGGGCCGCATCGTCGACATCGGCACGGAGGCCGAACTCGACTCTCGGTGCCCGTTGTTCCGCAGGCTGATGACCGGCGCAACCGACCAGGCGCTCGGTTCGTCGGATACCGACGGCGCCCCTGTCGCGTCGGTGTGGCCGGACGACGGCGACGGCACCGATTTCGACTCGGCTCCGGCCACCTCCGAGATCGACAGCGGCCCTGCTGGTCAGATGCACGGTGGTCGGATACAGGGCGGACCGAGTGGCTCGGCGCTGAGCGGCGCGATCGCACCACCTGCGATCGAGGCGATGCTGACGCGACTGGGCCCCGCGGACGAAGACCCGCGAGTGGACACCGAGGCAGCGCGTTCGGACGACTCCACCTTCACTCTCCGTCGCACCATTGCGCCCGTCGCCGGTCTGCTGGCACTGGTGATGACCTGCTTGGCAATCGACTCACTGGTCACCATCTCGTTCCCGTCGATAATCCGATTCGCCGTTGACCACGGGGTCACCGCGGGGTCCACCATGGTGCTCGCCGTGGTCTCGGGCATCGCCCTGGCATTGGTGCTTCTCGACTGGCTCGTGGTGCGCGTGATGACGGTGCTTACCGCTCGCGCCGGAGAACGCGTGCTGTTCGGCCTCCGCGTGCGTAGTTACGCGCATCTGCAGCGCCTGGGTCTGGACTACTACGAGCGTGAACTTTCCGGACGAATCATGACGCGGATGACCACCGACGTCGATGCATTGTCGGCCTTCATGCAGACCGGGTTGTCGACCGCGGTGGTGAGTTTGCTGACCATTGTCGGAGTGTCACTGGCGTTGATACTCACCGATGGCGTGCTGGCAGCCGTCGCGTTGTCGGTGGTACCTGTTCTGGTGGTGGCGACGCTGGTGTTCAGACGCATCTCCGCACGCGCGTATTCCCAGTCCCGCGAGCGCATCTCGGCGGTCAACGCCGATTTTCAAGAAAACGTCACCGGTCTGCGAGTGACGCAGGCGTATCGACACGAAGCGGCAGCCGCGCTTGCGTTCCTGACCAAGTCCAATGCTTACCGACGCAGTCGCATGCGGTCGCAGAAGGCGATCTCCGTCTTCTTCCCGTTCATCGCCTTCCTCTCCGACCTGGCTCTGGCCGCCGTGGTTCTCGTGGGGGCACTGCGCGTGGCGGACGGTCGAACGTCGGCGGGCACGCTGGTGGCCTTCGTCCTCTACCTCGGCCTTCTGTTCGGACCGATTCAGCAGCTCTCCCAGGTCTTCGACGGCTACCAACAGGCGTCGGTGGGCCTGACACGTATCGGCGATCTCCTGCGCACCCGAAGTTCCATCGAACAGTCCGCGGTGGATACCCCGATTCCGGTACCGGCTCGGCTGCGCGGTGACATCGTTCTCGACGACGTCACATTCCGATACGCGGGCGCAGGGAGAGACGCACTCACGTCGGTCGATCTGCACGTTCCCGCCGGCTCGACCGTCGCGCTGGTCGGCCGGACCGGTGCGGGTAAGTCGACCATCGTCAAGCTCATCGCTCGGTTCTACGACCCATCGACCGGAGACCTTCGCGTCGACGACGTGTCAGTACGCTCCTACCCGCTGGCGGACTATCGACGCCGTCTCGGTGTCGTACCGCAGGAAGCCCACCTCTTCAGCGGCACCGTCGCGTCGAACATCGCCTACGGACGTCCGGTGGCGAGCAGAACCGAGATAGAGAATGCTGCGAGCGCCGTGGGCGCTCTCGCGGCCATCGCGGCGCTCCCACTCGGCATGGCCACTCCGATCGGTGAGCGCGGGCGCGGTCTGTCTGCCGGCACCCGGCAGCTCCTGGCCCTCGCTCGCGCGGAATTGGTGAACCCGGACCTTCTGCTGCTCGACGAAGCGACGGCAACGCTCGACCCCGCCACCGAACGCGCAGTTCTCGATGCCGGCAGGACGGTGACGGGTCGCCGAACATCGGTCATCGTGGCGCACCGTCTCGCCACGGCGGCACGAGCGGATCAGGTGGTGGTCGTGGACGACGGACGCATCGCGGCCCAGGGCACACACGCCGAGCTGGTGGCGGCCGAAGGGTTCTATGCCGACCTGTGGGCGTCGACGGAAGGGCGGGTCCTCGCACCGTCCGGCGACGTCGGTCACACCGATACCAACGACTCGACTGCACCACACCCTGGTGAAGCCAGTCACATGAGCGATGCGGCCACGCGGGCGGCGAGTGGAAGGTCTAACCTTGATGATGCCGTGCGCTGAGCGAGGACCAAGAAGGAAACGAGGCGAACACCTGCCGTGAGCAGCAGCTCTACAACACAGTTCGGACAAAATCAGTGGTTGGTCGACGAAATGTACCAGCGTTTCAAGACCGATCCGTCGTCGGTCGACGAGAGCTGGCACGAATTTCTCACCGACTACACCCCCGAACCGAACGGTGGCGGCGATCCCGCGACCGATAGCGAATCCGCTTCCCCGACGACGGAATCCACGCCGTCCGCTGCGAAAAAGGACTCGTCTGCAGCGAACGGCAAGAAGCCCGAAGCCAAGAAGCCCGAGGCCAAGAAGCCGGAAGCCAAGAAGCCGGAAGCCAAGCAGCCGGCACCGGCGAAGGAACCACAGCATAAGGCAGAACCCAAGGTGGCACCGGCGAAGTCGACAGCCGCGGCAGGTCCGGCGGCAAAGAAGTCTGCCGCTATTCCCGCGACGAAGCCCGACATCGACACCAGCGAGGAAGACACCTCCAAGGTGCTGCGCGGGGCGTCGGCGGCGGTCGCGAAGAACATGGCTGCGTCCCTGCAGATTCCGACGGCGACCAGTGTTCGCGCGATCCCCGCGAAGTTGATGATCGACAACCGTCTGGTAATCAACAACCACCTCGCTCGCACGCGCGGCGGCAAGATCTCGTTCACACACTTGCTGGGCTACGCCATCGTGCAGGCGATCAAGTCGTTCCCCAACATGAACCGGCACTTCGCCGAGATCGACGGCAAGCCCAACGCGGTCACGCCCGCACACACCAACCTCGGCTTGGCCATCGACCTGCCGGGTAAGGACGGTTCGCGCTCCCTCGTGGTCGCTGCGATCAAGGGCTGCGAGAAGTTCACCTTCAACCAGTTCCACACGGCGTACGAGGACATCGTTCGACGCGCTCGTGACGGCAAGTTGACGGCCGCCGATTTCAGCGGTGTCACCATCTCGCTGACCAACCCCGGCACCATCGGCACGGTGCACTCGGTTCCTCGACTGATGAACGGTCAGGGCACCATCGTCGGTGCCGGCGCGATGGAGTACCCCGCCGAGTTCCAGGGCGCGAGTGAAGAGCGCATCGCCGAGATGGGTGTCGGCAAGCTGATGACGCTCACCTCGACGTACGACCACCGAATGATCCAAGGCGCGGAGTCGGGCGATTTCCTTCGCACCATCCACAACCTTCTGATCAGCGACGAGTTCTACGACCAGATCTTCCACGGGCTCGCCATTCCTTACGAGCCCATCCGCTGGCGTCGTGACCTGCCGACCGGCACGGTCGACAAGAACACGCGCGTGCTCGAGCTGATCGCCGCGTACCGCAACCGTGGCCACCTGATGGCAGACACCGACCCGTTGATGTTCACCAAGGACAAGTTCCGGATGCATCCGGATCTCGACGTGATCAGTCACGATCTGACGCTGTGGGATCTCGACCGCGAGTTCAAGGTCGGCGGCTTCCACGGCGAAGACAAGATGAAGCTGCGAGACGTGCTCAGTGTGCTGCGTGACTCGTACTGCCGTCACGCGGGTGTCGAGTACACCCACATTCTCGAAACCGAGCAGGTGGCGTGGCTGCAGGAACGTGTCGAGGCCAAGCATGTCAAACCGACTGTGGCACAGCAGAAGTACATCCTGAGCAAGCTCAATGCCGCTGAAGCCTTCGAGACGTTCCTGCAGACCAAGTACGTCGGTCAGAAGCGCTTCTCGCTCGAAGGCGCCGAGTCGGTCATCCCGATGATGGATTCCGTGATCGACCAGTCCGCCGAATATTCGATGGACGAAGTCGTTATCGGCATGCCACACCGCGGTCGTCTCAATGTTCTCGCCAACATCGTGGGCAAGCCGTACTCGAAGATCTTCACCGAGTTCGAGGGCAACATGAACCCGGCCGCCGCACACGGGTCCGGCGACGTGAAATACCACCTGGGCGCCGAGGGCAACTACATCCAGATGTTCGGCGACAATGACATCAAGGTGTCGTTGACGGCCAACCCGTCGCACCTCGAAGCGGTCGATCCGGTTCTCGAGGGACTGGTTCGCGCCAAGCAGGACATGTTGAACAAGGGCGACGGCTCCACCGGATTCTCCGTACTGCCGCTGATGCTGCACGGTGACGCGGCGTTCGCGGGACAGGGCGTGGTGGCGGAAACGCTGAACCTCGCGCTACTGCGCGGGTACCGCACCGGCGGAACCATTCACATCGTCGTGAACAACCAGGTCGGCTTCACCACTGCACCGGAGCACTCTCGCTCCAGCGAGTACTGCACGGACGTCGCGAAGATGATCGGCGCGCCGATCTTCCATGTCAACGGTGACGATCCGGAAGCGTGCGCGTGGGTGGCGCGTCTCGCGGTCGATTTCCGTCAGGCGTTCCACAAGGACGTAGTGATCGACATGATCTGCTACCGCCGTCGCGGTCACAACGAGGGCGACGATCCGTCGATGACGCAGCCGGCGATGTACGACGTCATCGACACCAAGCGCAGCGTTCGCAAGAGCTACACCGAGTCCCTGATCGGTCGTGGTGACATCTCGCTCAAGGAAGCCGAGGACGCTCTCCGCGACTACCAGGGTCAGCTGGAACGGGTCTTCAACGAGGTTCGCGAACTCGAGAAGTACACCCCGGAACCCAGCGAGTCGGTCGAGATGGACCAGCAGCTGCCCACCAAGTTGACCACCGCAGTGGACAAGTCGGTCCTGCACCGGATCGGCGACGCGTTCGTCGACATTCCCGACGGCTTCACCGTCCACCCTCGCGTTCAGCCGGTGTTGGACAAGCGTCGCGAGATGGCCTACGAGGGCAAAGTCGACTGGGCGTTCGGCGAGCTGCTCGCACTGGGCACGTTGATCGACGAGGGCAAGTTGGTACGGATGTCCGGTCAGGACACGCGCCGCGGCACCTTCACCCAGCGTCACTCGGTGATCATCGATCGCAAGACGGGCGAAGAGTACACGCCGCTGCACAACCTGGGCAGCGACGATCCGGGCAAGTTCCTGGTGTACGACTCTGCGCTCAGCGAGTACGCGGCAGTGGGCTTCGAGTACGGCTACTCGGTGGGCAACCCGGATGCTCTGGTGCTGTGGGAAGCGCAGTTCGGCGACTTCGTCAACGGTGCGCAGTCGATCATCGACGAGTTCATCTCGTCGGGTGAGGCCAAGTGGGGTCAGCTCTCGGATGTCGTGCTGCTACTGCCGCACGGTCACGAGGGCCAAGGACCGGACCACACGTCCGGACGTATCGAACGTTTCCTCCAGCTGTGCGCCGAAGGTTCGATGACCGTCGCTGTTCCGTCGACGCCCGCGAACTACTTCCACCTGCTGCGCCGTCATGCACGCGACGGCATTCAGCGCCCGCTGGTGGTGTTCACGCCGAAGTCGATGCTGCGCAACAAGGCTGCGGTCAGCAATATTCAGGACTTCACCGATTCCAAGTTCCACTCGGTGTTCGACGAGCCCACGTACGAGTCGGGCGACGGCGATCGTAAGAAGGTCGAGCGAGTGCTCATGGTCAGCGGCAAGCTCTACTACGAGCTGTTGGCCTACAAGCAGAAGAACTCACGCGACGACGTCGCTATCGTGCGTATCGAACAGCTCTACCCCATCCCGACTCGTCGGATCACGGAGGCTGTGAACGGTTACCCGAACGCCACCAGCTTCCGGTGGGTTCAGGAGGAGCCGGCGAATCAGGGCGCATGGCCTACGTTCGGCCTCGCGTTCCCCGAGCTGATGCCCGATATTCTGTCCGGCATCAAGCGCGTCTCGCGTCGACCGATGTCCGCACCGTCGTCGGGTTCGAGCAAGGTCCACGCTGTTGAGCAGGCGGAGATCATCGACACCGCGTTCAACGGCTGAGTCGATCGTACGAACGAATGCCGCCCGCCCTCACCGAGGGCGGGCGGCATTCGTGTGATGAGGGTCAGACGCGTGGGGCGTCCGGCAGGGTGACAACCTGACCGGCGAACGACAATCCGGCGCCGAAGCCGAGCAGCAGCGCGGTGTCACCTTTCTTGGCCTTGCCCGTGCGGAGGAGCTCCTCCACGGCCAGCGGGACAGAGGCCGCCGACGTGTTTCCCGCCTCGGCTATGTCGTGCGCCACCGGAATGTCGGCGCTGAGGTCGAGGCTCTTGGCCAGCAGATCGGTGATGCGTGAATTGGCCTGGTGCGGGACGAACACGTCGAGCTCGGCGGCGGTGATACCGGCCTTGTCCAGCGCCTCGCGCGCGACCTTGGCCATCTCGAACGCCGCCCACCGGAACACCGCAATGCCCGTCATCGCGATCCACGGGCGATCGGCGTTGGGGTCTTCCCTCAGGTCTGCGAAGTACTGCAGCCAATCTTTGTCCTGCTTGATTGCATCGCTCTGCGACCCATCGGAGCCCCACACGACGGGTCCGATCTGGGGCTCGTCGGTCCGTCCCACCACCATCGCGCCGGCGCCGTCGCCGAAGATCATGCGAGTGCCGCGGTCGTCGGGGCGGGTGGTCACGCTGAGATGCTCGGTGCCGATCACCAGGACCTTTTCCGACGTTCCGGCACGGATCATGTCCGAGGCCAGCGAGAGGCCGTAACAGAATCCTGCGCAGCCGGCCCCGAGGTCGAATGCACCGGGACCGCCCGTGCCGAGTGCGTCGGCGATGATCGACGCGGCCGGAGGCGTCAACAAGAGGTGGGTCGAGGTCGCGATGATGACGCAATCGATCTGCGCTGCATCGACACCGGAGTTCTCGAGGGCACGGCGGCCCGCTTCGATCGACATGGACACGACATTCTCGTCTTCGCCTGCGAAGCGTCGCGATTCGATGCCCGTCCGGGTACGGATCCACTCGTCGCTCGAGTCGATCGTTCTGCAGATCTCCTCGTTGGTGACCACCCGCTCGGGCCGGAACGCGCCGATACCCAGGATCCCGGAATGTCGCGTCTCGGTCGGAATAGTGATCTGCGCGCCCATCGAATGGCCGTCCTCTCGTGCTGCCGGCCGCGCAGCGCGCGGCGCCCGACGCTGATGCGCGGGTATCTCGCTTACGTTACTGGTGCGTCCTGAGTCTGCGGATGGGGTATCCACCGTGACTTCCCACGAGTATCAGACCGTCGTTTCACCTCACGCCGCGACCGAGGTCCCCGAGCGGGGCGCTGTGGCCGGACAACGCTGTGGCCGCTTCCTCGGGAAGAGCCATGGTAGGAAGCGCCTGTGCCAGCAGGTCGATCAGTTCGTCACGGTCCAGATCGCTGTGGTTCAACCACGTGATGGTCACTTCCTCGCAGAACGCGATCCAGCCACGTACGGCGAGCTCGATGCGCGTCGTAAGGTCCACGCCCAAGAGCGGCAGCTGCGACACGGTGCGCTCCACCATCACGTCCCGAGTGCGCTCGAACACCGCGCGCATGTCCGGATCGCCGCTTGCGGTACCTCGTAGCAACGAGACGTAACTGGACCGATTCGCGGTGACGTAGTCGACGTACGAGGTCAACGCGGATGTGAGTGTGGTGAGTGGGTCCTGCCCCTCCGGTGGCCGAGTGGACTCGAGCATTTGCGCTGAGGTGTGCTCGACGATCGCGACGTGGAAGTCGTGCTTGGAGGAGAAGTAGTGGAAGAGCAGACCCCGCGACACCCCGGCCTGATCGGCGATGTCCTCGACGGAGATCGCGTCGAGAGTACGTTCCGAGAGCATCTCGACACCCAGGTCGATGAGCTGGGCTCGCCGCTGCTCGGGGTCGAGTCGGGTCCGCTTGACGCTCTGCATTCCCCCATCTTACTGAATGGCGGTCAACAACTGTTGACTGGCGCTCAGTAAGGCCCTAGTCTGTGTTCATGAGTCTTCCAGTTACAGATACCGAAACTGTCGCGGCGCGCTACGTCGACACGATCATCATCGGTAGTGGATTCGCCGGCCTCGGTGCCGCGATCAAGCTGACCCAGCAGGGCAGCACCGACTTCCTCGTCCTCGAGCGCGGTAGTGACGTCGGCGGAACGTGGCGTGACAACACCTACCCGGGTGCCGCTTGTGATGTGCCGTCGCACCTCTACTCGTACTCGTTCGCCTTGAACCCCGACTGGACTCGCTCGTTCTCGCGTCAGCCCGAGATTCAGAAGTACATCGAAGGCGTCGCGCGGCAGTACCGCGTGTACGACCGTCACGTGTTCGACTGCCACGTCGAATCGGCGCGGTGGAACACCGACACCTCGCAGTGGGACATCGTGACCACCAAGGGCAACTTCACCGCCAAGAAGGTCGTGTCCGCCGTCGGCGCGCTGTGCGAGCCGAACCTCCCGGACATCGCCGGCATCGGCGACTTCGAAGGTGAAATCTTCCACTCCGCACGGTGGAACCACGACGCCAGCCTGGACGGCAAGCGCGTCGCCGTCATCGGCACCGGCGCGTCCGCGATCCAGATCGTGCCCGCCATCGCGTCGGCGGTCTCGCACCTCGACGTCTACCAGCGCACGGCCCCGTGGGTGCTCCCGCGCATGGACCGTCCGTACACCAAGGTGGAGAAGCTGGCCTTCAAGTACCTCCCCGGGTACCAGCGCCTCTCTCGCACCGGCATCTATGCCGCTCGCGAAACTCAGGTGGTCGGACTTACCCGCGTGCCGAAGCTCATGCGCGCCTTCGAATTCCTTGCGAGCCGCCAGATCGCGAAAGGCATCCGGGACAAGGAGCTCCGCCGCAAGGTCACCCCGAACTTCCGAATCGGCTGCAAGCGCATGCTGATCTCGAACAACTACTATCCGGCGCTGGACCGACCGAACGTCGATCTGATCACCGACGGCATCCGAGAAATCCGGGCCAACTCCATCGTCACTGCGGACGGCACGGAACGCGAAATCGACGCGCTGGTCGTGGCGACCGGTTTCCACGTCACCGACTCCCCCACCTTCCAGGGAATCTTCGGCAAGGACGGTCGCTCGCTCGCCGAGGTCTTCGACGAGCGCGGTCAGCAGGGCTACAAGGGTGCGACGGTAGCCGGGTTCCCCAACCTCTTCTTCCTGGTCGGACCCAACACCGGTCTCGGTCACACCTCGATGGTCTTCATGATCGAGTCGCAACTGAACTACGTGATCGATGCGCTCAACACCATCGACAAGCACGATCTCGGTGTGGTCGAAGTTCGACGCGACGTGCAGGACAAGTTCAACGCCGACCTACAGAACAAGTTGAGCAAGACGGTCTGGCTCAACGGCGGCTGCGCCAGTTGGTACCTGGACAAGCACGGCAACAACACCACCCTGTGGCCCGACTTCACGTTCGAATTCCGTCGCATCACTCGCAATTTCGACTTGGAGGCCTACGATTCGACGGCTGTCGGCGACGTGGTCGCACCCGTTGCGGTTGCCGACGGATCACCGACGCCCGACACCACCGATAACGAAGACGACAAGGTGATTGCACGATGAGTGAATTCAGAGGGCGCGTGGCCGTCGTGACCGGAGCCGGTTCGGGTATCGGTCGTGCTCTGGCCATCGAACTGGCCTCGCGCGGAGCCAAACTCGCGCTCTCCGACGTCGATTCGGTCGGTCTCGCCGACACGGTCGCCGCGGTGAGCGCCCTCGGCGCCGACGTCCGAAGCGACCATCTCGACGTCAGCGAGCGGGGTAGCGTTCTGGACTACGCCAACACGGTCCGCCAGCACTTCGGCGCCGTCAACCAGGTCTACAACAACGCAGGCATCGCGTTCCACGGTGACGTGGAGAAGTCCGAATTCAAAGACTTCGAACGCATCATCGACGTCGATTTCTGGGGAGTCGTCAACGGCACCAAGGCGTTCCTTCCTCATCTGATCGAGTCGGGCGACGGGCACGTGGTCAACGTGTCCAGCTTGTTCGGGCTGCTGTCCATCCCGTCGCAGTCGGCATACAACGCGGCGAAGTTCGCTGTTCGCGGCTTCACGGAGGCACTGCGCCAGGAGATGCTGATCGCGCGGCACCCGGTGCAGGTGACCTGCATCCACCCGGGTGGAATCAAGACGGCGATCGCGCGCAACGCGACCGTGGCCGATGGCCAGGATCAGAAGTCGATGGCCGACTTCTTCGATCGCAAACTCGCCAAGACCACACCGGAGCAGGCTGCCCTGGTGATTCTGCGTGGTGTCGAGAAGAACAAGGCGCGCGTGCTGATCGGCAACGACGCCCGCGCCCTGGATGCCTTGGCACGCATCACAGGTTCGAAGTACCAGGACATCATCGTCAAACTGTCGTCGCGCATTCTGCCGAAGTCGGCAGCGTAGGGTTCGGCCGATGCGACCGATGGTTCTGCCTCTGCCCGTGGTTGCTCGCGTAACCAAGCCGTTGTTTCGTGTGATTCTGAATCCGCGGCTCCCGGTGCGGGTTCGGCGGACCCTGTTGGAAGCATCGGCGCGGGCACTCCCCCTACCCGAGGGAACCGTCGTCCGCGGTGATCGGGTGGCCGGCGTCCCCGTCGAGCGCGTCACGGTGGGGGCCACCGATCGGCGTACCGCGATCGTGTACTTGCACGGCGGCGCGTACGAGGCGGGATCGCCCGCAACGCATCGCGTGCTCACCTCCTGCCTTGCACGTGACTCCGGCGCCGTGGTTGTCGCCGTCGACTACCGGCTGGCACCGGAGCACGTATGCCCGGCGGCGCTCGACGATGCCCTCGCGGTGGTCGACGGGTTGATCGGCGAGGGCTTCTCCCTCGACCGGATCGCGATAGCCGGCGACTCCGCAGGCGGCGGTCTCGCTGCTGCGACCACGCAGGCCCTGGTGGATCGCGGCACCCCGCCGTCTTCGGTCGCCATGATTTCGCCGTGGGTCGACCCGATGGATCACGATTTTCCGGCGCCGCGCGATTTCCTGCTGGACGCGCGGTGGCTCACCGCATCGGCTCGGTCCTATCTGGGTGACGGTGACCCGTCCGACCCGCGATTCGCGCCGATTCGCGGCTCTCTCACCGGCTTTCCGCCCGCCCTCGTTCAGGTCGCCGGGGACGAAATTCTCCGGCCGCAGATCTTTCGGTTCGTCGATGCGCTGCGGGGCGCCGGCGTCGACGTCAGATGCACCGAGCTACCGGATCTGTGGCATGTGGCCCACGTTCAAGCGACGATGATCGCCGAGGCCGACGCCGCGGTCCGTGAAATCGGCGTCTTCATTTCCGACCACTTCGCGCCGGGTCGTCACAAGTCGGGCTCCTAGAACGTCAGGCCACTCAACCAGTCCTCGGCCACTCTGGCCGAATCGTCCCCGGCCCGAACACGATCGACCATCTCCGCGAGGTCCGCTGTGGTCAGCTCACCCGCCACGATCTGCAGGGAACGACTGCGGTCGTCACCCACCACACCCTTGCGGAACAGCGGAACGACGACATCCGCGCGAAAAGCATCGTCGTCGTCGGAGAGAACCACCTCCGCGGCATCGGTATTCGGTACTCGATCGGTTGCGGTCACGACGGTGACTTCGGGGTCGGCAGCGGGTCCGGCGGCGGCGAAACGGCAACCGTAGACCTCCGCGAGCGCCGCGGGCACCTCGTCGAGTGCCGCCCCGGATTCGATGCGCGCGGACAGGCCGTCGCACCTCGGAGACAGGGCGGACAACGTGGCCTCCGACAGTGCCGATCCCACCGACTCGGTCACCGACACCGTGGGACCGTTCTCGGCCAGACCCTGGTCGGTCAACGAGAGCCATTCCGGAAGAGCGCGTGCGAGAGCCGAATAGACCTCGTCGGGCTCACGGGCAGCGGACCCCGGATCGAACCGCGTCAGGAGCGATCCGGTGAACCCGGGAACCATGGAGATCGACGCGTCGTCCAAACCGGTCAGGGCCGCATCGAAACCGTCGACCGACGAAACCGACACCTCGGCGCCGGATCGCTGCAACGCACCTGCATAGACGTGTGCGAGGACCGACTGCACCGGGCTCCCCGTGTCGGCAACGATCAGCGAAGAACGGGTCGGTCCCGTGTCGGGCCCGGTCGCGGACGAACATCCGGACAGCGCGGTCACCGAGACCGCACCAGCCACGACGGCCCTGGTCATCAGCGACACACGCACCTGCTCGTCCCTCCCGAGTACCGCCCCGCCGAGCCGAATCTCGGCCGGTGCCGGTACCTATCGTTACACTCGCGGGGTGAACATGACACGTCGCACCACCTCGGGTTCTTTTCCTCGAACGTCCGGTACGTCCCGTTCGGTACGGGTGGCCGCCACCGCATTCGTGGCCGCCGCAGCACTGACGCTTTCTGCATGCGGAGGCAACTCGGACCCGCTCAGCGGCGGCGGTGACGGCGGTAGCGGATCCGATCCCAACGCCATCGTCGTCGGGTCGGCGAACTTCACCGAGTCCGAGATCATCGCCAGCATCTACGCCGATGCGTTGACGGCCAACGGGTTCGACGCCAGCACCCGACTGTCCATCGGCAGCCGTGAGGCCTACATTCCGGCGGTCCGCGACGGCTCCATCGACCTCATCCCGGACTACACCGGCAACCTTCTTCTCTACTTGGACCCCGAGGCCACCGCGACGGCTCCCGACGCCGTCGACTCGGCGCTCACCGAAGCGCTGCCGGAAGACCTGATGGCATCGACTCCCGCTCCAGGCGAGGACAAGGACGCCGTCGTCGTGACCCGCGAGACCGCCGAGCGGTGGAACCTCACCAACATCTCCGATCTCGCTCCGTACGCGAACGAGGTCAGGTTCGGCGGTCCGCCCGAGTTCGCCGAGCGTCCCGTCGGCATCCCCGGCCTGCGTGACAAGTACGGGGTCGACATTCCGGCGGCGAATTACGTCCCCATCTCCGACGGTGGTGGACCGGCGACGGTGGCGGCATTGGCATCCGGTGACATCACGGCGGCCAACCTGTTCACCACCACCCCCGCCATCGTGGAGAACGACTTCGTCGTCCTCGGCGATCCGGACAACAACTTCCCGGCGCAGAACGTGGTTCCGGTCTACAACTCGTCGAAGGCGTCCGACAAGCTCACCGCCGTTCTCGACGCGGTGTCGGCCAAGCTCACCACCGTCGAACTCCTGGCACTGAACCAGGAGGTGTCCGGCGAGTCCAAGACCGAACCCTCTGCGGCAGCGAGCGCGTGGGTCGCCGAGCAGGGTCTGGATCAACCGATCTCGTGATCTCTTTCGAGGGTGTCACCAAGCAGTACCCCGACGGAACCACCGCGGTCGACTCGCTGGATCTGCTCATCAAGGATCATTCGTTCACGGTGTTCGTCGGTCCGTCGGGGTGCGGCAAGACAACCTCGATGCGCATGATCAACCGAATGATCGAGCCCACCTCGGGCACGATCACCGTCGACGGTCGGGACATCTCGACCGTCGACGCGGTCAAATTGCGGCTCGGCATCGGATACGTCATCCAGAGTGCGGGCCTTCTCCCCCACCGCACGGTGGTCGACAACGTCGCGACGGTGCCCGTGCTGACGGGTCGCAACCGTAAGCAGGCGCGTCGAGAGGCGATGGAGATCCTCGAACGCGTCGGCCTCGACCTCTCGCTCGCCACCCGCTACCCCGCGCAGCTGTCCGGCGGGCAGCAACAACGCGTGGGCGTAGCGCGAGCACTGGCAGCGGATCCGCCGATTCTGCTGATGGACGAGCCGTTCAGCGCTGTCGATCCCGTGGTGCGAGAAGATCTGCAAACCGAAATGCTCAGGCTTCAAGCCGATCTGAAGAAGACCATCGTCTTCGTCACGCACGACATCGACGAAGCGATCAAGCTCGGTGATCGCATCGCCGTGTTCGGCACCGGCGGCAGCTTGCAGCAGTACGACACACCGGAAGTAGTGCTGTCTTCCCCCGCCACGGACTTCGTCGCCTCTTTCGTCGGCCGTGACCGCGGGTACCGGGGGTTGTCGTTCCGCGAGGCCGACAAGGTGACTCTGCATCCGATCACCACATCTCGGCCCTCCGACGCGGCGTCCGTTCGCCTCGACGAGGGCGAGTGGGTCCTCGTCGTCACCGACGACGGCCGCCCGAGAGGCTGGATGGACGTAACCGGCCTCGAGGCACTCCGCGCGGGTGGCGACATCGATTCGTGTACGTCGGCGGGTGGTTCGCTGTTCCCGCCGTCCGGCGATCTGCGTCAAGCACTCGACGCGGCGATCTCGTCGCCGTCGGGCATCGGTGTCGCCGTGGACGCGGACGGCTCCGTGGTCGGAGGGATCGATGCCTCCGAGGTGGTGAGTTTGCTGGCCGATCAGCGTCGAGCCGAAGATCGCGACCGCAACCGCGCGTACTTCGAGAACACCTGATGCGCTGGCTGATCGACAACGTCGACGTCGTCCTCGACCTCACTCGGACACACCTGTACCTATCGTTGGTTCCGCTTCTGCTCGGCATGCTCATCTCTATTCCGGTGGGTGCAGCGGTGCGGACAGTAAGCTGGCTTCGTCGAATGACACTTGTGGTGGCCAGCGTCGCGTTCACCATCCCGTCGCTCGCGCTGTTCGTCACGATTCCCCTGATCGCGGGCCTTCAGGTCTTGGATCCGCTGAACGTGGTCATCGCACTGACGGTGTATTCCACGGCCCTGCTGGTGCGTGCTGTACCCGAAGCTCTCGACTCGGTGTCGCCTGCCGTCGTCGACGCGGCCACGGCCATGGGATTCGGACGCATTCGCCGCTCCGTCGCCGTGGAACTCCCGCTCGCACTGCCAGTACTCGTCGCGAACATTCGCGTCGTGGCGGTCACCAACATTTCGATGGTGTCGGTCGGTTCGGTCATCGGGATCGGCGGGCTGGGCCAGCTGTTCACGCAGGGTTATCAGCGTGACTACCCCGACCAGATCTTGGCGGGGATCATCGCGATCGTCTTTTTGGCGTTGGTGTTCGACGCGCTGTTGTTTCTCCTCGGCCGCGCGCTCACCCCCTGGACCAGAGCCGGATCGACCCGCATCGGGAAGACCACGTCGCGCCGGCGGACGACCGACAGGACCAGCGCATGAGCATCTTTTCGCAGGCCCTCGACTACATCCTGGACGGCGACAACTGGACCGGCGGCACCGGAATTGCCACTCGCCTGTACGAACACGCCTACTACAGCCTGCTCGCGGTGCTGATCTCCGCTGTGATCGCCGTGCCGCTGGGATTGGCCATCGGCCACCTGCGCCGGGGCGAGGTTGCCCTGGTGGGGCTCGTCAACAGCTTGAGATCGCTCCCCACCCTGGGTGTGTTGACCTTCTTGGTGCTCTTGCTCGGACTGGGTCTGGTCCCGCCGCTCATTGCTCTGGTGCTCCTGGGGATCCCGCCGATCCTGGCGGGAACCTACGCCGGTGTCGCCAATGTCGATGCCACCGTCGTCGATGCCGCGCGCGCAATGGGCATGACCGAGCGGCAGGTGCTGCTGCGCGTCGAGATCCCCAATGCTCTGCCGCTACTGATCGGCGGTGTCCGCAACGCCACGCTTCAGGTGATCGCAACCGCGACGGTCGCGGCTTTCGTCAACCTGGGTGGACTGGGGCGCTACATCTTCGACGGGTTGGCGCTCTACAGCTACGACCGCGTCGTCGTCGGCGCGATCCTGGTGGCCGTGCTGGCACTGGTCGTGGACGGCGTGCTCGCGCTCGCGGTGTGGGCGTCCGCGCCGGGAACCGGACGCATCCGCCGCACACCGCAGATAGAAACCGAAGTTCGCAGTAAATCAGCCTGACTCAGGCAACACCGTCCGCGCGGGCGGCCTCGGCAACCGCGGCGGCGACAGCAGGTTCCACGCGCGGGTCCAACGGGCTCGGGACGATCATGTCGGCGGAGAGGTCGTCCCCGACCACCGACAGAATTGCGTCGGCCGCGGCCAACTTCATGTTCTCCGTGATGCGCCGGGCGCCTGCGTCGAGTGCCCCGCGGAACACACCGGGGAACGCGAGCACGTTGTTGATCTGATTCGCGAAATCGCTACGCCCCGTGGCGACGATGGCCGCGTACTTCTTGGCGTCCTCCGGGTGGATCTCCGGATCGGGGTTGGACAACGCGAAGACGATGGACCCTTCCGCCATCGACGCCACCATCTCGTGCGCGATCTTCCCGGCCGACACGCCCAGGAACACGTCTGCACCGTCGAGCGCGTCGGCCGCACCGCCGCTGAGCGCGCGGGGGTTGGTCCGCGCGGCCAGTTCGACCTTCACGGGATTGAGGTCTTCTCGGTCGGCGCTGACGATCCCCTTGGAATCCAGCACGATCACGTCGGAGATGCCCGCCAGCAGAAGGATGTTGGCGCAGGCCACACCCGCCGCACCCGCTCCGGAGATGACGACGCGCAGATCGTCGAGCTCGCGCTTCTGAACTCGTGCAGCACCTTTGAGTGCCGCCAGTACGACGATGGCCGTCCCGTGCTGGTCGTCGTGCATCACGGGGCAGTCGAGTGCCTCGACGACCCGGCGCTCGATCTCGAAACAGCGTGGGGCGGAGATGTCCTCCAGATTCACCGCTCCGAAGCTCGGACGCAGCCGTATCAACGTCTCGACGATCTCGTCGACGTCATTGGTGTCGAGCACCAGGGGGATGGAATTGAGCCCGGCGAACTTCTTGAACAGAGCAGCTTTGCCCTCCATCACCGGAAGGGACGCGCGAGGGCCGATATCGCCGAGGCCCAGCACCGCCGACCCGTCGCTGACCACCGCCACCAGGCGCTCGGTCCAGGTGTATTTGTTCACCAAGACCTGATCGTCGGCGATCGCACGGCTGACCAGCGCGACACCGGGGGTGTACGCAATGGAGAGGTCTCGCTTGGTCTCGAGCGGCGCCGTCAGCTCGACGCTGAGCTTTCCGCCGACGTGGGCCAGGAGGATCTCGTCCTCGGTGATCGGGGCGGGTCCATCTGTTGGGGCTGACACGGCAGCGCTCCTTCTCGATCTGCGCGCACGGCAATTACACCGAACGGGCTGGGGAAACGAGTGTACGACCCGGGGATTGGAGCCAGGGGCACAGGACTACTCGAAGAAGTGCGCGGCGGGTGAGCCGCGTACCGACCACAGCGCGGTAGTGGTGATCGATACTCGTCCACGAGTCTGTCATCCCCACCACTGCGTCCACAACAGGGCCCCGGCGACGACGAGCACGCCGACGGACCCCATGAAGGACACTCCACGGGCACGATGATCGGCGACGCGTTGCAGGAGAAGCGCCACGATGCACGCCACCACGTGCCAGGCGATGGACGCGGTGCCGGGGCCCGGAAAGCCCCGGTCGCCTCCGATCACTGCCGCGGCGATCACCAGTGCGGTCAGCACCACCAACCCGGCCGCGACCGATCCACTGAGCGCCCTCACCGGTGTGCCTCGATCACCGGCACACCGCTGGATGCCTCGACCAGCCGTTCGTACTGTTCCTGCGCAGTGGTGCGGGCACCGATCGGCGTGGTCTTGTTGCTCCCGTGATAGTCCGACGACCCGGTGATCAGGAGCCCGTGCTCATCGGCGATCGCACGTAGGAGGTCTGCATCGCGGGCCGTGTGGTCGGGATGATCGACCTCCAACCCGCCCAGCTGTCCCCCCCGGGCGAGCTCCTCGATGTGCTCGACATGCAGCAACCGGCCGCGTGTACGAGCCCGGCTGTGCGCGATCACCGGCACTCCCCCGGCGTCGGCGATCAATCCCACCGCCTCGTCGAGCGGCGTGTCTCGCTTGGTGGCGTAGTACTTGCCGCCCGTCTTCAGCAGATCGGTGAAGGCGTCGCCGATCGTGTCGACGACTCCCAGCGACACCAGTGCCGCCGCCAGATGCGGGCGGCCCGCGGACGGTCCGGCCGCCGCGATGATGGCATCGGCGTCGACGTCGTACCCGTCGTCCTTCATCAGCCCGATCATGGTTCGGAGCCGGGTGACGCGCTCGTCGCGCAGACGCTGACGCTCGTTCGCCAGCGCCGCGTTCGCGGGATCGAACAGATAGGCCAGCAGGTGGACCGTCACCGGGTCACCGTCCTCCCCGCGGCCCTCGCACGACATCTCCATGCCCCGGACCAGCGACGGCGCGCCGGACGTGGCCAAGACTGCAGCCTCCGCTTCGGCCCAGCCGTGCGTGGTGTCGTGATCGGTCAACGCGACGACGTCGAGACCCGCCGCAGTCGCCGCCGCGATCAACTCGGCCGGTGAATCGGTTCCGTCCGAGGACGTGGAGTGGGTGTGAAGATCGATCAGCACGGGCACAGTCTGTCAGGTCCGGGTTGTCAGGTCCCCGCACACGCCCACCTAAGCTTTCGAGTAATCGCACCCGAAAATCTGTCCGCAACGAAAGGAAACGACCGATGCCGTCCATCTCGTCGTTGCGCCCACCCCGGCGTCGACACCGGTCCCGCCCCGCTGCCCCGAGCCCGGCCAGAGAATCGGTCGTCGATTGCGCCGTGTACGTCGACGGAGTGCGACGGCCTGGCAGCCACACGCCCACCAGTGCCCTCGACGACGTCAGAACGTTGGACGAAGGTTTCGTCTGGATCGAGCTGTTGTCTCCGGACGAGGACCGCATGAACTCGATCGCCGAGAAATACGGCTTGCACGAATTGATGGTCGAGGACGCGGTGCAGGCGCACCAACGACCCAAGCTCGAGCAGTACGACGACGTCTACTTTCTCGTGCTGCGCACCGTCCACTACGTGGAGCACGCCTCCGTGACCACGGCCAGCGAGATCGTCGGCACCGGCGAGATCATGGTCTTCCTCGGTCGCGATTTCGTCATCACGGTTCGCCACGGTGATCACACCGACTTGGGCAAGGTTCGAGCGCAGCTCGAAGCCGACCCCGGTCGGCTCGAACTCGGTCCCGCAGCCGTACTCCACGCGGTGGCCGACCATGTGGTCGACAATTATCTCGACGTCGTCGAGAAGGTCGAGGACGACGTGGACGTGATGGAAGAAGAGGTCTTCAGCCCCGAGCCGTACGTCCCGATCCAGCAGATCTACTTGTTCAAGCGCGAGGTGGTGGAGATGAAGCGGGCCGTGGGCCCGCTGTCGTCGCCACTGCAGCAACTCGTCGCCGAAGCGGACCCGCGCATTCCGAAGTCGATCCGTGATTACCTGCGCGACGTGGCAGACCACCACGCAGTGGTTGCCGAGCGAGTCGCGGAATACGACGAGGTGCTGTCCAATCTCGTCGATGCGGCGTTGGCGCGCGTGGGGATGCAGCAGAACGTCGACATGCGCAAGATCTCAGCATGGGTGGCCATCGGCGCGATTCCGACGATGTTCGCGGGTATCTACGGCATGAACTTCGAGCACATGCCCGAGTTGCAATGGGAGTACGGCTATCCCGTCGTCGCCGCTGTGGTCGCGGTCATCTGCGTGTGGTTGTTCGTCCTGTTTCGCCGCAACGAGTGGTTGTGACGGCCGGCGGATGTCAGCCTCGTCGGCCCATCAGCGCCAGCACCCGAGTCTGTCTGTCCGCATCGGCAGACGGGGGAAGGGCCGGCGCACAGATGTCGGGCGCGTACATGGCATCTCCGAATCCCACGATGGCGGCGTCGAGAACATCGAGATCGGCCTCGGAAAATCGGTGTTCGATTCCCGCAGCACGAGCGATGTCCCATCGATGAGCCACCATGTCGAACCCGTAGAAGCGCAACAACGTCTCGCCCACGGTGGCTGGGCCGAAGAATCCCTCGAACTCGGCCCCGTCGATGTCGGGGTCCGACAGCTTTCCGGCTACCGACGCTGCGTGCCGGGTCCAGACGGTTGCCTGGTCGCCGGACGGCCGATCCGGAAGGGCCACGCCCCGCTCCGCGAAAAAATCGCGCTGCGTGTCGACGAGGTGATCGAGTACGTCGGCGGCCGTCCACCCCACACAGGGCGACGCCATGGTCCACTGGTCCGGGGTGAGGCTCTGCGCCACGACAGCGGTTCCGTCGGCAAGGATTCGATAGTTCTCGGCATTGGTGGAAGTCATGGTCATCATGATGAAGTGCCGATCCGACACCGAATAGAGGAAACCCGACAGTGTCGGAGACCCGCACGGTGACGGACCGGCCGGTGGAGGATATCGAGCGGGCACACCTCGCCGATCCGACAGACCGCTCGTTCGCCATCGACAGGTGGGGCGTGCCCGACGATCTGACCGACCTGGCCCGACGCTTTTGGTTCCCGGTGTGGTCGGTGCCCGCCGGACGCCGAGCGCCCCAGCGAGTTCTGCAATACCCGGTGTGTTTGCTCGTGATCACCGCGGAGTACGCACGCTTCTACGGCGTGACGACGGGGATCTCGGTCACCACTCTCGAGGGTGACGGCTGGGCCGCCGGGGTGATGCTGCAGCCTGCTGCCGGCGCGCTGATCGGTGCGAGTCCGGTCTCCCGGTGGACCGATCGACACGTCGACCTGACCGATCTCCTGGGTGAGCCGGGCGCTGAACTGACACGCCGGATGCGCACCTTGATGACGGGAGGAGCCGGCACCGAGCACACTCATCGCGAAGGGGGTGCGCTGTATTCGGACATGCTGCGCGAGCATCTTCCCGTCGACGCCGAAGGCCTCCTGATCAACCACGTCGTTGCGTATGTCGAGGACACGCCCGACGTCACCCGCGTGCATCAGCTCTGCGAACGCTTCGAGTTGACCGAGAGAACCCTGCAACGCCTGACGCGCCGCCGACTCGGACTCACGCCGAAGTGGATGATCCAACGTCGCCGATTACACGAAGCGGCCGAGCGTCTACGCGGTCGGGACGTTCCGTTGGCGTCGATCGCGGCGGACCTCGGCTACAGCGACGAGGCGCATTTCGTGCGCGATTTCCGGACCGTCACCGGCATGACGCCGGGAACGTTCTCGGCTCAGTTCGATACGCCGTGACAACACGACCCGAGTCAGCGAGGCTGCGCTGCACCCCGACTGGGGTCGGTGACGTCGATACCTGCTTCGGTCCACGCCTGCCGCAGTGCAGGCGCACCCTTGAGCCGAACCCACGCGGCCTCGGTGGCGGTGATCGGCACCACCGAATAGAAGGTGACCGGGGACGCCGGTTCCGGTAGCACCACGTCGTCGAGAGCGTCGTCGCTGCCGAGAAGAACGGCAGTGAACGGGGCGCCCGGCCACAACGGCTCGCCGGCGTCGAGCAAGGCATCGGGCACCAGGACGACACCCTCGACGGCCGGCGAGGCCGCGAACCGCGCCAGCGCTTTCCACACCTCGGTCACGGACTCGTCCACCCGGCGCAGCGACAGCACGAGTTCGGCCCGCGGCCCACGTTGGGAATCGGTGATCATCTCCGACGGATCCGCCATCGGGTGCCGCGAGCATCCGACAGTGGCGAAGTGGACCAGTTCGTCGCCCGCGGGACGAAACAGCAGAACCTCCAACGGTTCGAGACCGAGGAAGGTCACCGACGCGGCCGCGGGGCTCGCGTCGGCCCATTTCTGCTGCAGATGAGTTCGGACCCTTGACACCACGTCGCTCGCACTCACATCTCCCATCCAACCACTGCCCTCCACGCACACGCCGAGGCCGGTACGGTCCTACCCGTGGTGAATACCCAGTGGTGACCGTGTTGACGGTGTCCGACGAGGTCGTGGAAAGCCTCTGGAACGCACGCGCCCTGCCGTTCGGCGTCGACCTGGTACTCGGGGCCGGCGACCTCCCGTTCGACTACCTCGAGCACATTGCCGAGATCGCGAATGCTCCCTGCGTGTTCGTTCCCGGAAATCACGATGCGGATCTCACCGGCTACAGCGCCGGCAGAGCCGGGTGGATGAAGGCGGGCCTACCGTCGACGTGGCCCGGCCCCGACGGGGCAGTCAACGCGGATCGGCGCATCGTGAGTGTCGCCGGTCTGCGCATTGCCGGGTTGGGCGGCTCCATCCGTTATCGCGAGGGCCCCAACCAGTGGACCGAACGTCAGCAGCGCCGGCGCGCGGCCACTCTCGTGCGGACGCATACCTGGCATCCACGCCTGCGCCGCACATCTGATTCGCGCACCGTGGACGTGCTGCTGACGCACAGTCCGCCGTTCGGCGTCGGTGACGGCGACGATGCTCCGCACCGCGGCTTCCGCTGCCTCGATCCGCTGACACAGCGGCTCCGACCACAGCTGTTGGTCCACGGCCACATTCATCCGCACGGAACGACGCCCGCAGACCGCGAACTGCACGGCGCGCGGGTGATCAACACCGTCGGATATGCCCTGATCGACATCACCCCGGGTGGCGAGAAGGCACCCACCATCGAGAGGCGCCGTCATGGCTCGTGACACTGGATTTCCGGCTGCGGATGCGCAGAACGACTTCTCGCGTCAACGTCGGCGCGCCGATGTTGCCCGGCTGGTCGGCTGGCTACGGCGGCAACCGGACGACATCAACACGATCCTGCCCTTCGACGAAGTGGTGGCCGCGCTCGGAAAGGTTCGTGAGCGCCGAATCGGGCTGGAGGTCATCCGGGTCGACACCATCGTCGGCAGCGTGGACCGCACGCGCGATTTCGACCGGTACTTTCGCCCGACCTCCACGCGCACCCGCGAGCGGTGGCAACGCATCGCGACCGCTCAGCGCCGCGGCGAGTCGATGCCGCCCATCGACGTCTATCGCATCGGCGGCATGCACTTCGTCATCGACGGCCATCATCGCGTGTCCATCGCCTGTGCGGTGCACACGACGCTGATCGAGGCGTATGTCACCGAGATCGTCACCCGCATCTCACCCGACGGGATCTCCAGTCGCGGCGATCTTCTGGTGAAAGATCACCGGCGCATCTTCCTCAGTCGCGTTCCGCTGACCGGCAAGTCGCGCGAGGCCATCGAGTTCTCCGACCCGTGGCAGTACGCGGAGCTGAGCGATGCCGTGGAGGCGTGGGGCTTCCGGCTCATGCAGGAGCGCGGCGAATTCGTCGATCGGCGGACGGTGGCCCGGCGCTGGTTCGGGGAGGAGTTCCTGCCCGTCGTGCGTATGGTGCGCTCGGTCGGCGGGATGCTCAGTCGCCACACCGACGCCGAGGCGTACATGTGGGTGGCACGGGAGCGATATCGCTTGGTGCGCAGCCACATCTGGAACGACGAGATCATCGCCCAGCTGAAGGAAGCGGCGCCCCGGTAGGGGCGCCGCTTCCGTCTCGTACTACAGCCGCAGGTTCGCACCGGATTCGGTGTCGAAGATCTGAACGCGCTTGGGGTCGAACCACAGATCGATCGACTCCCCCACCCGCGGAGTGGATTCGGCCGAGAGGCGAGCCACCATCTGGCCGCTCTCGGTTCCCGAGTCCGCCGCCAGTTCGTCGAGCTCACGTGAGGAGACCTTGGGGCCCTCGGCGGAGAAGTAGATGTACTTGTCCGAGCCCATCGACTCCAGGACCTCGACGCGCGCGGTGAAGGTGCTGCCGCTGATGCGCTGGTAGGACTCGATCAGCGACGCGTCCTCGAGGTGCTCGGGGCGGATGCCCACGACGACGTCGCCCGAGGAGTTCTTCTTCGACACCTTCTGCCGCGCTTCGCCGTCGAGGGTGATCTCGCCCAACGAGGTGGTGACACCGGAGTCGGTGAGCCGACCGGCGACGAAGTTCATCGACGGGGAACCGATGAATCCGGCCACGAAGAGGTTGCGCGGGTTGTCGTAGAGCTCCTGGGGCGAACCGATCTGCTGCACCAGCCCGCCGCGCAACACCACGACGCGATCACCCAGAGTCATGGCTTCGGTCTGGTCGTGCGTCACGTAGACCGTGGTGGTCTCGAGGCGCTTCTGCAGCTGCGCGATCTCGGTACGCATCTGTACTCGCAGCTTGGCGTCCAGGTTGGACAGCGGCTCGTCCATCAGGAAGGCCTTGGGGCTGCGCACGATGGCGCGGCCCATGGCCACACGCTGCCGCTGACCACCCGAGAGGTTGGACGGCTTACGGTCCAGGTGCTGGTCCAGGTCGAGGATCTTGGACGCCTCGTCGACCTTTCTCGAGATCTCGTCCTTGCTCATCTTGGCCAGAGTCAGCGGGAAGGCGATGTTGTCGCGCACCGTCATGTGCGGATACAGCGCGTACGACTGGAACACCATGGCGATGTCGCGGTCCTTCGGTGCACGCTCGTTGACGCGCTCGCCCGCGATCCGCAATTCACCGCTCGAGATGTCCTCGAGGCCCGCGATCATGTTGAGCGTGGTCGACTTTCCACAACCCGACGGACCGACCAGGATGATGAACTCGCCGTCGGCGATGGTGATGTCGACGTCGCTGACTGCCGCAGCGCCGTCCGGATACAGCTTGGTCACTTTGTCGAGAACGATTTCGGCCATGGACTTATCCCTTCACTGCGCCGGACGTCAGGCCCGCCACGATACGACGTTGGAAGAACAGCACGAAGATGATGATGGGGATGGTGATGACCACGGCCGCAGCCGCGATCGAGCCCGTCGGTTCCTCGAACTGCGAACTACCGGTGAACTGAGAAATTGCTGCCGGGACGGTCACCGAGCGCTCGGTGGCCGTCAACGAGATGGCGAGGAGCAGGTCGTTCCACGCGAAGATGAACACCAGGATGGCCGCGGTGACGATGCCGGGTGCCGCCAGCGGTGCGATGACCTTGCGGAACGCCTGTCCGGGGGTCGCGCCGTCCATCTTCGCGGCCTTCTCCAGCTCCCACGGGATCTCCCGGAAGAATGCGGAGAGCGTGTAGATGGCAAGCGGCAACGCGAAGGTGATGTACGGAATGATCAGACCCGGCCACGTATCGAACAGGCCCAGGGCACGCTCGATGTCGAACAGCGGTGTCACCAGCGAGATTTGCGGGAACATCGCGATCAGCAGCGCTGATCCCACCAACAGCTTCTTGCCGGGAAAGTCCAGTCGCGCGACGGCATAGGCCGCCATCGTGCCCACCACCACGGCGATGAAGGTGGTGATCAACCCGATGCCGATCGAGTTCACCAGAGCGCTGGTGAACTGCGATGTCTGGAAGATTCCCTTGTAGTTGTCGAAGGTCCACGTGGTGGGGATGAACTTGCCGTCGGCGATGTTCGCGACGGGTTTGAACGACAGGCTGATGATCCACACCAGCGGGATCAGTGCGTAGAGCAGGACCAACAGGTTGACGATCGACCATCCGGCCTTCGTCCTCGGTGTAGCCGCCATGGGTCAGCGTCCTTCCGGATCGGAGCCGGGAGCCGACGCCCCGAACAGTTTGATGAACACGAACGCGATGATGGCCACGCAGAAGAAGATCAGCACGCTGATGGCCGATCCGATACCGAGGTTGAACGCACCGAAGAGGTTGTCGTACCCCAGGATCGACACCGACCCGGTCCCATTGCTGCCCCTGGTCAAGACATAGATGTTGTCGAAGATGCGGAAGGCGTCGAGCGTGCGGAACAGCAGCGCGACCAGGATGGCCGGCTTCATCAACGGAATGATGATGCGGATCAACCGCGTCCATGCACCGGCGCCGTCCACCTGCGCGGCCTTGAGCAGATCGTCCGGGACCAACGCCAAGCCGGCCAGCAGCAGCAGTGCCATGAACGGGGTGGTCTTCCACACCTCGGCGAGAACGACGATGGCCAGCGACGGAATCTGCTGCGTCAGAGGAGCACTGCCGTCAGGGAGCAGGTTCGCGAGGTATCCCGTCTCCGGTGTCCACGCGTAGTACCAGCTGTACGCGGCGGCGACAGTGACGATGCCGTACGGGATGAGGACAACGGTGCGCACCAGCCCGCGCCCGAAGATGGTGCGGTGCATCACCAGTGCGACGGCGAGACCGAGGACGAATTCGATGGCCACCGAGATCACCGTGATCGAGACCGTCACCAGGAAGGCCGTCCACCAGTAGCCGTCGGTCAGTACCGAGACGTAGTTGGAGAGACCGACGAATTCCTGGTCCTCGGGGAACGCCAGGTTGTACCGCTGCAGGCTCAGCCAGAAGGCGTACACGATGGGGTACCCGGTGACTGCGATCATCAGAATCGCGGCGGGTGCCACCAGCAGTAGTCCGAGTCTGCGCTCGGCTCTCTTTCCGTCGGACCGAGCTTCTGCGGCGCGGGAATGCTTCTGCGGACGCCGCGCTTCTGTTTCGGCGGTCATGGAATCAGCCCTTCCGAATTCACGGCCCGGCGAACCAGGTCCGCGAGCTTGTCGACATCGCCCACGGGATCGATGTCCTGCGGCGGATTGAGTGCATCGGTGAGCAGAATCGAGATGGACTGGTACGCCGGCGAGACCGGACGGACCGCGGCGCTCTCGATCGAGCCGAGCACGCCCTCCCACGCGGGGTAGTTCGCCTGGAATTCGGGATCGTCGTACAACGAGCGAATAACCGGGGGCACACCGCCGTTGACTGCGTTGTTGCGCTGGTTCTGCTCGTTGGTCAAGCACTCGACGGCGTCCCACGCCTCGTCGGGGTGCTCGGTGGTCTTGGCGACACCGATGTTGAATCCACCGATCGTCACCTTGGCGGGCTCTCCCGGCGTCACCGCCGGGTAGGGAGCACTGCGGAACACCTCGTCGACGGCTGCGTCCTGCTGGTCGGCGGGCACGCCGGACAGGTCGAGGAACGACACCCCGCCGGCGGCGGCGTTCTCCTTCAGGCCCGGAAGCACGAACGGGTAGTTGACCTCGGCGAACATGTTGCCGGATTCGACACCGAGACGGGCTGTGCCCTCGTCGCTCTGGGACACCGACGGATCGGCACCGGGGGCAGTGGCGACGTCCTTGATGATGCTGAGCGCCTTCTCCGTCGCAGCGCGGTGCTCGGGGGTGTCGTTCAGCGTGACGGTGGTGCCGTCCTCGCCCACGACCGATCCCCCGGCGCTCTCGAGGAGGGTGTTGAACCACACCATGAACCCCTCGTACTGCTTCGCCTGCACGCCGATCTGCGCCGGCCGCCCGGCCGCCGCGTTCTCCGAGGCAACCGAGATGAGGTCGTCCCAGGTGGCCGGCGGCTGACCGCCCGGCACCAGATCGGGTCGGTACCACAGCAACTGGGTATTCGAGTTCAGCGGAACGGCGAAGAGCTTGTCCTGTTGTCCGGTATCCGGGTCGAGCCACTCGGCTGTGGCGAGCGGCCCCTCGAGCACCGAGCCGTCACGCAGCTGGGCCTCGAGATCGTCCGGAACCGGAAGTGCCCAGCCGGCTTCGGCGAACTCGGCGGTCCACACCACGTCGAGCGTCATCAGATCGAGTGAGCGGTCATTGCCCGCGAGGCGCCGCGCCAGCTGCAAGCGCTGATCGTTGGCGCTCTTGGGAAGGGTGCGCTGCTCGACGCGGTACCTGCCGCCCGACTGCTCGGTGCACAACTGCGCAGCCGCCGCGTATTGCTCCGCGCCGTCTGCAGCGGTGTAGAAACTGAGCACTGTTCCGTTGTCGGAGGAACCACACCCCGCCAACAAGCTGCTCGCCACTACCACCGCGGCCCCTGTAGCTGCGAGTTTCCTCGCTCTGTACCTTTTCGGCACGACCGCCTCCTCTGCCGCGAGAGAAGGCACCACGAAACGGCCCGACTCCGCAGCGTGTGCTTCGTTGGACACGCAATCCCTGCGAAGTGGAACCTAGCGGAGATGGGCCGCGAAAATTGCGGCTTGTTGCAACTCCGTGACGTTATCGGTATCGAGTACGGCGGACCGTGCGGTCAGATCGCCAGTCGTGCCAGAAGATCGCGCGCCTTCTCTGCCGATTTCGGCTCACACAACACGTCGTACCGACCGGCCACCAGCTGCATCGTCGACGCGAAGTCGCGCTGGCCCTTGGTCGCCGCGTACGGGATGGATGCCGAGATGAGCCCGAAAACGATGCCGCCCAGAACACCCACGAGCAGCGCACCGATCAAGTTGGTGTCGGTGATGATGCTCAGCACCAGGCCCAGGAACACACCAAGCCAGGCCCCCGAGATGACGCCGCCGCCAATGACTTTGGGCCACGTCAGCCGACCGATGACGCGCTCGACCTGCATGAGGTCGACACCGACGATGGTGACGTCCTCGACGGAGAACTCCTGATCCGACAGATAGTCGACTGCGCGCTGAGCTTCGGCATAGGTGGGGTAAGAACCGATCGGCCAGCCCGACGGAGGCGTGGGCAGGCCTTGCCCGGGGCGAGAAGGCTGCGACAAGGGGTTGGTCATGTCTCCATTGTGCCTCTTGGAACCCCGTCCGATCCAGATGATCGACGTGAGCTGGGCGTCATTCCCGCACTACGGGCCGCCTCGACGACCACCCTCGCCATCCGATGACCGGCCTCGTCGACCATTTCCTCCCCCACCATCACCGCGCCGCGCGCTCCCCCGTCCTCGGACAGGTGACGGCGGTAGGTCTCGACGATCTCGTGGGCGCGATCGACGTCGGCCTGACGCGGGGAGAACGCCTGGTTGGCGGCGGCGATCTGAGTCGGGTGCAGGACCCACTTTCCGTCGTAGCCCAGCGCTGCCGAATGCCGCGCCGCAGCAACGAAGCCGTCGATGTCGCGGACCTGAACGTACGGTCCGTCGATGGCCGCCAGTCCGTGCGCGCGCGCCGACATCAGGATCGTCATGAGCACGTGGTGGTAGGCGTCTCCGCGCTCGTACCCGGGCGGCTGCGCGCCTACCGTCAACGTGCGCATGCCGATGTCGGCCATGAAGTCGCCCGGTCCGAACACCAGTGCCCGTACGCGCGGCGACGCGGTCGCGATCGCATCGATGTGCAACAGGCCCACCGAATCCTCGATCTGAGGTTCGATTCCGATCCCGCCCACCGCAAGTCCTTGTTCGCGTTCCATCTGAGTGAGGATCAGATCCAGTGCCTGCACCTCACCGGCGGACCGCACCTTCGGCAGCACGATCGCGTCCACATGCTTTCCCGCACGGCCGACGACGTCGAGTACGTCGCGGAACGTCGCCTCGGTCGTCCAATCGTTGACACGCACGAGTCGCAGTTGGCGACCCCACCCGTCGGCGGCCAGGGCTTCGGCGACCGCAACCCGAGCAGCGGACTTCGCAGCCGGCGCGACGGCGTCCTCGAGGTCGAGAAAAATCGCATCCGCTTCGAGGGAAAGCGCCTTCTGCATCATTCTCGGATTGCTGCCGGGCACCGCGAGAACCGAACGTCGCAGTGGTGTGGGCACGCCTTTACCGGAACCGGAGGTCACGGAGGAACAGTAACGGGCTCGCCGTCTAGTGTTGCCGCCATGGCAGCAGTGAACAAGGTGTTCGCCGCCAGGCTTGCGGGCCTCGTGGTGCTCGGACCCGACGGCGAGAGCATCGGCCGCGTGCGTGACATAGTCGTCACCGTCCGCGTCGGCCGCCAGCAACCGCGGGTCCTCGGTCTGGTCGTCGACCTGGCCACGCGCCGTAAGATTTTCGTTCCGATGCTGCGCGTGACCGCAGTGGAACCCACGTCTGTCACCTTGACCACCGGCAACGTCAGTATGCGCCGGTTCGTGCAGCGTCCGGGTGAAGTACTCGCGCTCGCGCAGGTTCTCGACTCACGGGTACGCACGGACGATCCGGACGTGGAGGATTTGCACGGTGTCGACACCGTCGTGGTCGATCTCGGGATCGAGCTGACACGGACTCGGGACTGGGTGGTCGCGCGCGTCGCCGTGCGACCCCACCGCACGCGCCTCGGCCGCCGCGGAAGCATGCACGTCCTGGATTGGCAGAACGTCCAGGGACTCACCCAATTCGATCTCGCGCGGCCCGGGCAAGGGGTCTCCCAGCTGCTCGCCCAGTTCGAAGGACTGCGACCCGCGGACGTCGCCGACGCCATTCGCGACCTGCCGGACAAGCGGCGACTCGAGGTCATCTTCGCACTCGACGATCAGCGCCTGGCCGACGTCATCCAGGAAATGCCCGACGACGACCAGATCGACGTGGTGCAGACGCTCGCGCCTGCGCGCGCTGCCGACGTGCTCGAAGCCATGGACCCGGACGACGCCGCCGACCTGCTGGGGGAATTGCCGGAACTGGAAGCGGAATCATTACTGCGACTGATGGATCCGCAGGACTCGGAGCCGGTGCGTCGACTGCTCGAGCACTCTCCCGACACCGCCGGTGGCCTGATGACGCCCGAGCCGGTGGTGCTGAGCGCGTCCGCGACCGTCGCCGAAGCGCTGGCCCGTGCACGCAACCCGGACCTGACCCCGGCACTGGCTTCACTGGTGTTCGTGGTGCGTCCGCCGACGGCGACACCCACCGGTCGTTATCTCGGCTGCGTTCACCTGCAGCAACTGCTGCGCGAGCCCCCGGCAAGCCTGGTGGGAGGCATCATCGACAAGTCCTTGTCGACTCTGTCTCCCGACGACAATCTGGCCGCCGTCACCCGCTACTTCGCGGCGTACAACCTGGTGTGCGGTCCCGTCATCGACGCGGAGGAACATCTGATCGGCGCCGTCACGGTCGACGACGTCCTCGATCACCTTCTTCCCGACGACTGGCGAGAACAGGAGCACGTGAGTCATGAGTGAGAAGCGATGAACGAAAAGTCGGTGGCCTCCGCCAGGCAACGGCTCGACACCCCGCAGGGCACGCGCCGGTTCAAGATCGACATCGACGTCGACTCGGTGGGTCGCACCGGAGAGAACGTCGCCCGATTCCTCGGCACCGGGCGGTACCTCGCGATCCAGACGGGCCTCGTCATCGTCTGGATTCTGCTGAACGTCTTCGCGCTCAGCCTGCAATGGGACCCCTATCCCTTCATCCTCCTCAATCTCGCGTTCTCCACCCAGGCCGCATATGCGGCGCCATTGATCCTGCTGGCGCAGAATCGGCAGGACGACAGGGACCGGGTCTCGCTGGAGGAGGATCGGTCCAGGGCCGCACAAACCAAGGCGGACACCGAGTTTCTGGCCCGAGAACTGGCTGCTTTGCGCATCGCGGTGGGCGAAGTGGCCACCAGGGACTACTTGCGACGAGAACTGGAAGACCTGAGAGCGGCTTTGGTCGAACCGTCGCCCGCGACCGCCGAAGAACAGAAGGCGCGCAAGAAGACTCGCAAGAAGCCGACGGACGAAACGGGCGCCGTGCCCGCTTCCGGCGAAACAACTCGTTTCGACCACAGCGAGGACACGCGAAGGTAACCTCGGTCACACTGCGCGTCGGGCAACGGCGGGTGCGCAGCCATAGTCTTCTGGGGGTTCGTCCATATGCGCGTCGGTGGCATCGTCGGAGCGTCCATCCTTGTTCTCAGTGCGGTGACGATGTCGGTCGGATCGACCACAGCCAGTTCCGCTCAGAATGAGGTAGCGATGGCGGCGGCCGAGTCCGCGAGAGCTGTTCCCGGCCGCGAAACGATGGTCGGCCTCGTGGAACCGAGCGCCCGCTCGCCCATCGCGTTCGCGTCGCCCGCTGCGGCTGCGCAGGGCGTTGCCGCGACGCCGGCTGCTCCTCTGTCC
>JBASAM010000004.1:0-3623 GCA_049650605.1 Rhodococcus sp. (in: high G+C Gram-positive bacteria) | reverse complement strand
GCCTGCTGCGTCGCCTCGGCTGCCGGGGACGCCTGAGCGAGCTGCTCGAGCTCCCACTCGGCCAAGGGCTCGCCTGCGCCGACCTCGGGCTTGTCGTCGGTGCCGGCATTACGGCCCGCACGTGCCTGCACGCCCTCGGCGACGGCGGACGCGACGACCTTGGTCAGCAGTGCTGCCGAGCGAATCGCGTCGTCGTTGCCCGGAATCGGGTAGTCGACCACGTCGGGATCACAGTTGGTGTCCAGGATCGCGATGACCGGGATGTTGAGCTTGCGCGCCTCGGCAACCGCGAGGTGCTCCTTGTTGGTGTCTACGATCCAGATGGCGGACGGGACCTTGGACATGTCTCGAATACCACCGAGGGTGCGATCGAGCTTGGTCATCTCACGCGTGAGCATGAGAATTTCCTTCTTGGTGCGACCCTCGAAACCACCGGTCTGCTCCATCGACTCGAGTTCCTTGAGCCGGATGAGACGCTTGTGAACGGTGCTGAAGTTGGTGAGCATGCCGCCGAGCCAGCGCTGGTTCACGTAAGGCATGCCGACACGAGCGGCCTCGCCTGCGATGGATTCCTGCGCCTGCTTCTTGGTTCCGACGAAGAGAACCGTGCCGCCGTGGGCGACAGTTTCCTTGACGAACTCGTACGCCTGATCGATGTAGGTCAGCGTCTGCTGCAAGTCGATGATGTAGATGCCGTTGCGATCGGTGAAGATGAATCGCTTCATCTTCGGATTCCAACGGCGGGTCTGATGCCCGAAGTGTGTGCCGCTGTCGAGCAGCTGCTTCATGGTCACAACAGCCATTGCTGTAGTTCTCTCTTTCGTGTTCCGGTTGATGCACTGCTCCGACGAAGTTGCAGCTCCCGTGGCCTTTCGGCCCCGTGGACGTAAAACTCCGGTGAAGTTCGACGTCGTCGATTCGTGCCCTGACGCTCGTCGTCCGTCGGACCTGCGTGGCAGGACCAGCCGACGAACTCGTACTCGCGAGTGCGGCCGAACGACCGTTCACGAGCGCGACGAGCGCGCGAAGTCGACCTGTCTGGACAGGCCGCGTCGACAAGTGTACGTCTGCTCCGCCCCTGGTCCTAACCGGGCTTCGTGCCTGTGGACAGCTCTCGCGTCATCCCCGGGTTGGTCCCGCTCCCAGCGCGGAATCGGAGCGACCGGAACGAACGCACCGGCAGAGTGTCCGAATGACCGTCAGCCGCCAGCGCCCGAGCGCAGTGACCGCGATCCCCGGAGTCGCGGCCGCTGTCGTGCTGATCGTGGCAGCGACCCTGGTCGCTGGAACTGCCGCCGAGGCGCGTCCGCTTCGAGATCGGCCGTTTCAGTGGCCACTGCAGCCTCGCCCCCCGGTGGTCACCGCTTTCGATCCGCCACCTCGGCCGTGGTTACCGGGACATCGAGGTGTGGACCTCGATGCGCGAATGGATCCGACTCACACGGTCCGCGCCGCCGGCACTGGAATCGTGGTGTTCGCCGGCCCCGTGGCCGGGCGAGACGTTCTGTCGATCGAGCATCCTGGTGGAATTCGTACCACGTACGAGCCGGTCGCGTCGTCGCTGGAGGTCGGCGACAGGGTTGCAATCGGCGATCCGGTAGGGACGGTCGTTGCGGGGCACCCGGGATGCGCGGCCCGGTGGTGTCTGCATTGGGGCATGCGCCGCGGTCGGGAGTACCTGGATCCCACCGTCGCCGTCGGAGCCCACCGAGTCGTACTGCTGCCCGTCGCCGCCGGGGTCACGGCACCTACCTGAGTTACCGGGCGCGATTGCGCGTGGACGGCGGCGGGGACGACGCGTGCCGTCCGCCGGCGTCCGGAAAATCGTCGGCCATCATCTCGGCCAGCTCCATGAAGGCAGCACGCGTACGAGGTTTGAGCCTGTCCAACTCCACCACCGACCCTTCGGCGAGGTGAGGATCGAACGGCACCACGACGACAGCGCGGCACCGGGAAAGGAAATGCCGCCGCAGTTCCTCCATGTCGACACTCGCCTCACCGGGTCGGTGCGCACTGATGACGACCACTGTGCGCTCCACCAGGTGCGCGTATCCGTGCAAGCCCAACCAATCCAGCGTGGCGGCGGCGCTTCGAGCGCCGTCCACTGCAGGCGAGCTGACCAAGACCAGTGCGTGGGCCAGCGACAGAACGCCTTCCATGGCCGAATGCATGATGCCGGTTCCGCAATCGGTCAAGATCAAGTTGTAGTGAGCTCGGAGGGTATCGATCACCGCGCGATAGTCCTGCTCGGTGAAGGCCTCGGACGCGGCGGGATCCCGCTCTCCGGCAACCACTTCCAGTCGGCTGGACGACTGCGATGTGTGTAGTCGAATATCCGAGTAGGAGCGGATCGACCCACGAGCCGCGAGCAGGTCCCGCACTGTCGACATGGTTTGCCTGGACACCCGCTCTCCGAGCGTCCCGAAATCGGGATTCGCGTCGACGGCGACCACATTGTCACGGCGCAAGGATGCGAAAATCGATCCGAGTCCAACGGTCACGGTGGTTTTTCCCACGCCGCCCTTCAGCGACAGAAACGCGATTCGATAGTCGTCCCGCACGGGTTGTCTGATGCGCTCGACCTGCTGCGCGCGGCGATCATCAGCCGACGTCTGGCCACCGAACATTTTGCCGATCGTTCGGCGCCAACCTGATGCCGGTCGTTCCGGTACCGACGGGTTCGTGGGGCCCGCGTGGCCTGTGTAGCCGCGACGAGGGTCGAACGGATGCGGAGCGGCGTCGCCGCCGACGCCGGGGCTCGGACGATCGAAGCCGGTAGCGGCAGGACGGTCGTAAGGGGGCGGGACCTGACCGGGACGGCTCGACTCCGGCGGCGACCAAGAGTCTTGGGCGCGGAATCCGGGCTCGTCGTCTCGACGGTTCACGGCCACACCCTCCTTCGTCGATCGGGATAAACAAGTGCGCGGTACACCCCGTGCCGAAGAGACACTTCCCCCGAGGCAGACGTTATCAAACCAGGGGAATGCCGATTCTGCGTCATGCTCCCCCGGCGAAGCCGGTCATGCTCCCCCGGCGAAGCCGGTCAAGCCCTCGGATGTGCCCGATCGTGTACGGCGCGGAGGCGATCGACGGAGACGTGCGTGTAGATCTGCGTGGTCGCGAGGGAAGCGTGACCGAGCAGCTCCTGGACGACTCGGAGGTCGGCGCCCCCTTCGAGCAGATGGGTCGCCGCGGAATGCCGGAGCCCGTGCGGTCCGAGGTCGGGTGCACCGGGAACAGCCGACAGTACGTCGTGAACGACGGTGCGGGCTTGGCGTTGGTTGAGTCGGGCGCCGCGCCGACCGAGCAGCAGCGCCGGACCGGACGCGGATGTGGCCAGGGACGGTCGACCCGAGTGAATCCACACGTCCAGCGCGCGATCGGCAGGGGCACCGAACGGTACGACGCGCTCCTTGTCACCCTTGCCGAGTACGCGCAGGACCAGCCGAGTCCGATCGACATCGTCGATGTCGAGGCCGCAGAGCTCGCCGACTCGGACACCGGTCGCGTAGAGCAACTCGACGATCAGCCGGTCCCGCACCGCGACGGGGTCCAGTTGCTGCGCGCCGGATTCGGCCGCCGCGAGCGCCTCGGCCGCTTCCCGCTCGCGCAGCACCCCGGGC
>JBASAM010000003.1:0-32524 GCA_049650605.1 Rhodococcus sp. (in: high G+C Gram-positive bacteria) | reverse complement strand
CTGCACTCCTCGATCGGCTACACCTCGCCCATCGACTACGAGAACGACTACCGTCAGAACAGCTCGACCGCCGCCTCCGACCGCGAGGTGGCCTGAACGAAGTCTCCATCAGTTCCAGGACGGTTCAATCCGCTAGATTTCGCGACGACACCGTTGAAGAAGTGGGTGCTTCGCGCTGTCAGCAGTTCGTAGGGTTCGGGCCCTTCGGCACAGACACACATGCTCGAACCCACCGGAGACCGAGCAGTCCCAGCCAACGCCGTCGTCACACCTTCCCCGTCCGACCGCCGACAGCCGCCACGGGAATTCCACACCACCCGAGGGAAGGGGCGCATTTCGTCCTGCAGGTCGGAGCCCACGCACCACGCGCCAAGCCCTACACCGCCCCCTCGGCGGACGGGTGGGTCTACGCGCGAGCATCCTCCGCGTATATGCGGTCCCGCCACGACCGAAACGCTTCACCCTGCTCGAGGTAAGCCTGTTCATCCCGCAGGCGGTCATCGTGTTCTGTGCGCCGCCGGTTGGACGAATAATTCTCGACGCTGAGCTGGCCGGTCAGTTGCCCGCAAGTCTTGGGGTACTCCTTGCTGGCGATTAACCTTCTCTTGATCATCTCGATCAGCTCTGCCGTGGCAGAGCGCGCCTTCTCGGCGTGCTGCACGGTCGTACGTTCGCCCCGGTGAACCAGTCGGTTACGAAGTTGAACAACATCTCTGGACCAGTTCGCAATGATGGGTTCCCCATCATTCCAGTGACCCCCGCCGATGAGATTGCTCTTCTCCAACAGACCCGCCATTGACGCGTTCCACAGCGACAGTGCTCGTGCCGCCATTCTTACTTCGGCCGCGTCGCGCTCGTTCGTGCCCGCCCTTTCCCAGGCCACCGCCAACGCGAGGTTCGTCACGAGGTACTCGCAAGTGATCGCGTAACCGACGACGGCGTTTTACGGCTGACCCGCATCCAGCGCTACATCGGCGCGCCGCAGAAGGTCGTACAGAATGAACGACGGAGATCCGATTCTGATGTCTGCGAACGCTTCACGTGTACGTTGCTGATCGGCCGGCGACGGTGGTGATTGCAGATAGTTGGTTATTCCCGTCCTCGGACCGGTTAGAGGGAAGCGCCGAACCTTGTTATCCCACAGGAGGAGGCCGTTCTGGACTCGGGCGTACGTGAATGGAACCGCCTGTGCCGGTAGTGACTGCGCTGTCACGTCGGGCAGCGCAGGATAGTTCGGGTGCAGCCGTGCCGCCCGGACAAAGTCGCCGATTGCCCACACGGCAGCGTCCAGAGGTCCGAAGGCACCGTCCGTGGTCAGCGGTTGGTCATCGGGCTTCTTCGTTCGAACAGGTACCAGAGCCGCGACCAACGATTTACGTCCACGAACGGACAGGCGTCCCGACGGCGGTGTGTCGACACCGGTCACAGTGGACAGATGTGCCGCCGAGTGATCGGCCGTACCCGGTTCTTGCAGGCGCACCGGAACTGCGCTCCACGCGAGCCGGATCGTGGTCGGGATCGCCAGCCACGAGTCGTCGATCGGAACGTCGTGGTGGGGCCCGAGTAGCAGTCGTTCGAAGTCGACGTCGACGTCGTCACTACCCGTGAGCGGGACCAGAAACGGTAGATTTATCGCCAGCGCCAAACACCCGGTCGCGTCCTGGCTGTCGAACCAAGATTTCATCGGGTCGCTCCGTCCTGTCGCTCGCACACTGCAGCGCATCCCGATTCGTGTCTCGGTGCCTGGCGAATTCTCACTGGCCGGGACGGAACACCACTTCAGTGCCCAATTCTAACAGCTACGAGTTCCTACGTTTAGCCGGAAACGATGCCCGCACCACATCCTCATGGGCAAATTCCGTGTATGGCAGCCCGTCCAGTGCCGATCGGTAAAGCTCGATCCGAAGAGTGTTTAATGCTGCAAAGACACGCTCCGAAACACCCTCGTGCTTGTTCTGAGCTTCATCCTGACTTGCGGCGCTTACTGCAATGAGTGCAGACGACGCTGGCTGGGGCCGTCCCGCATCCCCAACCCACATCATCCGCATCAGGAGGCGAGCAAACTCAGAGGCAGAGCGGTTCCGACGGCGTCGAACATCGCTCGAACTCACAAGCACCCTCTGAGTAAGAAGTGCGTAGGCTACAAGGCCAACTCGTTAGATACTAACCGCAACAACACCATCAAGCCCGGGACTGCCCCCTGCCCAAGCAGACGCATCCCCCCTGCATCCACACGACCGTTTACCAATGAGCTAGCAACTCTCGGACGTGACGTGACGTGACATACTACGCAGCGAGTTCTGGGGCATACCGCGCCACA
Source organism: Rhodococcus sp. (in: high G+C Gram-positive bacteria) (assembly GCA_049650605.1). Lineage (GTDB taxonomy): Bacteria > Actinomycetota > Actinomycetes > Mycobacteriales > Mycobacteriaceae > Rhodococcoides. Next base: position 30,204 of record JBASAM010000003.1, on the reverse strand, counting down.
GCGACAAATTTGGAGGCTGCGTGCAGAACCTGATCGACGACCCGAGCACACGGTCTACGTTGCTGCATCGACTTATCGCAGCGCCGGTTCATCCACTGCAGAAAGCCGACGCAACCGCCACTCCCCGCGTCATTGCCCAATTCTGGGACGACTTGGATGCAATACCTGTTGACGTCCAGGAGTGCATGCTTAGTTGGTCTCAATTAGGCACGTACGGCTTCAAACAGTACGTGTATGACGATAAATCAGCCTCCGAAATGATCGAACGCCACTTCACCAAACGACATGTCCGCGCTTTCAGCAATTGCCCACATCCAGCCATGCGTTCCGACTACTTTCGGTATTGCTACATTCTCAAGTTTGGCGGATGGTACATCGATGCTGATGACGCGTACCTCGGCGGTTCCATTGAGCCGCTTCTCACCAACGGTCGATTAAAGCTAAACCCTTTATGCTTCGATATTTCAGCCAATTCGATGCGCGATGCGGTCTCCGCCAGCGAAGGGCCGGCCGACTCGACGTTGATATTTTACACCGACACCACTCCGCTCATTGCCCCCGCTAATCATCCAGTCATAGCGAGCGCACTGGAACATGCAACCAAGAATATTCTCACTGCGGACAATGGAAACAGAGACGTTCAATCGATCACCGGTCCGGGAAATCTAACGTTATCGCTTGCAATTCACGCTCAGAATCTAGAAAAATCAAACGGTGAGAAAGATTTCGAGTTCATACGCGATTGGGGATCGATATCAGAGAGTCGATGGCCGCTCGGCTATCGAGAAGACGATCGAAATTGGCGAATTTGGGAGCAAGGCAAATGAAGCAGACTCGCCAAATCGCATCCGACGACTACGAGCCAGACCGGTGAACCTACTATCGGTCGCCGATCTTCGCGAGAAGATCCAACATAAGATGCGGTTTCAGCTCCGGTCTATGGACTTCAACAGACAATCTCCAGTCTTCTCCATGAACGGGGAACGCGGTTCAATTGATCGCATCTACGTAATTAACTTGGATCGCCGACTGGACAGATGGCAACGCGTCAGCCGTGAGCTGAGCCGATTCCGCGACCGACATGGGAACTCGCTACGCACTTTAACCCGGCGTTTTTCGGCGACCGATGCTAGATATTTGGGTACACCCACGGGCTTGTCCGACCTGCGCCCGTACTTCACCCTGGCTGAACAGCTACTCGTTGACCCTAATCCCCTACTGAACGATATTGGCGAGTCAGCGTCGCGACGGATCGCAATGACCAAGCAGGAAGTTGCCGTCGCCTTGTCCCACATTGAGGTCTGGAGGGCTATCGCAGATTCCGATGTCGAGAATGTGCTGATTCTTGAAGACGACATCTTCTTCAAATTCGGTTTCGTGCGAGCTTTAGACAAAGCTTGGTCCTACCTGACGAGTCCGGACGAAGTTCAAAATTTTGATCTTCTCTACCTGGCCTTTAAGGATTTAAGGAAGTTCGATCATGACGTTCTGCAACCGAAGCGTCGCCTCAGCCCGGGAGTGTGGGAGGCATCTGCTTACGTCTTGACTGTAGATGGTGCACGAAATCTCCTTAGCCGCTTGCCTGCGCACGGACCAATTGATTTGTGGCTAAATTTGCAATTCCCTCACCTGCGTGTTTTTACAGCACAAAAGCCGATGATCGAACAGCGTATCGATGAGCCATCGACAAACGTCTACTCAGTCCTTCCCGTTCTGTCGGAACTCGGCGTTATTACTCGCGAGAAACCGCTCGTCCCAGGCAGCATGAACCTACGTGGCCCAATCATCGCCACTGGTCCCGCAGGCTCGGGTCTCACCGCGCTAGCGAAGGCTCTGTCAATGATGGGTTTCACCTGTATCAGCGATATTGAGACACTACCAGACCGCGAACTACGCTCTCTGAAAGAGGGAAGTCGCGGTAGGGCATTTACTGCTTACGTGAATGTCGGGTGTCTGGACGTCGAGACGTTGCGTTCGATAGGCTCCGCTAACCCCAAAGCACTGTTTATCTTGACCTGCGATGCCGTCGACGACGTCGGAGAAATCTATCCCAATTCCCTGCATCTGCCCCTGGAGGCGAAGGATAAGTGGGCAGCTCTCAGTCAATTCTTAAAACTTGACTATCCGACCTTTCCGTTTCCAACAGATGCAGATCTTGGTTATCGAGTCTTGCAGGGAAGCTCTAGAGCCGCAGATCTAAAATCCAAGCCGCTAAAATTTGACAAGTCTCCATGGATCCTCAGCGAGGATCTGCCGAGCTGGAATGGCGTGATCGGTGACTCTGCTGAGATTCTCGATCCGCACGAATCGTTGACGTATTTGCCTTCGGATGAAGCTCTGAACAGGAGTGCATGGAGTCTCCGCGAAGACACATTCCCGAGTAACCTTGCGTTATTCCAAGCATCGAATTTCTCTGAATTCCACGGCCAATCAGCTACGCTCACTTTACGAGAAGAAAAAGTCGCTGTCCGCGAGTTGACGGCCGCGGCAATCTCAAGCCGTGACTGTTTCAGGTTTGGTCATTTCTCTGCCAGTATCCGGCCATCGAATATACCCGGAGTTATTACGGGTATATTTCTTCACAGGAACAGTCCGAGGCAAGAAATCGATATTGAGTTCCTGGGCAAAGACACAAGAAAGATGCTGACAAATGTGTATTACAACCCTGGCCCGGATGGAACCCGCCTTGAGTATGGCTACCGCGGCACCCCGATCGAAATCGACCTTGGTTTTGATGCTTCGACCGAGTGCCACCTTTACGAGATTGAGTGGTATCAGAGCGGTATTCGCTGGAAGGTAGATGGAGAAATTGTTCACGAAAGGCACCTCTGGGATCCAACTCCGATTCCGGACCTACCGCTTGAATTTAATGTAAATGTGTGGAACTCACGGTCGCAAGAGTTCGCTGGAATACTAAACCGTGACCTGCTCCCTGCCCGGGTAGAACTGCGTTCGTTATCTGTCCGGAGTATGGAGGTTGTGCCTCGCGCTTCGCAGGAAGATCCTGACCACCAGAACGTATAGCAGACGCTGGCGGATCAATGGTAGCCGCATTCCATTCAGTCCGTTTGCCACCCGGAACCTTTCGCAGGTGGCTGTGACACTGCTACCACTAATGGGGCTCTTGGTTTTCCGCCGACGCAGTGAACCTGGTGGACCGATCCAATACTCCCCACTCCCCGGTCCTATGGTCATCGCCATCGGACACGACAATGTAAGTCGTGTTCAGAGACATAGATGTCGACGAAGAGATCTAGACTTACACCGTCGAATGTGGGCAGCGCAGCGTAGATCCGCTTGCAATCCATCCGACACTCGCCATGGCCACAAATACTGTTCGGTTTGATCCTCCGTGCTAGCTTAATCTAAGTGTTTGCCATGCTCGGGCAACAATTATTGCTGCTTCGTGTGCGGCCACAGTCAAGCCCGTCTGTCCCGAAAGTTGACTTTCCCAATCAGCTTCGGTCGGAGCATCCGCGAACTGCCACTGCCCTGGCAGCTTGTTCGTGGGCCCGAACCTCCGATACAGATCGGCCACGTCCGGCTCGAATGCCCCAATCCGATTGAGTGCCCACAAGTCCCACAGATCACGCGATGCCCGCCGATCACACCAGGTCACCGTCTTACCCGCAACGAACGCGGGCCGCGTGGGCACCGTCAGCTCAGCTCCGAGTGCATCCTCGTACCGCTGTTCGAGCTGCCGGTTCTCCAGAGGCCACGCTGGGCGACCTTCCGCCGACAGCAACTGCACCTTGACCGCCAGTCCGGACTGCGACCTCAACACGGCACCGAGATGCTCAAGCACCTCGCCAATCGCCGGATCCCACACCAGTCGCCCGTGACTGCGCAAGACCGCGCGTGGGAGTGCACGATCGAGATCACGAGCGACCTCGGATCTCGAACCGACAGCAATCAGGTCGATGTCCTCACTGAGACGACCATCGACCAGATGGGTTCGAGCTAACGCTGTTCCGCCGATGAACACAATCCGGTCCGCGAAGTGCGCACTCAGATAGCCGAGCAGGTGCGAGATCAGGTGATCCCGCTCGACCTGGGCGCGCGCGACACCGAATTGCGTGGCCACCGAGGCCAACTCGTCGGGATTCACTACTTCTCCCCCAACCGAGCCTGCAGCCGCGTCAACGTCGTTCGCATCTTCTGAGTCCCAGCGACCTCGGCCAACACTTCTAAATCACAGCGCCGATACAACTGCTCCACCGCCGACCACACCTCACCCTCGGCGTCACCGAGCCCCGGACGCTTCACCAGATCCAACACCGTCTGCTCCGCAGTAGTCACCAACACCGGCCCCAACTCGGAATCGATACGCTCCGCATCCAGACGTGCCGTGTCGCGCACGACGAACCGAACCAACGCCGGCCGATCCGCCAACCGAATCGGATCGTGCCGTTTCGGCACAGCCACCACCGCCGTCGCCAACGCCCGCGGAATCGCACCGTGCAGCCGCGCCGCACTGACCCCCATCACAACAGCGTCATCGTGGCCGTAGGCCGCGACGGCGATACCAGCCGCTGCAGCCTCCAAGCCAGGCATCCACTCGGTCCCGACCCGGTCGTCTGGCACCGCCACGTAGAAGCCCGTCGCCACCCGATGCAGCAGACCCAAGTCCATCAGGCGCGCGAGCTCGGCGCGTGGGTGCGCGTAGACATCGGCGGCCGTCGCGGCCCGCACCATCCGCATCGGAAGTCGCGCAAACTCGGGAGGTAACCCGGCCTGACGGCGTCGCACATCGCTCGTCGTCACAGCCACCTCCATCAAGTGTCGGATACGTAGGGTCCAAGCCTACAGAACCGATACTGATTTAAACACCTCGAACCAGGCCTGGTCACTCCCGCCCGGTACACAGAGATCCAACTACATCCACACGAATGCTCACCGAGGAGTTAGCAACGAGTTGTGACATTCTGTGACACCGAACGCCGAATCGAGCCGACGAACCGGCAAAACCCCAGGCCACAGTCGACACGTAAACCCAGGTGGACGAACCGGGCTCGCGCAAGAAACGAGCGGCCACAACAGGCCAAAAAGAGACGGCCCCAACCATTTTCGCTGGTCAGGGCCGTCCGAAAGAGCCTCCTAACGGGATTGAACCGTTGACCGCTCGCTTACAAGGCGAGTGCTCTACCACTGAGCTAAGGAGGCGTACCCGGCGGAACCGAGCGAGACCATCATAACGAGCCGCCGCGGGGCTCAGCCGCCACCCACCCCGTCCGTCTGGGCCTCGGAAAAGAGTGCCACCTTGTTGCCGCCCTGTCGCTTGGCGGAATACATGGCGGTGTCTGCTCGGTCCATCAACCGTTCCAGAGCCCGTCCGGTGTCGGGCCCGAAAACGGCCAGCGGTTCGGAAGCGACGCCGATGGACGCCGACACGGGCGCGATGTCGTCGTCCCGGCGGTAGATGCTGCGGACGAGTCGGTCGGCGATGCGCGATCCCTCGGCCTCGTCACCGACCACGACCAGAAGAAATTCCTCGCCCCCCAGCCGTGAGGTCACGGTCCATCGGGTGGATTCCTGGTCGATGCGTCGGGCGATGTGACACAGCACCTCGTCTCCGGTGGCATGCCCGAACCTGTCGTTGACGAGTTTGAAAGCGTCGAGATCGATACACACGGCCGAGACTGTGGTGGCGGTGGGCTCGGCCGCGTTTCGGGTGGTGGCGACGAGGAGATCCACGGAGACGGACAGCCCATGCCGATTCCGCAGGCCTGTCAACTGATCGAAGTACGCACGCGCAGCGTCATGACGTAGCGCGGTCAAGAACAGGTGGTTGATACCGGACGGACCGAATTGGACGATGAGGACTACCAGTAGCGCGGAGATGATGTCTGCCGTGGCGACGGTCGTCTGCACGAACAGGCGCACCGTGATGATGGCTGTGACGGCCGCCGACAGCACTGCGTGAAACACCAACAGCCGTGAGCTGTGGAATGCGTTCACGTACTGCGCCATCGCCATGAGCAAGCAGGCGAGTAACAAGGCCTGCACCGAGAGCGGCTGGATCAGCAGGAACGCGGCGGTCGCTGCGTCTCCGACCACGACAAAAACCCGCGACTGAGTCCGTGTGAGGTAGTCGCCGCGTGCCCAGACCAGCGCAGCGCCGATGCATACGATAAATCCAACGACGAGAACAGGTAAGACGATCGCCGGGTCGGTCTGGGAGTCGTAGGACGGCGAGAAGCCGTTCGCCAAGCAAACGATGGCGAGCACGACGCAGAAACCGCTGACCGCGTACGGTCCCCTGCGGAGCCGGGGATCGGCTCGGTGATAGCTGCGGACCCAGTCGAAGTCGTTGGGCTCCGACCACCATTCGCGAAATCTGTGCACCTCAGGGGCCCAATCTGACGTTCGGAGGTAAGGCACCGAACAGTCGCAGACCCCCATTCGCTGCCGCTCGGTATCTGAAAAGTCAAGCATATTTCACCTCGTCAGGAGCCTGTATACAAGTAATTCGCCGCCTTCGATAGCGTGTTGCAGACCTAATCCCCGGTTGACCCACCGGCCGGTGCCGCGTCGGGGAACATCGGGACATACCCGGTACGTTCTCCCCGAGGCCGCCCTGTCGGGCAACTCCACTTCTGCGTGACAAGAGAGAGAGGCATGAGCTCCTTCGAAGGCTTGGCGTCGACGCTGCGACGCATGAGCGGCCATCGACGAGCCATCGTCGACACGCCTGCGGGTGCACCCAGCCCGCTGCAGCCCATCGACTTGATGGACGACGCCAGAGTCGCCGAGGTCCTCGACCTTGCCGTGCGCGTGGGTGAAGTCACCCTGGCCGCGGGGACCGGTGCCATCGACACGGCCAATCAGGTCCAGTTCATCGCGTCGACGTACGGGTTGTCCCGCTGCGACGTCAGCGTCACCTACAACTCCATCGTCGTCAGCGCCTACCGCGGCCCGACGCTGCCGCCGGCCAGCACGATGCGTGTCGTGCAGTACCGGTCGATGGATTTCACCCGCCTGGCCGACGTCGATGCACTGGCCCGCAAGATTCGCCTCGAGGTTCCGACGCCGTCCGATGCGCTCGCCGAACTCAAAGAACTCATCCGCGCGCCGCACCCGTACAACCGGTGGATCGCGACGTTGGCGTGGGCCGGCATGGCGGCATCGGTATCGGTCTTACTCGGCGGTGGCCTGTTGGTGGCCGTGGTGAGCTTCCTGACCACCATGGTGATCGACCGTGTGGGGCGCGTCCTCAACCGCGCGGGGCTGCCGTTCTTCTTCCAGCAGGTGGTGGGCGGTTTCATCGCGTCGGCGCCGGCGATCACGCTCTACAGCTTTCAGCGGGAGCTGAACATCGAGATCTCGCCGTCGCTGGTCATCGCGGCCGGGGTGACAGTGTTGCTGTCCGGTTTGTCGCTGGTCGGTTCGGTACAGGACGCCATCACCGGTGCGCCCATCACGGCGGCCGCACGCTTCTTCGAGCTTTTGATGATGACCGGCGGCATCATCGCCGGCGTCGCCACCACCCTGCGTCTCGCATCGCTGCTGGGGCTCGATCTGCCCATCCTCAGCAACATCGCACCGCCCGAACTCACCGAAGTGCCCACCAAGGTGCTGGCGGGTGCGTTCACGGCGATGTTCTATGCCCTGGCCTGCTACGCGGAACGCCGAGGCCTGACGGTGGCGTTCTTCGGCGGTCTGGTGGGCGCGCTGGTGTACTTGATCGCCCAGCAGGTCGGTTTCGGCCCGGTGCTGTCGGCCGCGATCGCGGCGACTCTGGTGGGCCTTGCCGGTGGTCTGATGGCCCGCCGCGCGTTGATCCCACCGCTGATCGTCGCCGTCGCCGGCATCACACCGTTGCTGCCCGGCCTGTCCGTGTACCGAGGTCTGTTCGCGCTGCTCAACGAGCAGACTCTGCTGGGCTTGAGCGCGCTACTCGCTGCCGTGGGCACCGGAGGCGCGCTCGCAGCGGGCGCCACGCTGGGCGAATGGGGCGCCCGGACGCTGCGCCGACCCCGGATAGTCGAACGCACCGAGTCCCTGACCCGGCCCATCGCGAAGTTGGGTCGGGGGGAATCGGTGCGATCGGTGATTCCGCTGCGGCGTAGGCGCGGCGTCACCAGGTGGAAATAGCGGTCAGGAAGGGTTCTCGACGCGGTGGCGGCCCGCTGCGTCCTCTTCCATGGCCTCGCGGAGGCTGCGGGGACGCATGTCGGTCCAGTTCTTTTCGACGTACTCCAGGCATGCCGAGCGGCTTTCCTCGCCGAACACCACACGCCAACCCTGCGGCACCTCGGCGAACGTGGGCCACAGCGAATGCTGGTCCTCGTCGTTGACCAACACGTAGAAGCGGCCGTCTTCGTCGTCGAACGGGTTGGTGCTCATCTTGCCTCGCTCACTGCAAAAGTCGATGCCGGGCGTTCCCGGCGGGCGTTGTCCGTGTCGACGCGGCAGCCCGCGTCGTGATCATCGTGGCCCACCGAACCTACCGAGGTCCGCAGAGCCGCTGTCGACACTAGCAAGTGCCGCGCGGCCCGCACGCCGTGCAACGACGGAGTCGAGGATTTCTCCGGATCTGACGGCCACGTTGGACAGCAGCGACGACGTGATTCCGTGCGTCGCCTCCGTGCCTCCCTGCAGGTAGACGCCCGGCGCGTCGGCCGAGTCGTCGTCCGGACCGGGAATCAACCGATAGTCGCGTGTCACGACGCGAATCGCCTCGTCGGCCGGTGCGAGGTCGCCCAGAATTGGCCGAAGCGGGGTCGGCTCGAACCCGGTGGCGAGGATCAGAGCGTCGCACTGCAGGGTGTCGTCGATGCCGTCGATGGCGTCGCGGACTCTCACCTCGATGCCGGCGGCGGTTTCGGTGGCGGCCTCGATGGTGGAGGCGCGGCGCATGAACAGCCGCCGGTGTCCGCTGACGCGCTCGGCGTACTCGGTGCGGTAGAGCTCCTCGATGAGCTCGAGGTCGACGACGGAGTAGTTGGTGCTGCGGTGCAGCCGAATCAGCCGCTCACGTTCGGAGGCGGGCGCACGATGCAGCTCGTCGACCGCCGACGGGTCGAAGATTCGGTTGGCGTACGGGCTGTCGTCGGCGGGGCTGTACCCGTACCGGGAGAAGACACTGTGCACCTCCGCCTGCGGGTGATGCGCGTGGAGATACTGCACCACCTCCGCCGCGGACTGACCCGCGCCCAGTACCGCGAAACGCCCGTGTACCGGTGGGGGAAGTTCGGCCATGCGCGTGAGGAAATCGTGGTTGTGGAAGCACCGAGCCGACAACTGCGCCCACTCCGGGACGCGCTGGGTCAAGCCGGCTCCGACAGCGACGTTGCGGGCCACGATCTCGCGGCCGTCGTCGCACCGCACCGTGAGCAGGTCGCCGTCGCGAGTGATGCCGGTGACCGACGTGTCGTACCGGACCTCCGCCGATACCCGCTCGGCTGCCCAGGAGAGGTAGTCGTGGAACTCGAGCCGCGTCGGGAAGAACGTCTGATGGTTGACGAAGTCGACCAGACGGCCGCGCTCGAACAGGTAGTTCACGAACGTGTACGCGCTGCGAGGGTTGCGGAAGGTCGCCAGGTCTTTCGGAAAGGCGATCTGCATGGTCGCACCGTCGAGGAGCATCCCGGGATGCCATCCGAACGCGTCCTGGCGTTCGATGAACACGGCCCGAACCCGCTCGTCCTCGGCGCAGCTCGCGTTGTGTTCCTCGATCGCGACGGCCAGGGCGAGATTGGCCGGTCCGAAGCCGACTCCCACCAGGTCGACGAACTCCACCGTGCTTTCGTTCATGCGGATCAGCTTAGCCTACCCTTTGTTTCATCACCAGGTGTGGAGCGGACCGATTCCAGGTGCGCCGTGAGCCGCTCGACCAGTCGACCCACCGCCTCACGATCGGTTCCGCCGGGGAACTGCAGCTGGGCGAACAACGCGCCCTCACCCCGCGGTGTGTGCACGCTCAACAGGAGGTCTGCCGCGGGACCGCCGACCGCCACCGGCAGTACCGACGCGGCGGCATCCCCCAGATCGGCGACCTCGTGGTGCACCACCATGAACTGGGGCCTGATCAAGTCCGGACGCCCAGCGCCGTCGACGATGTCGACATACGACGGCCCCGCCCGATGCAGCGCGTCGACCGTGGCCGACTGCACCCCGCGCGCGACGTCGAGGACACCGGACCCCGTCCGCGTCCGAATAGGCACCAGGTCACCGAACGCCCCCACCATCGCGTGCGTCTCCTCGTGGTCACGCCCCGCGACGAGCGTCGTGATCGCCATGTCGGCGCCAACTCCGCTGTCGGCGAGCGCCATCGCGAACGCCGCGTGCAGAACGGACACCGTACCGATTCCGGCCGACGCGGCCGCGGCATCGAGATCCGCCCGAAGCGACGCGTCGATGGGCACCGCGAGTGCATCGAGCCCCGACTCCCCCACTTCGAACGGCAACGCCGTGCCGGCCGGCATCGACTCGAGAGTCCGCGACCACGCCTCGACGTGGTCACCCGTGACCGACCTGCGCTGATCGGCCCACACCGCAACGTCGCTGTAGCGCAGCGACAATGCCGCGAAAGGTGGGAGCTCGCCACGGGACCGCGCGGCGGCAGCCAACATCAGATCTGTCAGCAGCGGGACGACGGACCACTCGTCCACCGCCCAGTAGTGCATGACCAGCAGCAGACGCCTGGTACCGGCATGGTCGTCGAGCAACACCACCCGCAGTCCCGGCCGAGTCGTGAGATCCAGTGGCTCTCCGGCGATCTCGAACGCCCGACGTCCCAGATCGTCCCCCGTCACGTCGACGACCTCGAGACGTACCGGATCGCCGAGCATCGATCCGACACCGGGAACGAGGACCGAGTGCAGGGGCTCGTGTCGAGCGGCCACGTCGTCGACTGCCGCCGCGACCGCGGCGTCCCCGACGTCCGGAACATCCACCAGAAGTGCATGATCGGCGAGCACCACCGACTCACCGCCCGCCAGGGCGGTCAGCTGCATCGGTGACAGCGGCACGACGTCGGGACGCGTCGTCAACGGCTGTAGACGCGGACCTCGGTATGCCGATCGACCCTCGATCGCTCCCGCCAGCGCACGGACCGTCGGGTTCTCGAACACGTCCCGCACGCCGACCTCGACATCGAGCGCGCTGCGGATGGCCGACACCCACTGCATCGCCGCCATCGAATGCCCTCCGAGAGCGAAGAAGTCGTCGTCGGTTCCCACCTCGTCCAGACCCAGTATCGCTGCGGCCGACAGAGCGAGCTCCGCTTCCACCACGGTCTCGGGCCGACGGCCACCGATCACGCTGGAGAACTGCGGTGTCGGAAGCGCAGCCCGATCGAGCTTGCCGTTCGGCGTCAACGGCAGCGCACCGTCGACGACCGTCACGACGGTCGGAACCATGTAGTCGGGAAGACGAGTCGACGCGTGAGCGCGAATCGCGTCGCCGTCCAGATCGCCCGCACCCGTGACGTATCCGACGAGCCGGCCGATGCCGGCGCTCTCGTGCACCACGACGGCGGTCTGATCGACACCGTCGAAGGACGCCAGCGCTGCCATGATCTCGCCCGGCTCGATGCGGAATCCGCGAATCTTGATCTGATCGTCGACACGTCCGAGGAAGTCGAGATTTCCGTCGCTGCGCCAGCGCGCACGGTCACCGGTTCGGTACATCCTCGTGCCCGCGGCAGGAGAGAACACGTCGGCGACGAAGCGGTGTGCGCTCAGTCCCGGTTGACCGAGATACCCGCGGGCCAGTCCGCGACCGGCGATGTACAGCTCGCCGGACACGCCGATGGGGACAGGACGCAACTGGGCGTCGAGCACGTAGGCACGCTCGTTGGGGTCGGGAACGCCGATGGGGACCGACGCGGTCCATCCCGGCGTCGCCTGCCACAGCGTGTTGTTCACCGTCGCCTCGGTGAGGCCGTAGGCAGCCAGCAGGTTGAGCCGCTCCGACCATGCGGAGATGACGGCCGGCGGGACCGTTTCGGTACCCACCAGGACCGTGCACCCCCGGGGTAGCGCGCATCCGGGCGGAAGTGCCGCCATCAGCGACGGAGGGATGATCGCATGCGTCACAGCATGTTCGGCACAGAAGTCGGTCAGCTCCGGTCCCGCTACCCGCGACTCGTCGGGCACGATCACCAGCCTCGACCCGGTGCACAGCGCCATTGCCAACTCGAACACGGCAACGTCGAATCCGACGGACGCGAACTGCAACACCACAGATCCCGTCGTCAGCGCCATGCGGTCTTCCGCGGTGGCTACCAACGACGAGATGCCCTCGTGCGGAACCACGACGCCCTTGGGTCGGCCGGTGGAACCCGAGGTGTAGATGACGTACGCGGCCGCATCCAACGACGGTGGCCGCTCCGGGAGAACGACGTTGCTCGGCGTAATACCCTCCACCAGGACGTGTGCCACCGACGACGGCACCCGCGGTGATGCGCCCCGCGTGGTCAGCGCCAGGGACGCGCCGGCGTCTTTCACCATGTAGTCGAGGCGGTCCGCCGGGTGCTGAAGATCCAGCGGGAGGTATGCCGCACCCACAGCCAGGACAGCCATCGTCGCGGCGATGTTGTCCACCGATCGCGGCACCGCGACAGCGACGATCGACTCGGCACCGACTCCGCGGCGGAGCAGTTCTCCCGCAATGACCTCGACGCGGGCGTGCAGCTCTGCGTAGGTCCACGTGGTGTGCTGATCGGCCACGGCGACCGCGTCGGGGGTATCGCGAACCCACCCCGAGTAGGAGTCGTAGAGCGACTCCTCGGGAACCGCACGTGCGGTGTCGTTGAACCGCGTGACGACGCTCTGCCGCTCCCCCGGCACGAAGATGTCGACATCGTCGACGCGGGTCGAACCGCCCTGCGCCATCGCGTTCAGTACGAGAATTTGGCGGTCGACGATCGACCGAGCAGTCGACTCGTCGAAAAGGTCTTCGGCGTACTCGAGCTGCAGAACCAGGCGATCCGAGCGCAGGTCTTCCGTGTAGTTGAAGACCAGGTCGAACTTGGCGGGTGTCATCAACGTCGACTCCGAGCCGACCATCGGCCCGGTGTGGTGACTGATCATGATCTGGAACAACGGGTTCCGGGACATGCTTCGCTCGGGTGCCAGACGGGCGACGACGGCGTCGAACGGCACGTCCGAGTGGGCGAACGCTGCAAGGTCGACCGCGCGAGCGTCGGACACGGCCTCCGCCAGAGTGCGGGCACCCTGCACGGTCGACCGGAGAGCCACGGTGTTGACGAAGAATCCGACCAGCTCGTCCAGACCCTCTTCACCGCGACCGGCGACGGGGGCGCCCAGAACCACGTCCTCGGACCCGGTCATGCGGTGCAGCAGCACGACGGCGGCTGCGTGCACCGTCATGAACACGCTTGCGTCCTTGCTGCGCCCGAGGTTCCGCAGTGCGCGGACCACATCGGCATCGACCACCTGCTCGATCACCCCGCCCCGCCGGCTCGGGCGTGGGGGACGTGGCCGGTCGGTCGCCACGTCGAGATCGTCGGACGCACCGACGAGAGTGCGTTGCCAGTAGTCGAGTTGACGACTCGCGAGTGACTGCGGATCGTCGACATCGCCCAGCAACTCCTCCTGCCACAGCGTGTAATCGGCATACTGCACCGGCAGCGGCGGGCGTGTGCCCTGCGTCCCGGACAGCCTGGCGGCGTAGGCCGTGGTCAGGTCGGCGAGCAGCGGACGGTCCGACCACTCGTCGGTGGCGATGTGATGCAGGACCAGAACCACGACGCACGCGTCGTCCGCCGACACCACGGCAGCCCGAATCGGGATGTCCTCGCGCAGATCGAAAGGCCGTCCGAGCAGGTCGGCGACGACGCTGTCCGCACTCTGCCGGTCGTGGAACTCGACCTCCGGACGCGCAGCCGGTAGTACCCGTTGAACCAGTGCACCACCCGCGTCGTCGAACACCGTCCGCAGCGACTCGTGCCTGTCGACCACGTCGCCGAGGGCCAGCCGGAACGCGTCGGGGTCGACGCGCTCCGGTAGCGGAACGACGATGGGAAAGTTGTACGCCACGGACAGCGGATCCAGCTGATGTAGCAACCAGAGACGTTGTTGGGCAGCCGACATCGGGATGTTCTGTGGTCGATCGAATGGCCGCAGGACCGGTCTCACGGCGTCCGCCTTGCGTTCGGCGATGACCGCGAGACCCGCCACGGTGGGAGCGTCGAACAGATCGCGCACGGTCATGTCGGCGCCCAGCGCCAACCGTGCTCGACCGACCACTCTGGTGGCCACCAAGGAGTGCCCACCCAGCTCGAAGAAGTCGTCGTGAATGCCGGTGCCGCGACGGCCCAGCACGCTGTCGAACACCTCGCACAGGATGCGCTCGGTGTCGGTTCGGGGTGGTGTGGACGCCACCACCACCTCGTCGGGTATCGGTAGCGCCGCAACATCGAGCTTGCCGTTGATGGTCATCGGGAACTCCGACACGGCCACTACCAGGGGAACCATGTAGTCGGGAAGCAGTGCCGCACAGTCGGTGCGCACCGACGACACGTCGGCAGCGTCGACGTACGCAACCAACCGTGCCAGACCGCCCGGCCCAGCGGCGGAGATCACCGCGGCGCGGCGCACTCCGTCGATCGAATTGATGGCCGACTGCACCTCACCGAGTTCGATACGGTGCCCTCGGATCTTCACCTGATCGTCCGTGCGCCCCAGGTAGTCGATCAGAGCGTCGTTCGTAGCCCGGCGGACCAGGTCTCCCGTGCGGTACATCCGCGTGCCCTCACCGGACGGGTCAGCGATAAAACGTTCGGCCGTCAGCGCAGGCTGCCCGGCGTATCCGCGTGCGAGTCCCGCTCCGGCAATGAACAATTCACCGGCCACGCCGTTGGGTACGGGCCGCAGCCACTCGTCCAGAATGTGCACGCGCGTCGACCGGATGGGCGTCCCGACCGTCGGTGTCTCGCTCTGGTCCGTTCCTGCGCCGAGCGTGTTGATCGTGTACTCGGTGGGGCCGTACAGGTTGTATGCCAGGACGCCGTCGGCGTCCCGCAGTGTCGACCAGACGTCGTCCCCCACGGCCTCACCGCCCAGCAGAACCAGCGCCGGCCGATGCCCGTCCAGGATTCCGGTCTCGATCAACACCGAGGCGTAGGTGGGCGTGACGTTCACGACGTCGATGAGATGGTCGTTTCCGTAGGCCACCAACGCCTCGGCGTCCCGCCGCAGACTTTCGTCCGCGACGTGCACCTCGTGTCCCTCGACCAGCCAGAGCAGCTCCTCCCACGACATGTCGAAGGCGAACGACACCGTGTGGGCGATGCGCAGCGTCCGCCCACCCGACGCCGCGACGACGGGGTCGAAGATCTCGCGCTGGTGGTTCAGGTGCATGTTGGTCAGGCCTCGGTACGGCGTGACGACGCCCTTGGGTGCACCGGTGGAGCCGGAGGTGTAGATGACGTACGCGGGATGATCGAGGCGATGCGGTACACCTGGCGCGAACGCGCCGAGTTCCGTTCGATCGAGCGGTGATTCGTCCAGCGCGTCCCCCAGGACGACGACGCCGGGGCGATCGCCCAGTCGTGCGCGCACCGCCGCAACGGTCAGCGTGCACAGCGGCGCAGCGTCGCCCAGCACAGCATGAATGCGCGCATCCGGGTGATCGAGCTCGATGGGCAGGTAGGCAGCGCCGGTGCGCAACACAGCGAACAGCGCGACCACCATGTCGAGGCCGCGCGGAAGTGCCAACGCCACCACCGTCTCCGGTCCGACACCACGGCCCAGCATCATGCGGGCGAGCCCTTCGACACGGCCGGCGAGCTGGGCGTAGGTCATGCTGGCGTCGCCCGCGACCAGCGCGATCGCGTCCGGCATGGATACTGCTGTACGAAGCAGCATTTCGGTGATCGTGACGTCCGGGACGGTGTCCAGCGGTGACTGGTCCAGCCGTTGGGGATGCGACCGCACGACCGACTGCGTCGGTTCGGTTCCGAATCGCGTCAGGATGTCCACGAACTCGTCCGCGACCAGGTCGACCCGGTCGACGTCGATGGCTTCGGGCCGATACTCGACCGTGACGGCAAGATCGGTACCAGGCGTGACGACGACGGTCAGTGGGAAGTTGGTGTGGTCGATGCTCTCGCTGCCGGCAACGCCGTGTGCAGTGGTCAGCGACTTCTCCGCAGCGTCGTCCACGAAATTCTGGACCACGCACAGTGTGTCGAACAATCGCCGGTGCTGCGACGTCCGAACGATCTCGGCGAGGCCGAGGTGGTCGAACTCCATCGCCTCCACTCGGTCGGACTGCACACGGCGCGACAGACTTTCCACGGTGTCGTACGGGTCGAGCGTGACGCGTACCGGAACGGTGGTCAGGAACATTCCGGGCGCACTGTCCAGGCCGTCGACCTCGGGCGGACGGCCGGCGACCGTGGTGCCGAGAACCACATCCGTGCGTCCCGTGGCAGCCGAGATCGACAGTGCCAGAGCAGCTGTCACGACAGCGTTGAGGGTGACCCCGGCGACCCGAGCAGCGGACAGCAGGCTCGACGTGGTCTCGGCCCCGAGCCGGTGCCGTCGGCGCAACGGAATTCCGACGGGCGGAACGTCGCGGGTGGCCAGCAGCGTCGGCATCAGGGGTTCGCGAAGCGCGGTTTCCCAGTGGCGTCGGGCTTCGGCTCGGTCGCGGCCGCCCAGCCAGGTGAGGTAGCGCTCGACGACGGTGTCGGGTGAACTGGGTAGCGCGGGATCGTCGTAGCGGGCCAGCAGTTCGGCGACGACCAGCCCGTTGGACCACCCGTCCCAGAGCAGGAATTGCCGGTTGATCACCAGCCGGTCGCGGCCGTCCGGCATCCGGAGGAGGAGTGCGCGCCACAGCGGTGGCTCGGCCAGATCGAACGGCGTGTCCCGATCCTGCTGCATGCGCTGCTCGGCCTGGACGTCGCTGTCCACGTCTACTTCTCGCAGCGGCACCTCGGCATCGACAGGAACGAACTGCACCGGAACACCGGCCGCCGTGGTGGTGAACCCTGCGCGCAACTGCGGGTGTCTGCGCTGTACCCCTGCGAGGGCCGAGCGCAGACGATCGGCGTTCAGACGGTGGTCGAAGTCGAGCGCGAATTGCGCGGTGTAGATGTCACGCTCGCCCGCGTTACGGCTCTCGAAGTACAGACCTTCCTGCAGCGGCGTCAGCGGCCACACGGTCTCGATGCCACCGGTGGACAGCGCGGCCACATCGTCCAGTTCGCTACGCGTGAGTGCCACCAGCGGCACATCCGACGGCGTCGGAACCGGCGTTCGGACAGACGCCGCGTCGGCCAGATCGGAGAGTGCACGCGTGAACTCGCCGGCAATGGTCTCGATGTCGCTGCGATGCACGTGAGCCGACGACCACGCGAACACCGCCGACAACCCACCGCCGGTGTGGGCCGCGTTGATCACCAGGCGATACGGTCCGCCCATGTCCGCGTCGGGGTCGGTTCGCACCTCCTCGGGAGCAAGAGCGAACGGTGTGAATCCGGGTTCGGGAACCTTGCCGAGGTAGTTCAACAGGATCTGCGACCGCTCCCCGCGCGCCAGTACCGCTGCAGTGCGGGCATTTCCGTACCGCAGCATCCCGTACCCGATGCCGCGGTCGGGTGCCGCGCGGAGCGCCTCCTTGGTCTCGACGAGGACGGTCATCGGGTCGGGGTCGGAGGCCAGCCTGATCGGAGCGATCGACGTGAACCAGCCCGTGGTGCGCGTCAGGTCGCAGTTCGGTTCACCACCGTCGTAGTCACGTCCGTGCCGTTCCAGGTCGATCAGCACGTCGCGGTCCAGCGACCACCTCGTCAGCGCAAGTCGCAGTGCCGCCGCGATCACGTCGGTAGTGTCGCCGCGCACCGATGTGGGAATACTTCCCATTACGGCCGCCGTGATCTCGGGCGAGATCTCGACCGTCAGCCTGTCCCCCTGTGCGACAACGGCATCGTCGTCGCCCGACACCAACGCGGCGCCGGGAGCGGTGACGGCCCTCCAGTAGTCGAGTTCGGCGATTCGGTCGGCACTGTGCGCACTGTGGTCCAGAAGTCGGCCGAAGGAGCGAAGCGACGTGCGCACGGGCTCGAGCGCGGGCACCTGGCCGGAGTCGTGAGCAATCCAGGCCAGAGCGATGTCCTCCACGACAATTCCCCACGACACCCCGTCGATCACCAGATGGTGGGCAACAAACAGCAGACGACCGGGGAGGGTTCCGCGGTCGAACCACACAGCGCTCAGCACGTCGCCGTCTTCCGGTGCCAGGCGGTTCGCTGCCGCGTCGGACTCGGTCGCGACGAGGGCGGCGAACTCGGCGTCGTCCGCATCGGCGGCCGCAACTCGGCGCACGTCGATGTCGGCGTGCTCGCGCACAGCCGTCGACCACACCCCGGGTGCGTGCCGCGTCAGGACGGTGCGCAGGCTGTCGTGATGGCCGACGATGGATTCGACCGTCCGCTGAGGGGTCGACCCTTGGACCGGCACGGGCACCACGAGCAGCGCGGACTGGTTGAACCTGTCTGTGCGACCGGACCATTCGGAAAGCCGGTGCACGACGGGCAGTGACCGCAGTCCTCCGACGCCGGACAGCGCCTGCTGGACGCCGGTCTGCTGGAGGGCGGTCTGCTGAACGGCCGGTACCGCCTCGGCCAGAGCCAACGGCGTCCGCAGCTCGAACACCTGCTTCGCCGAGATCTCCAGGCCGCCGGCGCGGGCGAGGTTGACCAGTCGAATTGCGAGAATGCTGTCGCCGCCGCGCGCGAAGAAGTCGTCGTCCGGCCCGACGGGCTCGCCGCCGAGGACGGTGTGGAAATGATCCGCAAGGACACCCACCGGACCCGATACCTCACGGGCGGAGGGCCTGCCGCTGTTCGCGGCGACCAACGCGGCACGGTCCAGCTTTCCGCTGGGGCCGGTCGGAAGATCCTCTACCAGCGTCACGGTCGTGGGCACCATGTGGCCGGGTAACCGGTCGCTGAGGTACGTGCGGACGTCGGGCTCTGTTGCCGTACCCACGACGAAGGCTGCGAGCTGTGCATTGCCGCGATCGGTGTGCACCACCGTCGCCGCGCGCTGGACCCCGGGAACCGATCTCAGGACCGCATCGATCTCACCGAGTTCGATGCGGAACCCGCGGACCTTGACCTGGGAGTCGGCACGGCCCAGGTAGTCCAGTGTTTCGGTGCTTTCGTCCCAGCACACAACGTCGCCGGTCCGGTACAGCCGGGTACCGTCCGGCCCCGCAACGAATCTGGTGCTGGTCAGCGCGGCTCGGTGCAGATAGCCCTGCGCAAGTTGTGCTCCCGACAAATAGAGCTCGCCCGCTGCACCGGGCGCCACGGGTGTGAGCCAGCCGTCGAGCACGGCGTACCCGACGCCGGGCAGCGGGTCACCCAGCGGTACGCGGTCCCCCGCCCAACCGTGTACTCCCAGCGCAGCCGTTACGTCGACGGCGGCCTCGGTGGGCCCGTACAGGTTGTCCAAACGCACGTTCGGCAGTAGTTCGGCCACACGTCGTGCCGACTCGGCGGTCAGCTCCTCACCGCTGCACACGATCACCCGCAGCGACGTGCAGGACGGCGCACCGGGATCGGTGAGGAAGGCGTCGAGCATCGACGGGACGAAGTGGATCCACGTGATCGACTGCGTACGAATCAGATCGACCAGCCGGGCAGTGTCCCGGCGACTGTCCGTATCCGCCACCACGAGCGTCGAACCCGACACCAGGGGTCCGAAGATCTCGCTCACCGAGACGTCGAAACTGGACGACGTCTTCTGTAGCAGCCGATCTCCGGAACTCGCATTTTCGGAACGCAGCGGCGTCCGTTCGCGCATCCACTCCACGCGCGGGACGATCGCGCTGTGCG
This sequence comes from Rhodococcus sp. (in: high G+C Gram-positive bacteria), assembly GCA_049650605.1. Taxonomy (GTDB): domain Bacteria; phylum Actinomycetota; class Actinomycetes; order Mycobacteriales; family Mycobacteriaceae; genus Rhodococcoides. The sequence goes on along the minus strand of JBASAM010000003.1, from coordinate 10,385 downwards.
GAACCACCACGCCCTTGGGCACACCCGTGGAGCCCGAGGTGTAGATGACGTAGGCCGCATCCGACGGACGGGGCCGGGCGACGGCATCCGAGGTGTCCCGCTCGGGGAGAACGCCGTCGAGAACAACCACCGGATCGGCGTCGCGCGTCATGAACGCCAGTCGCTCGGCTGGATACTCGGGGTCCAGTGGCAGGTAGGCCGCGCCGGATTTCACGGCGGCGAGGATGGCGACCACCAGGTCGATCGATGCGGGAAGCGCCACGGCCACGATCTCGCCCGGACCCGCGCCGCGCGCGCGTAGGTCGGCCGCAACCCTGGCCGCCCTGGCATGCAACTCGGCGTAGGTCACCCGGGTCGAATCCTCGACAATGGCAATAGCGTCGGGCGACGCATCCGCCTGCCGGTCCAGTAGGTCGAGCAGGGTTTCGGGCGCCGCCGTGGCACCCGACGGCTCGCACCGGACGGGGCGATCGGTGAGCGCCACCGACGCGACGGGCGTGGCCGGCGGAGCGGTCAGGATGCGCTCCACCCCGTCCAACAGAGCCTGCGCGGTGGAACGCGACACCTGCCCCGCGTCGTACTTCAGCTCCAACGTCGGCCGGTCACCCGGCATCACCATCAAGGTCAGGGGATACGGCGAGTTCTCCTGCACCCGAATGCCTGTCAGAGCGATCGAGCCGGTGGGGTCGGTGATGGCGGTGTCGCCCAACGGGTAGTTCTCGACTACGACCAGGCTGTCGAACAGCGTCTCGACGCCCGCGATTCGACGCAGCTCGGGCAACCCGAGGTGGTGGTGATCGAGAAGGTCGGCCTGCTCCTGCTGCCATCGCTGAATCGCCGACGCCACCGTGTCGTCCGGGTCGAGGCGAAGCCGCGACGGCACGGTGTCGATGAACAGGCCCACCATCGACTCGATGCCGGGAACCGCAGCCGTCCGGCCGGACACCGTCGATCCGAACACCACGTCCCGGCGGCCGGTGGCGCGGGCGAGCATCATGCCCCACGCACCGTGCACCATCGACCCGAGCGTCACGGCGACAGCGCGCGCGTTCTCACCGGCCACGGCCGGCAATTCGACTCTGATCGACTGGGTCCCGCTGCCTGTCGCGCCGTAAGTAGGCACCGGGACGCTCTCCCGCACGCCGTCCAGAGCGTCGCGCCAGAGAGCTTTCGACGCCTCGGTGTCTCGTGAGGCAAGGTGGCGCACCCACGCGGACGGGTGGGATACGGGTGCGAGGGCCGCCCCGTCACCGTAGAGAGCGAGCATGTCTCGCAACATGATCGGAATCGACCACCCATCGGCGACGATGTGATGGATCGACTGCGCCAACGACCAGGACAGCGCATCGTGGCGTATCAGGGTGTACCGAACCAGCGGTCCCGATCGAAGATCCAACTCGACAGTCACATCGCGCGCAGCCGTCCCGTCCACCACCGTCATGTCGATGTCGGCCGCGGTACGAATCATCTGGACCACCCGACCGTCGCCGAGCGCGCGGAAGCTGGTGCGCAGCGACGCATGCCGTGCCGCAACCCGTTCCAGCGCGATCTTCAGCAAATCGGGGTCCACCGGTCCGGCGATGTCGACCACCTGGGCCACCACATAGGGGTCGGTGTCACCGAACGTGCTGTGGAAATAGATGCCGTCCTGCACCGGCGTCAGCGGTAGTACGTCTTCGACGTCGCTGGGCAGAGCCTCGATGTCGGCGGCCTGAAGTTCGACCAACGGAAAATCGCTGGGGGTCAGGCGGGCCGACGACGCCGACCGGGACATCCGCGCCAGCGACCGCGTCCAGGCGTCGACGATCGAGGAGTCCACCGCGCCGGGCAGGTACCGAACCGTGGTGGTCAGCTGTCCACCCGACTCCACGATGTCCAGAGTCAGTGCGTGCGAGACCGGACGGTTCGGATCCACACCGCCGATGATCGAGACTCGGTCGTCGGCGCGGCCCAGATAGTTGAGCAGGATCCGCGGCGGGTCGGCAGCCACCAGATGCGGGTCGCGAGTGAGATAGCGCAGCGCGCTGTATCCCGTTCCGGACGTCGGCCCCGCGCGGAGGTGATCGCGAACCTGCAGTAGCACATCGCCTTCGGGCATCGGCGCGGTCGGAAGCACCACCGGCCGCACCGTCGTGAACCACCCGACAGTGCGGGACAGGTCGAAGGAGCTGTCCGTGAAATCCTCCGCATCGCGGCCGTGGCCCTCCACCTCGACCACGGCGGACGACGCCGAGTAACCGCTCCACTCGGCGAGTGCCGACCCCAGTGCCGCGAGCAGCACTTCGGTGGGCCCGGTGCGGTATGCGGAGGCCACCTCGGACAACAGCGCATCGGTGATGTCCGCAGGCGTGATCACCGTCTCGGTCACCATGTCGCCCTCACGGTCGCGTGCAGCATCGAGCTCGCGGGCGCCCACGACACCCCGATCTCCGCCGAGAACCTCGCGCCACCAGCCCAGTTCGTGGTCCCACTGCCCGGCTGCAGCCGCATCGGCCAGCGCGCCGAAGTAGCGTCGGACGGATGTGCTCGCCGGTGCCGGAGCCTGGCTGCCGTGCGCCAGTACAGCCATCAGATCACCCAACAGGATCCGCCAGGAGACACCGTCGACGACGAGGTGGTGCACTGCCAGCACCAAGTGGTCCGACAGAAGAGTCGCCGCCACCATCCCGCCGGGCACTGCCGGATTCAACCGTGCCACCGTCTCGGCCGCCGAACCATCGTCGGCGAATTCGAGGTCTATCCCGTTCTGCGGCACCATCAGGGCGCCGTCCACCAACTGGGCTCGCAGCGCAGGGTGGTACGCCACCACGGCACGCACGGCGGCCCGCACCGTTTCCGCGTCGACATCCGCGGGGATGGGGACGCGGGCAGTCTGATGGAATCCGTCGATCTCGGGTCCGAATTCGAGCGTGCGAGCAAGGATCGGCGACGTCGCCACGAGGCCGACCGGATCGTCGTGTACGCGGGCACTGTCGGCAGGAGCAGCGGCCGCGATGGCCTCCGCCGTGCGCAAGGTGAACACGTCGCGGGGTCCGATGGCGAGCCCGCGCGCCCGCGCCGCAGCGACCACGGTGAGAGCGACGATGCTGTCTCCACCGAGCGCGAAGAAGTCGTCGTCGACCCCGACGCTGTCGACACCCAGTGCGGACGCCATCGCCTCACATACGATGGCCTCGCGCGAGGTTCGCGGCGGCGCACCGGAGCCGGCGAGGTGCTGCGGCTCGGGTAGCGCGCCGCGGTCGATCTTCCCGTTGGCGGTGGTGGGAAAACTGTCCATGACAGCAAACGTCGACGGCACCATGTAGTCCGGCAGCACGCCGGCGCAATGCAGGCGCAGCTGTTCTGCCGTCATGAACCCATCTGCCGTCACGTATGCAGCGAGAAACGCTGCGCCGCTTGCGGTTCGTCGAACATCCACCGCGGCGCGGCGCACCCCGGGGCACGATGCCAGAGCGGCTTCGACCTCCTCGAGTTCGAGCCGCATACCGCGAATCTTGACCTGGTTGTCGGCGCGGCCGAGGAAGTCGAGGGTGCCGCCGGAGGTCCAGCGTGCGCGGTCACCCGTGCGGTACAGGCGCGAGCCGTCCGTGGCGAACGGATCGGCGACGAAGCGGGCGGCCGTCATCGCCGATGCCCCGACGTAGCCGCGGCCGAGGAGGAAGCCCGCGGCGTACAACTCGCCTCCGACACCCACCGGAACGGGACGCAGCGACGAGTCGAGCACGTAGAGCCGGGTATTCGGGTTGGGCCGGCCTATCGACGTGGCGATGCGGGGTGCGTCGCCGGTGTAGACGACGTGCGAGACGCCGATGGTCGCCTCGGCCGGTCCGTAGCCGTGATAGAGCGTCGTGTTCAGGTGAGAACGGAAGCGAGAGAACAATTCCGGGGTGAGTACCTCGCCGCCACACCACACGTGCCGTAGCCCGGCCAGCGATCGGTCGGTGTCCAGGGCCAGCAGTGCGTCGAGCATGGACGACACCAGGTAGACGAACGTGACGCGGTGGTGCGCGATGACGTCGAGCAGGTACAGACCGTCGCGTTCGCCGCCGGGCTCGGCGACCACCACGGTGCCGCCGGACAGCAGCGGTAGCAGAATCTCGTTGACCGAGATGTCGAAGGACAACGGCGCCTTGAACAACGACGCGTCACCTGGGCCGAAGTGCAGCAGCTGATCTCGTTGCCACACCATGCGTGCGCAGATGGCGTCGTGCCGAATCATCGCGCCCTTGGGCGTTCCGGTGCTGCCGGAGGTGAAGATCACGTACGCCAGTTGCCCACCCCTGACCGCGATGTCGGGTGCCGACGTCGGGTGGCTGCCGTAGCGCCAGGCATTCAGATCGATCGGCCACTCGACAGAGCCGAGCACGATGCGGCTTCGGGCATCGCGCTGCACCGTCTTGCGGCGCTCCTGCGGCCACTCGGGATCGAGGGGCACGAAGGCGCCGCCCGCGACCATGGCCGCGAGTACTCCGACGATCATCTCGAGCGATCGCGGCATCGAAATGGCCACGACACCTTCGGGTTCGAGCCCGGCCTCAATGAGAGCGTGGGCGAGTTGGTGGACGTGGATCGCCAACTCCGCGTAGGACAGGGACCGATCACCGAGCACCGCCGCGGTGGCATCCGGTGTGGAGGCGACCTGCTGGGCGAACAGCGCCGGCACCGTCGCCGGTACCGCGATGTCGCCGGTGTCGTTCCACTGGTGCAGCGTCCGTTCCAGCTCGACGTCCGACGCCGTGGTCAGCGAGGACAGTGGCCGCGACGGATCCCGCAAAACGTCATCGAGCAGCCGCTCGAACCGAGCACGATGGGCGAGAAGTTCAGGGTGGGCGCCGGGGCGAGACCGAAGATCGAACACCAGCGGTTCGTCGTCGCGTCCGCCCGTGACGGTGACGTCCAAATCGTGCACCGGGCCGGTGTCGAGGCTGTGCATGCGGGCGGGAATGCCGCCGATCTCGATGCTGTGCTTGACCATCAGCACGTTGATCCCCGGCCCGTGAACCAGGCGATGCGGGTCGTCGGCGCGCAGCGCCCGGGCCACGTCCTCACCGCGGAACCGGCCGTGCCGCACCGCTCCGATCGACGCCCGCTCGAGCTCCCGCGCAACATCGGCCACGGTCATGGTCGGCGAGAGCCGCAGCCGCACCGGCAGAACGGTAGACGCCATGTGCGGAGTCGTGCGCGCACGTCGTCCCACCCGCGCTGTCGACGGCAGCGACACCACCAGGTCGTACCTGTCGGAGACCACGGCCAGATAGGCCAGCCACACCGCCGGGGCGAGTCGGGTGCGGGCGATCGACTCGGATTCCGCACAGGCGTACAGCGCCCCCAGGCGATCCGGCGCCGCCGACGCCCGCTCGGTCACGGCGCGGCCGTCCCCGCTGTCCCCGCTGCCCACCAGCAGCGTCGGCGGCTCGGGCGCGTCGAACAGTTCGCTCATCCAGTAGTCGCGGTCGCGCTGGAAAGCATCCGACGCTCGGTAGGTGCGATCGGCGTCGACAAGTGGCTCCAGCGCCCAGTCGCCGGCAGCAACTCGCCTGGTGGGATCGGCGTATCGCTCTCTTACCTCGTTGAAGATCAGGGACATCCCGAAGCCGTCCACGATCGAGTGGTGATAGCGCTGATGCCACAGCACGTGCTCGTCGGCGAGAACCAGCAGCGCGGTGGCGAACAGATCGCCGGCGCCCGAGGTGTCGGCGGACGCGACGTCGTCGGCGATCCATGTCCGCGCGGCCGCCATCGGATCGTCCGTCGCACTCAGGTCGACCACCTCGACGGCCCACTCGTGGTCGACGCGGTACTGCACCGGGTCGTCACCGGAGAAGTCGAACCGCACGTGCAGCGCATCGGCGTCGGCGATGACCGTGTGAACGGATTGGCGGGCGAGATCGAGATCGAGGGGTCCGGTGATCTCCACCAGCAGGGTGATGACGAAATCGTTCCGGTCGCCGAGGAGATGCTGCGCTCGCCACACCTCGAGCTGAGCTGTGGTCAGAGGCAGCGCTGCGCTGTCCGTACCCGGAGTCATGAAGGTAGGCTAACCTAAGCCCCCGATCGTCAATCGCGCAGGAACGTCAGAATCGCCTCGTTGAACTCGTCCGGCTTCTCCAGATACCCGTAATGCCCGGCATCGGCGATTTCGACGTACCGGGCGCCCGGAATCAGCGTCGACACCTCCCGCGACAGGGATGCGGGAATCATCCGATCGTCGGCGAACCCGATGGACAGGCACGGCACGGTGACCGCGCGATATGCCTCTCGACGATCGAACGATTCGTCCAGCCCGATCTGCGCGCGCTGGCCTGGAGTCAGCGGCTGCACCGAGAACTCGAACAGATCGAGCCAGTCCCGCGCCTTGGCGTCGTCGGCAAGCGATGCGGGCGAGAGATTGAGCGCCGCCGTCACCGCCGCGGCGTACTTGGGAGGCAGACTCGCCTTGCTGTCCGCCAGCTCCCGCTCTCCTGCACCGAGCACCTTCTGAAACTCGTCCAGCCGCGCATGACCGGCGGCGAACACCGCCTTGGACACCAGGTCGGGCCTGTTCAGCGCCAGTTCCTGCGCCACCCGTGCACCCATCGAGGTGCCCACCACCACGACCTTCTCGGACGGATCGGACCGCACGTACTCGATCAATGCCGCAGTGTCGGCCACCAGATCCTCGATCTGCATACCGCCGGCGCACTCGTCGGTCGGCGCAATTCCCCGATTGTCGAAGGTGCAGACGCGGTATCCCGCAGCGGTCAGAGCCGGCACCTGGTGCAGCTGCCACACCCGACCCGGGCTTCCGGTGCCCATCACCATGACGACCAGCGGACCCTTGCCCGTCACTGTGTAGTTCAGGCGTATGCCGTTGATGGTGCCGATGGGCATGGGTGGTTCCTTTTCGGATCGGACAGTTCGGATCGGACGGACTCCCGCGACGCTACCGGGCGCGCTTTTGCGGGGAATGCGCACATTCTCCTAGAGTTTCGGTACACACGCGATCCCTCGGGACCGCTCGAGAGAAGAGAGTTTCATGGCAGCCAACACCACCGAATCCGATATCGCCGACGACGACATCGAGCCCTTGGCCGACGAGACCGCCCGCATGGCGCAGCGTGTCGTAGCCGCGTATGCCACCGACGCCGACGAATGCCGCATGCTGTTGTCGATGCTCGGAATCGCTCCGGCCGTACGAGCCGACTGACCTTTCCTGCACGACGCATGTCCGATTGACATTCGCCGCGCGGGGTAAGCCCGTGAGTATCGAAAGTCGTCGAGACAGAATTTCAGTAGTGAGCGGGGATCAGCAGTGAGCGGTACACAGTCCGATTTCGTCGTCGTCGCCAACAGGTTGCCCGTGGACCTGGACACCACGGCGGACGGATCGCGGGTGTGGAAGCGCAGCCCGGGCGGCCTGGTCACCGCGCTCGAGCCGATCCTCCGCAGCAACAACGGGGCCTGGGTCGGCTGGCCCGGGGTCCCCGACGTCGACATCGAACCGTTCGAAGACGACGGGCTGGACCTGATTCCGGTGCCGTTGTCCGGCCAAGAAGTTGCCGACTACTACGAAGGCTTCTCCAACGCCACGCTGTGGCCGCTGTATCACGACGTGATCGTCCGGCCCGTCTACGACCGCACCTGGTGGAACGCCTACGTCGAAGTCAATCGCCGTTTCGCCGAGGCCACCTCCAAAGCCGCCGCCCAGAACGCCACGGTGTGGATCCAGGACTATCAGCTTCAGCTGGTGCCCAAGATGCTCCGCATGCTCCGCCCCGACCTCACCATCGGATTCTTCCTCCACATCCCGTTCCCGCCGGTCGAGCTGTTCATGCAGATGCCCTGGCGTACCGAGATCATCGAAGGCCTCCTCGGCGCCGATCTGATCGGCTTCCACCTGCCCGGCGGTGCCCAGAACTTCCTCTACCTGTCGCGTCGGTTGGCGGGACAACCCACCTCACGCGGAAGCGTCGGCGTCCGGTCCAGACTGGGCGTGGTCCAGGTGGGGTTCCGCTCGGTGCGCGTAGGCGCGTTCCCCATCTCGATCGACTCGGGCGACCTCGACGAGAAGTCGCGGCGCAAACCTGTCCGTGACCGCGCCAAGGAGATGCGCAAGGAACTGGGCAACCCGAAGACCATCATGCTCGGCGTCGACAGGCTGGACTACACCAAGGGCATCGATGTGCGACTCGAGGCGTTTCTCGAGTTGCTCGCGGAAGGCCGGGTCGATCCCGAGGACGTGGTGATGATTCAGGTCGCCACTCCCAGTCGCGAACGCGTCGAGAGCTACAAGCAGATGCGCGGCGAGATCGAGAGCATGGTGGGACGCATCAACGGCGAGTTCAGCAGGGTCGGTCACCCCGTCGTGCACTACATGCACCGGCCCATTCCGCGGGACGAGTTGATCGCCTACTACGTCGCCGCCGACGTCATGCTGGTCACTCCCATCCGCGACGGGATGAACCTGGTGGCCAAGGAGTACGTCGCGTGCCGCAGCGACCTCGGCGGATCGTTGGTGCTCAGTGAATTCACCGGCGCGGCAGCAGAGTTGCGTCAGGCCTACCAGTGCAACCCGCACGATCTCAACAGCGTCAAGGACGCGATGATGGCCGCGATCGAGCAGGACACCGACGCCGGCAAGCGCCATATTCGAGCCATGCGACGCCAGGTTCTCGCGCACGACGTCGATCGGTGGGCCCGCTCGTTCCTCGCCGCCCTGGGGCGCACCGGTGAAGAAGTGTCGACCCAGATGATCACCAACCGCGAGATCGGCGAGGCCACCGACTGATGGCTCTGTTACTCATCTGATGGACAGCGCGGCAGAAGCTCAAGTGGTGCAATGCCATCGGCTGCGTCGAGACCTCTTGGTGGTCCGACTGGTGGGTGACCTGGTTCCGTTCGATGCCGGGCAGTCCGTTGCCGTCACGGTGCCGTCGTCCCCGCACCTGCCGCGCCGCTACTCCCCCGCACTGCCGCCGTCGCGAGACGGCAAGTACGAGTTCCACATTCGGGCCGTTCCGGCTGGCTGGGTCAGCGGCGGAATCGTCCACAACACGCGCGAAGGCGACATCTGGACGTTGGGCGACCCTGCCGGAGATCTGCGTGTCGACGACACCGACGACGACGTCGTGATGGTTGCCGGGGGCACCGGCCTTGCCCCGATGCGCGCCATCCTGGTCGATCTGGCCCGGCGCTCACGCCCACCGCGAGTGTTGCTGTACGTGGGCGGCCGCTCTCCGCGCGACCTCTACGCCGCGGACATGCTGTTGCTCATGGCCCGAAGTGTCGACTGGCTCACCGTGATTCCCGTGGTGGATCGACCGGACGACCCGCCGTATCGCGACGAGTTCTTCGAGGCCGCAGAACAGCAACGACTCTCCGTGGCACCGGATTCGGGTTTCGTGCCCGAGGACTACCTCTACGGGCGCGTCGGCGAGGCAGTCGCCCGGCGGGGGCCGTACCCGTCGGCGCGCGTGTTGGTCTGCGGGTCACCGGCCATGATGGCGTTCACGATGCGAGCCCTGATCACGACGGGAACCCCCGCGGAGAACATCCGGCGGGGGTGATCGTCACATCTGGCGGGGATTTCGGGGCTTCCAGACCACCAGCGCGCTGCTGCGCTGGATGGGGACCAGATCACGTCGATACCCGGCATGGACCTGCGCCAGTTCTCGAGCCATCTCCGTGATACGAGACTGCAGAGCCTCTACCTGATTGGTCAGCTCGATGATGCGCTTGATGCCGGCCAGATTCACGCCCTCGTCCTGCGAGAGTCGCTGAACTTCTCTGAGCAGCGCTACATCTCGCGGCGAATAGCGGCGACCACCGCCCGTGGTGCGGAACGGTGTCACCAACCCCAAACGGTCGTACGTGCGCAAGGTCTGGGCGTGCATGCCCGCCAGCTCGGCGGCGACGGAGATGACGAAGATCCTGGCGTCGGGATCAGCGCCGACTCCGTGAGCCTGCCGATCCGCAGACGGGTCCGGGGTCGTGCCGGGGTCCTGCTGGCGCGCCATCATGCACCGGGCCAACCGGATCGAGGATCGAAACCACTCGCCTTCTCGGCCGCGGCGTAGGACTCGAGAGCCTCCCGCGCAGCATCGTCCAGCTCGGACGGCACGGCAACCTTCACCGTGACCAACAGGTCACCGCTAGCAGATTTCTTGGGGATGCCTCGACCCTTCACACGGAACGTGCGGCCGTCGACGGTACCCGCCGGGACCTTCAGTCCCACACGGCCGTCGAGGGTGGGCACCGACAACGTGGTGCCCAGGACCAGTTCGCTGTATGCGACGGGAACGGTCAGCGTGAGATCGTCCGAGGATCGGCCGAATACCGCGTCGGCGCGCACGTGGACGGTGACCAGCAGGTCGCCGGCCGCAGCGCCCCGCAGACCGGCCTCGCCG
>JBASAM010000002.1:0-46140 GCA_049650605.1 Rhodococcus sp. (in: high G+C Gram-positive bacteria) | reverse complement strand
GCGACTTGCGGTGCATGAGGCACGGACAATCACGAAGGCTGACCGAACCGGCCCGACTGGAAGTCCTCGAACGCCTGCATCACCTCGGCCTTGGTGTTCATGACGAAGGGCCCGGCCATGGCGACGGGTTCGCGGATGGGCTCGCCGCCGAGGACGAACATCTCCAGTGATTCGCCGCCGTCGGCCGCGGAGAAGGTCAGCGTGTCACCGGATCCGTACACCGTTGTCTGACCCATCGTCACCGGTCGGCGCTCGGAGCCGACCGTTCCGGCGCCGCCCAGGACGTAGGCGACGGCGTTGTACCTGGGGTTCCACGGCAGGGTGACCGATGCGCCGGGGGCCACGGTCACGTGCGCGAGGGTGATCGGGGTGTAGGTCGAGCCGGGACCCTGATGCCCGTCCATCTCGCCCGCGATGATCCGGACCAGAGCTCCGCCGTCCGTGCTGGAGAGCAGCGCGACCTCGCGTCCGGTGATGTCTTGGTAGCGCGGGGCGGCCATCTTGTTGTTGCGTGGCAGATTCACCCACAGTTGCACGCCGTGGAACAACCCGCCCGATACGACGAGGTGCTCGGGCGGAGCCTCGATGTGCAGGATGCCGCTACCGGCGGTCATCCACTGGGTGTCGCCGCCGGTGATGGAACCGCCACCACCGTGCGAATCCTGGTGGTCCATGATGCCGTCGATCATGTAGGTGACGGTCTCGAATCCGCGGTGCGGATGCCAGGGTGTGCCCTTGGGCTCACCGGGGGCGTAGTTCACCTCACCCATCTGGTCCATGTGAATGAAGGGGTCGAGGTACTTCATGTCGATGCCCGCGAACGCGCGGCGCACCGGAAACCCCTCACCTTCGTACCCGGTGGGTGCGGTGGTCACGGCGCGTACCGGCCGGTCCGTCGCTGTCGGTTCGGCAATAGCGATGCGTGGGAGAGCGAGGATGTTGTCGACGGTCACTGCGGGCATAACGGCCTCCTGTGGGAAAGTTGACGAATCAACTACTTGTCCGACTCAACCGCGCCCCCCGCGCATTTGTTCCGGCTCGGGTCAGACCGCCTCGACGTGCGCGTCGAACCAATCCAACGTGCGTGACCAGGCGTCGTAGGCTGCCCGCTCGTTGTAGACCGCGGGGCGATCGTTGCAGTGGAACCCGTGCTCGGCATCCGGGTATCGCGCGATCCGCGTGTCCACCTGCGCGTCGGCGACGGCAGTGTTCAGCGCATCGACATCCTCCACGGGAATCCCGCTGTCGAGGTCACCGAAGAATCCGTGCCACGGAGTGCGCAGCGCGGTGGCGCCGTCGAGCAGCGGTGGGTAGCCGAATCGGCCCTCACGAATGCCGCCGCCATAGAACGTCGCCGCAGCCCCCAACGGCCGTCGGACCGCAGTCTGGTACGCCACCGTTCCGCCCATGCAGAACCCGACGATGGCGCAGCCGTTCGGGCCGAAGCCGTACCCGGCCAGTTCGTCGATGGCGGCGTCGATGTCCTCGTCGACCTCCTCCGCTTTCAGCTTGCCGATCAGATCCATGGCGGTGCTCATGTCGTCGTACTCCACGACAGCGTCGCCGGTGCGGTGGAAGAGATGCGGGGCAACCGCGATCCATCCTGCGGACGAGAACCGTCCGCAGACTTCCGCGATGTGATCGGTGACGCCGAAGGCTTCCTGAACGACGACGACGCCGCCACGAATCGGACCTTCGGGGACGCGGGTGGTGAATGTGATGGCCATCGGACCATCACATCACGGCAATCTGTGGCGCCGATGTGTGAAGTGGTCGGAATCGGGAACACTGAGCAGTCGGCATGATTCCGGGGGGGATCGTTGGGTTGAGTCCACCAGAGCGGGGGACGTACGAGGAGGCCGCAATGACATCGACCCTGAAGAAGACGGATCCTGTCGATCCGTCGTTCGAGGTGGGATCCAGGGTGCGTACCCGGCACTCCAACAACCGTGACACCGATCCGTCGTCGTGGCCGCTGGAGAGCGGATCGATCGTCGAGGACTTCGCCGTGGACCCCGCGACGTCGCAGGTCGTGCGCGAATGGGCCGTGGCGCACAGATGGGCCGTGGCCCTGGACAACGGGTGTCTGGTGTTCCGTGACACCGCCGACCTCGAAAGCGAACAACAGTCAACTCGCGATCAGTAGCACCACGACGTCGACGGCTGCGATCGCGATGGCCGAGTACATCGGCGTTCGGCCGCTCGTGGTGACGGTGACGCCGGCGAGCGCGAAGACGACGGCGAGCGACATCGCTCCCGCCGCGGCAGGGGCGCCCCCGCCTGTCAGGATTCCGCTTCCGATCAATCCGATCACCGACGCCGACACCAGTGCTGCAGCAGCGAGCGGCGCAACGGCACGGCCGGGGAGTCGATGAGCCAGGCCGTGCACACCGGTGGCATCGTCGTCGGCGATGTCGGGAAGCACGTTCACCAGATGCGCACCGAAACCGAGTAGGGCTCCGACCGCGATCGTCGATGTCGGCGGCATCGCGTCGGCGACGGTCAGCGACACCACGACGGGTGCAGCACCGAACGCCACCGTGTACGGCAGCCACGACATCAGCGTCGATTTCAGGACCAGGTTGTAGGCCAGGGCCATGCCGACTCCGAGGGTCAGATGGATCAGCCCCGGAACGAGACCGCACAGTAGCGAGAACACGATGCAGACGACGGCACCGACCATGACGCAAATACGCACTGCTCGTATGCTGACGTCTCCCCGGACCAGCGGTTTCTCGAGGCGCCGTACGGCGGTGTCGCGGGGGAGATCGATCAGGTCGTTGGTCCAGCCGACGATCATCTGACCACTGAGAACGGCGATCACGACGACTGCCAGCAGTCCGATCGACGGTGATCCGAGACTCAGTGCCAGCAGCCCGACGAAAACGGTGACGGCGAAGGTAGGTCCGGGGTGGGTGCAGACGATCAGCGCGGTGAGTCGTCTGCCCATGGCGGCAACGGTAGTCAGCCGACCTTCGTCTCCGCGAAGTCCGGGGCCGCCTGCTGCGATGCTCGTCGCGCGTCTTGGAGCACCACCAGGCGTCCCAACGCGGTACGCGCGTGCATCTGTTGGTGAGTCACCGTCAGCTGTGTGCGAGCTCGGCCGAGGAACGTCCACGTCCAGTTGAAGACGGTGGTGAGTCGGCTCTTGAACCCGACGATGTAGACCAGATGTACGGCGAGCCACATGAGCCAGGCCAGGAATCCGGTGATCTTCAGGGGCCCCACCTGGGCAACCGCCGAGAACCTCGTCACCGTCGCCATGCTGCCCTTGTCCCGGTAGTGGAACGGCGTCCGTGGGGGCCGAGGTGCTCCCTTGGCGTCCGCTCGGGACTCCGCGGTGATGGTTCTCGCCGCGTAGCGACCGCCTTGAATGGCCACCTGCGCGACACCGGGGAGCGAGTCCCGCGCCATCATGTCGCCGATGACGAACACCTCGGGGTGGCCCGGCAACGTGAGGTCTTCTTCTACCAACACTCGGCCGGCCCGGTCGACATCGGCGCCGGACTTCGCAGCGAGCATCGCGCCGAGGGGGCTTGCAGACACTCCGGCGGACCAGACTTTGCACGACGCTTCGATGCGCCGCTCGGTGCCGTCGGCATCGCGCACCGACAGCCCGTCCGCGTCGACATCGACGACGGAGGCGCCCAGCTGGACGTCGACACCGACCTTCTCCAGTCGGCGGCGTGCGTTCTCACCGAGGGAATCGGCGAACGGTGGCAGAACTTTCGGCGCGGCGTCGAGAAGGACGACACGAGCGTCGCGGCTGTCGATCGTGCGGAACGTGCCCGCGAGAGTGCGACGGGAGAGCTCGGCGATCTGCCCGGCCATCTCGACGCCCGTCGGACCGGCACCGACGACGACGAACGTGAGCAGGCGAGCACGCTCGACCGGGTCGGTGGTCAGTTCCGCGGCGTCGAAGGCGTTCATGATGCGCCCGCGGAGCTCGAGGGCGTCGTCGAGCGTTTTCATGCCCGGTGCGAACTCGGCGAAGTGGTTGTTACCGAAGTACGACTGGCCGGCGCCGGCCGCCACGACGAGGCTGTCGTAGGGCGTGACCGTGACACGTCCCCGGCTTACCGAGACCAGCGTGCGGGCGTCGAGGTCGACATCGGTGACGTCACCGAGCACGACGGCCGCGTTGGCCTGGTTCTTGAGGATCAGGCGAGTGGACGGCGCGATCTCGCCCTCCGACAGAATGCCCGTGGCGACCTGGTAGAGCAGCGGCTGGAAGAGGTGGTGCGCTGTTCGTGCCACGAGCGTCACTTCGACGTCGGTTCGGCGCAGTGCCTTGGTCGCGAACAGCCCGCCGAATCCGGATCCGACGACGACGACGCGGTGCGGGGCTGTGGTGGTGGTCACGCGTACCCGTTCCTCTCACTTCTGTGGCAGACGGGGTGAGTCCGCCGGTGTCAGGGTTCTTCCTGTGATCGAGACCATACACGGCGCGCTCGATTTGTTAGAACAAATTGATGGAGCAGGCAGAACGCTTACGATTCGGGGTATGGATCGCCCAGTGGTCTCCCTCGACAACGTCGACGCCGTGTACGACTACTACCGCGATCATCAGCAGAATCGACGTGTGGCGCGGCTCGCCTACGGCGCCCTGGCCGGGAGGTTCCGGCCGCGTGTTCGGTACGGCGACGGAGCTCGTGAGCGGCTGCGCAGTCTGATCTACGACGACACGCGATTCGTCCTCGTCGTCAATCACGTGAGCGAGAGCGATCCGTACACCGTTGCCGCGGCGGCGTGGTCGAGCGCCCTGCGGCCGGTGATCGGTCGAACGCGAACGTTGGCCAAGGACGACCTGTTCGTCGAGACCGAGCCGCAGGGCACACGCAGTCGTGTCCTCACCGAGCGCACGCGGGCCATCGCGGAGCGCACCTCGCAGCGTCGCCGCATCGAGATGATGGGCGGCATTCCGGTGTTCCGCAGCCGAGATCACGGGCTACGAGCAGTCTCTCGTGCCGGGAATCTGATGATGGACATGTGCGCGGAACGTCTGCTTCGCGGGGACGATCTCGCGATTTTTCCCGAGGGCACCTGCAACGAGGGTGACCCGACCGTGCTGCAACACGTCGGCAGCGGAGTCGGACACATCGTGGGCCGCAGCCGAAGCCGGGGCGTCGACCCGAAGCTGGTGGTGATGGGGCTGCACTACGGTCCACCTCCCGGAAAGTACCGCTCCGCGAGCGTGCACATCGATGTGCCGGAGATCGACCTGCCGGACAAGCCGGTCTCCATCGCGCGCACGGTGGCCGAGTATCTGCAGGTTGCCGTGGAGCTGTCCGTACGCCAGTACTGATCCGCTCGGTTCGGTTGGCTCGTCGGGTCAACTCCCCGCGATGTTGACCATCCAGCCGACCCCGAACTTGTCGGTCAGCATTCCGAACGAGTCTCCCCACGGCGCCTTCTCCAAAGGAACGACCGGAGTGCAGTTGTCGCACAACGCATCCCAGTACGCTCGGAGCTCTGCGTCGTCGTCGCCGGTGAGGGAAATCGAGCCGTTGGTTCCCACGTCCATCGACGCCGGAGTGTCCGCGCCCATGAGCGTGAAACCGGTCGGTGTATCGAGCTGGGAATGCATCACCAGGTCCTTCTCGGAGTCCCCCACCTCCATCCCGGCGTCCCCGAACGTGGACACAGAGAGGTCGCCGCCGAACACCGATCGGTAGAACTCCATCGCGTCCTGGGCCGAATTGCGGAACGAGAGGTACGGGTTGAGTCGGGTGGTCATGGCGTCGGTCTCCGTCCATTGTCGTGAGGTGGCCCTGCGGTTTCCGCCGACTGATAGAACTAGAGAGAACCGGCGTGCACATCCGAGGCCGAACAGGAAAGAGGGTAGTCGTGAGCGAGCAGGTCAAGACCGCAATTGTCACGGGTAGCGCGCGGGGAATCGGCGCCGCCATCGCCCGCAGGCTTGCCGCAGACGGGTTCGGCGTCGCCGTGGTGGATCTCGACGAGGCGGCCTGTGCCGACACCGTCGATGCCATCACGGGCGCTGGTGGCCAAGCCATCGGCATCGGAGCCAATGTCGCCGACGAAGAGTCGGTGAAGTCAGCCGTCGAGCGGATCGCGACCGACTTCGGCGCACCGACCGTTCTGGTCAACAACGCCGGCATTCTTCGAGACAACCTGCTGTTCAAGATGTCCGTCGACGACTGGGACGCTGTGCTGGGTGTGCACCTGCGCGGCTCGTTCCTGATGGCCCGCGAGGTGCAGAAGCATCAAGTGGAGGCCAAGTGGGGACGCATCGTCAACCTGTCGTCCACGTCGGCTCTGGGTAACCGTGGGCAGGCCAACTACGCAGCCGCGAAGGCCGGCATGCAGGGCTTCACCAAAACCCTCGCCTTCGAGCTGGGTCGCTACAACGTCACCGCCAACGCCATCGCACCCGGTTTCATCGAGACCGAGATGACCGCGGCCACGGCAGAGCGAGTCGGCGTCCCGTTCGAGGATTTCAAGAAGGGTGCGGCGTCGCAGATTCCGGTGCAGCGCATCGGGCAACCCGAGGACATCGCCCACACCGCGTCGTTCTTCTGCAGTGAGGGCGCCGGATTCGTGTCGGGGCAGGTCGTCTACGTCGCGGGTGGACCGAAGGACTGAGGACGGGTGCGTCTGCTGCTCCTCGCCGACACCCACGTCCCCACCCGCGCGCGGGATCTGCCCGCCGCGGTGTGGGACGCGGTCGACGATGCCGACCTGGTGGTGCATGCGGGCGACTGGATGGCGTTGTCGCTGGTGGATTCTCTGGAAGCGCGCTCACGGAACCTGTTGGCATGCTGGGGCAACAACGACGGTGACGACGTGCGCGCCCGCCTTCCCGAGATTGCGCGTCGCACCCTCGAGGGCGTGAGCGTGGCGGTCACGCACGAGACCGGCGCGAAGGGTGGACGTGAAAAGCGAATGGACGCAGCTTTTCCGGACACCGATCTGTTGATCTTCGGGCACAGCCACATACCGTGGGACACGATGTCCGACAACGGGATGCGGTTGCTGAACCCGGGATCGCCGACCGACAGGCGTCGGCAACCGCATTGCACCTTCATGACACTGACGCTGGCCGGCGGCGGGATCGACGATGTTCGGTTGCACACGCTGTGACGCGCATCGACGCCTGGACTTGGTCGGTTCGCCTGTTCAAGACTCGCTCCGCCGCTGCAACCGCCTGCCGCGGTGGGCACGTCAAGATCAACGGCGCCGCAGCCAAACCCGCTCAGCACGTCGTCCCGGGCGACGAGGTGCGCATTCGGTCCGGCGGCTTCGACAAGATCGTCGAGGTCACCCAGTTGGTCAACAAACGAGTGGGCGCCCCGGCTGCCGTGGCCTGCTACATCGACCGCAGTCCACCCCCGCCGTCCAAAGAATTGTTCGCGTCGGTCCCCGTTCGCGATCGGGGTGCCGGGCGGCCCACGAAGCGTGATCGGCGGGAGTTGGACCGCCTCCGAGCCTCCGGCGACCTTCCTCTCGACGAGCGCCCCCTAACCGACTGAAGGGCACCTTCAGTCGGTTAGATCGACTAAAGGTGCCCTTCAGTAGGACGGGGTGGTGCGGTAGGGGCAGGTGGGGTCAGCGCAGGAGGGCGCGCGACATGACGACGCGCTGGATCTGGTTGGTGCCCTCGTAGATCTGCGTGATCTTCGCGTCGCGCATCATGCGCTCGACCGGGAAGTCGCGGGTGTAGCCGGCACCGCCGAAGAGCTGCACGGCGTCGGTGGTGACCTTCATCGCGACGTCCGAGGCGAAGCACTTGGAGGCTGCGGTGATGAAACCGAGGTTCTTCTCGCCGCGCTCGGCACGGGCCGCGGCGGTGTAGACCATCAGGCGGGCGGCCTCGATCTGCATCGCCATGTCGGCGAGCATGAACTCGACGCCCTGGAAGGTGCTGACGGACTTGCCGAACTGCTTGCGATCCTTGGTGTAGGCGATGGATGCGTCGAGCGCACCCTGGGCGATGCCCACTGCCTGCGCGCCGATGGTGGGGCGAGTGTGGTCGAGGGTTGCCAGCGCGGTCTTGAAGCCCGTGCCGGGCTCGCCGATGATGCGGTCACCGGGGATGCGGCAGTTCTCGAAGTACAACTCGCGGGTAGGGCTGCCCTTGATGCCGAGCTTGCGCTCCTTCTCGCCCACCGAGAAGCCCTCGTCGTCCTTGTGCACCATGAACGCCGAGATGCCGTTGGCCTTCTTGTCGGCGTCGGTCACGGCCATGACGGTGTACCAGGTGGACTTGCCCGCATTGGTGATCCACGCCTTGGTTCCGTTGAGGATCCAGTCGTCGCCGTCCGCTTTCGCGCGGGTCTTCATGCCCGCGGCGTCGGATCCGGCTTCGCGCTCGGACAGGCCGTAGGACGCCATCTCGCCGTCGGCGATGGTCGGCAGAACCTTCTTCTTCAGATCCTCACCGCCACTCAGGATCAGGCCCATCGTGCCGAGCTTGTTGACGGCGGGGATGAGCGACGACGAACCGCAGACGCGGGCCACCTCTTCGATCACCATGCAGGCGGCGACGGAATCGGCACCCTGGCCGCCGTACTCCTCGGGAATATGGATGGCGTTGAAACCCGAGGCGTTCAGTGCCTTCAGTGCCTCGTCTGGGAACCGCTCCTGCTCGTCCACTTCTGCCGCGTAGGGCGCGATCTCCTTCTCGCAGAGCGAGCGGATGGCGTCGCGCAGCTCGTTGTGCTCGTCGGCGAGTGCGAAGAGGTCGAAGTCGGGGTTGCCTGCCATGATCGAGGATCCAATCGTCGAGTACTGGTGGAGTGTGTGGCACAGAGTGCCACGGCTGACCAGAGCATATCGGATTCATGTCACCTCCGATAGTCCAAGATGGCACCAGGTGTCAGTGCGGCAGAGATCATCGCCACACTCCTGCCGATCGGGGTGGTGGGGCGGATCGGTGAAAGACTGTGACCGTGCACCAACCGGGGACCGTGACGCCGACGTCGGTCGTGACGAGGCCGGCCCCGGATCACCGACACGACCTGGACGGACTGCGCGGTCTGTCCATCGCCCTGGTCGTGATTTTTCACATCTGGTTCGGACGCGTGTCCGGCGGTGTCGACGTCTTTCTGGTGCTGTCCGGGTTCTTCTTCACCTCGATGATCGTGCGCCGCGCCGGCGGGCCGGGGGTCGCTCGTGGACTCGTCGGCCGTACCGCCCGTCGGCTCTACCCGGCAGCGTTGGTGGTGCTCGGGGCGGTGGCACTGTGGACAGTGTGGGACCGGCCGTTCACCATGTGGGACGCCACCTCACGCCAGATCTTGGCGTCGCTGCTGCAGATACAGAACTGGGAACTGGCGCGCACCGCATCCGACTACTCGGCCGCGGACATGGCGGTCAGCCCGCTCCAACACATGTGGTCGATGTCGGTGCAAGTCCAGTTCTATGTCGGCGTCGCAGCCGTGGTGTTCGCCGTCGCTGCTGCGTGTCGACGCGTCGGAAAAGCACACCTCATGCAGGGTGTGGTTGCCATCGCCCTCGCCGTGGCCACGGTGATCTCGTTCGCCTACGCCGCGGAAATCGGACGCACCCACCAGGGCTGGGCGTACTACGACACCGGTGCGCGGGCGTGGGAACTCACCGCCGGCGCTGTGGTCGGGCTGGTGATCGGAAAGGTTGCTCTGCCCACCGCGGCGCGGTGGCTCGCAGGTGCAGTCGGTCTGACAGCGCTGCTGAGCTGCGGGTTCGTCGTCGACGGAGCAGCGCAGTTTCCGGGGCCTGCGGCAGTGTTGCCCGTCGGCGCGGCGCTGCTGCTGATCGTGGCGGGCGCCGGACCGGGGCGACGGACGGTGTTCACGCGCGCACTCGAGTCCAGGACCCTGCACTTCCTCGGGTCGATCGCCTATCCGCTCTACCTCTGGCACTGGCCTTTGCTGATCGCGATGATCTCGGCCGGATACGCGGTGACCGCGACAACGGGTGCGGCGATCGTGGTCGTCTCGGTTGCGGCGGCCACGGCCACGCGCGCGCTGGTCGAACTGCCCGTACAGAGACGACGGGGAGGCAGGTCGACGACCGTCCTGCTGATTGCCGCAGCGATCGGGCTCACCGTGGTCGGAGCGAGCTGGCAGGCCTACTTGGGCCGGGTGAGCGTGCAATCCACCGCGAACGTAGTAGGCAGCGACCTCCACCCCGGTGCTCGGGCGCTTACCGATGGTGTCGACGTGGTGTACGCCCCGATGCAGCCCTCCGTGTTCGACGCCCCTCTCGATCTCCCGCAGTCGACCCTCGACGGCTGCATCGCCGACATGACGGAGCGGGACGTGATCAGCTGCGTCTACGGCGACCCCACGGCGTCACGGACCCTCGCCATGGCGGGTGGATCGCACGTCGAGCATTGGCTGCCCGCGCTCGACGAGATCGGCCGCAATCGCGGTATTCGGGTGGTGACGTACCTGAAGATGGGCTGTCCACTCGACATCGGCGAACCGATGCTGGCGGACCTGCCGTACCCCGACTGCGCCGACTGGTCCAGGGCGGTACTGGACCGGCTGCACACCGATCGCCCGGACTGGGTCTTCACGACGTCGACGCGTCCCAACCCGACCGACTTCGGGGACGTCACGCCGCAGGAGTACGTCGACGTCTGGACGCAGCTGTCGGCCATGGCGCTGCCCACCATCGCGGTTCGGGACACCCCGTGGCTGAGTCGGGACGGCGAGCCCTACCGTGCGCCGGACTGCCTCGCCGGCGGCGGTAGTGCGCGCTCGTGCGGACTGCCTCGGAGCGAGGTGTTGTCGGACACCGACCCCGCGGCCCGAGCCTCACTGCCGTTTCCGTCGGTGATCCCGGTCGACTTCTCCGACGCCGTGTGCGGAGTCGACCGCTGCCGCGTCGTCGAGGGAAACGTGTTGGTGTACCACGACTCTCATCATCTGTCGGCGACGTACGTACGTTCTCTGGTTCCCGTTGTGGACCGCACCCTGGGTGAGGTCACGGGGTGGTGGTGACGCTGCTCCCGTAGTGCTCGGCGAGCAGCGCCGTGACGTCGGCGACGCTGGTGCCCGGCGGGAGCACCGCGACGGTCGGCTGCTCCGGGTTGGTCGTGAAATCGGTGAATCGTCGACGCACCGCGGTCAGGGCGGCGCGAACATCTTTCACCGACACCTCGGCACCGTCGCGAAGCCAATGTCGAAGCAGGTAGTTGTGGGTAGCGGTGACGGCGGCCGCGAACTGCACGGACGCCAGCGGATCCTCGTCGGCGGTGCCGCGTCGCAACGTG
Source organism: Rhodococcus sp. (in: high G+C Gram-positive bacteria) (assembly GCA_049650605.1). Classification (GTDB taxonomy): domain Bacteria; phylum Actinomycetota; class Actinomycetes; order Mycobacteriales; family Mycobacteriaceae; genus Rhodococcoides. Next base: position 34,919 of record JBASAM010000002.1, on the reverse strand, counting down.
TCGACGAACACGCGCTCGTAGCGCAGCACCATGACCAGTTCACGCTCGCGTAGCGCTGGGACCGTTTGCAGCACGCGATACCGGCGTTGTGTGGTGTCCGGCGTGCCGGAGAACCGGGCGAACACCTGCGCGGCAGCCTCGCAGACCGCGTCGTGAGCATCGAGGTCGGTCGTGCCCAAGAACTCGCGAACGTGGTCGAGCGTCGCATCGTGATCGACGAACACCACGTCTTCCTTCGACCGGAACTGCCGGAAGAACGTGCGCCGGGACAGCCCCGCGCTCTCGGCGATCTGATCGACCGTCGTCGCGTCGTAACCCTTGCTCTCGAACAGTTCCAGGGCCGCACCCATCACGCCCAGTCGAAAGGAATCGGCCGCTGCGGACGGGGACTGAGCGCGATCGGATCGTCGCGGTTCCTCGTTGGCGGGCATGCGATCACGGTAGCGTGAAACGCTGGCGCCCATCGGCGAACCAGGCCGGGGCCGACTGGGCAGGAGGCGGCTGGTCATGGCGTTGGTAATGGGTGTCGATTCCTCAACCCAGTCCTGCAAAATCGTTGTTCGCGATGCCGATTCCGGGGAGCTCGTACGCGAAGGGTCTGCCCCCCACCCCGACGGAACCGAGATCGACCCGCAGCGGTGGCGCGACGCGTTCGACACCGCACTCGATGCGGCCGGCGGGATGGACGGTGTGGACGCGGTCTCGATCGGCGCCCAGCAGCACGGCATGGTCTGCCTCGACGACGCGGGCGATGTCGTGCGACCGGCCCTGCTGTGGAACGACCGGCGATCGGCGTCGTCCGCTCGCGACCTGGTGGACGAGCTGGGCGGTGGCCAGGAGTGGGCAGACGCGGTGGGTGTGGTTCCGCTCGCTGCCATCACGGTGTCGAAACTGCGGTGGCTCGCCGACAACGAGCCGGACAGTGCGGATCGGACTGCGGCTGTGTGTCTTCCGCACGACTGGCTTTCCTGGCAGGTGGGCGGAGCGGAAAGTCTGGACGCTCTTGCGACGGACCGAGGCGATGCGAGCGGTACCGGATATTTCTGCGCCCGGGGCGACGAGTATCGCGTCGACCTTCTCGGACTCGCACTCCGCGGCCGCGCCCCTCGGGTGCCGACTGTCATGGCACCCTCCGCATCGATCGGAACCACGTCCTCGGGTGCGATGATCGGACCCGGAACGGGCGACAATGCCGCTGCTGCACTGGCTCTCGGCGCCGAGGAAGGTGACGTGGTGGTCTCCATCGGAACCTCGGGCGTGGTGTCGGTCGTCAGCGCGACGGCGTCGCGAGATGCCGCCGGGTTGATTGCCGGATTTGCCGACGCGACGGGACGCCACCTCCCCCTGATCTGCACGCTCAACGCAGCTCGCGTGCTGGACGCCACAGCGCGGATGCTCGACGTCGATCACGACCGGTTGTCGCAGCTGGCATTGTCGACCCCCAGTGACGGGCTGGTGATGGTCCCGTACCTCGAGGGCGAGCGCACACCCAATCGGCCCGACGCCACCGGCGCGATTCACGGACTCCGACAGAACAATTCGACACCCGCACATCTGGCGCGCGCTGCGGTGGAAGGGTTGCTGTGCAGCCTTGCGGACGGTATCGACCACCTGCGCGAACAGGGCGCATCGGTGTCGCGGGTGCTGCTCGTCGGTGGCGGCGCCAAGTCCGAGGCCGTCCGGGTATTGGCCCCGGCCGTGTTCGGGGTCCCGGTGGACGTCCCGGCGCCCGGTGAGTACGTCGCGGACGGAGCAGCGAAACAGGCGGCGTGGGTTCTGTCGGGAGCAGCAGAGCCGCCGGTGTGGGCGGCGTCGAAGACCACACGGTACGAGGCGGGGAAGACTGCGTCGGTGCGCGAGCGGTATGCGGAGGTGCGGGACCTCACCGAGGGCATGCGCTGAGTGTGCGATTGTTGCTGCCAGTACGCTGCGTCGAGTGACACAGGCTCACGACGGATCGCGCTGGGCCGCGATCTTCAGACCGACACCGGTTCGGGTGATGGCGACGGGGTTCGCCCTCGCCATCGTGATCGGCGCAGGCATGCTGCTGATCCCCGAGGCCGCGCAGCCCGGCACTCGAACCAGTGTCCTCGAAGCGCTGTTCACCTCGGCATCGGCGATCTGCCTGACCGGGCTGATCGTGGTGGACACGCCGAACCACTTCTCCGGGTTGGGCCAGGCCATCATTCTGAGTCTGATCCAGATCGGTGGATTCGGCATCATGACCATCGCGTCGCTGGTCGGGCTGGTTCTCGCCGACCGGATCGGGCTGCGCGGCAGACTCAATGCAGCAGCCGAAGTCCGCAGTACCGGGCTGGGGGACGTCAGAAGTGTCGTGGTCGGCGTGTTCCGAACAAGTCTGATCATCGAATCCGCCGTCGCTGCCGCGCTGACACTGCGCTTCGCCCTCGCCTACGACGAGTCGGTGCCGCGCGCACTCTGGCTGGGCGTGTTCCACTCGGTGTCCGGGTTCAACAACGCCGGGTTCGCACTGTTCAGCGACAACATGATCGGATTCGCCACGGATCCGTGGATCTGCATTCCCCTGATGATCGGCGTCGTACTCGGCGGTCTGGGCTTCCCGGTTCTGTTCGAGATATTCCGCCACGTGCGGGCGCGGTCGGGTCGTCGCTGGTCCCTGCACGGGCGCCTCACGCTGACCGTCACGTCGATCCTCCTGGTGCTGGGTCCGGCGGCGGTGCTGGTCCTCGAGTGGTCTCGCACGTTGGCCGGGTACGGCCTCGCGGACAAGCTGCTGGTCGCGGTCTTCCAGGGCGTCATGCCGAGGACGGCCGGGTTCAACAGCGTCGACTACGCGGACGTCGACAACGCCACCCTGCTGGTCACCGACGTGTTGATGTTCGTCGGCGGGGGAAGCGGCGGTACGGCAGGCGGTATCAAGGTGACCACGTTCGCACTCCTGCTGTTCGTGATCCTCGCCGAGGTTCGCGGCGACCGCGACGTGACGGTGTTCGACCGTCGGATCGACGCTCGCGTCCAACGCCAGGCCTTGACCGTCGCGCTCGTGGGCGTCGCCCTGGTGATCGGACCCGTCGTCGCGCTGCTGGCCGGAACGGACTTCGATCTCGACCCGCTGCTGTTCGAGGTGGTGTCGGCATTCGCCACGGTCGGGCTGTCCACAGGGATCACAGCGCAACTTCCGGGTTGGGGTCAGCTGACCCTGATCGTGTTGATGTACTTGGGCCGGATCGGGTCGATCACCCTGGTCAGCGCACTCGCCGCGCGGGATCGGGGCCGGCGCTACACCCTTCCCACAGAAAGGCCGTTCATTGGCTAAGAAACCGTCGTCCGAGGTGGTTGTCGTGCTCGGTCTCGGCCGCTTCGGAAAGTCGCTGGCACTCGAATTGATGGCACAGGGCACCGAGGTGCTCGGCATCGACACGGACGAAGGTGTCGTGCAGCGCGTCTCGGAGCGCCTCACGCACGCCGCCGTCGCGGACACGACCGATGAGGAATCGTTGCGGCAGTTGTCGGTTCACGAATACGACCGTGCGGTGGTGGGCATCGGCTCCGACCTGGAAGCAAGCTTGCTGACGGCGTCCGCGTTGATCAACCTGTCGGTGAGCAACATCTGGGCCAAAGCCATCAGCAATGCGCACGCCAAGATCCTGAACCAGATCGGGGTGCACCATGTGGTGCGGCCCGAGCACGACATGGGCAAACGCGTGGCACACCTGGTGCGCGGCCGCATGATGGACTACATCGAGTTCGACGACGGATTTGCCATGGTGAAGACGTCACCGCCCGCCTTCGTCATCGGAAAGCGGCTGGCCGACAGCATCATCAGAACCAAACATCACGTCACCGTCGTGGCCGTGAAACGGCCCGGCGAGGGCTTCACGTACGCGACCGCCGACACGGTGGTTGCGGCCGGCGACACCGTGATCGTCTCCGGCAAGGTCCGCGACACCGAACGATTCAGCGAATTGACCTGACCTACAGGGGCTTCACTGCTGTGCGAAGTCGAGGAGCACGTCCGCCGCATCCGCGGCATTTGTCCAGGGCCACCAATGCTTCGCGTCGACTTCCAGTACCGACAGCTCGTCGACCCAGTGCTCCATCCCGCGGACCAGATCCGGGGCCAGGAATCGGTCCTTGACCGGCACGATGACCAGCGTCGGGACCTCGCATCGCGGAGGCGAACCGGAGAGCATGCGCCGCACGATGTTGGCGCGGTACAGCTCGACTCCGCGCTGCTGGTTCACCGGATCGGGAGTCGGCGCGGGATCGGACGGCCCGGCTTTGACGAAGAGGTCGGGAACATAGCGTCGGACAACGGGGATCTCGAACCCCCAGATGTACCAGGACCTGCCCAGCTGACCCAGCACCGACGGCCACTGCGTCGGACGCAATCCGCGTCGTCGAGCCACTTCCCGCATGTGGTCGAGACTCGGGCCGGACACCGAGACGAACGACGCGAAGACCCTGGCCGCGCGCGGATCCCGCATCGGTTCCCACATCTGGACCGACCCCCAGTCGTGCGCGAAGACGTGAACTTTGCCACGCAGGTCCGGGATGGACTCGACCACTGCGAATGCGTCGTCGGCGAGCCGCTCGATCTCGAACGACGAGCTTTCCTCGGGATGCTCCACCACCGTGTGCCCACCACCGCGGGTGTCGTAGGTGATGATGCGAGCCCGATCGCCGATCGCGTCGACCATCCGCTCGAACATCCGGTGATCGTCCGGATAACCGTGCACCAGAAGCACAGTCGTGTCGGATTCCGGATCGCCGTACTCGAACACCGCGATGGCGGCGCCCACGGATTGTGCCGTCCACCTGCTGTGCGGTTCGGTCATCCTGCCTCGCTTCTCGTGTAGAGCGACTCCCCCCGAAGCAGTCGCGCGACGAGATGCAAGCGCATCTCCTCTTGTTCGGGCTGGGGGTGCACCACGGCGGAGAGGGCCTCTCCGTCCAACAGGTGCACCACCGTGAAGAGCACTGTATCGAGTTCGGCGGCAGGAATCGTGCCGGCGATGGGAAGCGCTCTGCCCAGCTCGGTGATTTCGCGGTGATAGCGGACGGTGAAGGGGATCAGCCGTGTCCGCAGCTGCTCGTCGCTGCGCGCGGCGATGAGGAGCTCATACCAGGCACCGTTGATCGGGGCGCGGCAGGCGGCGCGCAGCAGCGTCAGGCAGTGCTCCACCGATGCGGTGCCGAAGCTCGACAGACCGGTCCGAAACTCTTCGAACTGCCGTCGGCGGACTTCGTCGGCCGCGGCGACCATCACGTCGAGCCGGGTGGGGAAGTGCCGGAACAGCGCTCCCGAGGAGACACCGGCTCGGGTGACCACCTCGTTGACGGTGGTTGCGGCATAGCCTTTCTCGGCCAGCGAGGTGATAGCTGCGTCGAGAAGTCGGGCGATGGTGTCGGTGCGACGTTGCTCCTGGGTCCGCCTCACACTGCGACCGACGCTGCGTTTCGGCTCCTCACGCCCGCGCGGAGGAACCGTCCAGCGCGCTCGGACACACCGAACCACGACGCGAATCGTCCTTCCCGGTACACCACTCGGCCGCCGATCAGCGTTGCGGTCACCGCGGTGTCGTTGCGATTGACCATGCGCGAGAGCCCACCGAACTCCGGCATCGACTCCTCGTTGTACTCGTCCACTTCGGCGGTCAGTCCGGCCGGATTCACCACGACGATGTCGGCGCGGTCGCCGAGGCGCAGGTGGCCGGTATCGACGCCGTAGAAGTCTGCCAGTTCGCCGCTGAGCTTGTGGGCGGCCTGGCCGACGGTGAGGAACGACTCCTGTGCGTCCTTGACCCGACGGAGCAAGCGGATGCCGAAGTTGTAGAACGCCATGTTCCGCAGATGCGCTCCGGCATCGGAGAAGCCGACCGTCACCCCGGGGCGAGTGATCAGCTTGTCCATCTGCTTGCGTCGATGGTTGGCGATAGTGGTGTGCCAGCGCAGCTTCCGACCGTGTTCGACGACCAGGTCGAGGAACGCGTCGACGACGTGGATGTCGCGTTCGCGAGCAACCTCGGCCACGTTCTTGCCGATGACGGAGGTATCAGGGCATTCGGTGATGATCGCGTCACCGAAGTCGCGGTGCCACACCCGGGAGGAGAACTTCTTCTCGAAGTCGGCGCGGAACCAGCGCCGGTACGCTTCGTCCTTCAACAACTCGTTGCGGCCCAATTCTTCGCGTAAGTGCAGCGCTGCTCTGCCCGAACCGAATTCCTCGAACACGACCAGATCGATACCGTCCGAGTAGACGTCGAACGTGGTGGGCAGGTGCTGCCACCGGAACTGACCCTTGCCGGGTCCGTTGACCAGCGCGGCGAGCGGACCGAAGATGTGGTGAAGCCACGGCGACGCCTTCGCGTCCGCGGCGGCGAGCAGCGAGACCTTGAGGGCTTTCCGGCCGATGCCGGTGGCCGAGCCGAGGAAGAACACCATGTCGTACTTGGTGTTCAGGTTCGGAATGGACTGAAGCAACCGGCCGCGTCGGCGCAGAATCTTGTGCAGGCGACGGAATTCCGACCACGACGCGTACGAAGACGGCAGCGAACGTGAGCGGTACCGGTCGCCGTCGAGCTTGTCCCACGGGTTGGTCATCGTGGACATGCCGAGCATTCCGGCGTCGAGTGCCGTCTCGAGCGCGTCGGACATCTGCCGGGTTTCCTCGCGGGTCGGCTTCTGGCTTCGATCGGTCGAGCGGTCCAGGCCCATGACGTGCGCACGAAGGTCGGAGTGGCCCACCAGCGCAGCGATGTTGGGGCCGAGGGGGAGACGCTCGAGCGCGGCGATGTACTCCTCGGCGCCGGACCACGTCTTGTGCGTGTCGACGGCTTTGAGCACGTGGTCGCGGGGCAACGCCTCGACGCGGCTGAACAGGTCCGCGATGTCCACGGGCGTGGAGTACAGAGTGGACAGCGAACAGTTGCCCAGCAGAACCGTGGTGACGCCGTGACGAACGGATTCGCTCAGTCCGGGGCCGACGAGCACCTCGGCGTCGTAATGCGTGTGGACATCGACGAAGCCGGGCATTACCCACTGACCGGTCGCATCGATCACCTCGGTGTCGGGGCCGCCGGTCAGCGGTTCGGTCGACACCGCTGTGACGACGCCGTCGACGATGCCGACGTCACGCCGCACACCCGGGCCGCCGTCGCCGTCGAATACGGTTCCGCCGTTGATGACCACGTCGAAGTTCATGTGACCTCCATCACTGTTCGATGGGTCCACCGTAACTTAGCGAGCAGTCACTCGCAATAGCCGCGGAGCTCAGAAGGCGAGCGGTCGGTGTGATTCCCGGACATAGGTCCAGGTCGAGGACGGGCGCACCAAACCGGCGGACGCGAGGTCGACACCGTCGTCGGTGATCTCCGACGTCTCGAACGTACGGTCGGATTCCTCCAGCGCACGCGACTGAACCTCGGCGAACGCCTCGATCGCAATGCGGTGATACTCGTCCAGCGGATTTTCCCGACCCAGCGCGCGCAGATGGATGCTCTCGCGTACGTCCGAGAGATGGGATAGGTAGTCCGACCATGCCCGGTCGAGGTGATGAAGAACGATGCGGCGTGCGGCGTCGGACAGGACGGCCGCATCCACCGTCTCGCGGAGCTCCGCCGCGCGCGTCGGGTTACGGCCGGCGAGCAGATCCCACGCCTCGTCCGACGCCAGAAGTGCGCTGCGCCGCGAATCCACGATGTCGCGGTGCTGCGCGGTCAGTTGGTTGTACCGCCACGTCGAGGAGTGCGTGTCCAGCATCGCACCCTCGGCCACCCGTTGGGCGTGGTCGACTCGCTTGGCCGCAACCTCCGTGGCGATGAAGCCGGTCTCGTCGGGGTTGCCGGAACGATCACCCTTCTCCAGGTACCGCGTCACCAACGAATCGTCCCAGCTGGCGAAGAACACCGAGCGGCCCGGATCCCCCTGCCGCCCAGCACGTCCCCGGAGTTGGTTGTCCAAACGCTCGGTGACGTACCGACCGGTGCCGATCACCAGGAGCCCGCCCAGATTGGTCACGCCGTCGCCGAGTCGGATGTCGGTACCGCGACCGGCGATCTGTGTGGACACAGTGACTGCGTCTCGAAGTCCTGCTCGCGCAATAATTTCGGCTTCTTCGGCGTCGTTCTTCGCATTCAGCGCGACGGCGTGAACGCCCTTCTCCTCGAGGCGCGCGGCGAGAGTCTCCGACTCCTCCACGTCATGGGTGCCCACCAGAACGGGCTGGCCGGTGGCATGGGCCTCGAGTACCGCGGCGACGACGGCGGCGTTCTTCTCCGGCGCTGTCGCGTAGACACGGTCCGGCTCGTCCACACGGATGAGTGGCTCGTTCGGGTCCACTACCGAGACACCTAGACCGTAGAACGTGCGAAGCTGTTCTCCCGCAGCAAGAGCCGTACCCGTCATCCCGCAGACCCGACGGTATCGACCCATCAAGGCCTGCACGGTGATGGTGTCGAGAACCTGTCCGGTGTCGGTGCGATCGAGACCCTCTTTCGCCTCGACCGCGGCCTGCAACCCGTCCGGCCAGCGCTGGAGCTCGGCGACACGGCCGCGCGAGGCGTTGACCAATTGCACCCGGCCGTCGCGGACGATGTAGTCGACGTCCTTGCGTACCAGTACTTCTGCGTGCAGCGCGAGGTTGATGCGGACCAACGTGGTGCCGACGTGCTCCTCACTGTAGAGATCGATTCCGCCCAGAGCCGCTTCGAGTTTCTCTGCGCCGGCGTCGGTCAGGAATACGTTCCGGCGCTCGGCATCGACATCGTGATCGGCGTCCGGGTCCAACGCGCGTACGGCTGCGAGCACGTCGTCGGCGGAGACGTCCTGGTCGACGGAGCCGGCGAGCACCAGCGGGACCAGTGCTTCGTCGACCAGCACCGAATCGGCTTCGTCGACCACCGCGACGTCGGCCGCCGGTGCGACCAGCAGCGCCGCGTCGTCGACCAGGTGGTCACGCAGCACGTCGAAGCCGACCTCGTTGACCGATGCGTAGGTGACGTCGCACGCGTAGGCGTCGCGCCGCTCGTCGGACGTCGACTCTGCGGTGATCCATCCGACCGTCACGCCCAGCGCGTCGTACAGGGGGCCCATCCACTCGGCGTCCCGTCGGGCGAGGAAGTCGTTGACCGACACGACGTGGACGTCGCGGCCCTGCATGACATACGCGGCGGCCGCGATGGCGCCGGACAGGGTCTTGCCTTCACCGGTGCCCATCTCCACGACGTCCCCCTCGAGCAGACGCGCGGCAGCGTAGAGCTGGGTGTCGAACGGGCGCTGAGACAGCGAGCGACGCGCCGCCTCGCGGGCAACGGCCAGGAATGCCGACAGATCGATCGAGCCTGGTTCCCGGAACACGTCTGCGGCGGCACGGAGGTCGGAGTCACCCAGAGCGCGGTATTTTTCCTCGCGCTCGGTCGCCGCCCTCACCGCCGCGTGCGAGCGGGCGTGGCCTTTCGCAACGGATCGACCGAGCAAAGACCAGAAGCGTGACGCCATATTCTCCAGGCTACCGAGACGCATCGATCCGCCCGCATCACGCGGGCGTGATCCGGCGGCCCGGAAGCGGGCTCGAGTAGACGACATTGGTCGTGATCGAACCGAGCGTGGCGATCCTGCTGGTGATTCTTTCGAGGTCACGCATCGAACGCGCGAGAACTTTGATGACGAAGCAGTCGTCACCGGTCACGTGGTGCGCCTCGACGATCTCCGGTGTGGAAGCGATTACTTCGTCGAACGGGCCGTAGTTACCCGAGGGATACGAGAGGCGAACGAACGCCGTCACCGTGTACCCGAGCGCCTCTGGATCCACCGTGATGGAGTACCCCGTGATGACCCCACCATCGGTCAGTCGACGTACCCGATCGGCGGTCGCGCTGGACGAGAGGGAGATCGTGCGCGCAAGCCGCGCGACGCTGACTCGTCCGTCTCGCTGTAGCTCGTCGAGAATTCGCCGATCGATGTCGTCCATGACCAGGGGTGGTTTACGCGGCATAACGCGGACGATACCGGCGATTCGACGGCTGACTGCGCTCGAGACCGCAGGTTGTCTGTTCCTGTTCCGGCGAGGCCAGGCTTGAATCGAACGATGAACACAACCTTCACCGCCGCCGATTTCTTCGCCGCGAAGCTGACCTTCGAAACCGACGCCGCCGACCTCGCCGGGGCGCGCGCATCCGGTGCCGGTCCGCTGGTGATCGACGTGCGATCCGACGCCGCCTGGGCGGCGGGGCGAATTCCGGGCGCCGCGCATCTACCGAATTCGGACCTCGACTCCGGAATCGCCGACGTGGCCCCCGACCTCGACACCGACATCGTCGTCTACTGCTGGGGCCCTGGCTGCAACGGCAGCACACGTGCTGCGCTGACACTCACCCAGCTCGGTTACACCCGGGTTCGCGAACTCATCGGCGGCTTCGAGTACTGGTCCCGCGAAGGGTTCGCCGTCGTCTCCGAGGCGGGCAGGTCCCGAAGAGAACCCGACACCCTCACCGCCCCGGCGTCGCCGTGACGCGGGACAGCCAGCCCGACACCAGCTCGACCGCTTCGGGGGCGGCGACGGTGGTGCCGTGGTCCCAGCCGCGTAGTTCGACGATCTCGGCGCCGGGCACGAGGGTTGCGGTGCGGCGAGTGTCGTCGATGCGCTGCACGTCGCGGGACCCGACGTAGAACAGGGTCGGCGTGTCGATGGCGTGGATCGCGTCGTCGGAGATCCCCGGATCGTCGTCCGACGCCCGGAAGTACGACGCCAGAGCGGCGGAGTCGTTGCGTAGGAATGCCGCTCGGGTTCCCGAGTCGACGGGAAAGCCTCGGCGCAGCGCCCACTCGTCGACGAAACCGTCCATGCCGCGCTGCTCCAGAACGTCGGCACTGCCGTCGAAGAACAGACTGTCCAGGGCGCCGCGTTGCGGGCCCGATCCGGCTCCGCCGACGACCAACGACGCCACACGCTCCGGGCTGCGTGTGACCAGATTGAGTCCGGATCGACCGCCGAGGGAGTAACCGACGTAATGCACCGAAGGCACGTCCGCAGCGTCGAGTACGGCAACCAGGTCTTCGCTGACCCGGTCCATCGAGTAGGCGTCGACGCTGCGCGGTGCATCGCTGCGCCCGTGTCCGCGCTGATCGACGAGTATCAGCCGGAACTGCTCCCGCAGAGCACGGACGTAGCCGAACGTGCGCCAGATCTGGTGGGACAGCAGGCTGCCGTGCACCAGCATCACCGGTGGGCCGGCCGGGTTGCCCGTCTCCAGGTACGCGATGCGGGTGCCGTCGACGGGATTGGTTGCGAAGTCCACGGCCGAATTGTTGCAGGTGGAACTTTCTCAGGTGCTTGTAGACCGGACGCCGTCGGCAGTGAGCTCGACCCTCCGTGTGATTCCGAGGTCGCCGAGAAATGCCTCGTCGTGACTGACCACCACCAGCGCGCCTCGATAGGACGCCAGGGCCGCGCTCAGGTGGCCCTTCGACGCGATGTCGAGATTGTTGGTGGGCTCGTCCAGGATCAGTAGTTGCGGCGCGGGGTCGGCGAGCAACCGCATCGCCAGTGCACCCCGCACCCGTTCTCCCCCAGACAGGGTGTGGACCACCGCATCCGCGCGAGCGCCGCGAAAAAGGAAGCGAGCCAGCCGCGTTCGGACATGGGTGATCGATGCCCGCGGCGCTGCGCGCGAGACGTTCTCCACCAACGAGGCGTCGTCGTCGAAGACGTCGAGGGACTGCGGTAGCGACGCCACCGGAACCGACGACGTCAGTGCTCGAAGAAGAGTCGTCTTTCCGACGCCATTGTCTCCGATCAGTGCAATCCTCTCGGGCCCGACGATGCTGAACTCGGCGCTGCGACCGGGGAATCGACCATCTAGGTCGAAGGGAATCGGCCCGACCTCCGCGACGAGTCGAGTGGCATGAACTGCCGTGTCCGGTAGGTCGACGACGATCTCCCTGTCCTCTCGCACCGACTCGTGCATTGCCTCGGCTTTTGCTCGAGCCTCCTCGACGCGATTTTCGTGTCCGATGCGGTACGTCCCTGCCGACTCCTGAGCCTTGCTGCGCCGGTTGCTGGCAACGATCTTCGGCACCCGATTCTCCCGAGAAGCCCTCTCGCCCATCTGTCGTCGCCGAGCAACGGTGGTCTGCGCATCGATCAGGTCTCGACGTTGCTTGCGTACGTCCTGATCCGCCGTCCGTGCAGCGGCCCTGGCCGCGTCCTGCTCGGTGTCGACCACCTCCCGGTAGTGGGAGAAATTGCCACCGAAAAGTCGAATGTCGGCGGGTGCGCCCCGGACGGAGCGAAGTTCGGCAATCGCATCCATATCGTCCAGGAGATCCGCATCGTGACTGGCAACGACGACGGTGCCGTCGATCGCGGCCAGCGTGCGCCGCAGAGCGGCCCGTGCCGTGCCGTCGAGATTGTTGGTCGGCTCGTCGAGAATCAGCACCGACGGCCGCCGCAAGATCTGCCCGACCAGTGCCAACAGGGTGGACTCGCCGCCGGACAGGGTGGCCGCCGGGCGGTCCAGATCTGCTGTCGTTCGCAGTGTTCGGCCAAGACCCATCGAGTCGAGAGTGGCCAGGGTTCGTTCCTCGATGTCCCAGTCGGAGCCGATGGTGGCAAAGTCGTCCGCGTCGACGCTGCCTTTTTCGACGCGAGCCAGCGCCTGACGGACGTTGTCGATACCGAGTTCGGACGACACGGTGACGTCACCGCGAGGAACGGACTGTTGCGGCACGTATCCCAGGGAGCCGTCGACGTGCACAGAGCCGCGGTGTGGCCGAATCAGCCCTGTGATGATGTGCAGCAGAGTCGATTTGCCGGCGCCGTTGGTTCCGATGAGGCCTGTTGTGCCCGGGCCGAAGGCGACGTCGAGACCGTCGAACATCGCTCGGCCGTCGGGCCAGGAGAACGTGAGGTCGGAAATGACGACAGAAGTCGAGTATGACAAGAGGGGTACCTCGTGAGCAGTGTCGTACCACCAGGAGTGCTCGTGGTGGGATCCGCACGATCTCAGGAGATGAACAACGCCCTTGTCCGTTCGTCGACGACAATGTATGAGTCCGACTCTAGAGGTGGCCGGGCCCGCAGGTCAACGGTGTTGTGAAACCTGCAGCCTGTCAGTCGGTTTCGGGTTCTTCGACGGTGGGGCCCTTTGCTCGAAGGTCGTCGACCTTCGCCATGGCGCCCCGAAGCTCTGCCAACCAGGGGTCGATGTGATCTCCGGTGAGGCGTACCGCCCAGGCCAAGGCATCGGCGCGCGATCGAGCGACGCCCGCATCGACAAGGGTGTCGAGAACCTTGCGCTCCGGCTGACGTAACCGGGTCATGACCGGAACCGCGAGATGAGTGAACAGCGTGGTGTCGCCGCCGACGGTGACACCCCATGCGACCTTGCGTCCGTAGCGAGATTCGGCCTCGTCGGCGATCCGGATGCGCTCGTCGCGGGTGGTCTCCCGGAACCGGGCGATCCGTCCCTCCACCCCGGCCGCGGTGTCGGGTGCGTCGAGTTCGCCTACGACGACGATCTCCTCGCGATCGATCTCTACCGTGGCGATGCCGTCGAACCAGTCGTCGGGCAGGCGGCCGAGGAACCACTGCTCGGCGTCCCCTGCGCCCGGAACATCTTTCTGTTGCCATCCACCCGGGCGGCCGACGCGCTCACCGCGTTTGCTACCGCGGCCTCGGCCGTGTCCGTGCGGACCGCCTCGACGCGGGGTGCGGCCCGGTTCACCGAATGGGAAGTCCTCGTGAACGTTCATGATCGTCTTCTTTCTCGACTGGCTTGATTACTTGATTACAAGACTTGTGATTACATAATTACACAGGACTCGTGTCGTGTCGAGGATGCGTCGGTCCGTGTAGTCGTCCGCCGAGTGGGGCACTATTGCGACGTGCCTCCGCTCATGTCGCGTTCATCCCGCCCACCCGGTCTCCGATCCAGTCGACTGGTTCGACTCACCGCTGCGACCGCGGTGGTCGCGTTGGCGGCAACCGCGTGCAGTAGCGATGATCAGCCTGCGTCGAGGATGGCCGCAGACCAGTTCGCCGAGGCCCTGAGCAGCCAGAACATCGGCGCAGCCGCGCAGCTGACGTCCGACCCGGCTGCGGCCACCACGGTTCTGACTCAGATGTACGACGGGCTGAGCGCCGGGGGATCTGTGAGCGCGGTTCCTCAGTTCACGGTCAGCCAGGCCGACGACGAACAGCAGACCTTTACTCTCAGCGCGTCGTGGTCGTTCACGCCGCCCGAGGAGGACTCGACCGAGCCGACCACCGGTGAGACGTCCACGTCCTCACCGTCGACCAGCTCCGACTCGTCCACTGGTTCTGCATCACCGACCACGTCGTCGGCGCCTGTCCGGCCGGAGCGGATCTGGACTTACACCACCAGCGGCTCGGTCGCCGACAGTGGACAGGGGCTGAAGGTGACGTGGAGCCCCGGCGTCGTGGTTCCGGGACTGACCCCCGAGACCACCGTCCGCTACACCACCCTGTCCGCGGACCAGGCGCCCCGCGTCGTCGACACCGCCGGTGCACCGCTGATGTCCCAGCAGGTGGTGACGCTGGTGAACCTCGACCAGTCCGCTGATCCCACTGCCGTCTCCGCACTGGTCTCGCCGTTCGCCCCCACGGTCACCGCCGAGTCCCTGCGCGACGATCTGGCCGGCGGCGGAACCGTCACGGCGGTGAGTTTGCGGCAGGAAGACCTCGCGCCCATCGAGCCGTTGCTGTCCGCGCTGCCCGGCGTCACCCTCGCTCCCCAGACCCGGCTGCTCACGGAGAACCGCGCATTGTCGTCGCCCGCGCTGAGTGATGTTGCGACTCTGTGGCAGGACCAGCAGGACGCCACCGCGGGGTGGGCGGTGCAGCTCGTCGCCGCCGACGGCTCGGTTGCGAGGCGAATCACCGGTGTCGACGCCGAGGTGGGTGAGGACATTCAAGTCACGCTCGACACGTTGTTGCAGCTCAAGGCCGAGAACGCGTTGGCCACAACTCCCAATGCCTCGGCGATCGTGGCAATTCGCCCGTCCAACGGCAACATCGTGGCGGTGGCGCAGAACGCCGCCGCCGATGCGCAGGGTCCGATCGCGCTGACCGGGCTGTATCCCCCCGGGTCGACGTTCAAGACGGTCACCACGTCAGCCGCGCTACAGGCTGGGAACGTGACGCCCGAGACGGTGCTGCCGTGCCCCGGTTCCGCGAACATCGAGGGACGCACCATTCCCAACGACGACAACTTCGACCTGGGCTCGGTTCCGCTCACCACGGCATTTGCCCGGTCTTGCAACACCACGATGGGCCAGCTGGCCGTCGACCTGCCGGACGATGCATTACAGAAGGCCGCCCTGCAGTTCGGCCTCGGCATCGACTACGCGACGCCGGGTCTGACCACGGTGACCGGCAACGTCCCACCGGCGACGACACCGGCGGAACGCGTCGAGTCGGCCATCGGTCAGGGCGCGGTGACCGCGTCACCGTTCGGCATGGCGTTGGTCGCAGCGTCCATCGCCAACGGGGCCCCGCCGGAGCCCACCATGATCACCGGGCGCCCCGGCACTCCCGACCAGACGCCGTCCGCCCCGGACCCGGAGATCACCGAGCAGCTGCGCGCGATGATGCGCGAGACCGTGACCGCAGGTACGGCCACTCAATTGCAGGACATCGAGGGTTTGTTGGGCAAGACGGGGACGGCCGAGGTGGCGAACGGACCGGCGCACGGCTGGTTCGTAGGAATCCGCGGCGACCTGGCCATCGCGGTGTTCGTCGAGGGTGGCGACTCGTCGGCGCCGGCCCTCACTGCGGCGGGGGCATTCCTGCGCTGACGCAGAGTGCACACGAACGGCCCCGCAGAGTCGCATCCGGCCCAGCGGGGCCGTTCTGTGTGCAGATGGTGCCCATGAACACCATCCACAACCTGTGGACAGCCGTCAGCAGGATGCGGCTGCAATCGTGAAACCTGGTCGGCATGGGGGTTCATCGCAGGCGAGACCTGGTGGCGGCGGGGGTCGGACGTCGACAGTTGGCCCGGATGCACAGGCTGCTGCCGTCGATTTATGCCGATTCGGAGCCGTCGTATGTCGACCGTTGCCGCGCGGTCGCGATGTGGAAGCCCGACGCCGTGATAAGTCACGCCAGCGCGTCGTGGCTGTGGAACCTGATTCCGGAGCAACCGGACACGGTCGAGGCGACGGTACCGATGAGCGCGGGGGTGCGCGGCCCGGACTGGGTGACGCTGCACCGTCGCGATCCGGGGGTTGTCACGTCGTGGCGCGGTATCCCGATCGTGACGGTCGAGCGGTGCCTGCTCGACGTCGCGCTGACCATGTCCGAAGAACAGCTCGAGCGACTGTTCGACCAGACGCTGGACGCGGTGGTGGATTGGCGCGTGGTGGCTGCGCTGTGTGCGACGTCTGCGGGGATGCACGGGGCTCCGGCCGTGCGTCGGCAACTCCGGAGCTGCTGCACCAGAACGAGCTCCGAGGTGGAACGGCTGGTCGCGAGGGGATTGACCGCCAGGGGCGTGCACCTCGAGATCAATTGTCGGGTGGGCAAGTACTACGGCGATCTGGTGTGCCGCCGCGGGCGCGTGATCGTCGAGATCGACGGACGCACGTTCCATTCGGCGGCCGCGGTGTTCACCTCCGATCGGATCCGGCAGAACGA
This sequence comes from Rhodococcus sp. (in: high G+C Gram-positive bacteria), assembly GCA_049650605.1. Classification (GTDB taxonomy): domain Bacteria; phylum Actinomycetota; class Actinomycetes; order Mycobacteriales; family Mycobacteriaceae; genus Rhodococcoides. The sequence goes on along the minus strand of JBASAM010000002.1, from coordinate 18,280 downwards.
GCTGATCGACGACGGCTGGCGAGTTCTGCGGTACTCGGCGGCGACGGTGAACTCCCACCTGGACGAGGTGGTGGACGACATCATCCGCGTGGTGCGGGCTCGGCGGCGCTCGCGTCGAGCATGAACTGCACACGAACTGCCCCAAAACGACGCATCCGGCCATTTACGCGCCACTTGTGTGCAGCAACGGCACGAAAGGGGCGGTGACCGGATCGTGACCGCTCCGAGCGCTCTTCGTGCTGTGTTACTGGTGTGACTCATGTGATTATTGGGGCATGGTTCTGCGGTCCAGGTACGTCGTTGCGCTGTTCGCGCTGTTCGTGTCACTCGCGACGGTCGCGTCGTTCGTGATCACCAAGCCGCGCAGCGAGGCCGCGGTGCTGGTGGATCGCTTCGTAGCCGCCCTCGACCAGCGCGACGTGGCCGCGGCCGCCGCGCTGACGTCCTACCCCAACGCCGCGGCCCAAACGATCAGCGCCATGTTCGACTCGATGGGGCCGGGAGTATCGACGAGCCGCATGTCGCAGTACATCGGACTCGACGACGATTCCGGGTTCTTCACCATCGACTCCGCATGGAAGTTCGGTGAGCCCCGGGGCGAAGACAGCCGAGAGTGGCATGTCACGACGCAGGGCTCGGCGCGCAAGCTGGGCATCGGCTGGCGCATCTCGTGGGATCCGTCCATTCTCGCTCCCGATCTCGCGGCCGGTGGATCTGTCCGCTACGTCCGAACCGACGCTCCCGCGCCTCGCATCCTCGACACCACCGGTGCGATCATGATGGCCGAGCAGAACGTCGCGTCGGTCCGGCTGGACCCGTCCGCGACGAACGATCTCGAGGACACCACCAACCGTCTGGCCGACGTCATTGACGTCGTCGCACCGCTGATCACGTCGGAAACCTTGCTGGCAGAGGTCGCGGCGGAACCCGATAGAGTGATCAACGCGGTGAACCTTCGTGCCGACGACTATGCGGTGCTCGAGGACGATCTCCGCGCCATCCCCGGTGTGGTGCTCTACGCCGAGCCGAAGCTCATCACGTCCGACCGGCGGCTCACGTCCCCGGTGCTCGACTCCTTGCGGGACGTCTGGCAGGACGCGCGCGACGCCACGTCGGGTTGGGCTGTGGAGGTGACCGACCCCGACGGCGAGACCACTCGGGCGGCAGGGTTCCAGGGACCCGGTTCGCCCGACATCGCGTCGACGGTGGATCCGTCCGTCCAGCTCGCGGCCGAGACCGCGGCCGTCAGTGTCGGCACTCCCGCCTCGATCGTCGTCGTCCGGCCGTCCACGGGAGCGATCGTCGCGACGGCGCAGAACAGCTACGCGAACTCCTCGGGTACCCCGGCCTTCACGACGTTGTATCCGGCGGGCACGCTGGTCGACACGGTCGCGGCGTCGGCGGACCGCCAGAAGATCGGTTTCTCCGACGCAGCGCGACAATTCGGACTGGGAACGTCGTTCGACGTGCCGGGCCTCGACGTGATCACCGCGTCGCTCCCCGACGGCCGCTCGGCCATCGATCGGTTCCGCGGCGTCAGTAACAAGAAGTCGACCGAGATGACGGTCACTCCCTTCGGGCTCGCCGAGATGGCCGCCGCGCTCTCGCGGGGGAGCGCCCCGGCGCCGATGATCGTTCGCGGCACGCCGGCCACGGTGCGCAGTCCCGGTTCTGCGGTGGCGCCCGCGGTGTTGTCGTCGCTCCGAAACACCATGCGCGAGAGCGCAGCAACGGAAGGTGTGGACGGTTCCGTCGCCGGCCTGTCCGGTGACAACGGCGACGACCGCTGGTTCCTGGGCACGACGGGTGACCTGGCGTTCGCCGTGTACATCGAAGACGCGGACAGCACGGACTCCGCTGCCCGAATGACGAACATGCTGATGCGGGAGCTGGCCTCACCGTCGGAGTAAATTTAGTTTTGCTACCTTTCACGATGTGACCGTCGCCCAGTTCGTTCTGCTGATCGCGGCGGGTTTCGGTGCCGGTTTGATCGGCTACATCACGGGGCTGGCGTCACTGGTGTCGTATCCCGCGCTGCTGGCCGTGGGGCTGACGCCCGTAGCGGCGAACGTCACCAACACCGTTGCCTTGGTGGGTGCCGGCATCGGGGCCACGGCCTCGTCCACCAAAGAACTTGCCAAGAGCGGCCGTTCGCTTCTGTGGCTGACTTTGTGGGCTGCACTCGGCGGTATCGCCGGAGCGGTGGTGCTGCTGCGGGCGCCGGAGGGATCGTTCGAGGCCATCGTGCCCGTGTTGATCGTCTTCGCCTCGACGGCGATGGTGCTGCAGCCGAGAATCCGAAAGCTGGCCGGGGGCCGGACATTCCCGATTCTCTATCCGCTGGCGATCTTCTTCGTCGCTATCTATGGCGGCTACTTCGGCGCGGGTGCAGGCGTGATCTTCCTTGCTCTGACCTTGATCTGCACTGCCGAACCGATTTGGCGCGCAGCGCTACTGAAGAGCTACCTGCTGGGTGTCGCCAACCTGGTGGCCGCAGTACTGTTCGCGTTCTCCGGCCAGGTCGACTGGTTGGCCGCGCTGGCGATGGCCATCGGAACCGTTGGCGGCGGTGCCGTCGGGCCGAGGGTGGTCCGGCGACTCCCGCAGAACCCGCTACGAATCGCTGTGGCGCTCAGCGGGTTCGGGCTCGCTGCGTGGCTGTGGTTGAACTGATCGGTCAGCGCCGCGCCGCGACGACTCGGGTGATCGCACGCCAGCCCAGCAGAAAGATTCCGAGCGTGACTGTCGCGACGACGATGAAGCTTGCAGCGGTACCCGCGCCGGATACCTGACGAAGAACCATCCCGACGACAACCGCGCCGATCCACGCGACCACACCGGTGGGGACCAACGCCGCCGCGACGAACTTCTCTCGATACAGCGCGTAGGTGAGCGCCCAGCCGACGGCCAGGCCGACCAGGAACGGCCACGCAGTCGACAGCACGCCCATCACGGTCATGCCTTCTTCGTGACTCGAACGACCGATGGCGCTGAATCCGATGACGAGAACGACGTCCACTGCGGCCGGAAGGGCGAGCGAGCGGGTACCGGTGGCGGTGGTCATGCATCCCAGAATACGAAAAGACTCCGAAGTGGGAGAAGACCGCGTCGGCTTTCGCCGACGCGGTCTTGTCGAGCAAGGACGTCAGGCCTGCAGCCCGGCCTCGATCTCGAGGAGCAGCGAGATCTTGTCACCCACGACTGCGCCGCCGCCTTCGAGCGGCATGTCGATGCTCAACCCGAAGTCCTTGCGGTTGATGGTGGCGGTGGCCTCGAAGCCGGCGACCGGTCCGTTGCCCATGCCGGCGTTGACGCCGCCGAACTCGACGGTCAACTCGACCGGCTTGGTGACACCGTGCAGCGTGAAGTCACCGGTGAGCACGTAGTCGTCGCCCTTGGGCTCGACCGATGTGGAGCGGAAGGTGGCGGTGGGGAACTTCTCGACCTCGAAGAAGTCTGCCGTCTTCAGGTGGCCGTCGCGCTGAGCGTTGTCGGTGGTGATCGAGGAGACGTCGATGTCGGCGTCGATGGACGGTGAGCCGTTCTCGTCGACGGTGATCGATCCGGTGAACGACTGGAAGCGCCCGCGGACTTTGCTCACCATCAGGTGGCGAACGGTGAAACCGACGGTCGAGTGCGACGCGTCGATGGCCCAGGTGCCGGCGGTCAACTGCGGTACGGAAACTGCTGCGGTCATGTCGATTCTCCTGTGAGTTGAAGGTTCAAGCCTCACAGTACACAACCGGACCGCGGTCCGTATCATTCCCGCGGCGTCGGACCCTCGGTCGACGGACTCGCGCGCAGCTCGGTCATCTCACGCTGTTCCACTTCCAGGTCGAATTCCAGATCCTCGTGCTGGTGCTTGCGGAACAGCACCAGGAAGACGATCCACCCGATCACCGCGACCAGGATGAAGCTGACCAGTCGATACACCAGCGCCGACGCGACAGCTTGCGACGCGCTGATGGACGCCGCCGTGGTCAGGGTGGCGATCAGCGTGGCATCGACGATGACAAGACCGCCCGGCGCGCCGGGAATGGAACCGACGGTCTTGCTCGCCGAAAAGGCGATGAGCAGTCCGGACAGCTTCGGATCGGCGCCGATGGCGTAGCAGGCAAACCCCAGGCATGCCACGTCGGCGACGCGGTGGACGGCCGAGAACCCCAAGGAGATCGACCCGTCCCGAGGGCTCAGACGCACCGAGCGGACCTGCTCGACGATGTCGTCCAGCCGGGCCATCCCGGTCGCCGGATCGTTGCCCCGCAGCGCGTTGTACTTCGACAGACCCCACCGCCCGACGCCGATGATGGACCGAGGGTGGGAACGGACGTAGCGCACGGCGACGGCGATGGCGATCACGCCCAGGACGGGGATGGCGAGCGCGAAGGGGTTGGCGCTGCGACCCACCAGGAAAGCTCCGGTGACTCCCAGGACCGCGAGACCGAGAGCCGCGATGACGCCCGAGATCGCCAGTTGCCACGACGCGACCACCGGGTTCGCGCCCCAGCGCCGGGTCTGCCGGTAGGTGAATGCCGTCGAGAAGACCTGACCGGCGGGCAGCGTCAACGCCATCGCCGTACTGCCGTAGATGACCGACAACGACCGACGCTGTGACACCTTGACGCCGCCGGCGCGGAGCAATTGCTTCTGCACTCGGGCGAAGGCGGAGAGCGATATCGCCTGCATCACCACGCACGCCGCAGCGAATCCCCAGTGGATCTCGTTGAGTGCGCGCCAGGACTCGTGCAGGCGCGGCCACAGGTAAATACCTTCGCCGACAAGCAGTGCCACGAGGGCGATTCCGCCGACCCATCTGAGCCATCGCCACTTCTCACCGGCGCGGGGCGACCCTGCGGATCGGTCCTGCTCCGGTACTACCACAGTGGCGAGCGTAACGAACTGGGCAAACTACTACTGCGGATAGTCGATGGGAAAGGCAAGGTGAGTCGCGCGTCGTCGGCCGCGAAGCTGCACTTTCGACCCCAATTCCCACTGCGATTGCTCGTCCTCGTCCGCGAAATACAGCGCCGACGTGGACGCCAGCACCCGGCCGGGCTCGAACTTCGCCATCTCGGTGAGCCTGGACGCCTCGTTCACCGGGTCGCCGATGACCGTGTACTCGAACCGCTCCTTCGCGCCGATGTTCCCGGCCACCGCAAGCCCGGCAGACACACCGATTCCGATGTCGAGCCCGACGACACTGCGCAACTCCGCACGCAGCTCACGTGCTGCGGACAGCGCCGCTGTCGGCGCATCCGGGCGGTCCAGGGGTGCGCCGAAGATGGCCAGCGCAGCGTCGCCGACGAACTTGTTGACGAAGCCGTGGTGGCGATCGACCACGTCGACCACCACGCGGAAGAAATCGTTGAGCAGATCCACCACCTCACCGGGCGGTCGTTCGGACGCTGCAGCGGTGGACCCGACCATGTCGACGAACAGCACCGCTACGAATCGGGTCTCGCCCCCCAGCTCGGTGCCGAACTGCAGGGCGCGCCGGGCGACGTCCTCACCGACGTGCTGGCCGAACAGCTCGCGGAGCACCTTGCGCTCGGACGACTCGGCCATCATGCGGTTGAAGCCCACCTGCAGCCGTCCGATCTCACTGCCGTCGAACACCTCTACCTGAACCTCGGTGTCACCGTTCTGCACCTGCTCGATGGCGCGGCGTAGCTGACGGATGGGATCGGAGATCTGGCTGGCGGTGAGCATGGACAGGCTGAACGCCTGGACGATGGCCAGCACACACAGCAGGCTGATGGCCAGCGCCAACGAGTCGGGGGAGAACACCAGATCGGTGGTGAGCTGCGTCGCGCACAACAGCAGGATGCCGACGACGGGGATGAGCGTGCCCAGCCCCCAGGTCATTGCCATTCGGGTACCGACGCCGGGGGTCATCGTCCGGTCGAATCGCCCTTCGCTGAGCGCCTGCGCGGCCACGGGGCGCAGGATGCGCTCGCCCAGCATGTAGGTGAAACCGAACGTGATCGCGGCCGACATCGCGACGGTCACCGCCACGGCGATCGCGAGGGAGGGCATCGCCGACGCCGTGAGGATCACGAAGAGGATGCCGCCGACGATCCACAGGACCAGGTGCACGATGGCCTGCCGCAGTGGCGCGTGCAGGGCCGACATCTGCTCGACGCGCGTCGGCGATCCGCCCCGCAGCTGCCACCGCACCACGTGCCGCAACATGATCGACGCGGTGACCAGGCTGACGCCCGCGGCGAACAGCAGATAGATGCCGAAAACGAACACGTTGCGAACCCGGTCCACGACGATCGACTCGTTCTCCGGGATGGGAAGGCCGTAGCGCACGAACACGAACACCAGCACCGCGCCCAGCAGGTTCGCGAGCAGCATCGACGCCAGATACAGGGGCCACCGACTCCGCAAGGTCAACGAGACCGCCCGGAGAAGTGTCAACACCACAGGGAACTTACCGGGTGGGGCCCGCCGAGCAGGAGGTAAGGAGCTCGAGGCGGTGTGGTGTTGTCGGACCAGCTCCGCAGTCCTGGATGGGGCACCGCCGGGGCGCGGTACTCGGCTACGCTCACGAAGTGACGGACGATCCCGCGGATTCGGTGCATCCAATAATTCGCGTCGGTGCCGCGTGGACCTGGCGTCTGCTGGTGATCTTCGCCGGTCTCGCCGTGGTCGGCTACGTCGTTCACACCCTCGAGGCCGTGCTGATCCCGGTCGCGCTCGCACTGCTGGCGTCGGCCCTGCTGTCACCGTTGGTCGACTGGATGCAGCGTCGAGGCATTCCGCGCGTGGTCGCGGTGATCGTGGCCATTCTGGGCAGCGTCGGTCTGCTGGCGGGCGTCCTGACGTTCGTCGTGGAGCAGTTCATCGGCGGGCTACCCGACCTCACCGATCAGTTCACGGAGAGCATCAATCAGATCCAGAATTGGCTGACCCAGGGTCCGCTGCACTTCAGCGAGGAACAGATCCGCACTGCGGGCGACTCCGTCGTCGGCTCGCTTCAGTCCAATCAGGAAGCCATCACCAGCGGCGCTCTGACCACAGCGGCCACGATCGGGGAATTGCTCACCGGGTTGGCGCTCGTGCTGTTCACCCTCATCTTCTTCCTCTACGGCGGGAGTCAGATCTGGGAATTCGTGACCCGGATCTTCCCGACGCGAGCACGCCGCAGGGTGCGGCTGGCTGGTAGCCAGGCCTTCGGCTCGCTGGTCGGCTACGTCCGTGCCACCGTGGTGGTCGCGGCCGTCGACGCCATCGGCATCGGCACCGGACTGGCCATTCTGGGTGTGCCTCTCGCGCTCCCGCTGGCGTCGCTGGTGTTCATCGGCGCGTTCATCCCCATCGTCGGCGCCGTGCTCACCGGATTCGTGGCCGTGCTCGTCGCGTTGGTCACCAAGGGCCTGATCACCGCGTTGATCGCGCTGGCCATCGTCATCGCCGTCATGCAGATCGAGGGACACGTCCTGCAACCGTTGCTGCTGGGCCGGGCCGTGCGAGTGCACCCGCTGGCCGTCGTGCTGGCCATCGCCACCGGCATCCTCCTGGCGGGCATCATCGGCGGACTCCTGTCCGTCCCTCTGGTCGCGATGGCGAATACCGCGATCCGCTCGCTGCTGGCCGACGATCCGGAAGAGGCCTACGAGGAGATAGCCGACCAGGACCCGTCCGAACCGATGTTCCCGGCTGCCCCGGACAGTCCGCACCCGCAGAACGAAGAATTGAAGCCCGGTGAGGTCGACGGGCCGCCGCGCGCCTGAGAGCGCCGGCTCGCGCGCACCCGATGTGCCGTTGTGGCGTGCCGCTGCCGCGTTCCGCCTGGTCACCGTCGTCTACGCCGTGGCGTTCCAGGCGGTCGTTCAGAACGAGTACACGTCACGGGCGGTGAGTTGGACGTTGGTCGCCGCCCTGGTGGCGTGGTCCGGCGTTGCCGCCACGCTGACCGTCGCCGCTCCGGTCCGCCGAGGGTTCGTGCTGGCCGATCAAACGGTGGCACTCGCGCTGATCACCAGCACCGCACTGGTGGCGGGGGCGGCGTGGCGCGAGGAACATCAGGTTCTCCCGACCACGATCTGGGTGGCCAATGCCGTCATCGGTGCGGCGATTCTGGGCGGACCGCGCGCCGGGCTGGCATCGGCGGCGGTCATGACGATCGCCATCGCCGCGGTGCGTGGGAACGTCGACGCCGACCTGTGGCGAGACTCGACCGGACCGATCCTGCTGTCGGTGGGTATGGCACTGGGGGTGGCCGCCCGTACCGCGCGGCTCGCTCGTGCGCGGCTGGACGAGGCCGTGGCACTGGCCGCTGCGACTGCCGAACGTGAACGCCTGGCACGAGCCGTGCACGACGGAGTCCTACAGGTGCTGGCGATGGTGAGTCGCCGTGGCCACGAAATCGGTGGAGAAACAGCGGAACTGGCTCGGCTGGCCGGTGAGCAGGAAGAATCGCTGCGACGGTTGCTGTCCGACTCGCCGTCGGGGAGCAGCGGCGGCATCTCCGATCTCTCGGCCGTACTACGCCGCGTGATGGGCACCGCGGCAACGGTGTCGGCCCCGTCCGGCGCGGTGAGCCTCCCCACCGCCCTTGCCGACGAGGTTGCCGCTGCCGCTCTCGCGGCGGTGGACAACGCGCACCGCCACGGCGGACCCGGAGTCGGCGTCTTCGTGCTGGTCGAGGACCTGGGCTCGGAAGTCGTGGTGACGGTGCGCGACGACGGACCGGGGATCGACGAGGGTCGACTGGAGGAGGCACGGACCGACGGGAGGATCGGGGTGTCGGGTTCCATCGTGGGCCGGATGACAGCACTCGGCGGACAGGCCAGGGTGGACACCGCACCCGGAGAGGGGACGGAATGGGAACTGATGCTGCCGAAACCGGCACTGCCGAGCAGGTGACGGTGATGGTCGTCGACGATCACCCGATGTGGCGAGACGGCGTGGCGCGTGATCTCGACGCGCGTGGGTACCGAGTCGTGGCCACCGCCGACGGCGTCGAATCTGCGGCGATCCGGGCCAAAGTAACTGTGCCACAAATCATTTTGATGGACATGGATCTCGGTGACGGCACCGGCGCGGAAGGTACGGCCGCTGTACTGGCGGTGTCTCCCCGCAGCCGGGTGCTGATTCTCTCCGCGTCCGCCGAGCGTGACGACGTCCTCGGTGCCGTGAAGGCGGGAGCCACCGGGTACCTGGTGAAGAGTGCATCCATCGACGAGCTGGTGGCGGCCGTCGAGGCGACCAATCAGGGCGACGCGGTGTTCACCCCGGGCCTCGCGGGGCTGGTGCTGGGTGAGTACCGGCGCATGGCGTCGGGGCCACCCGCCGCGGAGCCCTCGCCCATCCTCACCGACCGCGAAACCGAAGTGCTTCGGATGGTGGCGAAAGGGTTGAGCGCCAAGCAGATCGGAGCGAAGTTGAGCTTGAGTCACCGCACCGTCGAGAACCACGTGCAGGCCACGTTGCGCAAGCTGCACCTCGCCAACCGCGTCGAACTGACGCGTTGGGCCATCGAGCGTGGGTGGGAGTGACACTAGACTGACCGTATGGATCCGAGTGACCCACGAGCCAGAGACCTACGAGTGAGCGATGCAGAGCGCGAGCACGTCGGCGGGTTGCTCCAACGCGCGGTCGGCCACGGGATGCTGTCGCTCGGCGAATTCTCCGAGCGGATGGATTCGGTGCTGGCCGCGAAGACGCGAGGCGAACTCAACGCGGTGCTGATCGACTTGCCGGGAATGTCCATCGCCGGGCAGACCCCGGACCGCGCGCCCGTTCCTCCTCCTGCTCCGCAGGCCCCTGCGCATCCGACAGAAGTGTCGCCGGCGGACATTCGCGCCACGATGTCGACGGTGACACGCTCGGGGTCATGGCGCGCTCCACCCGCCATCCGCATCGCGTCGAAGATGGCGACGGTGACCTTGGACTTCACCTCTGCGGTGTTGTCGTCGCCGGTGGTTCGCATCGATGTGGACGACTACTGCAGCACCATCACCCTCGTCGTGCCCGACGGGGCGTCGGTGGATTTCGGCGGACTCGTCCTGATCGGCGGCAGCGCGAAGAACCGTCTGGGAAGCCGACCCGTGCAGGGCGCCCTGCACGTAAGCGTTCACGGCCGAGTGCGGTTCGGATCGGTCACGGCGAAGCACAGTCTGGGCACGGCCATCCGTCGGATGTTCGGCTGACGCTCACGCGGGACGAGTAGTACCCGCACCGAACCGAGTAGAACTACGCATTCACCTCGCCGCCATGGGCGGCGACGATCGAACCATGACTTCCGACATCGACCCACGCCTCGTGCACGTCCTGTCCGGTGAGGTCGCCTCCCTGCAGCAGCATCTGCTCCGGGTGGGCCACGACCTCGACATCCTGCGATCTCAACTCCTCTCGTCACAGAAGCCGGTACCTGCTCGGTTGCCGTTGCCTCACCGGCCTTCACCCCAGGGACCTCCACTTCCGCGGCCCGAGCCGACGCCCCCTTGGTGGCAGCGAGACGGCGTCGTCAGTCGACTTCTCGCTGCCGCCGGTGCCGCGGTCACCGTGATCGGCGTCGTCATGCTCGTGGTCCTCGCAGCGCAATCGGGCTGGTTCGGTCCGGGAGCGCGTGTGGCTGCCGGGGCGGTTTTGTCGGGAGCGCTCGTCGCCGCGGCACACCGCATCGTCGATCGACCGGGCGGGCGCACCGGTGCAGTGGCGTCGGCCGCCGCCGGATTCGCCGCCGCATATCTCGACATCGCCGCGGTGACGTCGCTCTACGTATGGGTGCACCCCGTGGTCGGGTTGGCACTGGGGCTCGGGACCGCGTCCATCGGCATCGCGGTTGCCACTCGCTGGCAGTCGCAGGCGCTCGCGGTCATGGTCGTGGTCGGGATCGCTGTGCTGGCGCCGGTCGTGACGGACGTACTCTCGCCGCTGCTGACAGCGTTCCTCGTCGTGCTGCAAATCGCGGCAGCTCCGATCGATGCTCGTTTTCACTGGGTCTGGTTGCGCATCGCGGCGGCCGCACCGGTCATCGCGGCGGTACTGGGGAGCGCACTGCTGGCGTACAACTACGGAGCGTCGGATGCGGATCTCACCGGACTGCTCGCGGCCGCTGCGGTCTCCTTCGCCGTTGCTGTGACGTCGTGGCATTCCACCCTGTCCTACCGGCAGGTGGACCCGGTCTCGTTGAGCGTGCTCGCCGGGACGGCCGGCGGGGTGCTCGCGACGGCAAGTCTGTTCTCGGGGCCGATCGCCGGGGGCATCGCCGCCGCGGTGGCCGCGGCGCTGATTGCGATTCTGGTGAACAAGCGCGAGCTCGACACCACGGTTCGCGTCGTGTTGGCCGTTATGGCGTCGGTGGCAGGAGCCGCCGCAGTGCTGCAGGGAACACCCGAAAGCGTGCATGCAACCACGCTGCTGGTGGTCGCCGCCGCAGCGCTTCTCACCGGAGGTCGGATGCGCTCGGTCTCCGCGACCACCGCGGGTGTGCTCTTCGCGGCTCTCGGCATGGGCACACACACGCGGATCACGTCGGTCGACGCAGTGAGCAGCTTGCAGGGCGCGCTCGTTCCGGGGTGGGCGTCGGTGCCGGCATCCATCGCGGCGCTCGCGATGGCGGCTGCCGGTGTGTGGGCAGTCGGCCGTACCGTCGACGATCCCACCTTGCGCGTACTCGGGACCGCGGTGTTCGGGGTCGGCGGGCTATCCGCGATCGTGGCACTCACCGTGGTGGTGGGTACCGAGACCGGAGGGCGCACCGGGTTCCTGCTGGGGCATGGCGCGGCAACCGTGCTGTGGGTGGTTGTGGCAGCCGCGGCGTTGGCTCGCGGACTGACGGACGACAGCAATGCCCGCGCGCTGTTGGCGGCCGGACTGGCGGTGATATCGGCCGCCGTCGCAAAGCTGTTCGTGTTCGACCTCGGCACGTTGGGCGGGCTCCCTCGTGCCGCAGCGTTCCTCGTGGTGGGAGTGATGCTGCTGGTGATCGGTACGCGCTACGCGCGGGTGTTCGCCGATCGGCTGGACGCGGGCGTCAGTCCCGACGCTGACGAGCCAGCAGCTCGCTCACACTGATCGCTCCGGACTGACTGGAGTGGCGCCCGCCGGCCGGGTCGGACTCGGGTGCTCGACGCCGGCCTCCAGTACTCCTGGGGGTCGGCGTCTCGTCGTGCCCTGCTCGGTGGTCCGCGTCCTGGTGATTCCCAGCCTCGTGGGTTCCCGCTTCGTCAGCGTCTGGCGCCGGTCGAGATTCGGGCGCGTGTCGACGTTCCGGGGTCCGAACGGATTCGGCCGGGGATTCTGCAGGTGCAACCGAATCCGAACGCTGGGGCATCCGCAATGCGGCGATCCAGGCGTCGACCTCGGCGCTCGTGCTGGTGTGCGAGCCGTTGCCGTTGGAGCTAGAGCCGTTCGAACTGCTGCCGTTGGAACCGCTGCCGTTCGAACCATTGCCGTTGGAACCATTGCCGTTCGAACCATTGCCGTTCGAACCGTTTCGGGCGTAGACGCGATCGAAATCGATCCCGTCTCCATTCGACGATCCGTAGCGGAAGGGTGCGGCCGTCTCGCTTGCCGAGCCGTTGTGGTCCGACCCGTTGCGATCCGACCCGTTGCGATCCGACCCGTTGTGATCCGACCCGTCGACCTCTGCAGCTTCGGCATCGACCTCCGGTTGCTGGGCCGCGGACGGCGTACGCAATTCCGCCAGCCAGGATTCGATGGGCCTGGGGGTGGGGGCACCGGAGCGTCGGGGAGCCGGCGTCGGGGTGGGCCTGGGTGCCGGCGTCGCAGCAGGCTCCGATACCGATGCGGGAGCCCGCTCGTCCCGCGCCGCAGGGGCAACGCGGGTCTCCGGGGGTCGGGAGACGACGGGGATCTCGTGCTCGGAGACGGCTTGGTGCGCGCCGGAATCGATCGTCTGCTCGTGCCGGATTTCCGCCTCGACCCGCTTCGGCGGCCGTTGGACGCGAGTGGAGGGCCTCGGACGTTCGACGGGCGGACGTTCGATGGGCGGACGTTCGACGGGCTGACGTTCGACGGTTGGACGCTCGGCGGGTGGCCGCGGAACAGGCTGTCCACCGTGCATGATCCGTGGAATCGGTTCGGTGAGCGGCTCGCGAGAGTACGAGGGAAGGGGAGAGGAGCCGACGGCGACGAGTTCGGGCACGTCGGCCGGCATCGTCTCGGTGTCGAGGATCGGCTCACCGAGCCCCAGCTTCTGCTGAATGCGCTGCATCCACTTCGGAGCCCACCAGCAATCGTCGCCGAGCAGCTTCATCGTTGCCGGCACCAGGAACATCCGGATGAGCGTTGCGTCGATGACCAGCGCAGCGATCATGCCGTAGGCGATGTACTTCATCATCACCAGTTCGGAGAAGGCGAACGCGCCCGTGACGACGATCAGGATCAATGCGGCGGCCGTGATGATGCGCCCGGTGTGCGAGGTGCCGACACGGATGGCTTCGGACGTGCTGGCGCCGCGTGCACGCGCTTCGACCATCCGGGACAGCAGGAACACCTCGTAGTCGGTGGACAGTCCGAAGATGATCGCAATGATCAACACCAGCACCGGGGCCATGATCGGTCCCGGCGTGAAATTCAGCAGCCCCGCACCGTTGCCGTCCACGAAGATGAACGTCAGGATGCCCAGGGTTGCGCCCAGGCCGAGGGTGGTCATCAGGATCGCCTTGAGTGGCAATACCAGCGACCCGAACGTCAGGAACATGAGCACCGTGGTCACCAGAACCACCAGCCCGGCCATCAGCGGTAGCCGATCGACCAGCGCAGCGATGGAGTCCTGCTCGATGGCGGGCGTTCCGCCGACGGACACGGTGACGCCGTCCGGTACGTCGATCGAGCGGATGTAGTCGATAGCGGGGGACGAGATGTTGCGGTCTTGCAGACCTGCGCTGAGAACAGCGATGCCGTTCTCGTTCCGCTCGATGCCGAACCTCTCCACCAGTCCGGGGGCATCGGATGCCTCCCGCAGTATGGCTCCAAGCTGCGGACCGGCCGCGTTCTCGATGACGATCTTGAGCGGCTCGGTACGGAACGACGGGAAGTTGGCGTCGAACTCGTTCTGAGCTTCGCGGGTGCCGTTGTCGGGAGGCAGGTAGGTCTCGTTGATTCCGCCGAACTTGATCGCACCGACGGGCAACGTCAGGATCAGCAGTCCGAGCACGATGGGCACGCAGACCTTCAGCGGGTTCCGCATCACCCAGCGCGTGAGCCGGCCCCACGGTCCTGCCTCGATCTCTTCGGAGGACTTGGTGGTGCGCATCCGCTTGAGGCCCAGCGCATCGATGCGCTTGCCCAGGATGGCCAGCATCGCGGGAAGAATGGTGACGGCCGTCAGAGCGGCGAGCGCCACGGTCGCGATGGCGCCGAACGCGACCGACTTGAGGAATCCCTGCGGGAAGAGCAGCAGACCGCCGAGGCTCGCGACGATGATGGTGGCCGAGAAAACGACGGTGCGTCCCGCGGTCATGACAGAGCGCTGCACCGCCTGTCTGGTGGTTCGGCCGTCGCCCAGTTCTTCACGGAACCGGCTGACGATGAACAACGCGTAATCGATGGCCAGACCCAAACCGATCAGGGAGACCACCGGCGCGACGAAGCTGTTGACCTCGACGAAGTTGGTGAAGAAGCGCACCAGGCCGTTGGCCGCGACGACGGTGAGGCCACCGATGATCAGCGGCAACGCCGCAGCCACGACACCGCCGAAGACGAAGAACAGCAGCACACCCACCACCGGGATGGCGAGGATCTCCATACGCTTGATGTCGCCGGCCATGGTGTCGTTGAGCGCGTTCGCGATGGGTTGCAAGCCGGCGAGTTGCACGTCGACGCCGTCGATAGCGAAGGCGTCCTTCACCTCGCGGAAGTTGTTGGTGATGTCGGTGTCGTTGTCGCCCGCGATCGCGAAGGTGGCAATGGCCTTGGACTTGTCCGGAGTGGCCAACACGGGAAGCGGCTGCTTGAAATAGCTGACGTTGATCCCGAGGATCTGATCGGGGTGTTCGGCCAGCATGCGGTCCTGAGCTGCGGCGATGGTGTCTCTGAACGCCGGATCGTCGACCGTGGAGCCCGCCGGCGCGGTGTAGAGCGCGACCACGTCCCCGTTGCGGTCTCGCCCGAAGGCATTGTCGGCGGTGCGGGCCGCGTAGGCGGCCTCGGAACCCGGATCGTCCCAACCACTCTGTGAGAGGTGGTCATCGAGGGTCGAGCCGTATGCCGCGAGCCCGAGCAGGAACGCGACCATCACACCGATGACGGTGAACCGCAATCGGTGGACCAGGTCACCCCAGCGAGCAAACACTCAGGACACTCCTTGACGCCCGACGAGCAGGGCGGACAGCGGACGGAACGGCTGCAGCCACGCGCCCTCGTCCGGCAGCGACTCCAGGCTGACGCGCGGCAGTGGCTCACGGAACACACCGGGGATGTCTTCGAGATCCACGAATTCGAGGGTCTCGGACGACACGGCCCAGCTGGCGTGCTCGCGGAAACCGAGGACTTGGACGGGAACGCCCGTCGCTGCGATCGCCTCGAGCGGAACCCGGAAGGCCTGCCCGTCGGCGGACGCGACCATCACTCCGGCGAGACCGTGATCTCGGGAGCGAAGGTCGATGTGGTCCAGCATGTCGGAATCGACGTCGCTGTCCTCGTCGATCTTCGGCTTGGCGAAGACCGCGAAACCCACGTTACGTAACGCCTCTACCCAAGGGCGAACAACGTCGGCACTTCCCTGCGCGATATTGGTGAAGACCGTGGCTTCGGGTTCGAGGGTGGCCGTCTGCGTCTCGGAGATCTGCGCGGTGCGGCCCAGCAGCCATCGTCCCAGCGCATCGAACCGCGGACGGTACGCAGCAGTCGGGCGCCCACCCAGAATGGCACCCAGACCCATGTCGAGATTCGGTGCGTCCCAGACCAGCAACACGCGCTTCGTATGGCGAGAATCACCGGTGCCGTCGAAGACGGCGCCGGTGGCACTCTGCTCGTCCACGCTCATCGGAGTGGTCTCTCGCTCTCTGGTTGCGTGCTGGTCGGGTTCGGCCGCCGCCACACGAACTCGGACACGCCACGCCCGACTCGACGCGCTTTGTCCTCGAATTTGGTCACAGGTCGGTCCACGGACAGGACGGTCCCCTCGACGGTACGTCGTTCCGCATCGAACGGCAGCCGACCGAGGGCCGGTTCTGCGTCGCCTACCTCTTCGATCCACTGGGCGTAGTCGGCGTGATCGGTGGCCACGTGGACGATGCCGCCCGGTTTCAGACGGTCGGCAATCAGTGCGAACGTCGACGCCGTCAGCAGGCGGCGCTTGTGGTGCCGCGCCTTGGGCCACGGGTCCGGGAAGAACACCCGCACCCCGTCCAACGATTCCGGCGCCACCATGTTCTCCAGCACGTCGGCGGCGTCGCCGCGCAGGATTCGGACGTTGCCGAGTCCCTCGCGCTCGATTCCTTGGACCGTCTGCGCAATTCCGGGCCGGTACACCTCGACGGCCACCAGATCGACGTCCGGTTCCATCGCGGCCATGGCCACTGCGGCCGTCCCGGTCCCGGATCCGATTTCGAGCACGACCGGGGCGACTCTTCCGAACCAGGACTGCGGGTCGAGGGGCTCGTCGGCGACGTCTCGACCGATGCGCGGCCACATCCGATCCCACGACGCCTGCTGCGGTTCGGTCAGCGCGCCGCGCCGCGAGCGGAAACTGGTGACCCGCGGATAAAGACGCGAGGGGCCACCGGTTGAGCCGTGGTCGACAGAGACGTCGTCGACAGAGCCGTCAGGTGCTGTTTCCACGGCACGGGGGTCTGTCATGCGTTCATTGTCGCCCATGAACGCAATCCGTGACAGCACCGGTCTCGACTTCAGGTCGAGACTTCGTCGACCGGGCCGTCGATCGACGTGAAAGTATGGCGCGATCGCATCGCAGAATCGGGGGACGAACGATGCCGAACATCTCCGGGGGCACCACGATGGCGGGCGCGGTCGATCGACTCAGCCGTGCGTCGGACGACCAGGACCTGCACGAGATGATCCGTCGGTGGCGTGCGCCGGTGACCACCGCTGTGTCGGGTCGGCCCGGTGCGGGCAAGTCGAGCGTCATCACAGCTCTGACTGACCAGGCAGCCCTGATGGATCGCGCTATTCCCATGCACCTCGCCGATCTATCAGCTCCGGTCGAGATGCACGGAGTCGACGATCCACGCTGTTCGCGGCCGGTCCTCGACCACGATGTTCTCTTTCACGTCGTGGCGCGGACCATCTCGGCCGCCGATCGTGAGGTGCTCGGCGAACGCGGAGACCGGGACACGCTGGTCGTGGTGGGGAGGACGGACCTCGGGATGGACGCGCCGGACTACGCGCGCGTGGACGACGCCACCGAGCTCGCCCGGTGGTGGTCGTCCGCGGTCGAACGCGTCCTCCGCCGACGAGACGTCGATCTCGCACGCGACGTCGAACGCCTCGTCGCGGGAGCCGTAGACGCCAGAGTCGCGGTGGAGACGTTTCTGCGAGAAGCGGCGGTGGCCGATCTGCGTCGTGGTGCACGGTCGTGACCGCCCTTCTTCCCGCCGACGTCCGCCGAGTGGTCGGTCGATGGAGTCCGGACTCGCTGGTGCGATGGGACCGAGGCTTCACCGTCGCCGATTCCATCGCCATCGTCGCCCCGCCGGGGTTGTCGAATGCGCGGCTACGGGCGGCCGTCGCCGACGCGGGATGGTCGGTCGCCGAGATCGACGACGCGAGCGCCGTCGTGGTCGTTCTCGACCCCGACATGCCGGTGGGTCGGGCACAGGTGGCGTCGGCGCATAGGGTTCCGGTGGAAGTGCCGCTCGTCGTGCTGGCGTCGAACGAGCTCGCCGTCGACGATCTCGTGTCGTACGTGCCGCGCTGCCGAACCGAAACGTGGGCGACCGACGAGGACGCCGCGGTCGCCGAAGTGATTCGCCGTGTGGACGAATCGGATCGCACTCGAACGGAGCATCTCGCGCTCACCGGGGTAATCGGGCGGGCGCGGACCGCATTGGCGGCCGCGGCAGAGGCAGATACCGGAACCGCGGAGATCGCGGCACTTCGAGAGCAGCGTCGACGCGCGGTGACGCCCGCGACGGGCCCGGCGCGGCGGTCCCTCGCAGAAGTTCGCGTCGACCTCGCGCACCGCGTGGGTGTGCACCGGCGCGAGACCCTGGCCCGCGTGGTCGACGCGGTCGCCTCGGCTCGTCCTGCCGAGCTACGTCGGATTCCGGCGGCGGTGACCGGGGAGATCGACGCCGCCGCCGACGAGCTCGGACGGGAGGTGGGCGACGCGCTGAAC
>JBASAM010000001.1:0-35187 GCA_049650605.1 Rhodococcus sp. (in: high G+C Gram-positive bacteria) | reverse complement strand
CCTTCAGTCGGTTAGATCGACTGAAGGTGCCCTTCAGTAGGAAAAGTGGGGCGGGTGGGTCAGAAGTCCCAGTCGTCGTCTTCGGTGTTGACGGCCTTACCGATGACGTACGAGCTACCCGAGCCGGAGAAGAAGTCGTGATTCTCGTCCGCATTCGGTGAGAGGGCGGACAGGATGGCCGGGTTCACGTCGCACTCGTCCTTGGGGAACAAGCCCTCGTAACCGAGGTTCATCAGTGCCTTGTTCGCGTTGTAGCGCAGGAACTTCTTGACGTCCTCGGTGAGGCCGACCTCGTCGTACAGATCCTGCGTGTACTCGGTCTCGTTCTCGTACAACTCGAAGAGCAGATCGAACGTGTAGTTCTTGAGCTCTTCACGCTCGGCCGGCGACCGAGTTTCGAGGCCGCGCTGGTACTTGTAGCCGATGTAGTAACCGTGCACTGCCTCGTCGCGAATGATCAATCGGACCAGGTCGGCAGTGTTGGTCAGCTTGGCGCGCGAGGACCAGTACATCGGCAGGTAGAAGCCCGAGTAGAAGAGGAAAGACTCGAGCAGAGTGGAGGCCACCTTGCGCTTGAGCGGATCGTCACCCTTGTAGTAGTCCATGACGATGGACGCCTTGCGCTGCAGGTTCGGGTTCTCCTCGGACCAGCGGAATGCGTCGTCGATGTCGCGCGTGGAGCACAGCGTCGAGAAGATCGACGAGTAGGACTTGGCGTGCACCGACTCCATGAACGAGATGTTGGTGTACACCGCCTCCTCGTGCGGAGTGATGGCGTCGGGGATCAGCGATACCGCGCCAACGGTGCCCTGAATCGTGTCGAGCAACGTCAAACCGGTGAAGACGCGCATGGTGAGCTGCTTCTCGGTCTCGGTCAGCGTCGCCCAGGACGGAATGTCGTTGGACACCGGAACCTTCTCGGGAAGCCAGAAGTTGCCGGTCAGTCGATCCCAGACCTCGGCATCCTTGTCGTCCTGAACGCGGTTCCAGTTGATCGCGGTGACGCGATCGATGAGCTTGACCATTGATTCCTACCTGCCGGTCGATACTTCCGAATTCGAAGAGTGCGCACACATCGGACTGAACCGAATCCGCGAATTGTGGCTGACTCCAACACTACCTGTTGTGCCCCTTCATGCGAGTCAACACAAGGGAGTGTGTCGACGCGTCGCCTTGTTCACAACATGCAGCTGACGCAGCCCTCCACCTCGGTGCCCTCGAGAGCCATTTGACGCAGCCGAATGTAGTAGAGCGTCTTGATGCCCTTGCGCCATGCGTAGATCTGCGCCTTGTTGATGTCGCGGGTGCTCGCGGTGTCCTTGAAGAACAGCGTCAGCGACAGTCCTTGATCGACGTGCTGCGTTGCCGCCGCATATGTGTCGATGATCTTCTCGTACCCGATCTCGTAGGCATCCTGGTAGTACTCCAGGTTGTCGTTGGTGAGATAGGGCGCCGGGTAGTAGACGCGACCGATCTTGCCTTCTTTGCGGATCTCGATCTTCGACGCCACCGGGTGAATCGAGCTGGTGGAGTAGTTGATGTACGAGATCGAGCCGGTAGGCGGAACGGCCTGCAGGTTCTGGTTGTAGATGCCGTGCTGCTGCACCGACGCCTTCAGCTCGACCCAGTCGCTGCGGGTGGGGATGTCTACGTCTGCGTCCGAGAACAGCTTTCGTACGCGCTCGGTCTTCGGCTCCCACACCTGCTCGGTGTACTTGTCGAAGAACTCACCCGACGCGTACTTGGACTCGGGGAACCCACCGAAGTAGGTGCCACGCTCGATCGCGAGCCGGTTGGATGCCCGCAGAGCATGGAACAGCACGGTATAGAAGTACATGTCCGTGAAGTCGATGCCCTCGTCGCTGCCGTAGAAGATGCGCTCGCGAGCAAGGTATCCGTGCAGGTTCATCTGACCGAGGCCGATGGCGTGAGAAGTATTGTTGCCCTGCTCGATCGACGGCACGGAATAGATGTGCGTCTGGTCGGAGACAGCGGTCAAGCCTCGGATGGCGACCTCGATGGTCTGCGCGAAATCCGGCGAGTCCATCGTCTTCGCGATGTTCAGCGAACCGAGATTGCACGAAATGTCCTTGCCCACATGGCTGTAGGACAGATCCTCGTTGAACGTCGACGGAGTGGAAACCTGCAGGATCTCCGAGCACAGGTTCGAGTGCGTGATCTTGCCGGCAACGGGGTTGGCCCTGTTCACCGTGTCCTCGAACATGATGTACGGGTAGCCCGACTCGAACTGCAGCTCGGCAAGGGTCTGGAAGAACTCGCGGGCCTTGATCTTGGTTTTGCGAATTCGCTTGTCGTCCACCATCTCGTGGTACTTCTCGGACACGTTGATGTCGGCGAAGGGAACGCCGTGCACGCGCTCGACGTCGTACGGCGAGAACAGGTACATGTCCTCGTTCTTCTTCGCCAGTTCGAACGTGATGTCGGGGATCACGATGCCGAGAGAGAGCGTCTTGATGCGGATCTTCTCGTCGGCGTTCTCACGCTTGGTGTCCAAGAACTTGTACACGTCGGGATGGTGTGCGTGCAGGTACACCGCGCCCGCGCCCTGCCGTGCGCCGAGCTGGTTGGCGTAAGAGAACGAGTCCTCGAGCAGCTTCATGATGGGGATGACGCCGGACGACTGGTTCTCGATGCGCTTGATCGGCGCACCGGACTCACGAATGTTGCTGAGCAGCAATGCAACTCCACCGCCGCGCTTGGACAGCTGCAGCGCGGAATTGATGGAGCGGCCGATGGACTCCATGTTGTCCTCGATACGCAGCAAGAAGCACGACACCGGCTCGCCGCGCTGCTTCTTGCCCGAGTTCAGGAATGTCGGAGTGGCCGGCTGGAAGCGGCCGGCGATGATCTCGTCGACCAGCTTGGTCGCCAGGACCTCATCACCCGCGGACAGCGTCAGCGCCACCATGCAGACACGATCCTCGAATCGCTCCAGGTATCGCTTGCCGTCGAACGTCTTCAGCGTGTACGAGGTGTAGTACTTGAACGCACCCAGGAACGTGGGAAAGCGGAACTTCTTCGAGTAGGCATGCTCGATCAGACTCTTGACGAACGAACGGGAGTACTGGTCGAGAACCTCTGTCTCGTAGTAGTTCTCCTCGACCAGGTAGTCCAGCTTCTCGTCCAGGTTGTGGAAGAAGACGGTGTTCTGATTGACGTGCTGCAGGAAGTACGCACGAGCGGCGTCGCGATCCTTCTCGAACTGAATCTCGCCGTTGGGGCCGTAGAGGTTCAGCATCGCGTTGAGCGCGTGGTAGTCGAGCTCGGACTCCTCGTGTCGCGACACGGCGGGCGACGAGTCGGTGATGGTCGGTGCCATGTGCGTACTCCTGGAGGGTTGTCTTCTGCGAACTGTGCGGTCGGTCGACCCAAGTCGGTATGTCTGTCAGAGAGCGCAGGCTGCGCCGAGGCGCTCCCAGAACTCGGTGAGGCCCTCGCGAACGCGATGAACGTCGTCCGGAGTCCCCATCACTTCGAAGCGGTAGAGAAAAGGAACATTGCACTTGCTCGACACCACGTCGCCGGCGAAACAGTAGGAGTCACCGAAATTGGTGTTTCCCGCCGCAATGACCGCTCGGATGAGGGAACGATTGTGGGGGTCGTTGAGAAAGCGGATGACGGGCTTGGGGACGTAACTGGTGTCCCGGCCGGTCGACGTGGTCCCGCCGCCGTACGTGGGTAGCACCAGAACGTAGGGGCGATCGATGGTGACATCGTCTCGCGGATAGCGGACGGGGATACGCGTGGCCGGGATACCGAGCTTGTCGACGAAACGGTGGGTGTTCTCCGAGACGCTCGAGAAGTAGACCAACGCTTCCGACATGCCCTGGCTCCTCGACGTCCGGCTACGTGCAATTTCTTGTGTCAGGAAGCGAGTCGGTGACTCACCGGGCCGAACGCGCAGGCGTACGGCGGCTGTGCGCTCAGGCAGCTGCGGTGACGAGGGTCTTGATGCGATCGGGACGGAACCCGGACCAGTGATCGTCACCGGCGACGACGACGGGGGCCTGCAGGTAGCCGAGCGCCATGACATAGTCACGCGCTTCGGGGTCGAGCGAGATGTCGACGATGTCGTACTCGATGCCCTCTTTGTCCAGGGCACGGTAGGTGGCCTTGCACTGCACACACGCGGGCTTGGTGTAGACGGTGACGGTGGTGGCGCTCATGAATCCTCTTCTCCGCATCCCGTGTCCGGATGCGTCTGTGTGTCGCCGATATAGAAGTGCTGGCTAGCTGTGGAATGACCCTGGCGGTGCAATGACCCTGGCTGTGGAATGACACTGCGTGGCCGAAACCCCGCCGACGTGACCGTGAACCGCGCCGAACCACTGCTCCAACTGCCCGCGGGGCCTGCTCGAGCCTGCGCCACACCCGTCGAAATTAACTGGAAAACGGGGTGACGCGGGCCTCGAGCCGTTGTGGCCTCTCGGTGTTCAAGACACTACACCTAGTGTCCGACAGCGCAAGGCAACACCACACTTTGTAATGACACGGGTGGGATTACCTGGTCGCGAGCCGAAATTCACGGCGTGTCGCACCGCCTTGGGCGCGTCGCGATGTGCAGTCAGGCGTCGACGAGCGACGTTCCCGCCAAAGCGGCGACGACACCGGCGATATCGGACGCGATCTGTGAGTTCTCACGGGGATGCACACCGTCGAGGGCTGCGATCACACCACCGATGGCGAGGTCGACGTCGTCCAGCACGGCGGCACCTGCGACACGAGCAGCCTTGGCCGCATCCTCCTTCGCCCAGCGAGCGGCATTCGGGCTCGGCGACGAGCTGATGACGGCGGTCGGCTTCGCCGAGATGGCCCCGGCTCCATAGGGTCGAGACAACCAGTCGATGGCGTTCTTCAGTACCGCGGGGATAGTGCCGTTGTATTCGGGCGTGAGCAGCAGCACGGAGTCGGCGCCGGCGACGGCGTCTCGCAGAGCCGTGACCGCCTCGATCGACGCCACAGTCTCGGGGGTGTCGATGTCCTCGTTGTAGAACGGCAGCTCAGCGAGCCCCTCGTGGATGACCACCTCGACGCCCTCCGGCGCCACGGAGATCGCGGCCTCGGCCAGGGTTCGGGTGATAGAGGCAGCTCGTAGGCTGCCGACGAGTGCGATGACGCGGCTCATGGTGATTCCTCTCGGTAGTGCTCGTGATACGGACGAACTGATCGACGCAAGCGTGTACACGCTCTAACCGGACCGTAGTCCACTTTGTTCCGACACGGGTACTCTGGGTCCTGTGACACATGTCCCTCTACCGCTGCTGCCCCAGGCGGCCGATGACGGCGAGCGCTGCGACGCCGCACGTAATCGTCGACGCCTTCTCGACGCGGCGGTCCAACTAGTGGACGAACTCGGCGCGGACGCGGTCACCATGGACGAGGTCGCCACACGCGCCGGAGTCGGCAAGGGGACGATATTCCGACGCTTCGGAAATCGAGCCGGCCTCATGCGGGCCCTTCTCGATCACACCGAGAAAGACATGCAGAACGCGTTTCTCTCCGGTCCCCCGCCGCTCGGTCCCGGCGCGCCGCCCGTCGAACGTCTCGTGGCATACGGACGCGCTCGACTCGGCCTCATTTCGGTTCAGGGTGAATTACTGCGCTCGGCCGAGAATTCCGCGGAATCGCGGTTCGCTGCGCCCGCCTTCGCCGTCGGCTTCACCCACGTGTCGACGCTGCTACGCCAGATTCCCGTCGACGGCGACGTGCCGCTGCTCGCATACGCCCTCCTGGCGCCGCTCGAGGCCACACTGGTATTGCATCAGCAACGAGATTTAGGCATGTCCACCGAACGACTGGCCGACGGGTGGGAGGATCTAGCGCGTCGAATCGCGGCGCACTGACCACCGACTGCGTCAACGCAGGCGCATCGTGGCCCTCGCCGCGTCCGCCAGGGCCAGGCCGTAACTGCGGCCATGGCCCGCCGCATGCACGGCCAGCGGGTGTAGTTGATGCAGTGGCACACGATCGCGCCAGCCATCGTCGAGATCGTGCGCCTCGCGGTAGCCGTCGATCACGTCCCCTAGATGAGGACACCCGAACAGCGCCAGCATCGCCAGATCGGTCTCGCGGTGTCCCCCGTGCGCCGCCGGGTCCACCACCACCACTCCGTCGGGCGTCCACATGACGTTGCCGCTCCACAGATCACCGTGCAGGCGCGACGCGGGCTCGGGTGTGTCGAACGCTCCGTCCGCCACCATGCCGCACGCGCTCTCCACGAGGGCCGCTTCCTCGGAGGTGACGTTCCCCGCGTCGACAGCGATGCGGAGATAGGGCAGCACTCGCTCTGCGGCGTAGAACGCACCCCAGGTGTCGTACTCGACGGACGACATCGATCGGTTGCCGATGAACAGCTGCCCGTCGAATCCTTCGGGGGCGCAGCCGAACCGACGTGCACCACTGTCGTGCAGCCGAGCCAATTGTCGACCGAAGGTCCGAGCCGCGGTGCTGGTGGGCCTGCCTGGCTGTAGCCGTACGAGCGAGATGTGCGTGCGGTCGACCTCCAACACCCGAACCGTCGATATTCCCCCGGCTGCCAGCCACCGCAAGCCCGCCGCTTCGGCTGCGTAGAAGTCCGGTGGTGCGTCGCGCCGCCTCTTGACGAAGGTATCGGTCACTGACTTCCTCACCCTCCGGCGAAGGGCGGCAGCACATCCACACGGGTGCCGACCGGATACGCGTCGTCTCGCACCATCTCGTCGCCGACGAGGAACACGGCCACACGAAGAACATGGTCGAGGTCTGTGCCGTGGCGCCCGCGCACGGCAGATTTGACGTCGCCCACCGTGGCTTCGGTTGTCAGCTGAAAAGACTCGACACTGGTGCCCGCGGCGTCGGCGGCGCCGGCGAAATATCTGACCTCCACCGCCGCGTCGTCAGCCACCGATGGCCCCCATCGACCGCTCGGGGGGCACGAAGTCCGCGCGGCCCATGCCGTGACCTGCCCATTTGTTCCACATTGCGCCGCGCCACAGGTCGGCTATGTCCTCGTCGCCGGCCCCACCCCGCAATGCCGAGCGGAGATCGGTTTCGGCGTCGCTGAACAGGCACGATCGCACCGTTCCTTCGGCCGTCAACCGCGTGCGATCGCAGTCCGCACAGAACGATCGGGTCACCGAGGCGATGATGCCGACCGTCGCCGGGCCGCCGTCGACGGTCCATTCCTCGGCCGGCGACGCCGCATCGGCGCGCCCCACCTCGTCGAGGTCGAAGCGCTCACCGAGAACGCCGAGGAGCTCCGCCGCGGACACCATCGTCGATCGCGCCCATTCCCGATCGGCATCGAGCGGCATCTGTTCGATGAACCTGAGATCGACACCGCGATCGAGGCACCACCGCACCAGATCCGCAGCGCCGTGCAGAGTTTCGCGCATCAGCACGGCGTTGATCTTGACCGGGGCCAGGCCCGCCGCGAGTGCGCCGTCGATTCCTGCGAGCACGGACGGGAGGCGATCCCTGCGTGTGAGCGAGGTGAAGTGGTCACGGTCGATGGTGTCGAGCGAGATGTTCACCCGGCCCAAACCTGCCGCCTTCAACCGCTCGGCACGTCGATCGAGTCCGATGCCGTTGGTGGTCATGGAGAACTCGACGGACGGCGCGCGTTCCGCGGACATCGCAACGATGTCGACGATGTCCTTGCGTACCAACGGTTCACCTCCGGTAAACCGGACCTCCCGTACACCCAACAGCCGATCTGCCACGCCGATGAGTCGCGCGATTTCCTCCGCCGACAGCAACTGCTCGAACTGCAGGTTGGGCAATCCTTCCGCCGGCATGCAGTAGGTGCACCGCAGCGAACATTTCTCGGTGACCGAGATACGTAGATCACGCGCCACCCGCCCGAAACTGTCCAGCAGATGGGGAACGTCCGGGCGACCGGCGACCGAGGGCGCACGTCCCGCGCCCGGCAGGCTGGGAATTCCCATACTTACCGTGCTCACATGCATCACCTCCGAAGTAGCTCACCTTCCAGTATGCCTGTCGGGTGGTGCCTAGGATGAATGACATGGCGCACGTGCACGGATCCACCGGCTCGGTCGACGAGCATGTCGCGCGGGTCGAGAAGATGATCACCACGTCCTGGTCGAGGAGAACGCCGGAGACGGTCTCACTTCGAGATGCGGCCGGCCGGGTCACACTGGACGACGTTCGAGCCCGAATCGATGTGCCCAACTTTCGCAATTCTCAGATGGACGGCTATGCCGTCGATGCGGCGTCGATCGAGCAGGTTCCCACCACGCTGCCGGTGACCGGAACCACGGCCGCGGGCGACTCGACGCCCGGTCCACACACCGCCGGCACCGCCCGCAAGATCATGACCGGGGCACCCGTCCCGGACGGGGCCGACGCCGTCGTTCCGGTCGAGGACACCGAGCCAAGCGAGGACGGAGTGCGCATACTCGCACGTCGACGCCGCGGAGAATTCGTGCGAGAACAGGGCAGCGACATCACGACCGGAACCGTCGTCGTCGGTCACGGAACGCGTCTAGAAGCACGACACCTGGGCGCTCTCACCGCCGTCGGCTGGGCGGAGGCGGTCGTGCGACCTCGTGTTCGCGTCGCCGTCATCGCGACCGGTGCAGAGCTGGTCGACGCCGGCAGCGCGCTCGCACCGGGACAGCTCTACGACTCGAACGGACTCACCCTGGCCGCCTACGCCGCATCGGACGGCGCAGAACTGACCTTCCGGGGCCGCAGCACCGACACCGCCGAGGAGTTCGACGCCATGCTCGGCGAGGCAGCTGCGACATCGGACGTGATCTTCACGTCGGGGGGCGTGTCGATGGGCGATTTCGAGGTGGTGCGCGACGTTCTCGGCCCGCGCGGCGGCACGTTCACCCACGTCGCGATGCAACCCGGCGGGCCGCAAGGCTGGACCGACCTCGACGGAACGCCGGTCATCAGCTTTCCCGGAAACCCCGTGAGCACGGTGGTGTCCTACCTCGTGTTCGCGCGTCCCGTGTTGCGCCGGCTGGCCGGTCTTCCGGAATGCAGCGCGACGGAGCGCCTCGCCGAGAGCGACATCCGATCCATTCCCGGTCGACGCCAGTTCCTCCGTGGCCGACTCACCGACAAAGGCGTCTCCCTCACGTCGGGGCCGGGCTCGCATCTGGTGGCGTCGATGGCTGCCGCGGACGTCCTGATCGACGTTCCCGAGGACACCGTCGAGATCGCGGCCGGTGCCGGTGTGCGAGTGTGGCCGTTGTGAACGACGCCCTCTCCCATCTCGATTCCGACGGCCGGGCACGCATGGTCGATGTGAGCGACAAGGCGGAAACCCGGCGCACCGCCATTGCTGCCGGTGAGCTTCGCACCACCGCAGAGGTGATCGCACTGGTGCGGGCCGACGGTTTGCCCAAAGCCGACGTTCTGGCCACCGCCCGGATCGCCGCGATCGCGGGCGCCAAACGAACCTCGGATCTGATTCCGCTGTGCCACCCACTCCCCCTGTCCTCGGTGGCGGTCTCCTTCGAGATGACCGACACCGCCATCACCATCGAGGCGACCGCGATCACGACCGGACGCACCGGAGTGGAGATGGAAGCACTCACGGCCGTGGCCGTCGCGGGACTGACCTTGCACGACATGGTCAAAGCGGTCGACCCGGCCGCGTCGATCGAGTCCGTTCGGCTGGTCCGAAAGGAAGGCGGCAAGCGCGGGGTATGGACGCGCGACGACGAGGACGTGCAACCGGACTCCACCACCGCGTCGAAGCAAGGACTGACCACGGCGAAGCAGGAACTCGGTGATCGCACGGCCGTCGTCGTCGTCGCATCCACCGCGGGCGCCGCGGGCACACGGGAAGACACCACCGGACCACGCATCGCGGCGTGGTTGACCGAGCGAGGTTTTCAGGTGCGAGGGCCCCTGGTGGTGGCGGACGCCGACATCGCCGACGGGCTCCGCGACGCCCTGGACGGTGGCCCTGCTTTGGTCGTCACCACAGGCGGCACCGGCGTGTCGCCGACCGATGCGACGCCCGACGCCACCCGCATGATTCTCGATCGCGAACTGCCCGGAGTGGCGGAGGAGATCAGGCGGGCCGGGCTGGCCGCGACCGTGCACGCCTCGATGAGCCGCGGACTCGTAGGAGTGGCGGGCCGCACGGTGGTCGCCAACCTTCCGGGTTCGCCCGGAGGCGTCAAGGACGGTCTGGGCGTGCTGGACCCGATCCTGGACCACCTGGTGGCGCAGGTCCGAGGCGGCGGAGCCCACGAATGACTGTTCTGGCCCGCATCTCGAGCAGCCCCATCGACCCGGCCGACGTCTCCGACGCCGTTCTGAGTGACACCCACGGCGCGGTTCTGGTGTTCTGGGGCGTCGTACGCGACCACGACCACGGCCGAACGGTGTCCGCGCTGGAGTACCGCGCGCATCCGGACGCGGAGAAGTTCCTGCGCCGATGCTGTGAGGATGCCGCAGACCGGTCGGGGCTGCCCACCGCGGCGGTCCATCGAGTCGGTGATCTGGCCATCGGCGACACGGCTCTGGTAGCTGCCGTGGCGTCCGCGCACCGGGCCGAGGCGTTCGACGCGCTCCAGGCCCTGGTCGACCGCATCAAAACCGAAGTGCCCATCTGGAAGCGGCAGCACTTCTCGGACGGCATCGGCCCCGACGACGCGAGCGAGTGGGTCGGCCTCTAACGCTCGGGTGACCTCAGAAACCGGTGGACCGCCAACAGTTCGCTCTCGGTGGCATCGACCGTTCCGATCATCGATTCGACCGCTGTGCGAGTGCGATCGACGTCCAAACCGGACCCGATGAACACCACGGCCGTGTCCCCGCGTGCGGACGCCGGTTCGATGTCGATGTACACGCCCACGCTCTGGAGAAGGTATCGAGCGTCACCCCGTGCGAAGCGGACGAAACCCTTGCACCGGTACAGCCCTGGCGGCGGATTCTCCAGAAAGTCGATCAGCGCCCGCGGATCGAGCAGGTCGGAGGTCTCGATCGTGACCGTCTGGTGGGCGGCATGCAGATGCTGGTGCGTGTCGTCATCCTCGCGAAGCAGATCGTCGAGTGTCAGCTGACGAGGGCCGTCGTCGGTACGTTCGGGCGGATCGAGCAGCAGCCGGACATCGACCACGCCGTGCGAGGTGACCACCGTGGGAGTCGAGGGCGCACTCGCTCGGACGTCGCCCAGAACACTGTCGAGCATGGACCCTGACACCGAGTCCGCTTTGTTGACCACCACCAGGTCGGCCATCGCGAGATGCTGATCCAGATGAGGGTTGGACACCGATGTCCCGGCGAAGTTCAGCGCGTCGACCACCATCACCATGCCCCCATAGCGAACTCGTTGATTCGCTGTGGCCAGCACCATCTTGATGAGTGCGCGCGGCTCCGCCACCCCACTCGCCTCCACGACGATCGCATCGACCAGACCGCTCGTCCGGGTCAGAACACCGAACATTTCGTCGAGGTCATCGGTATCGACAGCACAGCACAAGCACCCGTTTCCCAGCGAGATCACCGAATCCACCTGACCGGCAACCAACATCGAATCGATGTCCACCGCGCCGAAATCGTTGACCACGACTCCGATTCGAATCCCCGCATTCTTGCGCAGAATGTGATTGAGCATGGTGGTCTTGCCGGATCCGAGGTAGCCGGCAAGCAGAACAACCGGGACGGGGTTACGAGTCACGCCGACACGATAGCGCCGAACGTCGACACCCTCCGGACCTGCCGGACCCCACAGCCACCTCCAGGTGACCCCGGAACATTCTCGTCACCCGAAGTTGCACTCGGATTCGTACCGTCATTCGTTTATGCGCAGCAAACGTGTCGGAGAACCGAACAATGGCTGAGTGAAACTGCCGAGTCGGTCTCGATTTTTTTCCCGTTGACCAGCAAGCGACCATTTGTCCGACGATGATGCCCGGCCGCGGTCCAGCGGACGCTGAATAGTCACTCGATCCTAGGAATTGGACGAAAAAACGACACCCGATGAATTGACGATGACCGAGTCAAGGGTATTGTGCCGACGAGCGATATTCACGGTGCGAAGCGACGAAAGCAGACGACATGGCCAAACAAGTCGTTGTTCAACTGGTGGACGACATAGACCAGACCCCACTAGACGACACCGGGGAACACATCACATTCGCTGTCGATGGAATTCGCTATGAAATCGATCTGAGTGCGGACAACGCTGCCGAGTTCCGACGCACTGTCGGTTATTACGTCAAGTACGCAGCGAAAGTGTCTTCGACCGCCAAATCCGAACGTGGCGGCGCCAAGCCGATAGGAAGACGCAGCGCAGAGCAGACCAAGGCCGTCCGCGAATGGGCCATCGACGCCGGATACAACCTTTCGGCGAGAGGCCGAATCCCGTCCGAGGTCCAGCGGGCGTACGACGCAGCACACTGAGCGCGGTATCCCGTCCGGAAAGAAGCATGCCGGGCGGGACTCCGTCGACCAGTAATTTCCCGCAGCCGGAAGCGATGAATCCAATTCGGACGAGGATTCTGCGTAAAACATAGATACACGGTGGAGCTAAGGGGACTCGAACCCCTGACCCCCACACTGCCAGTGTGGTGCGCTACCAGCTGCGCCATAGCCCCGTGCACTTCGGGCGATCCGGTGAAAACTACTTCCCGAACCGTCCGAAGAACGCTCGACCGAAGTTACACCATGGCCGATGACAGGTCCAAATCAGCCTCAGCCGAGTTCGGACACCCACCCGGTATTCGAGGTCGTGTCGACAATGGCACCGTCGACGACCACCGTCGGAGTGCCGTTGGCGCCGGCCGCCGCGAGGGCGTCGCTGGCACCGGCAGCATCGGTCGCGGCCGTGGCTACCTCGGTTCCGTCGCTGATGCACTGGGACGCCTCGTCGGACACCCCTGCATCCGACGCGCGCGCGGCGAGTTCGGCATTGGAATGATCGGTGCTGCCGTTCTCAGCGGGTTGGAACTCAGGCGAAAAGAGTGCGGCGTGGAATGCCGAATAGGCGGGTCCGTCGCCCGCTGCAGCAACGCACCGCGATGCCGCTACGGCGCGGGTGCTGTAATCACCGCTGGCGGAAAGCCGATTCAGAAAATCGAGCATGTGATAGCGAACGGCTACGGTTCCCTCGTCGATCTTCTGCGCCAATTCCTGGCCGTAGGTGTTCTCCAGCTCGGCGCAGTACGGGCACATCGCGTCCTCGTAGATGTCGACGGTGCGAGAAGCACCGGGAACCCCGAGAGTTACCACACCGGAATCGTCGAGCGAGGCCGTAACGGCCGCATTGGACACCGATCCGTATCCGTCCGCTCGGGGAGCACTTCTGGAGTTCTGCCAGAAGATGCCACCGAAGACGACTGCAGCGATGACCAACAACGCCAACCCGCCCAACACATAGGTAGACGTGCTGGACGATTTCTGCGGGGTGTACTTCGACGACTTGGTCGAGGACGATGATTTGGACGACGGTGATTTCGAGGAGGGCGACTTCGAGGCATTCACGCAAATACTGTGTCACGCGTGACTGACAGCGTCCTGAGAAGCAGGCCGCAAAGTCAGCGATCGAGAACGGAGTCCCATCGACAGCGGACTGCGCGGAAAGCGGACGAGCCACACGGCCAGCGCAAGGAAGCCCGTGTCGCGGGCAAGTTCGGCGATGTAGTCCCACGACGAGACATCGGCTGCTCCGCCACCGCCGAAGCATCCGCAGTCGATCGACATTCCCCTGGCCCACACGGATGCGATCACCCCGATCAGCAGCAGCAGGAAGGCGGCGGACGCCGCTGCGGCGACCCGCGTGCCGAGCCCGATCAGCAGCAGCAATCCCAGGCCGATCTCGAGGAACGGGAGCGCTGATGCCGTCGGCACGACGAGAGATTCGGGCAGCAGACGGTAGGCCCGCACCGCCACGACGGTGTCCGTCGGCGATGCGGCCTTGATCACACCGGAGGCGAGCCAGACCGCCGCGAGAGAAACGCGGGCGAGTAGAGACACTGCGGAAACAACGGACAGGCGGGTCGAATGCACGACTGACATCGTAGCCACGGTGCAGGTCAGGTATGCCAAAGCTTGCTGGTGGGGCGCGTGGAAGACACGTACATTCGCCGTCGTGACCCACATCGATCCGCTCGACCCGCGGACCCGGCCGGTGGACGATCAGCCGACACGCGACCCGCACGAGTTCGACCACGAACACGCCGACGTCTCCGGCGGTTGGCTGCGCGCCGCGACGTTCGGCGCGATGGACGGCCTGGTGACCAACACAGCACTGATAGCAGGCGTGAGCGGTGCAGGCGTCAGCCCGCGTGCTCTCGTGCTCAGCGGTGTCGCCGGTCTGGTCGCGGGTGCCTTCTCGATGGCCCTCGGCGAGTTCACGTCGGTCTCGACCCAGAACGAACAGATCGATGCCGAGGTGGACACCGAACGTGCTGCCTTCGCTCAGTTCCCCGAGGAGGAGGAAGCGGAGTTGGTCCACATGCTCACCGATATGGGCATGACCACCGAGACGGCAACCCGAGCGGCCAAGGAGATTCACGCCGATTCCGATCGTGCCGTCGAGCTGCACATCTCACGCGAACTCGGTGTCGATCCCAACGAGAAGCCGTCACCGTGGGTAGCCGCCGGGTCGTCGTTCGTCCTGTTCGCGATCGGCGCGATCATCCCGTTGATTCCGTTCCTGCTGGGCTCGACCACCTTGGCGTTCGGCCTCGCCTGCGGCGCCGTCGGTCTCATGGTGGCGGGAGCCTTGGCTGCTCACTTCACCTCGAGGTCGACGCTCGGCGGGGCTGTTCGGCAGCTGCTGCTGGGATCACTCGCCGTCACGGCGACCTATGCCGTCGGAGTTCTGATCGGCGTCGGCGTTTCCTGAGCGGTCGGCTTTCGTCGTCAGCGCGGCTCCTTCGGATTTGGTATCGGGAACCACCATCCACCCCACCGCGGCAATCAGCAGGACCGCGCCCGAGGTACCGAAGGCGACTGCGTAGGACACGTTGGTCACCAGGGCGCCCGCAATCAGGGGGCCGATCACCGCACCCACGTCCATCGACATCTGAAAGGCCGCCAGCACCGGGCCGCCGCGCGCACGAGATCCGATGAGATCCGCGACCGCCGCCTGTTGCACGGGGGTGATCAGACCGGATCCGACGCCCGCGACGAACGTGACCACCAGGAACACCTCCGTCGATCCCGACACGCCCATGGACGCCATGGCCGTTCCGCACACCAGGAGGCCAGTTATCAGGAACGGTTTGCGCCCGTGGCGATCGGACCAGCGTCCGGCGGGAATCAGCACGACGGCGTTGCCCACCGCGAACACCGCCAGAGCGACAGCCGCCATGGAGTCGCTGCGACCGAGCGCAGCCACCACGAACAGCGGGACGATAGCCGTGCGAACCCCGAACACCGCCCACCCGTTGGCGAAGTTCGACAGCAGGGCCGATCGGTACGTCGGAGACTGCACAGCGTCGAGGAAGCGCAGCGCAACAGGTGCGTTCCCGTCCGACTCCGTCGTGGCCGCCGGCGACCGCAATCCCACCGCCACGACCGCCGCGGCGGCCACCAGCGTGACGGCGTAGAAGACGAACGGTGCGCGCAACCCGCCGACCTCCAGGACGATGCCGCCGACGAACGGGCCCATCACCGTGCCCGCCAGAAAACTCGACGCGTACATGCCCGAGACACGTCCGCGGCGATCCGGTGGGGCAATGCGGATCAGCAACCCCAGCGCGGACACCGTGAACATCGTGGACCCGATTCCGCCCAACGAGCGGAACACCAGTAACTGCCAATACGACTGTGCCACTGCGCACAGTCCGGTGGACACCGCCACCACCAACAGGCCGGTGAGATACACGCGCCGTTCTCCGACGCGCTGCACCAGCGCGCCGCTTGCGGGAGCGAAGATCAGCCGAGTCGCCGCGAACGCACTGATGATCACGGTGACGGCGAAGGCGTCGACACCGAATGCCAGCGCGAATCCGGGAAGGGCGGGAGCGACGATGCCGAAGCCCAGCGCGATGACGAACGCCGCGGATACCAGGATCCAGATGTCGCGGGTGGGATCGCCGGTCTTGGAGATGCCGCCGGAGTCTGTCGGTTCGGAGGCCTCGCTCATTCTCCGGACAGTACCGAGGACACCAGATCGCGTGCGGCGCTCTGCACCTCCGCGAGATGATCGTCACCCAGGAAGGACTCGGCGTAGATCTTGTAGACGTCTTCCGTGCCGGACGGGCGGGCCGCGAACCACGCGTTCTCGGTGGTGACCTTGAGTCCGCCGAGCGCTGCCCCGTTGCCGGGCGCCGAGGTGAGTGTCGCCGTGATGTCCTCGCCTGCCAGCGTCGTCGCAGTGACCTGCTCGGCGGACAGTTTGGCCAATACCGCCTTCTGCGCGCGGTCGGCGGGCGCGTCGGTGCGTGCGTACGACGGATTGCCGAAGCGCGAGGTGAGATCTGCGTATCGCTGGGACGGAGTGGAACCCGTCACCGCGGTGATTTCCGAGGCGAGCAGCGCCAGGATGATGCCATCCTTGTCCGTGGTCCAGACCGAGCCGTCCTTGCGCAGGAACGACGCACCGGCGCTTTCCTCGCCGCCGAATCCGATCTCGCCGCTGATCAGACCGGGGACGAACCACTTGAACCCGACGGGCACCTCGAGCAGCGTGCGACCGAGGGACTCCACGACGCGGTCGATCATCGATGAGCTCACCAGCGTCTTGCCCACCGCCGCTGCCGACGGCCACCCGGCTCGGTGGGAGAACAGGTACTCGATGGCTACGGCGAGGTAGTGGTTCGGGTTCATGAGTCCGTCGGGTGTCACGATCCCATGACGGTCCGCGTCGGCATCGTTGCCCGTCGACACGTCGAATTTGTCGCGAGCCTCGATGAGCGAGGCCATCGCGTTGGGCGACGAGCAGTCCATGCGAATCTTGCCGTCGGTGTCGAGGGTCATGAAGCGCCAGGTCGCGTCGACCAGTGGATTGACCACGGTCAGGTCCAGCCGGTGTCGTTCGGCGATGGCGCCCCAGTAGTCGACGCTCGCGCCGCCGAGGGGGTCCGCACCGATTCGCACACCGGCCGACCGGATGGCGTCGATGTCGACGACCGAGGGAAGGTCGTCGACGTATGAGGCCAAGTAGTCGTATTTCTGCACGCTTCCCGCGCGCGCCGCAGACAGCGTTACTCGCTTCACGGATCCGACGCCGGCCCGCAGAATTTCGTTGGCGCGGGCCGCGATCACCGATGTCGCGTCACTGTCCGCCGGCCCACCGTTGGGCGGGTTGTACTTGAAACCTCCGTCGCGCGGCGGATTGTGGGACGGGGTTACCACGATTCCGTCGGCCAGCGCCGACGGGCCGGATGCGTTGTGCCGCAGGATCGCATGACTCACAGCAGGGGTGGGCGTGTAGCGATCGGATGAGTCGACCAGCACGACAACGTCGTTCGCGGCGAGCACCTCGATCGCGGTAACCCACGCGGGTTCGGACAGTCCATGCGTGTCGCGCCCGAGGAACAACGGACCCGTCGTGCCCTGCGAGGCTCGGTACTCCACGATGGCTTGCGTCGTCGCCACGATGTGGTCTTCGTTGAAAGCACCGTCCAGACTCGATCCGCGGTGCCCGGAGGTGCCGAACACCACGTGCTGATCAGGGTTGTCGGCATCGGGCTTCACGCTGTAGTAAGACGTCAGCAGATGAGGTAGATCGACGAGATCCGAGGCCTGTGCACGCTGTCCCGCTCGCTCGTGAACCACTGGTAGTCCTCCTGTGTCGATACCGATCCCCCGCTGACGAAAACACTAACGCGCGGGAGGTCTCGCCGACGACGTACCGCCTCACATATCGGGCAAGCGGGAGAACTCGGCGATAGCGATCACATCGTCCAGCGCCGAGGCCAGAACCTGCAGTCGACGTCCCACCGTCTCGGCGGCAAGGACCTTCGCGCGGTCGGACGACCCCAAAGGCAACGACGAGGCGAACTCCCAGACCTCGCGGACCGACCGTTCACCCGCTGGAGAAAAGCGCGGGACGTCGGGGGTCGGGAGATCACGCGATTGCGCAATATCGGTGAGGATCTCGAACAGCGTGTCCGTCCGTTCCTGCACCAGGTCGTACACCTCTGCGACGTCTTCGTCCGGCTCGTCCAGATCGGGCCACGCGGTGATACGCGCCTGCGGGTACGGATCGTCCCGCATCCACTCGAGCACTCGAATGCGCTCGACACCGGTGCATTCCAGGACGAACCGCCCGTCGGGCGTCGGAATGGCGCGGTCGATGCGCGTGGACACGGCGGCAGTGCCGCGCACATCTCCCCCGCCCACCTCGTGACCGCGCTCGATGAGCACGACACCGAAGTGCGACTCGGTGGTCAGGCAATGTTCGACCATCTCGCGGTACCGCGGTTCGAACACGTGCAGCGGTACGTCGTCGCCCGGAAGAATCACCGAGCCGAGGGGGAACATCGGCAGCACCCGCACGTCGTTCGCCTGATCGTCGTCCTTCTGATAAGCGTCCATCTGATCACCGTCCACCCTTCCAGCATGCCCGTTGGTGCCGCGCGACGCAGTTACCGAGCACCTGCACCGGTGTCGTCGGAGCGCCGACTGGGTAAAGATGCGTGCATGACCTCCACTGTGGCCACCGGATCGACCCCTCGCACGTTTTCCGTCTGGGCACCGACGCCGGAACGGGTGCAGCTTCACCTCGCCGGAGAACTGCACCCCATGACAGCGCAGGACGGGTGGTGGACCGCTGAGGTCCCCGCAGCGGATGGCGATCGATACGGCTTCGTGGTGGGCGATGACGACGCGGTGATCCCGGACCCGCGGTCGCCGAGGCAGCCCGACGGGGTGCACGAGTCGTCGGCGCTCTACTCCCCCGAGACCTACCCCTGGACCGACGACTCGTGGACCGGCCGTCCACTGGCCGGAGGGGTGCTCTACGAGCTGCACATCGGAACCTTCACCACAGCAGGAACTTTCGATTCCGCGATCGAGCGTCTGGACTACCTGGTCGAGCTCGGGGTGACGTTCGTCGAAGTGATGCCGGTCAACGGCTTCAACGGGACGCACAACTGGGGGTACGACGGTGTCCTCTGGTACGCCGTGCACGAGGGTTACGGCGGGCCGGAGGGATTCCAGCGTTTCGTCGACGCGTGCCACGCACGCGGGCTCGCCGTCACTCTCGACGTCGTCTACAACCACCTGGGACCGTCGGGAAACTATCTCGAGAAGTTCGGGCCGTACATGTCCGAGGGTGCGAACTCGTGGGGCCAGACCGTCAACGTAGCGGGCGAGAATTCCGATGCGGTGCGGCGCTACATCATCGACAATGCCTTGCGCTGGTTCGAGGAGTTCCACGTCGATGCGCTGCGACTCGACGCGGTCCATGCGATCGCCGACACCACGGCCACACACATCCTCGAACAACTGGCCGTCGAGACCGCTGCATTGTCCGCGCATCTGGGGCGCCCCCTGAGCCTGATCGCCGAGAGCGATCTGAACGACCCGACGCTGATCACTCCTCGCGCCGGCGGTGGCTACGGACTGACGGCGCAATGGGACGACGACGTCCACCACGCGGTGCATGCGGCGGTGTCCGGCGAGAGGCAGGGCTACTACGACGATTTCGGCTCGATGCAATGCCTGGCCACCACCCTCGGGCAGGGCTTCTTCCACGCCGGGACGTACTCCAGTTTCCGTGGGCGTGTCCACGGACGCCCGATCGACCGCCGAATCGTCCCGGGCAGTTCCCTCGTCGCGTACACCACGACCCACGATCAGGTGGGAAACCGGGCCATCGGTGACCGTCCCGGGTTCTCGCTGGACTCGGGACAGCTGGCAATCAAGGCCGCTCTGGTTCTGTTGTCTCCCTTCACCCCCATGCTGTTCATGGGTGAGGAGTTCGACGCGTCCACCCCGTTCCAGTTCTTCACCTCCCACCCCGAACCGGAGTTGGGAGAAGCCACCGCGAACGGCCGCAAGGCGGAGTTCGCCTCGCACGGATGGGACAGCGAGGACATCCCGGACCCACAGGACCCGGCGACGTTCCACAACTCCAAGCTCGACTGGGCCGAGGTTTCCGAGGGCGACCATGCGCGCGTCCTGGAGTGCTATCGGTCGTTGCTGACGCTGCGCGCCGAGCGCATCGAGATCACCGATCCCTGGTTGACCGACGTTCACGTCGACTACGACGAGGACGAGCGATGGGTATGCGTCCAGCGGTCTCACCCCGCGTGTCGCCGGCGGGGTGAGACCGCTTCCGAACATGGGCTTCGGCTGGTGTGCAACCTGTCCGCGTCACCGGTGACGGTTCCGTTCGGCGGGACCCCGATCCTGTGGTGGGACGAGGCGACGCCCAACGAAACCGCGTCGGCGACGACGGTGCCGGGTCATTCGTTCGTGGTACTCGCCTGACCTTCCGAAGCGCCCACACGCTCTGGTCGCTTCAGCGCGACGGCCACGAGAACGGCGTTGACGGCGAGAACCACGGCAGTGGCAACGGCTGCGACGTGCATACCGTCGACGAACGCGGTCCGCGCGGAGTCGGCCAGCACGTCTCCGATCTCGGCGGGCAGCGAACCCGCGATGGAGACGGCTTCACCGATGGTCTCCCGTGCACCGGAAGCGCTGGACGCGTCCAGCGACGAGGTGTCGACACCACTGCGGAACACGGACATGACGACGGACCCGATCAAGGCCACGCCGAGGGCGATGCCCAGTTCGTACGCTGTCTCGGACACTGCCGAGGCCGCTCCGGCGCGCGGGGCGGGCACCGACCCGACCACCAGATCGGACGTCAGAGTGAGGGCGAGTCCCGCACCGATACCGACCAGAACGAACGACGCCATGAAGACGGGAATCCCGTCCGTCTGACCGAGTCGGGTCAGCATCGCAGCACCCACCGACGACATCGCGAGGCCGACCGCAAGGACCGTTCCTGCCTCCCACCGCCGCACGAGGTGCGCTGCGGCCAACGACGCCAGGATGGACGATGCCGTCCCCGGCACCATCACCAGACCCGCTTCGAGCGGTGACGTACCGAGAACGGATTGCAGGTACTGCGACCCGAAGAACAGCACGCCTGCCAGTGCGAACACCGACAACAGGTTGGTGGCGACCGCCGTCGAGAACCGCCGTTGCGCGAAGAGCGTCAAATCGATCATCGGCGCGGCCAGACGGCGCTGCCGTCGCACGAAGACGATTCCGGCGACGACGCCGCCCAGGGCGACCGGCAACATCGCGATGTCCGCCCCGTGCGCGGCGGATTCCTTGATGGCGTAGACCACCGGCACGATCGCGAGGATCGACAGCACGGCGCTGGGTACGTCGAATCGGCCCGGTTTCGGGTCTTTCGACTCGGGGATGGTGAGCGGTCCGAGAACCAGGAGCGCCGCCATGATGGGCACGTTGATCAAGAACACCGAACCCCACCAGAAGTGCTCGAGCAGGTATCCGCCGACCAGCGGTCCGGCCGCGGCGCCGCCGCCCGCCATAGCTCCCCACACGCCGATGGCGAGGGTGCGCTGGCGGTGCACCTGGAACATGGTTCGAATGAGCCCGAGAGTGGCGGGCATCAACGTGGCACCTGCGATGCCCTGCATCACACGTGCGGCGATCAGCATCGTGGGATCCACCGCGAACGCCGCGACCACCGATGACAGTCCGAAACCGGCCGCTCCCAGCAGGAGAAGTCGGCGCCGACCGATTCGATCACCGACGGTTCCCATCGTCACCAGCAGACCGGCCAACACGAACGAATAAACGTCGATGATCCAGAGCAGCTCGGTGCTGGTGGGGCGTAGATCGGAACTGAGGAACGGAAGGGCGATGTCGAGGACAGTGCCGTCGACGGCGACGAGCATCACCGCCCCGGCAAGAACCGTCAGGCCCAACCACTCACGGCGGGTAGCGGGCACAGCATTTTCGGCATTCGACTGCGGGAACGCAGTCGCGGACACGGACACGGGACACCTCTTTCGTTTACCGTCCGGACGGTACAGCCGGACACCAGAACAATAGCAACAACCGTCCGGCCGGTACAGTCCATTCCATGGCGGCCGATACGCGAGACCGAATTCTGGACGCACTCGAGGAACTTCTACTGGGCGAGGGCTCGGACAAGACCACACTCGAAGCAGTTGCTGCGCACGCCGGCGTGTCGAAAGGTGGCTTGCTGTACCACTTTCCCAGCAAGGACGCG
The DNA here is from genome assembly GCA_049650605.1 of Rhodococcus sp. (in: high G+C Gram-positive bacteria). Classification (GTDB taxonomy): domain Bacteria; phylum Actinomycetota; class Actinomycetes; order Mycobacteriales; family Mycobacteriaceae; genus Rhodococcoides. The sequence goes on along the minus strand of JBASAM010000001.1, from coordinate 13,022 downwards.
ATGATGGCGGCAATGGTCAGACGCCTCGGCGAGCGATCGGACGCGCAACGGGTCGACGCCGAGAGCAACGGCACATCGCTGGCCCAGTGGTACTTACAGCCACCCGACACGGTGTCCGCGGAGGAGTTGTCTCTCTACCGATCCACACTTGCTGCGCTGCGCAGCATCGACGGGCGACCAGGCGAAGTGCATCAAGCGGTCATCGACGTCATGGGAATGTGGGATCGCGCGCTGCAACGGGAGGTGACCGATCCCGTCCTCGCCGAGATCGTGCGTCTCGTGGGCGACGGAATCTACCTGGCCGCGTTGCTCGGCCTCCCCGCTACCGACCCCGACTTGCACCGGTCGGTGGTCGAGCGTCTGCTGGGCGACAACGCTCCCTAGCCGTCGGACCTGCTCGCCGCAGCCGTCAGGTGAGGTAGCGATACGCCGGCGACCCCGGCTCGAGGTGTTCGACGTGCATCGGCGATTCCTCCATGCGTTCGAGGAGCGACGACAGACCCGACGCGGAACCCAACTCGATGCCCACCAGAGCTGCACCGGTTTCTCGGTTGTTGCGCTTGACGTATTCGAACAGCGTCACGTCGTCCTCCGGCCCCAGCACGACGTCCAGGAACGTGCGCAGTGCACCGGGCTCCTGCGGGAAGTCCACCAGGAAGTAGTGCTTGAGGCCCTTGTGGACCAACGATCGCTCGAGGATCTCTCCGTAGCGGGACACGTCGTTGTTTCCACCGGAGATCAGGCACACCACGGTGCTGCCCGCGGGAACGTCGACATGTGACAGGGCAGCCACGGACAACGCTCCGGCGGGCTCGGCGATGATCCCCTCGCTCTGATAAAGATCGAGCATCGCCGTGCAGATGGCGCCCTCGTCGACCTGAGTCACCGTCACGGAACCACGACCGGCGTCCGCATCGGTGCGGATGGGCAACGACGACTGCGACGCGACGGTTGCACCGAGGCTTGCCATCACCCGGTACGGCAAGTTCCCGACGCGGCGTACCGCGGCTCCGTCGACGAACGGATCGATGTCGGACAGCGGAACGGGACCTCCGGCAATCAACGCGGCCGCCATCGATGCCGCACCGGTCGGTTCCGCACCCACCAGCGACGTCGTCGGCGAGCGTTCCGCCAGGTAGGTGGCCACGCCGGTCATGCATCCGCCGCCGCCCACCGGAACGATCACCAGATCGGGGGCAGCGCCGAGCTGCGCCAGCACCTCGGCAGCAATGGTGCCCTGACCTGCCGTGGTACGCGGATCGTCGAAGGGAGGAACGATGGTTGCCCCGGTCCGTGCCACGTCGTCCATGGCTGACGCCAGAGCCGCGTCGAACGTGGTTCCGACGCTGATCACCTGAACCCAGTCCCCGCCGTGGAAGGCAATACGATCGCGCTTCTGCCTCGGGGTGTTGGTGGGCACGTAGATCCGACCGTTGATTCCGAGCGCGCGACACGCGAACGCAACGCCTTGCGCGTGGTTTCCCGCGCTGGCGGCGACGATCCCCACCGCTCGCTCGTCGTCACCGAGCTGGAGCATCAGGTTGTAGGCGCCGCGCAGTTTGTACGAACGGACGCGCTGCAGGTCCTCGCGTTTGAGATAGACGTGCGCACCCGTTTCGGCGGAGAGACGATCGCAGTATTCGAGCGGCGTCAGGGTGGCGATGCCGTGCAGACGGACAGCGGCAGCATCGATGTCGGCTGCGGTCGGCGCAGTGGCATCGGTACGGCTCGTCGTCTCGGTCACCGGGAACATGCTGCCACGTTCTGTGAACGCTCACCTACACCCCTGCGCCCCGGGGGGTCCGAGCAGTCAGACCCTCTCGAGGACGAAGACCGGGATCTCGCGGTCGGTCTTGTTCTTGTAGTCGGCGTAGTCCGGGAATGCGTCCACGGCTCGCTCCCACCACAGGTCCTTCTCCTCACCGTGCACCTCGCGCGCGACCATGTCCCACTTGGCGGTCTTGTCACGCAGTTCCACGTGGGGGTCGGCGACGACGTTGTAGTACCAGACCGGATGCTTCGGAGCGCCGCCCAGCGACGCCACGGCCGCGTAAGCACCGTCGTGTTCGACCCGCATCAACGGCGTCCGACGAAGTTTCCCCGACTTGTTACCGATCGTGGTGAGCAGGACAACGGGCATCCCCCGGAGCTCGGTGCCCTCGGTTCCGCCGGAGCTTTCGTACACATCGGCCTGGTCCGCGACCCAACCGGTCGGACTCGGTTCGTACTCCGCGTTCAGTGGCATGGCTCCAGTACACACAGGGTTGGCCCGCGTAGCAAGAAAACATCCGTGGGCGGGGAGTTTCGGTCGACCGAACTCTGTTGTGCGTGTAACCTCGTTGCAGACGGTTGGTGAACGAAATATGACGTTCGGGAGGCACGAGATGACCACGGTCGATCTGCGATTCTCACAGCGCGGTGCGGTACGTTCCGTGGATGTTGCCGGCACCGACTGGCCCCTCTACAAGATCGAGAGCCTGGCCGCCGCGCTGGTGCTGTTCGCCGTCCTCGCCGCAACGGTCACCATGCAGACTGCAGTACTGACCTCCGCTGCGGTTGCCGTGACGCTCTGGTGGACGCTCGGCACCGTCGAGCGGCTCCGCGTCCCGCGTTGACATCTCGCTCGCGTCTGCACTGCATTCTTTTCCTGTGACCGCTCAGGACCTTCTCTGGTATGTCGGGTACGGCTCCAACACGCTCCCCGCGCGTCTCGGCGCCTACCTCGGCGGCGCGAGCCCTGACAGCCGCTTCGGCGCTCACACGGCGGGTACCGATCTCGATGTGCCGACAGATCGTCGATGGCTGACCATCCCGCACGCCCTCTACTTCGCGGGCGTCTCGGCCCGGTGGGGCGGATCGCCGGCCTTCGTTTCGCTCGACGCCGAACCCGGATGCACCACCGTCGCGCGCGCCTACCTGGTGACGCGGGCCGCGCTCGACCATGTCGCCGCCGCAGAGAATGCGCAGTCCACCTCGACACTCTCGACGAGCGACGCAGTGCCCGCCGCAGTGGGGTCGTGGTCAAGGCTGCCGGTGGAGCCATCGATGGAGTCCCACCGCGGGAAGTACGACGCACTCCTGCGCTTGGCCGACATCGACGGGCTTCCCGCAATGACGCTCACGTCGAGCCGTGTCCGCGAGCGCGGCGAACCGTCACAGCGCTATCTCGACGTTATTCGGGAAGGTTTGCGCGACAACCCCTTCGGTCTCGACGTCGAGAACTACCTCGATACCGCCGTCACACGATCGGCGACCGTCACACGCTGAGGCAACCGGGGCCGAGCAGCGCCTTCAGATCCCCCATCAGGGCGGACGACGGCGTGACGCGCAGCTTCTCGTCCACCTTGAGCATCGTGACACGATCACCGCTCAGCAGACGCAGATGGACATCCGTGGTGCCGGGATGGCTGGCGAGCACCCGCTTGAGAGCGCCCACCTTGTCGGCCGTGCACTGACGCGTCGGAAGACTGACCGCGACCGGCTTGGCAACGCCGACCGAGGACAGATCGGGCACGGCGATGTCGTTGGCGATCAACGAAATACGATCGTCGCGCGCCGAGACCCGCGCCTTGACCAGAACCACCGCGTCTTCGGCGACGTCGGCACCGAACACCGAGTACGCCTGCGGGAAGAACAACACCTCGATGCCACCGGTGAGATCTTCGAGCTGCGCCGACGCCCAGGTCAACCCGTTCTTGTTCACCCGACGGTTGACCGACGCGAGGATGCCACCGACGGTGACCTGGGTTCCGTCCTTGAGCACACCTTCGAGAATGGTGGGAATGGCAGTGTCGGACTGCGACGCCAACACGTGTTCGACGCCGTTGAGCGGGTGCCCGGACACGTAGAGTCCCAACATCTCCCGTTCGAGCGCCAGACGATGCTTGCCGTCCCACTCCTCGTCGGGAATCTTCACGTTGAACACCGCCGTGATCGACTCGTCGGCGTCCACTCCCCCGAACAGGTCGAACTGTCCGATGGCCTCGGCCTTCTTGGTACCCAACACCGAGTCGATGGCATCGGCGTGGATGAGCATCAGACCCTTGCGCGGGTGGTCGAGCGAATCGAATCCGCCTGCCTTGATCAACGATTCGGTGACCTTCTTGTTGCAGGCCGTCGCGTCGATCTTCGCGAGATAGTCGGAGAAGTCGGTGAACTTACCCTTCTCCTTGCGCGCTGCGATGATGGACGCGACCACGTTGGCGCCGACATTACGCACCGCGCCCATGCCGAAGCGGATGTCCTCGCCGACCGAGGCGAAGTTCAACTCCGACTCGTTGACGTCGGGCGGCATCACCGTGATCCCCAGTCGACGGCAGTCCGCGAGATAGATAGCGGCCTTGTCCTTGTCGTCCCCGACGCTGGTGAGTAGTCCGGCCATGTACTCGGCCGGATAATTGGCCTTGAGGTATGCCGTCCAGTACGAGACCAGACCGTAGCCCGCCGAGTGCGACTTGTTGAACGCGTAGCCGGCGAACGGGAGCACGGTGTCCCACAGAGCCTTGATGGCGGCCTCGGAGAAGTCGTTGTCCAGCATGCCCTGCCGGAAACCCGCGTAGGCCTTCTCCAGTTCGGAGAGCTTCTTCTTGCCCATGGCGCGTCGCAGCAAGTCGGCTTGGCCCAGTGAATAACCGGCCACCTTCTGCGCGAGCTGCATGATCTGCTCCTGGTAGACCACCAGGCCGTAGGTCTCGCCCAGAATCACCTTCAGCGGTTCTTCGAGCTCCGCGTGAATCGGCTTGACCTCTTGGCGACCGTTCTTGCGATCGGCATAGTCGTTGTGCGAGTTCATGCCCATCGGACCCGGCCGGTAGAGCGCCAGGACGGCGACGATGTCCTCGAAGCCGGTGGGCTGCATCTTGCGCAGCAGATCACGCATTGCCGTGCCGTCCAGCTGAAAGACGCCCAGAGTGTCACCGCGCGACAGCAATTCGTACGTCGCCGGGTCATCCAGCGGCAGTGCGTCCAGATCGATGTCGATCCCGCGGTTCGACTTGATGTTGTCGATGGCGTCGCCGATGACCGTCAGGTTGCGCAGGCCGAGGAAGTCCATCTTGAGCAGGCCGATGGCCTCGCACGACGGATAGTCCCACCCCGTGATGATGGCGCCGTCCTGCGCGCGCTTCCACACCGGAATGGCATCGGTGAGCGGCTCCGAGGACATGATCACCGCGCAGGCGTGCACACCTGCGTTGCGGATCAGCCCTTCGAGACCCTTGGCCGTCTGGTAGATCTTCGCAACGTCCGGATTGGAGTCGATCAGCGCCCGAACCTCGGTGGCCTCTTTGTACCGATCGTGCGCGGGGTCGGTGATGCCGGCCACCGAAATGTCCTTGGCCATGACGGGCGGCGGGAGGGCCTTGGTGATCTGATCGGCGATGGCGAAGCCGGGCTGACCGAACTGCACGCGCGCCGAGTCCTTGATGGCGGCCTTGGTCTTGATGGTTCCGAACGTGATGACCTGCGCGACGCGGTCGCTTCCCCACTTCTCGGTGGCGTAGCGCACCATTTCGCCGCGACGACGATCGTCGAAGTCGATGTCGATATCGGGCATCGACACGCGCTCGGGGTTGAGGAATCGCTCGAACAGCAAACCGTGCGGCAACGGGTCGATGTTGGTGATGCCCATGGCGTAGGCGACGAGCGATCCGGCCGCCGAGCCGCGGCCCGGACCGACGCGGATGCCGACGTCCTTCGCGTGGTTGATCAGATCGCCGACCACCAGGAAGTAGGCCGGGAAGCCCATTTCGAGGATGACGCTGATCTCGTAATCCGCACGGGCGAGATATTCCTCGGTGGGACCGTCGGGGAAACGGCGATGCAGCCCGTCGGTGACTTCCTTGCGAAGCCACGTGCCCTGGGTGTAGCCCTCGGGAACCGGGAAGATCGGCATGCGGTCGCGATGCGCCCACACCTCGTCGTAGGACTGCACGCGCTCGGCGATGAGCAACGTCGAATCACACGCGCCCGGAACCTCGTCGTCCCACAACGCGCGCATCTCGTCAGCAGACTTCAGGTAGTAACCGTCACCGTCGAACTTGAATCGGGTGGGATCGCTGAGCGTCTTGCCGGTCTGAATGCACAGCAACGCTTCGTGGTTGACCGAAGCTTCCTTGGTCACGTAGTGGCAGTCATTGGTGGCCAGCGGCGGGATGGACAACTGTTGGCCGATGTCGATGAGTCCCTCGCGGACCCGGCGCTCGATGGACAGACCGTGGTCCATGAGTTCGAGGAAGAAGTTGTCCGGGCCCCAGATCTCCTGCCACTTGGCCGCCGCTTCCAGAGCTTCGCGGTCCTGCCCGAGGCGCAGACGCGTCTGGATCTCTCCGGACGGACACCCGGTGGTGGCGATGATGCCCTCGGCATGGGTGGCGATGATCTCCTCGTCCATCCGCGCCCACTTGCCCAGCTGACCTTCCGTCGACGCCAGTGAGGACAGCTTGAACAGATTTCGAAGACCGGTAGCGTTCTCCGCGACCATCGTCATGTGGGTGTACGCACCGCTACCGGACACATCGTCCGACTTCTGGCTGCGATCACCCCACAGCACGCGCTTCTTGTTGAACCGCGACTCCGGGGCGATGTACGCCTCGATGCCGATGATGGGTTTGATCCCGGCCTTCTTGGCCTCGTTGTAGAACTCGCTGGCCCCGTACATGTTGCCGTGGTCGGTCATTCCCACCGCGCTCATCCCCAAGCGTTGCGCCTCGGCGAACATGGGCGCGATCTTGGCAGCGCCGTCGAGCATCGAGTATTCGGTGTGATTGTGGAGATGAACGAAGTCCGACACGGGAGTCACTCTAAGTCCTCCTACCGACACAGCTGTCATTCCCACGCGCCTGTGACAACTGTGACGAATGAGGCTTCGGTCGAGGGGTCACGAGACCGTGCGCGAGTCGCCTTCGTACTCGTCCGTTCCCGCCGCCTCGACCGGAACCGCCGCGATACGGTTGGCACGCAGCCGGCGCACCGAGTCGCTCGTGAACACCGCCAGAGCGCACCAGATCAACGCGAATCCGATCCACCGCGATGCCGGCATGTCCTCGTTCAACACCACCACACCCCACGCCATCTGCAAGGCGGGCGTGAGGTACTGCAGCAGTCCCAGTGTCACCAACGGCAGCTTCTGTGCGGCGGCGCCGAACAACAGGAGCGGAGCCGCGGTGACGGGCCCGGCGAGCACCAGCAGTAAGGCGTGCGGTGCACCCGCCGACAATGCCTGGGCTCCACCCGTCAGACCCAGGACGACCAGAAAGATCAAGGCTGCCGGCGCGCCCACCATCCCTTCGGCGGTCAGCGAGGTCAACGGTTCGAGCCGCACGATCTTCTTCATGACGCCGTACATGGCGAACGACAACGCCAGCGTCAGCGAGATGACCGGGGGCCGGCCATAGTCCACCGTCAGCACGATGACGGCGACCAGCGCAAGGGCGAGCGCCGCGACCTGCGCCTTGCCGAGCCGCTCCCGAAACACGAGAACACCGAGAAGCACGCTGACCAGCGGATTGATGAAATACCCCAGGGCGGCCTCGACCACTCGATCCTGAGAAACCGCGTAGATGTAGACACCCCAGTTCACCGAGATGAACATCGACGCCAGCGCGACGACACCCCAGGTTCGCGGCGGGAGTCCGCGCAGGGTGGACAACCGACCCAGGACTGCGAGAACGCCGAGCATCAACACGAGCGTCCAGACGATGCGATGCGCGAGAACCTCCACCGAACCGGCGAAGGAGAGTAGGCCGAAGTAGGCGGGAAAGAGCCCCCACAGACCGTAGGCACCGATGCCGCTGAACAAGCCCACGCTCGACGACGAGCGCGGCGGCCGAGGGCCGGATGAACGTGTCACGCGCTCACGGTATCCCCACGTGCGAGCCTCATCGATGCGAGCACGGCACAATCGACGGGGTGGCTCATAGAAAGCGAACGTCGACTTCCGCATCGTCGTCGATCGAGAACAAAACCTGTGTGGTCTGCGGTCGCCGCATCGAATGGCGCAAGAAATGGGAGCGAGACTGGGAGTCGGTCAAGTACTGCAGCGACTCGTGCCGCAGGACGGGTGCCGCCGGTGCGGACGATGGCCTCGAAGCCGCCATCACCCGGGCGCTGGACGCGCGGGCGAGGGACTCGTCGATATGCCCGTCGGACGTCGCACGCGCGGTCGCACCGGACGAGTGGCGACCGCTGATGGAACCCGTCCGCAGGGCGGCCCGACGGCTGGTGGCCGCGGGCGAAGTCGAGATCACCCAGGGCGGCCACGTGGTGGACCCCTCCACGGCGAAGGGTCCGATCCGAATCCGACGTCCGCGCTGAGTCAGACGGCGCCCTCGCGCACGCGCCGAACCGCGTCCGCGACCGATCCGCGGTGGACGCCGCCGTGTCCGGGAATCAAAACATCGGCGTCGAGTGCGGCGATTGCGTCCAACGCACCCAGCTCACGCTGACGATCGTGGGAGAACAACGGCGGCAACATCTGCGGCCCGTCGCGGTCGCTGAGCGCGTGCCCGGTGATCAAGGCGTCGCCGCTGAGTACGGCACCGGCAGCCGGGACCGAGTACGCGGTGTGACCCGAGGTGTGACCGGAAGTGTCCACGGGAACGGGACCACCCGGAAGGTCGAGCGCCCCGCCCGGTACCGCACCCACGACGGAATCGAACCCATCGGCATCGGCCACGGCACCGGAGTCCGTGCCGCCCGCCCTGGTGATGCGCACGGTCCAGGCGAGGGCGCCGCGCCTGTAGATGTTGCGAGCGACATCGACCGGCGATGCCTGCTCCAGATACTCGCGGCGGGCGTGGCGCGCTTCGGTGTCGGACGTCAGAACCGGCGTTCCGTAGGTGGCGGCGAAGTGCGCGGCACCACCGATGTGATCGATGTGCGCGTGGGTCAGCAGGATTGCCCGAACGTCCTCGGGTCGACGACCGATACGCCCCAGAGACTCCACGACTGCCCCCACATAGCGCGGGTACCCCGAGTCGATCAGGGTGACGTCGGAGCCGTCGACGAGCATCGTCCAGTTGACATCGGGACCGTATGCGACGTGGACGCCGTCTGCGACGGTGGTGACTACGAGGGTGCTCACGACAGCCGAGTATGACCTGCAACCCGCCGACGCGGAAGACCTCAGCCGATGTCGGGTCGCACGCCCATCGCCGGACCGCCCAGCCCGTGGCGCGTCATGACGTTGGTCACCGTGCACGCGAAAACGCTGAGGCGGCAGCCTGTCCCGAGTGATCGGGGCAGTGCCGATGCACTACGGTGAATCCACGTGATCGACGATCGAAACTCGGGCTCCAGCACCTCGTCCACGATGACCACGACCCCGGTGGACGATCCCGATGCTCCGGTCTCCCCCAGCGCGCCGGTGGCGCGCAAATGGACCCCCGGCGCCTGCGTCTGGTGCGGTAGCCACACCGACGTCGCGACGTTCCGCGACGAGCCTCGATGCGCCGAGTGTCGCGAACTCGAGAACACCATCGACTCCGCGCGCCGATTCATCGGTATGTACGGGCTCCGTCCACTTGGCGGAGCCATCACCTCCGACGACGACGAGGAACTCGAACACCGCACCGCTGCACGCGGCGCACGAGCCGCGCTGGATCGAGTCCGGTTGTCCAAGCGTCCTGCCGCCGCCGACGTGTCCCGAGCGTCCTCGCGTGGCGGCGCCTCGGCATCGGTCCGAGCGACACCTGCACACGGGGGCCCCGCACGTTCCACCGCTACTCGATCCACCCCTGCTCGATCCACGTCTGCTCGCGCCGGCTCGGTGACCGACGTCGACGTCTCCGTTCTGGCCGACCGCGTCGGCGGGCTGCTCGAGCAGCTCACCGCGATCGAGGCAGGTATCGCCGACGCCGAAGCTTCCACCGGGTTGCCCGCTCGTGCGCGCCTCGGCGATCTCCGGCGCCAACACGCCACCGTCATGTCCACGCTCGCCGCTCTGGAGAAGGCTCGACGCGGCAGCGCAGAATGATCCGACGCGTCAGGGCCGTGCGGCGCGTGTGAGGGCATCGCTCGGCGGAGTCCGCACTGCCGGTGCCACACCGCGGAGCACGTCGACCGCAGCTTTGGGCCGCGCCAACATCTCGCGAACGAACTGCCGGGCCAGCGACCGCCGCGAACAGTCGCAATGCGCCACCACACCGTCGGCGTCGATACCGGCGGCGCGGCACAACGCCACCGCGCGAGCGGCGTGGGTGTTCTGACTTACCACCAATGCTCGTCGCACGCCGAATGTCTGCGCCGCGCGCACACAGGTGTCATAGGTCGTCAGTCCGTGGTCGTCGGCGACGATTCGGGACTTCTCGATTCCTCGGGCCACGAGGTACCTCGTCATCGCGTCGATCTCATCGCCCGACGTGCCTTGTGCGTTTCCGGACAACAACAGCGCGCGAACCGTCCCGTCGTCGATCAGCCGAATCGCGGCATCGAGCCGGCCGGCCAGAAAGGACATCGGTTCGCCGTCCTGGACTCGCGCACCGAGCACGACGGCCACCGGGGCGTCCGGCGCTTGCGCGGCGTCGTACAACCGTCCGTGGGACACCGCGGGCACCCACCCGGCCGATCCCAGCACGATCACCAACAGAACTGCGGCGGCACCCGTCGCCGACCTGACGACGTAGCGGCGCGTGCTGCCTCCGGTGCTCACGACGACGGCACCGGACCATCGTCAGGCTGCGCCGCGTCACCGCTCCGTTCCGGAAACAAGGGTGTGACGGCGAATCTGCCGAACACCGCGTCCTCCGGGAGCGCCTCGAGAACGCGGACGTCGGTGTCGGCGCCCAACTCGGACAACCGGGCGACATCCGCGCGGACGAGAACCCCTGCAACACAAGCGCAATCGGAGATCAGACGATCACGGACAACGGCGGCGACTGCACGGGACCGTTCGGTCGAGCCCGGCGGCACCAGCGTGGCCGCGTCGCGCACGGACCTGGCGATTACGACGTCGGTGTCCGGCACCGCAACGTCGATCACCGGCGTCTGAACGCGAGGGAGCGGAACGTGCACGTACACGACGGACACCCGCACCCCGTCCATCACGGCGAGGACCTCCGCCGCCGGCATCGACCTGACGAAGGACACCAACGCCCAACGCTCGCCGTCGCCCGAACCGGACGAGGCACGCCCCAGGTACTGCTCGGCGGTCTCGTCGTTGTCGGGACCCAGCGCGTCGGTGCGCACGGACGAAGGCCGCACCGGGTTCGCGATTCCCAGCACCATCGCCACGAGGAATACGACGGCTATGGCTGCCGCCGGACCGAACCGGCGCACCGCGTCTCAGCCCGCCCTCAACACGTCCAAGGCGTGCTGCAGATCGGCGGGATAGGGGCTGAAGAATTCGACGTACCGTCCGTCGGCGGGATGGGTGAAGCCCAGTGCGCGCGCGTGCAGCCATTGCCGCTCCAGGCCCAGCCGCTCGGCCAAGCGTGGATCGGCCCCGTAGGTGAGGTCACCGCAACACGGATGCCGCAGCGCCGAGAAGTGCACTCTGATCTGATGCGTGCGGCCCGTTTCCAGATGAACGTCCAACAAGCTGGCCGCTTGGAACGCCTCGACCGTGTCGTAATGCGTGATGCTGGCCTTGCCGTCGGCAGTGACGGCGAACTTCCAGTCGTTGCTGCGGTGGCGTCCGATGGGCGCGTCGATGGTTCCGCTGCTGGGATCGGGATGGCCCTGAACCAGAGCGTGGTAGCGCTTGTCGATGGTGCGTTCCTTGAAGGCCCGTTTGAGGACGGTGTATGCGCGCTCCGACGTCGCCACCACCATCACTCCCGACGTGCCGACGTCCAAGCGGTGCACGATGCCCTGCCGCTCGTGCACACCCGACGTGGAAATGCGGAAACCGGCCGCCGCGAGACCGCCGATGACCGTCGGACCGGTCCAGCCCACACTCGAGTGCGCCGCGACCCCGACGGGCTTGTCGACCACCACGATGTCGTCATCCGAGTACAGAATGTCCATTCCCGGCACGGGTTGCGCCTCGATGGTCAACGGACGGGCAGGCTCGGGTAGCTGAACCTCGAGCCACGCACCACTGCCCAAGCGGTCCGACTTCGACACGTCCGAGCCGTCCAGCTGCACCGATCCCTCTTCGGCGAGAGTGGCCGCGACGGTTCGCGACAACCCCAGCAGCCGCGCCAGGCCGGCGTCCACGCGCATCCCGTCGAGACCGTCCGGGACGGGCATGGACCGCGTCTCTCTCACGCTTTCTTCTCCGATTCGACGGAATCACTGCGATCATCGGCGCGCCGCGAACCGTCGGGCTCGATGCCGAACAGGGTGATCGCCACCAGCAGGACGGCGCCGCAGACGATGGCGGAGTCGGCCACATTGAACACCGGCCACCACCCGATGGAAACGAAATCCACGACATGACCCTGCAGCGGACCGGGCGCTCGGAAGAAGCGGTCGATCAGGTTGCCCAACGCTCCGCCCAGCACCAGCCCGAGGCCCACCGCCCACCATCCGGATCGGAGCGTGCGACCGATCCGGATCACACCGATGACGACAGCGACCGCCACGAGGGTGAGCAGCCAGGTCATTCCGGTGGCCATGGAGAACGCCGCACCGGGATTGCGGACCAAACGCAGAGTGACGGTGTCGCCGATGATGCGAATCGGGTTTCCCGGTTCGACGAACGCGACGGCGAGGATCTTGGTGACCAGGTCCAGCGCCAGAATCACGCCGGCGACGAGAAACAGCCAGCGGGTGCGACGTGGAGAGTTCGCGATGGTCGACGTCGGGTCGGTCCGGTCGTCTGGGCTGTCGGGAGGGTGCGGGTCGGTCACAGTCTCATTGTCCACTACCGGGCCGTGCGCCACGACCGGCCCGGCAGGCCGACTACACCCCGGTTACTGCTGCTCACCGCGCGCTCAGGTAGCGGCGCTAACCTCGTCTCCGTGACACAGCTTTCAGCACCGACTTCACGGACACCGCCTTCTCGGCGGGCACCGGGCTCCACACGGCACCGCGCGACGATCGCCGCCGCAGCGCTCGCCGCCGCCCTCGCACTCGGGGCC